>JAGXHW010000022.1 GCA_024635995.1 Clostridiaceae bacterium
CGAGTTGACCACATCTTCACAACCTCTACGACGATCTTTTTGTTTTAAAGTACGTTTTAAAAGAGCAAAGAACCAAACACCCGCTACATGTTTTGATGTATAACTACATCATACCGGGGACGGTTCTCCTGCCTCTTTTTGCAATGAGTGCAAAACAAAAAAGATCATCAATGTAAGTATGAGAGATATAGTTTTAATGAAGAGGTATGATGTTCGATAAATAAACCTTATTAATCTGATTTAAGCTCAATCGGTGGGGCGCTTACCACCTCGAAAGTTGTAGAAGCCAGATGCACCTGACCAGTACTGCTTTCCACTTTTTTGAGGATTTTCGTAAAGAGTTCATCTTTTATGAGCACTCTCTTTTTGTAGTCTGTCACATAGCGCAGTGTAAACTCCACCCAGTTATCATTGGCAACAATGGTCACCATGGGTTTTATCGTGGCATCTTCAATCATAAACTTACGAACCATTGTTTTCCAGTGTATTTCGGCTTCAGTAGAATAATAACCCACCACATCGTAGGCTACTTCATAAAACAGTTGTCGGGCAAGGTCATAGTTACTACCGTATTTAATGGGAATTTTAATCTCGTCCCACAAAAAAGGAAAATCAGCAGAATAGTTATAAACCGGTTCCTTAAAGACAAAACTGTTGGCGATTCTGACGATTCTTCCGTTATACAAATCTCCTTCAACCCATCCACCGATTTCCATAATGGTGGTTCTTATAACACCGACGTCAATGACATCCCCTTTGATGCCTCCCAATTGTACCCGGTCTCCGGATTTATAAATGTCGCTGAACAAAATGGCCATCCACCCTGCGATGCTGACAATCACTTCTTGCAAGGCAAAGGCAATTCCCGCTCCGGCGATTCCGAAGAAAACCGTCAAAGAACCTAAGCGATCACGGTAAATGACGGAGATCAACAGCACGATAAGAAAATACCCTACAGTGTTTATGGCTTTTTTACTTCGGTAGAAGTTGCTTTGGTCTTTGATGTATTTGTGGATCCGAGACCGGGTCAACTTAATGGCCGCTAAAATGATCACAACACCCACCACAGCTACAATCAGGCGTATTACGTAAGGTTTCTGTAGTATTCGTATTATATATTCATCCATGGTATGCTCCTTTAAATTTTTGTATTCTCATAGTTTATATTACCTATATACTCCAATATACCCAATTATTACGTCAACTTAAACAAGCCTATATCTGCGAATAGCCAAATCTGTGTTAGCAGGTGGTTTAGAAATTTATTGACATACTGTGAAAATTATGAGATCAATGATATGCCATGCAATTTTCTTTGAAACCCTAAATACGAGGAGGCATGCCAATGATAATAGCAAAAGAAAGACCATTAATGGAAAAACCGTTGAAACTTGTGGATTACAAAAAAGATTTCAAGGCACTTTACGGTACTAAATCGAAACCTGAAGTGGTGAAGGTGCCACCCATTCGGTTTGTCATGGCACAGGGTCAGGGTGACCCCAACGAAGAACCTTTTTCGCAGTTGACAACGGCCCTGTACGGCTTCAGTTATGCAGTCAAAATGTCTTATAAAAGCCGAAATGTGCCTGAGGATTACTATGAATACAAAGTGTTTCCCTTGGAAGGTGTATGGGACCTTATCGATTACGAAATGGGCAGTGCAGACAAGTCCAACTACAAATACACCTTGATGATTCGACAACCAGATTTTTTGACACCCAGTCTCTTTAAGCGATTTCTGGAGGAAACAAAAAAGAAAAAGCCAAACGACATGCTGGACAGACTAGTCTTGGAAGAGATGGAAGAAGGACTCTGCTGCCAGATGCTTCATGTGGGTTCATACGACGATGAGCCGGCTACTTTTGATCAGATGACGGACTTTTGCAGACGGGAAGGGTATGAGCGCGTGTCCATGTTGCATCGGGAGATCTACTTATCAGATCCCCGTAAAACTTCAACAGAGAAACTAAAAACCATCCTACGGTTTCAGATTGAATAAGTAGGTTAAAATAATGAGAGAAGAACGGCCAGAGCCAGTAAATCACAAGCAATCGAATCAAGTGAATGATAGACAAAATGCGTAGTTTCAGTTGGAGTTCTCCAAGTGAAGCTACGCATTATTTCATGACAAAATAAAATCCCGAAACGTGGCAACCTTCTCAAAATAATAATCCCCATGCTTCCGCATATAGCTGGCGATTTCCGCAATGTTGTGGGACCAGCCCGCTCCGGCAAAATCAACACCGCTGCTCCTGGCCATGTCCAGCCCTGGCTTCAGGTCATCCACCACCAGCATTTCAGATGGGTTCAGGGTGAAGGTGCTCATAATCTTTTCCAGGGGATAGGGGCTTGGTTTACGCTTTGATGCTTCCAGCTCCCAGCCAAATACCATGTCGGGCTCTACATTACAGTGGTTACGGTAATCCCTGAGAATCTGCCGACTTTCAGAATGAGAGACCACACAGATCAGACCGTCCTGGTGCTTATAGTCAGTAATCAGCTCCGGCATTCCGGCAAAAAAACGGGGTGTCTGTGATTCCACATAATTAAGCCAAATTTGATATTGTACAGCCTGTTCTTCTTGACTGAACCCCATGATGTCAGAACACAAAGCTGAAAACCCGGGGCTAAAACAGTATTGCACAAATTCTTCCAGACTAATAGGTTCTGTTTCAGGACGGAGTGTACTCATGGCCTCTATAAATGAAATCATAAACAAAACAGTGGATGAAATGACAGTCATATCACCAGCAGTTATTTATGCAGGGCATTGTACAGGCTTTAAAGCCATGAATCTGTTAACAGAAAAGCTGCGTGATGTCTTTCAACCATTGGGTGTCGGAATGGATATAATGTTTTAGCGGTAGAAAAAATGATTTTTTTGATGCAGCATTAAAGATGATCAGATTCCCAGGTTATAGGTAACGTCATAGACTTCAAATTTGTACCAGGTAAAAGTTTCCTCTTTCATAAGCCAAGCAGCTTCAAGCCTGGTGGGTATTCTGATGCCGTTGATTGATTGAGTTTCCTTCACAGTGGCAACCCAGTCTGTTGGCGCTTCATCGTTTATGTCTTTGTACCGGGGCGCTACAAATTTTTCCAGGTCGCCCTGGTCATTGAAATGAAACACTGCAGATCCGGTGGTGCCTTCGTAAGACATAGTGGCTTTTGCGCTGTGCTCATTTACGGGTTCCCATTGAATATAAGGGCTGAGTGCTGCCGATGGAAACCAGACGATTTCACCAAGATAACGCTGAATGGTGGATTCGTTGATTTTTTTGTGGTTGGAAACTTTGACGACGGGGATGGTACCAGCCAACCTAATTTCCATTGAACCCTTGCCATTTGAAAATAGGTCCCGGCCAATGACAGGTACTCCTACCATGGTGGTTCTGACCCGCCACATAAACCCGGGCTTGTCAACAGTAAAGATCTGTTCGGCCTCTGCGTCCGTCCAAAGTTGCTGGTCCGGTTGTAATTTCATAAGACCTCTTTGCTTCAAATGAACGGTATGTATTTTCTCATTGTCGATGATGCCGCTGTTTTCAATCCACCTTTTCACAGGGGAAGGAAGGTCTCTGGTCATCTCTTCTGTAATGACTTCTTTCATCACAGTGTTGTTAGAAAAAAGTTCCTTTGTCTCCCGGTTGATCCTTGCGTTAAAACGCCAATGGGAGAAGCTTACAATGCCAACAACCAGCGCAAACAAAACCCCCATGAACAACAATGCTTTCATTTACATCGCACCTTTCTACAATAGAGTGACTTCACATATCAGATATAATAGGCTGTAACACTTTGAAGCTACTCAACAGTTTACCATACCTAACATGTTTTGACAGCTCTCAGATTTCCACATATCTGGTACAGTAACGGAGACTTCTGTTAATAATGTTTTTTGTCCGCTAAGAATCCTGAATAGAGGCAGTGTATGTAATGTAATGGTGGTGGTAGAAGAAGAGTTGAGGTATAATACCTTTTAAGGTATACCTTATAATACGATACATTTAATACGATACATTCACCATGAAAATGTTTGAATGACAGGAGGCATTGCCGTGACAATTTTACTTTACATTGCAGTGCTGCTGACGGGCGGTTTCATCAGTGCCCGGGGTTTTTTAAAACCCGGGGTTGAGAAACAGGCAGATTGGTTGTTAACCGGGTCTGTGTTTGCATTGATTTTTATGATGGGCATTAAGATTGGCATGGACGAGTATGTGCTCAACAGTTTTCGCACCATTGGTATCCAAGCCCTTGTACTGGCGGTGTCATCCGTTGCTTTCAGCATTGGCGGGGTCAGACTGGTGGCAAAATACGTCCTTCGATGGAAGGAGGATGTACAATGACCAAGTGGATTTTAATGGTGTTGGTACTGGGCATTCTTATGGGTATTTTTTTTATGCCGGCTTCTTTTGTGGACGCCCTGGACACACTGATCAGTGCAGGATTGATGGTGGTGCTTTTTCTGGTGGGCATTGGTGTAGGCCGGCAGAAAGGGTTGTTTAGCCATCTGCGGCGTTTGGGGCCAAGGATCCTGTTGGTGCCTTTGATGGCTGCCCTGGGCAGCGTTTGCGGCGCCATTCTTGCAGGTGTGCTGATTCTAAGAATGCCTTGGTACCAGGCAGGTGCAGTGGGCGCCGGCTTTGGCTGGTATTCCTTTGTGGGGGTGGAACTGACCCGTCACAGTGCTTATCTGGGTACGTTAGCCTTCATTACCAACATCACACGGGAAATGGCCGCTTTAGTATTGATTCCCTTGGTGGTGAAAACATTGGGAGGGCTGGAAGCCGCCGGCATGTCCGGCGCTTCTGCCATGAGCATTGCGCTGCCGGTGATTTCCAGGGAGACAGACGCTAACATCACAATCATTGCCTTTATCAGTGGTATGACCCTGGCACTGTTGGTGCCTCTGGTGGTGCCTCTGATCATGAGGTGGGGTGGATAATCATACGGTATAGAAAATCAACCAGGTCTTCCAAGAGGACCTGGTTTACTTTATCCAAGGTGTCCTCGGGTGTATGGGAAATATTCATTACCGTCTCATGTAAATTTGATGAGGTGACAGCCATGCAGGGAATGCCCTGTTGCAGGAACATGGAATGGTCGCCCTCGTACCATTCTTCACCTTGGACGATGGTGTCAAATTCGCCGGCGGTTGTTAGTAGTTCTGTGGTGTTGTGCTCCGCCAGGTTGTAGAATGAAAGAGATGTGTTGGAGTCAATATAACCGGCACCATCGATGTTGATCACCATCTGAATGTCCTCAAACGTTCCCTCATTTTGCTGAAGATATAGCATCTGACCCGGAATGGCGTAATAGTCTTCTCCATTGAAAGCAACCAGTTCAAGGTCAGGAGCACCAGTATACTGTTGAAACCTTTCCGCAAGTGACAGAAGTACAGCCACTCCGGTAGCGTTATCGAGAGCGCCTGGTGTGTTTTTCTTGGCATCGATGTGGGCACACCAAATGAGGCGGCCTTTATTGCTTCCATTGCCACTTTTTCGCGCCACCAGGTTATGAGCGGTGGCTGGGATGCGATGGGATTTGCTGATGAAGGTCACTCCTGACGGCTATACATGGTCGTGGAAAGAGGTTCATTCTGGGTATAAGAATAACAGTGGTCTGAAGGGCCTGTAAAGTTTATAAAGGTTAACTGTATCATACTAAAAAAAGGAAGGTGAAACCATGGTAAATCTTAAAATATTTTATGACTTTATTTGACCCTATTGTTATCTTGGCAAGGGTCTTGTCAAAGAATTGAAAAAAGAATATCCTCTTGAAATGGAATGGATTCCCTTTGAACTGCATCCCGGGACATCGGAAGAAGGGTTGCTGCTGGCAGAAAAGTTTGGGGCCAATGATTTCAGGATGAAATTAGTTGACTTGAAGGAACGGGGCCGCCGCTTTGGTTATGAATACGCTGGTATGGAACGGATGGCCAATTCCCATAAAGCCCTGCTGGCAGAGCTATATGCAGTTGAGCAACAACACGGGGAGGTTTTCCGCGATGAAGTCTACCATGCTTATTTTGAGGATGGACAGAACATTGGCCAATTAGAGGTGCTACTGGACATTGGAGAAAAAGTCGGCCTGAACCGTAAAGAGCTCCAGGCTTCTATCCAGGAGACAAACAATGAAATTTTCAAACCCTGCCTGGAACTGATTGATAAATATGAAGTGAACAGCGTGCCAACTTTTGTGGTGGCAGATCACTATAAGGTAATGGGGTCAGACAAGGAAGACGCTCTTCGTAAGGCCATTGAAAAAGCCATGAAGGAACAATCATCATAAAGTAGAACAACAGCCTCTGTATGACTTATAGAGGCTGTAGTTATGTTTTCAAATGGATCACTCTGATTGAAACATCAGTGCATTAGATTCGTCATATCTGTTGAAGCACAAGGAAAAACGAAGAGTAAAAGGCACTTGAATGGACAACCTTACTAAATTCAAAGGTTGTTTAAGGCAAAGGATTGAGTTCACAATTCTTAATTTCCTAAAAGTGTTGGTCAATCTAAAGCATAAAGAGAGGCGGACCAGATATGAAGAAAAAGAAAGGCGTTTCAATGTCCATCATTGGAAAAGAAATAAGAAGGTTGATGTGGGGAATTATTGTTATCAGTTTAATTCTGCCAGGGTGCAGCCTGCTACCCAGGGAAGAAGCACCTCAACCTGCTCCTGAACCTCCGGCACAACCCAAGGATGTGCAAGTGAAGGAAACCCTTGGCTGGGTTTCTGAAATAAACTTAGAAACTGGACTACTTGCCTTTGACGATCTGGAATGGATAACCTCGGAGGATACAGAGCGTATTGAGGAATTGGGATTGGCTGGTGATTTTCCCAACGATTTTTACTTGCATAATGAGGTGGAACTGGTGGAATGGCTGCCTGTGGCAGAGCAGGCCACCGTGTGGCTCTTGGACTGGGACGATTTAGCCAATCCGGTTAACACAGATGTGCAGGGGCTGGCGGATTTCCTTGAGGAGCGAGGCTCACTGTTCCGTTTGACGACAGAAAATGATGTGATTGTGGATGTGTTTGAAGTATATACGCCATAACGCAGTCTGCTGGATTTTTTTAACGACACGGATGACTTGTGGATCTGATTATTGCCACGGGTCATCATTCCAGTTTGAGTTACCTTCGTTCGATGGAGATGGAGGTTCACGCCAGTCGGATTCTTCCGGTTCTTCCGGTTCAGTTGGTTCAGTTGGTTCAGTTGGTTCAGTTGTCAAATTCTTTGTCCAGTCACTGGTTTCTGTAGGCTGGTATCCTTCAGCATACCGGGCAGAGACACCACTCGCACTTGATCCTGCCAGTTTACTGTCATTGGGGTTCACCGTGACTTGCATGATGTCGTTGGCTTCTTCAAATTGGCGGGGTGCATACCCTTCATGAAGTTGTTTCATTACATCTGACCAGATTTGTGCTGCCATGGCACTTCCCTGAACCAGGTCTTCATTTTGGTCATGCCCCACCCAGACGGTGGCGGTGAAATAAGGTGTGTAACCAACAAACCAAGCGTCCCGCTGGTTTGTTGTGGTGCCTGTTTTTCCAGCCACGGGTATGTCCTGGTTACCGGTGGTGATGGCAGCCCGTCGGCCGGTTCCGTTATCAACCGCAGCTTTAAGCATGCCTGTCATCAGGTATGCGATACCTGGCGAGGTGACACGGATTTGATTGCCTCCACGGTAGATGATTTTACCAGTGGAATCTTCGATTTTTTGGATCACTGTAGGTTGTTGACGGAGGCCACCGTTGGCAAAGGTGCCAAAGGCAGAAGACATTTCCAGGGGAGAAACTCCATAAGTCATGCCACCCAGTACGGTGGAATAAACTTCATCGTGGAGGAGCTTCGTGCCCAGTTGCAAAGGGGATGATTTAGACACGAAGGTAGTGATGCCCAGACGTTTGAGGCTTTCTCCCATGATGGCCAGGTTTTCTTCATGGCTGTCGGTTAGTCGTGCCAGTTGGGTCACCCCCGCTACGTTGCTGGATTGGGCCAAAGCTTCCGTAAGGGTCATGAGGCCCCGGTGTCCATCGTACCAGTTTGTGGGCCAGACCCGTTCAGGATCCTCCAGGTCAAAATGAGTAGGTTCGTCCATGATAAACCCATCCGGGCTATAGCCATGCTCCAGTGCCGGAAAATAAGCAGCGATGGCCTTCATTGCTGACCCGGGCTGGCGGGGCTCGGCTGCCCGGTTAAATAAATTCCGCCCTTCGTCAATGTGCCTGCCGCCGATGATGGCAGATACTTCACCGGTGTGGTGGTCAAAAAGCACAAAAGCGCTTTGGGGTTGGTTGGTTTCTGGGTTGTAGCCGGGGAAGTGGCTGTCTTCGTTGTAATAAGCTTCCACTATCTGCTGTTTTGCCGGATCTAAAGTGGTGAACACCTTAAACCCATTGTGAAGAAACATGTCCAGGGCTTCCTGGCTGTTAACCTGATAATGATTTTGGATGGCTTCCACAGCCTCTTGCTGTACCATGTCCATGAAGAACCAGGAATATTCGTATTCAAAAATATAGGTGGGCATGAGCAGTGATTCCAAAGCTGTCTGCCGTGCTTCGGTGTATTCGTCTGGGGTGATGAGGTTATTCCTCAACATAGCCGTTAACACTAACCCCTGCCTGAAATAGGCGTTTTGGTTGGGCACCAGTACACGGTCATTGTCCAGTTTTCTAACCACAATTTCGTCGGTGGCCAGGGTTTCCATCGTTTTTTCGGTGGTTAACGCATAGCGTGTAGGATTGCGGGGAATGGTGGCCAGGTAAGCTGCCTCAGCAAGAGTCAGTTCACTGGCATTTTTATTGAAATAGACCTCTGCCGCTGCCTGCACACCATAAGCGCCACGGCCCAGGTAGACATGGTTCAGGTAGGCTTCCAGAATCTGGTGTTTGGACAATTGGCGTTGCAGTTCCACACCGTAATAGATGTCTTTCAGCTTTCGTTCATAGGTTTGTTCCTTGGTTAAAAACAGGTTTTTCACCAATTGCTGGTTCAGCGTGCTGCCCCCCTGTCGTGTGCCTTCACTGAAGTTGATCCAAATTACGCCTATGAGGCGCTTGAAATCCACGCCTGGATGTTCCCAGTAGCGCTCGTCTTCAATGGCAATAAAGGCGTTACGTACCACTGCCGGAATTTCATTATAGGGGATGATCTTTCGGTGGATGGGTGTCTCGATGGTGATCAGATAGTTGTTTTCACTGTCATACACCAGGGAAGACTGTTCCATATATTGGTAGATGTTATCAGCGGAGAGAGGAGGGGTATCCTGTAGCACAGAAATAACCCAACCCATGAAAATAAGGCCACCGGTAAGTCCGGTAACAATGACCAGGGAGAGAAATATAATCAGCGTCCTGACAACCCAGTTCAGGGTTGTTTTACCTTTATGAGATCCTTTCTGCTGAAGTGCCCTGTTCTGATGAGAGGCACTCTTGTTATTGGGTACCCATACCTCATTGGCATAGTTGGAGGCGTGGCTCAGCAAGGTGTTTTTTGAATGAATAGCGGCATGTGACTGTCGTATGTCGTAACGCATCATGAAACCTCCTTTGTTTATTGCCTATGTAATAACAGGAGAAGACCGACATAAAAACGACACTAGTCACCTTTATGAGACGATATCCGTTATAGTATATATGCCCATTTTAGGGCATAAATCAACATTTTCAGTAGAACATCCCAGTTTGTACAGGGAATGGGCTCCCTAAATACAATAATGGATCTTGTTTTACCCAGTTCGAAGGACTGCGCTTCAGTTTTTCTGTTTCTTTGAGGATAAGGGGGATACTTTATTCTTTGGATTAGATTTTGTATAAATGTCATATTTTTGTATACATTTTTTGCAGAGGGGTATTATATAACTGTTGGTCATGAAGAATAAACTTTCAGCGTCATTCTCAGAAATCACATAATAAAAAGAGCAGATTGGAATGATGACCATGGATTTTACCAGAAACCAGGTATTGTTTGCCTTTGCATTAACGTTATTTGCCGGGTTGTCGACAGGTGTTGGTTCTGTTTTGGCGTTTTATACCAAACAGACAGACAAACGCTTTTTATCAGCGGCCCTTGGGTTTTCAGCAGGGGTGATGATATACGTCTCAATGGTTGAAATATTTTTTAAAGCCAGGGAATCTTTGGGAGAAGTGTATGGCGATACCCGGGGTGTTTGCCATGGTGGCAGGAATTATGATGTACATTTCATTGGATGAACTGCTGCCCACGGCCGAGTAGTATGGAGAACATCATATTGCTATCTATGGCATGATTCTGGGGATGGTTGTTATGGCTGTGAGCCTGCTAATGTTTGCCTGAGCACAATTATCAAGTAAATGTAAGATTATTATGTATATGTAAACATTGTCGTGTTATAATTATTACAATAATATTGTAGCAATAGTGTGTTATAAACTTCTGAAGGAGGAGATACGATGAGCGAAGAAAAAAAATGTCCAGTAACGGGCATGACAAAAAAGCCCATTGCAGGTGGGGGAACCTCGAACCGGGAATGGTGGCCCAACCAGTTGAACCTGAGGATGTTGCACCAAAATCCTGTGACTAGAAACCCTATGGGGAAAGACTTTGACTATGCAGAAGAATTTAAAAAACTGGACCTTATAGCAATTAAGAAAGATCTGTATGAATTAATGACAGACTCCCAGGATTGGTGGCCGGCTGATTACGGCCATTATGGACCATTCTTCATCCGTATGGCGTGGCACAGTGCCGGTACATACCGATTGGGTGATGGACGGGGTGGTGCCGGATCAGGGAGTCAGCGGTTTGCACCTTTGAATAGCTGGCCTGACAACGTAAACCTGGACAAAGCACGTCGGTTGTTGTGGCCTATCAAAAAGAAGTATGGAAAACAGATTTCCTGGGCTGATTTGATGGTGTTGGCAGGCAACTGTGCTCTGGAGTCTATGGGCTTTAAAACCTTTGGCTTTGCCGGTGGCCGTGAAGATGTGTGGGAACCGGAGGAAGATGTTTACTGGGGTTCAGAGACAGAGTGGCTGGGTGATAAGCGTTATTCTGGTGAACGTGATCTGGAGAACCCCTTGGCGGCAGTACAAATGGGCCTGATTTACGTAAACCCGGAAGGTCCTAATGGGCAGCCCAGTGCAGTAGCTTCCGGCCAAGACATACGCGAAACCTTTGCCCGCATGGCTATGAATGATTATGAAACTGTTGCACTGTTGGCTGGCGGTCATACCTTTGGCAAGTGCCATGGTGCAGGTGACGCGGCACATGTTGGTCCTGAGCCAGAAGCTGCACCCATTGAGCAGCAAGGCCTTGGTTGGAAAAACAGCATGGGCAGCGGTGTTGGTGGAGACACTATATCCAGCGGTATCGAAGGTGCCTGGACCCCCACACCCATAAAATGGGACAACAGTTACCTGGATCTTCTCTTTAAATATGACTGGGACCTGGTGAAAAGTCCGGCAGGCGCCTGGCAGTGGCATCCCATTAAAACAGAAACGGAAGACATGGTGGTGGATGCTCATGATCAATCGAAGAAACACCCGCCCATGATGACCACCGCCGATTTGGCGTTGCGCATGGACCCCATCTACCGTCCAATTGCCCAGCATTTCAGAGACAATCATGAGGAACTGGCCGATGCATTTGCCCGTGCCTGGTATAAACTGATCCACCGTGACATGGGGCCGGTTTCCCGTTACCTGGGGCCGGAAGTGCCACAGGAAGAGTTGATCTGGCAGGATCCTGTACCGGAAGTGGATCATGCACTCATCAACGACAATGATGTGGCGTCCCTCAAGGCCAAGTTAGTGGAAACAAATTTCTCCATTGCCGATCTGGTGTACACCGCCTGGTCAGCAGCCTCTATCTTCAGAGGTTCCGACAAACGGGGCGGAGCCAACGGGGCCCGTTTACGCCTGGCGCCCCAGAAAAACTGGGTTATTAACCAACCGGAAAAACTTGAGAAAATATTGGAATCTCTTGAGAAGATTCAGGAAGCCTTTATCAGTGAACAAAATGGTGATAAAAAAGTATCTCTTGCAGACCTGATCGTGTTGGCAGGCTGTGCAGGAGTTGAACAGGCAACTAAAAACGCCGGTTATGATGTGACAGTGCCCTTTGCACCTGGCCGTACCGATGCCACCGATGAACAAACTGATGTGGATGCCTTTGATGTACTTGAACCAAAAGCTGATGGTTTCCGTAATTTCCAAAAAGCCAAATACGCCGTAACAGCAGAGGAAATGCTGGTGGACAGAGCTCAACTGCTGGGCTTGACAGCCCCTGAAATGACGGTGCTGTTGGGTGGTATGCGGGTGCTAAACGCCAATTACCAGGAATCACCTCATGGTGTTTTCACGAAAAGTCCTGAGACCCTGACCAACGATTTCTTCGTCAATTTACTGGACATGAACACCGCCTGGAAACCTACTGCCGAAGACGCAGATGTGTTTGAAGGCAGAGATCGGAGCACCGGTGAACTGAAGTGGACAGGCACCAGGGTAGACCTGGTCTTTGGCTCCAATTCAGAGCTGCGTGCCATTGCAGAGGCCTATGCCTGCGATGACGCAAAGGAAAAATTTGTGAACGACTTTATTGCCGCCTGGAACAAGGTGATGAACGCTGACCGGTTTGACCTGACATAACCCTTTCGGTATTACAGTGAATAACAGTATAATAAAAACAGCCCTGATCATTATTTTCAGGGCTGTTTTACTTGATGTAAAGATTTCAATACCTTGTCTTTCTGATCTTTTAGGAAGAAAGTGGCCCAGTCACCTTTGCTCTGGTACAGAGCGATGAGAACGTAGAGTGCACCGGTGAAGAAACCCAGGGTCATCATTAGAATAATCCACAACGTTACCATCAGTCGGTTACTTTCCCGGAAGGCAATCCATAGGGAAAAAAGAGTAAACCCGACGTACAGGTCCACCAGGGATACGATTCCCCAGGGGTTTGTCAGCAGCTCTGAGCCATCGGCACCGAAATCACCAACGATAAAACCATTGCCGATGGCCAGGGTCATGGCAATAACCCCGATCCAGGCAAGCAATTTTGCAATTTTCATGAGTATCCCTCATTTCAGGTTTTTGAATGAATTTATATATCTACTTATACCATCTGTGGAAAGTCGCTGGCAAAATAAGCAAAGACAGCCACTGCTATTCTCCCAGGCCACTATTACCAGTCGGGCCAAGGTTTTGTTCAATACAATGAAGTAGTTCCAGCCAAGGATAAAATTGCCTCAGACGATGAAAGTCAACAAAAGTGATCCATGATGTGCGACGATTGGTAAGACAATCTGTTCATCTCTCCCTGAAAGGTGACTTTGCTGGGCGGTATTGTTCGGGATGTCACAGGTACCTATGGTCTGAGCTATGTACTGTCTAGCGTACTCAGTGCAAGAGGCGCGATTCTCACTCTTTTCACAAAGGCACCTGCGCTGATCATGCATAAAAATCCGATGAAGATGAATACTGCAACAGAAAGTGAGGAGTATTCATTTAGTAGAACTCTCAGATATTATGGATTTCTCCAGCTCAACTATCTTTAATTTGATCCAAAACTGCCAAGCTACAAATCACGATCGTGTTTTGTAGTTTTGGTAGTGAAGGAGATTATTTTAGTTATTTACCCTTCAATAAATTATTATCTTTTGTTACAAGAAACTTCTTGAGCTTTTGAGATGCAGAGGGTTGACTTATGCCTAAAACTTCAGCTACTTTGGTAGTTGTTCTGTATTTATTATAACAATCCATTAAAATTTGCTTTTCTACATCCAATAATACGTCTTTAAGTTTTTTATTATCTGTGATATACAATCGATCAGAATTTTTATTAACAACATAGTCAGGGAGAATGTCTTCAGTAATAATATAATCTTCAGAAGTTATGATCATTCTTTCGACGACATTCTCTAATTCACGAATGTTTCCAGGCCAAGAGAAAGATTCAAGTAAATCTATGGCTTTATTTGAAAATGCTCGTTTTACTCCATACAAATCATTATATTTTTCTGTGAATCGATTTATCAAAAAGAAAATATCCTCTTTTCGTTCTCTCAGGGGTGGAATGTTGATTGACACAACATTTATTCTGTAATACAAATCATCTCTAAATTTTCCGCTTTCAATTAGTTTTGAAAGATTTTGATTACTTGCAGAAATCAGCCTAAAATCAACAGTCTTTTCTTTGACACCTCCTACTCGGGTAATCTTCTTATCTTGTATTACTTTTAATAACTTAACTTGCATGTGAAGAGGTAAATCGCCAATCTCATCCAAAAATATAATTCCTTTATGTGCCAACTCAATCAGGCCTGGCTTACCTTCAATACTCGCTCCGGTAAAAGCTCCTTTTTCATAGCCAAAAAGCTCAGTTTCAAGCAAATTTTCAGGTATTGCCCCACAATTTATTGTGATGAATGGGTAATTTCTTCGCTTGCTTTCTTCGTGAATCGCTTGTGCAAACATTGTTTTTCCTACCCCTGACTCGCCTGTGAGCAAAACACTTGCATCAAATTTTGCTATTCTTTCTACCATAGAAATGATATTAAGAGTGGTGGGGCTGTTACCTACAATTTTAGTGTTCTTTTTGTATGTCTGTTTTAGTTGTTCGATTTGCATACTATACAATTCAACAGTTTCCTTTAAATTCCGATATTCTTCCTTCATCATTTCATATTTAGAAACATCATATGTGTAACTGATGATTCTTTGCAAAGCGCCATTTTTATCCATTACTGGTATTGCGGTGCACATTAAATATTTTCCTGCGCCAGTTAATTGTAACAAGGTTTCACGCTTCAATGATTTCATAACCCTTACAGCAATAGATGGATTGAATATCTTTCTTTCTTCCATTTCATATACTGATTTTCCGACTGCTTCTTCAGCAGAAAGACCATAAATCTCTTCAAAATTTGGCAACACCTTTGTTATAATTCCATTGCTATCAATGATAACAAAATCGTCATGCATGGTTTCCAGCATGTCGAAAAAATCCTGTTCTATTCTCTTTTGATGTTTGGTTTTGCTAAGTGTGTTAGAGAGTGCTTGGGTCTCTAGTAGCATTATTAAATCAAAATCATCTTGTGGTTGATAGTTAATAATTAAGATGTATTCAACTCCATCTAATTCAAACACATCACTTTCATATTCTGTTGAATGATTAAGTGATTTGAAATGGTTGATAATATTAATGACTGATTCTAGGTGTCTTGATTCATTTAAGATCATGTTGAAAGAACTATTTCCTTTTAATTTCTGTAATGAATTGTCATAAAATGCGATTGGTAATGTTGAATTTTTAATATTAAATGACATAGTAACACTCCTAAAATTAGAATTAAGAAACAACTATTGAATATATTATAACATTATTGAAAAACTAATAGAAATGAATTATTTTTTGAGATTTAATCCAGCATTTATAAACCCATTTTTATCCAATAAATAGTTTTATTGTAGTATTTGCAGCCAATAGATCTACTAATTCTAAAAATAGAAGTGTTACAAGTAATATTGAAAATTTAGAATTTATATTGGCACACTATATGCAAGTATAATTACGTGTAAGTGTTATTATGATATCTGATTACAAAAGGGAGGTGCTAATTTACGGTCAGTATTGTGTTGAAACAAGAAAAACAACAAAGGGAGGAACAAAGAAATGATGAAATCTTGGAAGAAAACAGCATTACTAGTTCTGGTTTTGATTTTAGCATTGAGTTTGTTCGGATGTGGTGGCGGAGAGCAAGCAGTTGAAGAAACACCAGAACCTGCAGGTGGGGAAGAGACACCAGAAGCTGCAGAAGGAGAAGAGACACCAGAACCAAGCAGTGGAGAACCAATAAAACTAGTGGCAAGCCATGTTTTAGGCCCCACACATCCATACCAGCCTGGTTTTGAATTGATGGCAGAAATTGTTAATGAAAGATCAAACGGTCAAATGGAAATAGAGATTTTTCATAGTGCAAGCTTAGCTGAAGAAGGAGATGCAATAGAAGCGTTGCAGATGGGAACTATTGACATTACAACAGTATCAGCAGCGCCAATGACAGGATTTGTAAAGGAATATATGGCGAGCGACCTTCCCTTTATTTTTGCATCTCCAGAAGAAGCGTTTGCTTTCTATGATGGTAAAGTAGGGGATAGATTATTTGAACTGACGGAACCGATCGGATTAGTTGGACTTGCATGGTGGGAAAACGGCTTTAGAAACTTCACAACACAAGACACAGCTATTCACATGCCTGCTGATATGGAAGGTCTTAAAATGAGAACAATGAGCAGCCCAGTTCATATGGCCTCCATAAGAGCTTTGGGAGGAAATGCTGTTCCAATTCCTTTTGGAGAGCTTTACAGTGCACTGCAACAAGGAGTGGTTGATGGTCAGGAAAACCCGATCGCTAATATTCATGCAATGAGATTTTATGAGGTTCAAGATTATGTCATCTTATCACGACATTTCCATGATCCGTCTCCACTGTTTATAAGTCAAATCACCTGGGATAAACTTAATGATGAGCAGAAGCAAATTATTCAAGATGCTGCCATTGAAGCAAGAGATTATATGAGGCAATTAGGAATTGATCAAGAAGCCGGATTGATAGAGGAGATTAAAGCAACTGGTACAGAAGTTGTTGAGTTAACACCTGAACAAGTGGAAATGTTCCAAGAAGCCACCAAAGATGTTTATAAGGAATTTGAAGATCAAATTGGTGAAGAGTATATGCAGTTATTCTTTGAGGAGTTAGGAAGATAGAAGAAATAGATTGTAATGGCAGATTTGGTAATTTTTCTTTACCAAATCTGCCATTTAATTGACTCTTTTTTATGTATTGAACTTACATGATTGGCTATAAGGTTGAAATTATTCCTGAGGGGGTTGTTTATGGAACACCAGGTTTCAAATAAAGAACCAAAGGGCAAAATTCGGTTACTCTGGGAAAACTTAGAAGTAAGTATTTGTATGATTACCATGACATTGATGGTAGTAATCGTGTTTGCGCAAGTAGTAGGTAGATATGTCTTTAATTATTCTTTTAGCTGGTCAGAAGAGATTGCCCGGTTCTTAATGGTGTGGATTACATTTGCGGGTTCGGCATATGCTTTTCGTATGGGAGCACATATTGGAGTTACTGTGATCGTTGACAGGTTACCTCCTGGAATGGCCTTGTATGTAAAGTTGCTGGCGCGTGTTTTAACTATAGTTTTCTTTATGGTGCTTGGTTATTATGGATGGCATCATACCATGGAACAATATTTAATGGGTCAACTAGCACCAGCTACAAGAATACCTGTAGCGATCCCATATTCTGCAGTTCCTATTGGTTCGTTATTAGTTATCATTAGATTGATTGATCAAGCCATCCAAGATTTTAAAAATCGACACGTATTGGAGGTTGACTACAAATGACTGTAGCAGCTGTATTATTTGGTTCTTTAGTGGTGGCTTTGATACTTGGAGTACCTATTGCAGTATCGATTGGATTATCAGTGGTGGTTTCTTTTTTGTTTGTCGATATGCCTTTAGCTGCAATGGCACAGAGGATGTATGCTGGTGTTAGTACCTTCACATTGATGGCAATACCGTTTTTTATGCTTGCAGGAGCACTGATGGAAACAGGGGGAATGTCAAAACGACTGGTACGTTTTGCAAATTCTCTCATTGGAATGTTAGCTGGAGGTTTGGCGCATGTTCAAATATTGGCTTCAATGTTTTTTGGAGCTCTTTCAGGTTCAGCTCCGGCTACTACAGCTGCAATAGGTTCAGCATTGATTCCTGAAATGAGCAGAAGAGGATACCCCAGGGAATTTTCGGCTGCGGTACAAGCTGTGGCGGGTACGGTGGGTACGATTATTCCCCCAAGTATACCAATGGTGGTTTATGGAGTAGTTGCCGGCCAATCAATCGGAAAACTGTTTGCAGCTGGCATGGTACCAGGTGTTTTATATGGTCTTGGATTGATGACGGTAGTCTACTTCGTTGCTAAGAAAAAGGATTATGGTAGTGCAACAGTGTTTTCTCTAAAAGAATGCTGGCTGTCATTTAAAGATGCGATATGGGCACTATTAGTGCCAGTCATTATTTTGGGAGGTATTTACTCTGGAATATTCACACCGACTGAAGCGGGAGCAGTTGCTGTGGTGTATGGGTTAATAGCAGGGATATTTATTTACAAAGAGTTGAATTTTAGTAAAACCGTAGAGGTTATGGCAAAGGCGTCAACAAACACAGCGATGGTGTTGCTAATTATTTCTGCCGCTGCTGCATTTTCGTGGCTTCTCAATATCAAAGGTGTCGCAGCACTTGTGGGCAGTTGGTTTGCTACCGCAGCAGGTGGTGGACCATTCATATTCATGACTCTGGTTGTTTTACTGTTGTTATTTATGGGATGTTTTATGGAAACAGTTGCAAGTGTGTTAATCGTTACACCAATTCTACTTCCAGTTGCAGTTTCTTTGGGTATTGACCCAATACATTTTGGCATCGTGATCGTTATGACGCTTTCGCTTGGAATGAGTACACCGCCTGTCGGAGAAAATCTTTACATTGCTGCAAGTATAGCAGGGATTTCCTTTGAAAAACTTATTGGAAACATATGGCCATTCTTTTTGGTTGCGATTGCTGTGATTTTATTAGTCGCTTTTGTACCATTCATATCATTAATGCTGCCTAATTTTATGTACAATTTTTAACTCTCACTGAACTCTGGAAAAATTCAACTGTGATAAATTCACCAAGATTATCGGGTTTTACGTGACCAGCAATATGTTTCAATATAGGAAGAGGTGGATCCTGTGGCTTGCTTACCAAAGATGTATAAGATCCAGCAAAACGTTCCTTCTCATGAGATTGAAGACATTGATAGTGAAATTAGATCAATTATTGCAAGCCTGATGATCTCAGACGGTATCAAAGGCCTTAAAATTGGTATCGCAGTGGGTAGCAGAGGTATTGATAATCTCACAACCATTTTGACAAGTCTAATAAATATCATTACAGAAAATGGAGGAGAAACAGTTATTATACCTGCGATGGGTAGTCATGGTGGTGGTACGGAACACGGTCAGCTTGAGGTTCTTGAAAGTCTTGGAATAACTGAGCAATCAATGAAAATTCCAATTTTAAGCTGTTCTACCAGCTCTCTCCTGGGTTACACAGATGGAGGTATTCCCGTATATTGCAGTAATGCAGTATTTCAAGTCGATAGAATTGTTCCTGTGAACAGAATTAAATCACACACTGATTTTTCGGGTAAAATTGAAAGCGGGATATGTAAGATGCTTGCAGTGGGTTTAGGAAATCAGGATGGAGCTATGACCGTACATGCCCACTCATTGGTAAAAGGATATGAAACGGTTATTTATTCAGTAGCATCCTATCTAATTACAAAAATTCCGATACTCTTTGCTGTAGGCATTCTTGAAAATTGGAAAAGCAGAACGACTGAAATTAATGCTTTTTTATCCCAAGACATCATTACAACGGAGCCCAGGTTACTGGCCAGAATGAAAGCTTCTTCCATTAAACTACCGTTTAAAGAGATCGATGTTCTTATTATCGAAAATATTGGTAAGAACATTTCTGGTACTGGCATGGATACAAAGGTGATTGGAAGGATCATGGTTAGAGGTCAGAAAGAACCGGAAGTTCCAGTGATCAAGCGGATCGTTGTCTTGAATTTAACACCAGAATCTCATGGGAATGCTACGGGTATTGGACTAGCTGATATAACAACGATGGATGTTTTTAAATCCATAGATATAAAAACCACCTCAATTAACAGCATATCGTCTATGTCCCCTGAGCAAGGTAAGCTTCCATGCATTTTAGAAAATGATCTTGAAGCAATAAAAGCAGGAATTTTCACTCTGGGAATTGCAGACGTGAAAAATATTAAAATGGTCTATCTTAAAGACACACTGTCGCTGGAATATTTGTCTGTTTCTGATGCTTTGCTAAGCGAAGTAAATACGAACTCAAGCTTGGTAAGACTGGATGAAGGAGAAGAATTGTGTTTTGAAAACGGAGGCAAGATCATAAGTGTTTGGGGGAATGAATAAATGACACAGATAATTGCACTCCAAATTCACCAAGATGATGATGTTGCAACCATATTCATGAAAACTAAGCCAGGATGCGAAATCTGTGTTCAAGGTTTGGATGGGCAAACCAACTTATGTGTTGATGCGATTGAGAGTATACCAATTGGGCACAAGATTGCATTAAGAAACATTGAAATCGGTCAAAAAGTTAAAAAGTATGGAGCAACAATAGGAAGGGCTACTTATTTTATTAAGAAAGGTGCGCTTGTCGATGTAAATAACCTGGAGAGTCAAAGGGGCAGAGGTGATCAAATTGTTGGATAATCCTCTGTCCATTAATGCATATCAACGAAAAGATGGATCTGTAGGTATTCGAAATCATCTTGTTATTATATCCACTGTTGCCTGTGCCAATTCAGTCGCTGAAAAAATTTCGCAGAAAATAGAGGAAGCGGTTGCCTGCACACATCCTTATGGTTGTGATCAACTTGGATTAGATGCACAGCTGACATATCGTACTCTCAGTAGTATCGGAAAGCATCCAAATGTGGGAGCAGTACTCGTTGTCGGACTTGGCTGTGAAGAGATAAGTGCCGAGGAACTCGCGGAAGAAATTGAAAAATCAGGAAAAACTGTGGAATTTATCAACATTCAAGAATCAGGTGGATCAGAGGGAGCTGTTAACAGAGGTGTTTCTATCTGTCAGAGGCTTTTGATTGAACTCGAGAAAATGAGAACCACACATGTCAATCTGAGTGAATTAATCATTGGTTTGGAATGTGGGGGATCAGATTATACTTCTGGAATTGCCTCTAACCCAGCTTTAGGTATTGTGACAGATATCTTAACAGAAATTGGTGGTAAAGTTATATTTGGAGAAACAACTGAATTGTTAGGTGCAGAACATATTTTAGTTAAAAGAGCTTCTTCACCTATTGTTAAAGACTACATTCTGGATAAAGTGGATTCAATAGAACAGGAAGCTAAAAAGATGAAAGTGGATATTAGAGGAGCGCAACCGTCTCCGGGGAATATTGCTGGCGGCATTAGCACAATTGAAGAGAAGTCATTAGGAGCCATTTGTAAAACAGGAAAAAGCCAAATAATGAGTGCGTTAGATTTTGGAGTTGCACCAACTGTTTCGGGACTTAGTTTTATGGATACACCTGGAAATGATTTGCTATGTACGTGTGGTTTGGTAGCTGGTGGAGCAAACTTGGTTTTATTTACAACTGGGCGTGGAACACCAATGGGCTTTCCCATAGCACCTGTGGTCAAAATAACTGCTAATAAAAAAACAGCAATGAACATGAGCGGGAATATTGATATCGATATCTCTGGGATATTGGAAGGGACAGTAAGTGTTCAAGATGCAGGGCAGAAGATTTATCAGGCGATTTCAGATATTGCAAATGGTCAATTGGTTAGAGCTGAATTGCTGGATCATAGGGAATTTGGTATACCAAGAATAGGTCCTACTCTTTAATATTGTAGACATTAAAGGAGTGAAAGGGTTGAACAGCCAAAAAAGCAGGAAAGCTGGTCCCGAAATAGATCCATTGTGGCTTGGTAGCGGATGGTCGTCGGAGGATCTACAAAAACCACAGATATTACTGGATACAGCATATGGAGACAGCCATCCGGAAAGCATGCACCTTAAAAATCTCGCTATCGATGCGAAAATTGGTGTGTACAAATCTGGTGGAAAGCCATCAATCTATACTGTTAGTGATATATGTGATGGGGTGGCGACAGGTCATGGTGGCATGAGTTATTCACTGGTTTCTCGGGACATTATTGCAGCGATGGTTGAAATTCATGCGAAATCAGTGCCTTTTGATGCTATGATCACTTTTTCTTCCTGTGATAAGTCAACACCCGCGCATTTAATGGCGTTAGGATTACTGGATATTCCATCAATACACTTTTGTGGCGGTTCAATGTTACCAGGCCCGGATAATACCTCAGCTGAAAAATGTTATGAAACCAGAGACTTAGTTGCTCAGGGAAAAATGGGCGAAAAAGAGCAAACGTTTTACAAGCTTAACGCTTGTCCATCGTATGGTGCATGTCAGTATATGGGAACAGCAAGTACCATGCAAGTTATGGCTGAATCTCTTGGCATGTCACTTCCTGGCAATGCATTAATGCCTGCTGGTACAAATATGATGAATCGTCTTGCACAATTGGCTGGAAATCAGATTATGGAACTATTTAAAAAGAACATAACTCCAAAGAAAATTTTGACCAAAAAAGCATTTGAAAACGCTATGATAATTCATGCTGCAGTATCTGGTTCAACTAATGCAGTGCTTCATCTGCCAGCTATTGCAAAAAAAGTGGGGATCACAATATCACCTGAAGAATTTGATTACTACAACAGAAAAATTCCGGTCTTAGTAGGGTTAAAAACATCAGGCCCTTGGCCGACCCAGATGCTTTGGTATGCAGGCGGAGTTCCAGGAATTATGTTGGTATTGAAAGATATGCTACACATGGATGCACTAACAGTCACTGGAAAGACAGTTGGTGAAAACCTGGAAGATTTGGAAAAAGAAGGGTTTTTCAAAATGACCCATTCATTTTTGAGCAACTATGGCAGGGTCCCAGAAGAAATAATTCAGCCATTATCAAGACCCTATAATACCAGTGGAGGACTATCAATATTAAAAGGCAATATTGCTCCAGAAGGTGCTGTTGTTAAACATTCTGCTGTATCTTCTGAGATGCACCATCACATTGGACCAGCTAAGACCTACAACTGTGAAGAAGATGCGATCGATGCAATTGTATCCGGTGGGATAAATCCAGGAGACATAATAATTATCCGTTATGTGGGTCCTAGAGGAGCTGGTATGCCTGAGATGCTTAAGACAACTGAAGCTATTTTTAACCGTCCCGATTTATGCGCCACAACAGCATTAATAACTGATGGCCGGTTCTCTGGAGCCACTCGCGGCCCAGCAATAGGACATGTTACTCCAGAGGCAGCTTGTGGGGGGCCCATAGCCATTATTGAAAATGGAGATTTAATCAGCATCAATATACCTGATAGAAGAATTGACATAGTAGGCCACGGTGGAGAACAAAAAAGCAATGAAGAAATTGATTTACTAATTAAAGTAAGAACTGAAAAATGGCGCTGTCCTGCAAACAAAAAAGAAGGAATACTTGACTTATACAGTCGAGTGGCTGGGTTGACAATGGAGGGAGGTGCTATGTTTTAGAGTTTGATTAGTAATTATATGTGAAGTTCAGGAGATCTGTTTACTAATAAATGGTGGAAATGAAAAGTTCATAAAATATAATAATGGGAGGAAATGAAAATGTTAAGAGAGTCTCTACCCAAAGTAATAACTGAACTGCCAGGTCCTAAGTCAAAAGAGGTAATTGAAAGACGATTAAACGCTATACCTTCAGCAATTAGTTGTGCCACTCCGTGTGTAATTGATCGTGGTGAAGGCGCCATGATTCAAGATTTAGACGGTAATATTTTTGTTGACTGGGTGGGTGGTATTGGTGTATTAAATATTGGCTATAGTCATCCTGAGGTAATTGAAGCAGTCAAACACCAAGTTGATAGATATTTTCATCCCCAAATCAACACGATTCATTACTCAGAGTATATTGAGCTGGCAGAATTGGTGAACAAAATAACGCCGGGAGATTTTAAAAAACGTACCGCTTTTTTCAATAGTGGAGCAGAAGCTGTGGAAAATTCGATAAAAATCGCAAGAAAATATTCAAAAAGAACAGAGATAATTACGTTCACAGGTGGGTTTCATGGCAGAACCTACATGGCAATGACTTTGACAAGTACAGTAAAACCATATAAAAATGGATTTGCTCCACTGGTACCTGGTGTGCATCGTGCACCCTATCCTTATACTTACCGAACAGATGACAATATTCCAAAGGAAGAAGTGCCGGATTATTGTATTGAGCAGCTTGAAAAAATTCTTGTGGATGATGTTGCACCTGAAACAGTAGCAGCAATCATCATTGAACCGGTACAAGGCGATGGTGGGTTTGTCATTGCTCCTGATGAATACATTAAAAAACTTCGAGCTATTTGTGACAAATATGGTATCTTGTTAATTGCCGATGAAATTCAAACTGGTTACTGTAGAACCGGCAGATTGTTTGCCACAGATTATTGGGCAGATTACGGTGTTTATCCTGATATCCTCATTACAGCCAAATCCATGGCAGGTGGACTTCCGATCAGTGCAGTTACCGGTAGAGATGAAATTATGGAAGCCTGTGCATCCGGAGAGCTTGGAGGCACTTATGGAGGGAATCCGGTTGCTTGTGCATCAGCACTTAAGGTCATTGAAGTGTTGCAAAGGGACAACTATGCGGAAAAAGCAGTAAAAATTGGCGAAGTGTGCATGAAAAGATTTGAAGCATGGTATGAGAAGTATGAATTTATTGGGGAAATCCGTGGCAAAGGCGCAATGCTTGCATTTGAAATTGTGAAAGATCGTGGAACAAAAGAACCAGATGCAGAGAGAGTGAACCGGATTATGACAGCTTGTAAGCAAAAAGGGTTAATCCTAAAAAATGCAGGTCCTTTTGGACAAGTAATAAGAGCCTTAATGCCACTGAACATAACAGCGGAGCAATTGGAAGCGGGCTTAAGCATTCTTGAAGAAGTACTTGAACAAGAAGTGTAGCTAGACAAAAAGTCGGTTCAATTTGAAATGTAAGGCATTTTGAAAGAAAAATAATTGAATGGAGGATTTGTGGTGAATTTACGTGACGAGACATTAAAAATCCATCGTGATAATAAAGGTAAAATTAGTGTGACCAGCAAACTTGAGCTTAAAACAAGACACGATCTTTCATTGGCGTATACTCCTGGAGTGGCTGAACCATGTAAGGATATTCATATAGACAAGGAAAAAGCCTATGAGTATACGTCTAAAGGCAACCTCGTTGCCGTGGTATCTGACGGAACGGCAGTTTTAGGTTTGGGAAATATTGGGCCTGAGGCGGCGATGCCTGTTATGGAAGGTAAATCAATTTTGTTTAAAGCGTTTGCAGGGATTGATGCATTTCCTATATGCCTTGGAACAACAAATGTTGATAAAATTATTGAACACGTAAAATTATTAGAACCGACATTTGGCGGTATTAATTTGGAAGACATAGCTGCACCTGCCTGCTTCGAAATTGAGAAGAAGCTTGTTGAATCAATGAATATCCCGGTATTTCATGACGATCAACATGGTACAGCTATTGTAGTGCTGGCAGGACTTATTAATGCAACAAAGCTCACCGGGAAAAAAATTGAAGATCTGCAAGTGGTGGTAAATGGCGCTGGCGCTGCGGCTGTGGCTGTGGTCAAACTTCTAATGAGTAAAGGGTTAAAGAATGTCATTATGTGTGATCGTCAAGGTATTATTTACGAAGGACGACCTGGGAAATCCGATCATTCGAAGCAAGAGATGGCAAAAATGACAAATCGAAATATACTCAAGGGAAATTTAGAAGATGCTATCAAAGGTGCTGATGTTTTTATTGGATTATCGTCAGGTAACGTGGTGACTAAGCAAATGGTTAGCAGTATGGCGCCAGACCCAATAATATTCGCCATGGCAAACCCAACGCCTGAAATAATGCCTGAAGACGCTTATGAAGGAGGCGCTAAAGTAGTTGCCACAGGCAGATCTGATTTTGACAATCAAATCAATAACGTATTGGCTTTTCCTGGTGTATTTAGAGGGGCACTTGACACTCGTGCAAAGGTAATTAATGAGGAAATGAAAATTGCGGCGGCGTATGCAATCGCAGGAATTGCATCTGAAAAAGGACTTCGAAACAATTATATAATACCAGATCCATTAGATGTATTAGTTGCACCTAAGGTGGCCGCGGCTGTTGCTAAGGCTGCAATGGAAACGAAAGTCGCCAGGGTTACTGTAAATGTTGAGGAGATCGAGAAAAAAACTCAAATGATGGCATCCATTAAGTAGGAAAGGATTATAATATGAGAACGATAGAATTAAAATATGGTAAGAATACCATGAGTTTTCAAATTTCAGATGAAAATTTGATGGGAATTCTCGAAGCAAACGCTTCAACAAGCATAAATGACAATAAAATAAATGAAACCGCTGAGATTAAAAGAGCCTTGTTAAACCCACTCGGCACACCTCGGCTGTCGGAGTTGGTGAAGAAGAGGCAAAAAGTGGTTATCATGGCGAGTGATATTACCAGACCGTCACCATCTTATAAGTTGCTTCCCCCTTTGTTGGATGAGTTGTCTCAGGTGGGTGTCCTGGACCAAGATATTAAAATAATCTTTGGTATGGGCATCCATCGGAGACACTCAGAAGACGAAAAACGGCGTTTGGTGGGAAATGATATTTATGAAAGAATTGAATGTATAGACAGTAATGAGGAAAGCTACATTGATTTAGGTTATACTTCACGCGGCACACCTGTTCATCTATGCAAATCTATTGTAGAAGCGGATATCAGGATATGTACAGGTAACATAGAATATCACTATTTTGCAGGCTATTCCGGTGGGGCAAAAGCAATCATGCCTGGAGCTGCAAACTATGAAACGATTCGTCATAACCATAAGCTTCAGCTCAATGATAAAGCCAAATCGGGTGTTTTAACGGGAAATCCTGTACGGGAAGATATCGATGAAATTGGTGAAATGCTTGGAATTAGTTTTATACTCAATGTTGTATTAAATGAAAAGAAGGAAGTCTCTAAAGCATTCGCTGGAGATTATTTAGAGGCTCACCGTGCTGGATGCGCTTACCTGGATACATTGAATAGTGTCAGTATTGATACACATGCAGATATTGTCGTTGTTTCTGCTGGAGGTTCTCCCAAAGATATCAACATGTACCAGACACAAAAAGCATTGGATAACGCAAGCCATGCAATAAAAAATGGTGGAGTGATTATTCTGTTAGGGGAGTGTCCTGAAGGTTTTGGTGAAGACACATTTGAGGAATGGATTAATGAGGCATCAAAACCTGATGACCTTATCAACAGATTGAGAAAAGAGTTTGTTTTAGGAGGACATAAAGCTGCTGCTATAGCAAAAGTGGTTAATAAAGCCAACGTCTTGTTTGTCTCTGCAATGCCAAAAGAAGACGTCGCACAGTTATATTTTTCTCCATTTGAAAATCTGCAGAAGGCGCTTGATAAAGCTTTCAATCTTCAGGGAAACAATGCACGTGTATTAGTAATTCCTCAAGGTGGATCAATCTTACCCTGCGTAAGAGAAGATTCTCAAACTTAAACAATGTCAACAGTGGCTATTAATAAATTAAAAAGGAGAATGAATATGACAGATACAAATAATAATATTAGCGTAATTGATACGATGATATCGAATGCAAAAGTTGCTCAAAAAGAATGCGAGCTTTACAATCAACAACAGGTTGATCGGTTAGTGATGGAATTAGCTAAAGTTGTTTTTGATAATGCGGTGGAATTAGCCCAGATGGCTGTTGATGAAACCCAAATGGGTCTTGTTGAGGATAAAATTAAGAAGAATCAAGGGAAAGCTAAAATTATATGGCATAGTTTAAAAGGGAAAAAATCGGTAGGCATTATCAGTAAAAATGAAGAAACAGGTATTGTTGAAATTGCAAAACCTGTAGGGGTTGTAGCAGCGGTAATACCTACGACAAATCCTATTGTAACCGCAATGAGTAATGCCATGTTTGCTATTAAAGGCCGAAATGCTGTCATTATCGCACCTCACCCCAGAGCAAAAAAATGTACGAATAAAACGATTGAACTCATAAAAAAAGCGATAGCAGAACTTGGAGCACCAGAGAATTTGATACAAATCATAGAAGAACCTACAATCGAATTGACAGGTGAGCTTATGAAAAAAGCAGATGTAGTCGTTGCCACCGGTGGTATGGGTATGGTTAAAGCCGCGTATAGCAGCGGAAAGCCTTCATTTGGTGTTGGAGCAGGTAATGTTCAGTGTATCATTGATCGTGGGGTAGATCTCCAGGATGCAGTAGCAAAAATTATTACTGGACGTATTTTTGACAATGGAATTATTTGTGCAGGAGAACAAACGGTGATTGCACCTATAGATGAATATGAAGAAGTTATGAAGGAATTTATAAACCAGGGTGCATACTACACGGAAGATGAGAATGAAAGTAATGCTTTAAGAAATATTATATTTGCAAATGGCCTAATGAACAAAGACATAGTCGGATTACCTGCAAAAGATATTGCAAAGCTTGCTGGTATAAAAGTTCCTGAGGAGACAAAACTTATTCTGATTAAAGCGAATGGACCTGGCAAAATGGATTTATTGAGTAAAGAAAAAATGTGCCCTGTTATGGCAACTTACGCTTACAATGAATTCACAGAAGCAATTGAAATTGCTAAAATAAATTTGGAGTTGGAAGGCAAGGGGCACACAACTTCAATTCATTCCAACAATGATAAGCATATTGAAATGGCTGGTGAGAACCTGGCGGTATGTCGTCTGGTGGTAAATCAAACAAGTGCAACAACTGCAGGAGGAAGCTTTTATAACGGATTTGCTCCGACAAATACACTTGGTTGTGGTTCCTGGGGGAATAATAGTATCTCTGAAAACTTTACCTACAAGCATTTACTTAACATTTCCAGAATAGGATACTTCATGAAAGATGCGAGTGTCCCGACGGATGAAGAGCTCTGGGAGGTGTAGTTATTGAAGTTATTGGAATACAAAGCCAAAGAACTTTTTGATAAGTATGGCATTCGGACACCTGCGGGTATAGTGATTGACAAGTTGGATAAGACCAATCATGCATTGGAATCACGGGAAGATTCTGATTTAGAAGGTTTGAGCCAAAAATTAGAGAATCTAGACTATCCTGTAGTCGTTAAAGCCCAGGTACAAGTGGGTGGACGAGGTAAAGCAGGTGGTGTCCGTTTTGCTGATACGCCAGAAGAAGCAAGAAACATTTGTATTCAATTACTTCATAGCAATTTAAAAGGTTTTATAGTAAAAGAATTGCTCATTGTTAAGAAAGTAAGTGGCATTAAAGAATGGTATGTTAGCATAACACTTGATAGAGGTAATAAGGTACCTATGATCATATTTAGCTCGCATGGTGGTGTAGATATTGAAGAAACAGCTATTACTGATCCTGATAAAATCGTTAAGATAGGAATAGATCCCTTTATAGGCATTGAAGACCATATTGTTCATTACATTATTGATAAAAGTGACATTGGTATGGCCTATTTTGATGAGATGAATGATCTGTTAAAAAAATTGTACAGAGTATTTATAGAGTCAGATTGTTTGTTAGCCGAAATAAACCCTTTGATTGTTACCGAAGATCATCAAATTATTGCTGCAGACGGTAAAGTGGATATTGATGATAGCGCACTTTTCCGTCAACAGGACATTCTTGCGTTTCGCGACAAGCTACAGGAAGATCCGTTGATTTTAGATGCTCGCAAATTTAGGTTGCTTTATATTCCCATCAATCCAGAAGGTGATATTGCTGTTATGAGCAACGGATCAGGTATGATTATGTCCTGTATTGATTTAATTACAAAAAAATCCATGAGCGTAGGAGCTGCACTGGATCTTGGCGGAGGATGTACAGCTGACAGAATATATGAAGGCATTCGAATTCTTTTATCAAATCCTCGGATAAAGACCCTTTTTATCAGCATATTTGGTGGCATTACCCGATGTGACGAAGTGGCTAATGGTGTGAGTCAAGCTGTAAAACACCTTGATAGCAGTAAAACCATTGTTATTAGGATTGAAGGGACTAACAAGGAAGAAGGTCTTAAAATTATTGAAGGTATTCAAGGGAATATTATAAGTGTTGACAGCATTCGCGAAGGTGTTAAGGTTCTATACGATCTGCAGATTAGCAATAATTCGTCTGTTTCGTAAAAGAAGGAAGGAGATTTATTTTCATGAGCATTCTCATTGATCAAAATACCAGACTGATCGTACAGGGAATAACAGGGCGCGAAGGCACCTTCCATACCGAGCAAATGTTGGCGTATGGTACAAATGTTGTTGCTGGAGTGACACCAGGGAGAAGTGGGCAAAATGTGTTTGGTGTTCCAGTCTATAATACTGTAAAGGAAGCAGTTGAAGAGACAAACGCAAATGCAACAGTTTTGTTTGTGCCGGCAAAATATACCGCCCAGGGTGTAATGGAAGCGATGCAAGCAGGATTAAAACTCATTTTAACAATCTCTGAACATGTACCCGTTCAAGATATGATGAAGATCCATCACTTTGCAAGAAAGTATCAATGTCGTGTTATTGGGCCTAACTCTTTTGGAATAATTTCTCCAGGAAAAGCAAAGGCAGGGTTTATGGCACACAAAATATTTACACCAGGATCAGTTGCGGTTATGTCAAGAAGTGCAACCAACTGTTATGAAACTGTATTTATGATGACAAATAAAGGAATCGGCCAATCTACATGTATCGGTAATGGAGGGGATATGATACCTGGATCTTCTTTTGTCGATCTCCTGCCTCTTCTGGAAGAAGACGTAGATACGAAGGTCATTGTATTGATTGGAGAAATTGGTGGCAGTGAGGAAGAATTAGCAGCTGAATATATTAAACAGCATGTAACAAAACCAGTAATTACCTTAATCGCTGGTAAAAATGCGCCAAAAGATACAAGTATGGGTCATGCAGGTGCGATTATTTCTCCAGATGGTACGGGCAGTGCTGAGATAAAGGAGCAAAGGATGCAAGAAGCGGGGGCGCTAATTGCTGAGAGCACTCAACATATTGTGGAATTATTGGAAGAAATTTTATAGTTTTCTGAGTAGTTTATGCATTAGAACATTGAACAGAGAAAGATGGGTTTTTGATCTTTCTCTGTTTTTTTGCTGTTCGGAAAGATATATGATCTGTCTTTCGGCAGTCTACACCGAGTTTACATGAAAAGGATAAGAAGGTAGAATAGTGATAGACACCATGTACAGCAGATGCACAGTGAGTGTGAGTGAATCAATCGTCGTTGAAAATGGCAGCGTGCTCGGTTTGTGGGGTGGTTTATTTGGTGATGAAGAAGGAAGATCTCTAAAAGGTCATTGGGTTAGTGGTCAGGAACAATTTTGTGGGAGGGATCAATCATGAGTATTCAGCGATACGAAGGAAATGGACGAATGAGTAAGGCAGTGGTACACAACGGCATCATCTACCTGTGTGGACAAGTAGGAAATGGTGAGGTAGACATTAAGGAACAGACCAGGGAAACACTGGAAAAGGTGGAAAGTTTGCTAAAGCAACACGGGTCGGATAAAAATCATATGCTTTCAGCGGTAATTCATCTCAAAGACATAGACCTCTTCAGTGACATGAATGAGGTGTGGGACCATTGGATTCAGGATGGTGCAGAACCGGCACGTACTTGTGTGGAGGCAAGGCTGGCCAGTGAAAAGTTACTGGTGGAAGTTACCGTGATCGCAGCTGTAAAATAAGCAGGCTTGTTATCCTGTTTATAACCTACCGTCTAAAATGCTGGCTTCCAACGGAAGCCAGCATTTTTCCTCTTATATGCACAGATTATGATGTGCAGATGAATCTGAGAGTAGTCGGGTCACATTAGATTTCGCACTGGCGCACGACCAGAATGTTGCAGCAAACGTGGTTTAATACCTTTGAGGCGGTGCTTCCAAGAATCAATCGTTTAAAACCGCCCATACCCCGGCTTCCCATGACAAGCAGTTCCGGGTTATCCTTCTCAACCTGCTCAATGATCATGCTGGCTGCATCACCGTGAACCCTGATGCTTTCCACTTTACCAGGATAATCTTTAAACACCTGCTCAGCTTCCTCCAGAACAGCTTTCGCATTTTTCACAGATTCCTCTTCAAAAGATTTGTTTAGTGCTGGTGTGTAGGAATAGGCATAAGATGACCCATGTGTCACCACTGTCAATATTTTAACCTCAGCCTGTTCCTTTTCAGCCACTTCTCTGGCTTCCTGAAGGGCCTGTTTAGAAGTGGGAGATCCGTCTACGGCTACCAATATTTTTTTCATGATTTGCCTCCTTTGTTCCGCTTATAATGTTCCATTTTTCAACGTCTATCCAACATTCTCCGCATTGGGTTGGGTGAATAACCTCTATTATTAACATACCCGAAAGATTGAAAAATATACATTTTGAATGGGAATTCTTCTGTTATTTTCGAGAGGACTGCTGGGAAGAAACTGATCCCGCATTTTATGGAAGTGATTGGATCAAAGGCTTGATTTTTGAATAGAGCATACCAGCAATCAGCACCAGGCCCAGGTAACCCACTGCTGGGTACACAATGGCCACCATGGTAGAAAACTGGAGTTGTCCCCCGAAGAACGCCAGAATGGTCATCAGCAGAGCTGCAACCCGGTAACGGGTGGTCCGGTCATTGCTTTCAATTCTGTTTACAGCTGTCCACAACATGGAGACGGAGGCGGTATAGATGCCTGTCAGCATGAGTAGGGCAAAGAAGGTGGCTGCTAATGGAAGGTTTGCAGAGGCAATGACCAAAGACGGGATTTGCTTGTCATACACCTGACCGATATTAACCAGGAGACCTGTGCTGAGAATCATGGCCCCTGTCAGGAAAAAGATACCGGCAAAAAGACCGCCCAGCATGGTGTCCTTTCTGTTTTTTGCCTGTTTTCCAATACCAGTGGCGAAAGGCATAAAGCCAACCATGAGGAAGGAAGCGTACATGACTCCTGAAAAAAACCAATTGCCATAAGCGCCACGTACCTGAATGGTTTTCATAACTTGTGCAGAAGCGGCAATACCGCCAGGGTTTCGAATAATGCCGGTAATACCAATAAGCATGGTGAAGGCAATTAAGGCTGGTGCAATGGCACCAACGATGTTTGTCAGCTTTTTCAGGCCAAGAAGTACAGTAGCCAATGTGGCCAGTCCCAGTATTGCACGCCCTATGAAAGGTTTTAACCCATAATGTTCGTACACAGTGGCCCCTGCGGCCGAGATCATAATGGAAAAAGCCAGCAGCATCAGGGTAGGCACAAACCATTCAAAAAAAACACCCACCTTTTTTCCACAATAATAAGCAAATATATCATTTACATGATTAAACTGCTGGGTACGGCCGTCTTCCAAAATGGTCATAGAAACCCAGGCAAGTGTCAGCATGCCTACAAGACCGGCACCCATGCTGCCGGCAAAGCCCAGGTGGGTAAAAAACTGCATCACTTCCTGGCCGGAAGCAAAGCCAGCGCCCACCACTGACCCCATGATGGCACCGCCAAAAATAAAAACATCATGCCAATGAACTTTGCTAGTCACATTGGTTACCTCCCGGATTATGTCATATGATAAAAGCATTTGCCACGATGGCTAAAATATACTATAGCACATATGGCAAATGTATAGTAGATATGTTATCTCAACTGTTTGAACCCCAAATTGGTTTGAATATGTTATGGGAAAGCAAAGATAAGCGGTATTTCAATTTTGAAAGGAAAGTATGTAATGATCTTAGTTGATTGATGACCTGTTGAGCATTATAATGGAACTGAACGCAATTAGAAGATTTCAGTTGATGATACAAGGAGGCAGAAATGGCACATATAACGGCAAAAAACGCACATGTTAACCTGCAAAAACGTCTCAATCGTTTCCCTCAGGGAGCTCCTCCTTCAGAAACCCTTTATAAAATTTTAAATGTACTTTTCAGTGAGGAAGAGGCGGCACTAATTTCCCAACTACCCATCAAACCTTTCACTGCAAAAATCGCAGCTCTAAACTGGAAAATGAGTGAAGGAGAAGCAGAGCGGCGTTTGCAGCAGATGGCTGGGAAAGCATTGCTCCTTGATCTGGAGAGCAATGGTAAGCGTCAGTACGTATTGCCTCCGCCGATGGCAGGATTTTTTGAATTTTCCATGATGCGCACCCGTCAGGATCTGGACCAGAAGCTGCTGGCAGAACTTTTTTACCAGTACCTGAACGTGGAAGAAGATTTTGTGAGAGAGGTGTTTGTTGGCAGCGAGACACCGATCGTGCGAACCTATGTGAATGAAGCGGTGTTGGACGATGACCAGAAAATTACCATTCTGGACTACGAAAAAGCTACGCATATTATGGAAAGTGCCAGCCACATTGGCATCAGCCTATGTTATTGCCGGCATAAAATGGAACATTTGGGAAAAAACTGTAACGCCTCCATGGATATTTGCATGACCTTCAATGGTACGGCTGATTCTTTGATACGACATGGCCACGCCCGTGCCGTGGAAGTGAATGAATGCAAAGAACTGCTTTACAGAGCCTATGAAGAAAACCTGGTGCAGTGTGGTGAAAACGTACAACAGAAACCGGCGTTTATCTGTAACTGTTGTGGATGCTGTTGTGAAGCACTACTGGCTGCGAAAAAACTGGGGATATTACAGCCGGTTCAGACAACCCGTTATTTACCGGTGATTTTACATGACACATGCAATGGCTGTGGAAAATGTGTAAGAACCTGTCCTATTGACGTTATCCGGCAGGCATCGCACAAGACTAATGGGCAGCCATCCGTTCCAGAAATTGATGAGAGCCTTTGTCTGGGATGTGGTCTTTGTGTCAAAGCCTGTCCTTCGGACTCTATAAAACTTAAAGACCGGGAAGAGGCTATCATTACCCCAGTAAATTCTGCACACCGTGCGGTGGTCATGGCCATTGAGAAGGGGATGCTTCAGGAACTGATTTTTGATAACCAGGCCCTGAAAAGTCACCGGGCAATGTCGGCCATACTTGGAGTAATCCTTAAACTCCCACCAGTGAAACAGACCATGGCCAGTCAGCAAATGAAGTCAGTGTATTTAGCCAAATTATTATCCTGATATTAGACAGTCATGCTAGGAATAGCTGAGTGCAAGTAGTTTATTGGACTATACACACTTTTGTATCTAACATAGCCGAGATGAAGGATAAAGACTTAAAATTCAAAAAAAGTGAAATAAATAACATTGTATGATAGAATTAAATGAGCCTATAAACAACCTTGTTGTTTTTTTAGCAGTACAATATTCAGTCTGGTGCAAATTGAAAGCAGTTGAGTTTAAAATGAAGAGGAGAGTGGATATGAGTAAGCCTTTATTATCAGCCCATTTCGAATCAAGAGAACCTTCCGATGTTCGTCTGGCCCAAATGAAGTATGATGAACGCGAGGTAAAACCTGAAGCAGTGATCAATGTTGGTATCGGTAATGTGTCGCTGCCCACCAATCCTGCCATGATGGAAAGAATGTTTAACCTGGACGCACCGGAAAGCCCCTTCAACAAAGGTGTGATTCGATACACAGGTACAGCTGGAACACCAGAAGCACAGGACGCTTTCAGGAACATCATGAAGGCGGAAGGGTTTGACACTAGTAAGCTGTTTGTGCAAGTGACCGATGGCGGATCCGCTGGTATGGAACTGGTCATTCTTGGTGTTTGCGGTCCTGCAGGTACTGGTGAAAAGCCATTGATGATGATTGACCCTGCTTATACCAACTATATTTCCTTTTCACAAAGAGTAGGACGAAAAACCATTACCCTGAAACGTTACCTGGACGAAAGTGGTAAGTTCGAATTACCAGAAATCAGCAAAATTGAAGAAACCATCAAATCCAGCAATCCGGGAGCCTTGTTGGTCATTCCCTATGACAATCCCACGGGTCAAATGTATTCCCATAAAACCATGGTTGAATTGGCTAAGTTGTGTGTAAAACACAACATGTGGATGATCAGTGACGAAGCCTACAGAGGACTTTACTATGATGAAAACAAAAAATTGGTCAGCATCTGGGGTATTGACGACGAAGAAGTGCCGGGAATTGAAGGAAGAAGGATCAGTATTGAAACAGCTTCTAAGGTTTGGAATGCCTGCGGCCTGAGAATTGGTGCAGTTGTTACAGACAACAAGGAGTTTTATACCCGTTCAGTGGCTGAATACACTGCCAACTTATGTGCCAATGCCATTGGTCAATATATATTTGGTGCTTTGGCCAAGGAAAGCAAAGAGGATCTGATGGGTTGGTGCAAAAGCCTACGGGAATACTACAAAGAGCAGATTTTCATGGTGAACAACACCCTGAAGGAATTGGAGCCCGGTCTGATCGTTTCCAACCCGGACGCCTCCATTTACTCAGTTATTGATGTTCGCAATGTGGTAAAACCTGGCTTCGATTGTATTGACTTCGTGCTGTATTGTGCCGGCAAAGGTTCAGCGGTTATTGACGGGGTAGAGACCACCCTCCTGGTGGCCCCCATGAAAGGCTTCTACGACATTGCTCCGGGACAGCCAAACCCAGGCAGCACCCAGTTTCGTATTTCCTTCGTAGAATCCATTGAAAACATGGCCAAGGTGCCGGAACTGTTTGTGAAACTTCTAAGACAGTTTGAAGAACAAAGGTAAACATCGTAAACAGAAAACTGACAACTGAGAGAATCCTCAGTTGTCAGTTTTTTTTATTGTAAAGAAAACACTTTGTTATCATCCACAGGTGATCTTAAGTTAAATTGGGTATTCATAATACAATGATCCAACCATATACAAAACGGAAGTGGCAGCACATTAAAGGTCATTGATGATTGCATTCTATCCGATGACTAGGTGAACAAAGCCTCAATGTTATGAGGGAGGGTAAAATATGAAATTAACTGTACTGGGTAGCGGTGGATGGATTCCAACCAATGAAAACGAGACAGCCTGTTACATGATTGAAACCGACGAGGATCTGATTTTACTGGATGCAGGAACGGGGCTGAGTAACCTAAGCAAGTACCAGCATGTGATCCAGCACTATGAAACTCTGCACATCGTACTGAGTCACTATCATTTTGATCATATCATTGGGTTGTCGTATCTGCCCATGATGTTCAATAATCACAAGATTCGAATTTACGGACCGGGAGAACCAGCTTACTCCCAAGGAGTTAAGCAAATCCTGCACCGCTTTTTTAGTGAACCCTTTTCTGGCAGCTCAGCAGAAGAACTGACACCGAATATTAGCTTTATAGATTATAGGGAAGGAATGTTTAATGTTGGAAACGTGGAATTTGAAGCCTTTCAACAGCATCATTCCCACGTTTCCTATGGGTTGAAGCTGGATGGCGCCCTGTATTATGCTTCCGACACTTCCCTGCTTCCTGAAACATTCCAGCGGGCAGAGGGGGTAAAGATGCTGCTCCACGATTGCTGGGAGTTAGAACCTGTTGAGGAATCCTTCCATTCATCCCTTGGCGAAATTTTGGAAGCCATTCCGGCCAAAGCAACATATCAGGTGGGTCTGGTGCACAGAAACCCCCGGTGGGGCTTGAATGAACTGGCGGCAGCCCAGGAAAAAATAGGCAGTCGATATGTAGTATTCATGGAAGATTACCAGCATTATGAGTTATAAAGTCCAATTAGCTGACCTGACAAGATGGAATCATTCATAAGATTCGTAAGGAGGAAAAAAAATGCAAATTGGAATAATTGGCTTAGGTAAAATGGGATTACAACTGGCATTAAACATGAGGGAACAAGGCCAGGATGTTATTGGGTACAACCGAAGTCGGGATAAAGTAGTGGACCTTCTTGCAGAAGAAATTCAAGGGACAGATTCTTTGGAGGAACTGGTAAAGAGGCTGGAGTCTCCCCGGCATTTTTGGATCATGGTAACAGCAGGCCCGGCGGTTGATGCGGTGCTGAAAAATTTGTTGCCTTTACTGTCAGCTGGAGACTTGGTAATTGACGGGGGAAATTCCCATTATCGTGACACACTAAAACGGGCAAAAGTATTGGACGAAAGAGGCATTCATCTAATGGACATTGGTACCAGCGGAGGTATTGAAGGAGCACGCTACGGTGCCTGCATGATGGTGGGCGGCAGCCAAGAGCTTTTCAAAGACATGGAACCAGTACTTGCACCCCTTTGTGTACCCGGTGGCCTGGCTCATGTTGGACCAACCGGTGCAGGTCATTACGTGAAGATGATACACAATGGTATAGAGTATGGCATGATGCAAGCCATTGGAGAGGGGTTTGAAATTCTGCATGAAAGTCCTTTCGAAGTGAACTACGCCCAAGTGGCCAATGTGTGGCGACATGGTTCGGTGATTCGCGGATGGCTCATGGATTTGACGCACCAGGCATTTTTGGAGGATCCTAAGCTGGATTCCATCAGAGGGGTGGTCCATGCTTCCGGTGAGGGATTGTGGAGCGTTCAGGAAGCCCTTGACTTGTCAGTGCCGGTACCTGTCATCTCAGCTTCCCTATTTACACGGTATCGCTCCCAGCAGGAAGATACCTTTTCGGGCAAGGTGGTAGCAGGCTTACGAAATCAGTTTGGTGGTCACGCCACGGTGAAAAAGGAGGAAATTAAATGAGTCCGGAAGACAGAGCCAGGGATTGTTTGTTGGTTGTTTTCGGCGCCACTGGTGATCTGACAAGACGCAAGCTGATTCCAGCCTTGTACCAGATGGAAAAGCAGCGTCAGCTACCTGATTCATTTGCTGTCATGGCCGTTGCACGGCGGCCTTATTCAATTGAGCAGTATTTGGCAGAAATCAGTGATACGGTAAAAGCGCATATTCAGGGCGGCATTGATAAAAATACCTGGAAAAAAATCACAGGACGGATTCATTACCAGCCCCTTCAGTTCGACCGGCCAGAAGATTATGAAAAACTTAAGGAAAAATTAGGCCACCTGGATGAGAAGCTGAATACCCGGGGAAATCGTCTATTTTACATGGCTGTTTCACCCCAGCATTTTGGCCCCATCGTTAACCAAATTGAAGAAAACAAATTGATCAGTCGAAGCCATGGCTGGCAACGGGTGATGATTGAGAAACCCTTTGGCCATGATGCCATTACTGCTGCTGAATTGAATAGGACCCTGCGACAGTTCTTCGAAGAAGAAGAGATTTACCGCATTGATCATTACCTGGTAAAAGAAATGGTGCAAAACCTGATGACCATTCGGGCGGCAAACCAGATTTTTGAGCCCACTTTGAACGCCGAACACATTGATCATGTGCAGATTATCTCCACAGAGGCGGATGGAGTGGGTATCCGTGGAGATTATTATGACAAAGCAGGAGCCCTCCGGGATATGGTGCAGAATCATATGTTGCAAATGCTGGCATTGACTGCGATGGATATGCCCAGCCTTTTAACTGCAGAAAAGCTGCGGGCAGAAAAGGTGCGTATTTTAAAAAGCCTGGTACCTTTGAAGCCTGAGCAAATGAAACACCATCTTGTGTTGGGCCAATACCAAGGTTATAGAAGCGAAGAAAATGTGTTTCCAGACTCGTCCACCGAAACCTTTGCGGCTCTTAAGATTTACATAAACAACTCGAGATGGCAGGGTGTGCCCTTTTACCTGAAAACGGGCAAGGGATTGTCAGAAAAGGCGGCACGCATCGTTATCCAGTACCGCTTGCCCCTAGGCTCCTGGAGTTTGGTGGAAACTACCCAGACATTAAAGCCAAACCGTCTAACCATCAACATTCAACCCCAGGAAGGTGTTGTACTTTCCTTCAACACCAAAGAACCGGGAACAGTGGACACCCTGCTGACTGTTAACATGGATTTTTGTCAGAACTGCCTGGCAGGCACCAACACACCGGAAGCCTATGAAAAACTGCTGGCAGATGCGATGAAGGGGGACCTGGCCTCTTTTACCCATTGGGATGAAGTAGAAGCTTCCTGGCAATGGATTGATGGGATCATCGACTGGGCAGAAAACCACCCTGAAGCGGTCAAGGATTATGCCCAGGGCTCACAGGGACCTGTGGAAGCAGATGGTCTGCTGAATCAGGATGATGGTTGTGAGTGGCTGTAATGTTGAAAGGAGGGGAACAATGAAACTGACGGGAGAAATCATCGACATCAGCATGGAAATATCTGAAGACATGATGGTATATAAAAACCGGGAAGAAAACCGGCCCAGCATCAGGATAACCCGTGATTTTGAGAAAAGCACAGCCTTTGAAACAGAAGTGACCATGGGCATGCACACGGGCACTCATCTGGACATGCCGTTGCATATGATACCGGAGGGTGAGACATTAGACAACCTTCAACTGAAACAAGTGGTCACACCTTGCAGGGTGTTGGATTTGACTGAGGTGGAAGGTGGCATCTCAGATCAGGATCTGAAGAATAAAGAAATACCAGAAGGAAAATTTATTCTACTGAAAACCCGAAATTCTGACCAGGATTTCTTTGACTTTTCTTTTGTATACCTGGCTGCTTCAGGGGCTGTTTGGTTGAATAACCTGGGAGTGACCGGGGTGGGTATTGACGCTTTAGGCATCGAACGGGACCAGCCGGAAAGGGAAACACACAAAACACTGCTGGGGAACGGGATTCTTATTATTGAAGGACTCCGTCTTTCAGAGGTAGTCGAAGGAGAGTATCTCTTGGTGGCTGCTCCGCTGAAAATTAAAGGTGCAGAAGCGGCACCGGTACGGGCATTTTTGATGCCTTTTGCATAGCGCTTTCTTTTCGCTTAATACGCTAATGATTCAAGGTAAACCTGCACCTGTTCCAGCTCAGGAATAGAGGTGCGGGCACCGGGTTGCTGCACCGACAGGGCGGAAGATGCAGATGAGAATTTAAGGTTTTCGGATAAGCTGAAACCCTTCAGTAAACCGAAGGCAAAAGCACCGTGGAATACATCCCCTGCACCGGTTGTATCAACAGCTTTTACAGTGTAGGCAGATAATCGTACTGTCTTCCCATCATCCAGATAAAGAAGACCCTGTTCTCCAAGGGTGACCACCACTTGGGCTTTTCCCAGTTGCTGAAGTTTTTGAAGGCATGAATTAGCAGCACTGTCACTGTTCAGGGACTCGGTCTGACAATAATTTAAGGCAAAAGATTTAGATGTGATCAGGTAATCAACCTTGCCAGCCAACTCCAGCGTAGCTGGCTTAACAGAGCCTGCATCCAGTACGGACAGTGCTTTCGGGTACATTTCCAGTGCTTTCAGAGAAGCTCCCAGTTCATGACCGTCCATGAGCAGCACCTGGGGATTCAATGCATCGTTTAATTTCTCTACATTTGCCATGGGCATTGGGGATTTGCGCACATTAAGAATGGTGCGGCTGCCGTTTTGAACATTCACCAGAATGGCAGAATAGGGGGTGGGGTTGTCGTCATTTACCTGCAACAGATGAAGATCAACACCAATTTCTTTCAACTCCTGAACAATACGGCTGCCATATACGTCCTGACCAACCTGTCCCATGAAACCTGTTGAAACCCTCCACTTGGCCAATAAGTAGGAGGCATTTGCGGCAGGGCCGCCACCGCATTCTGTTTTTTCTTCCAGGACAAATTTATGATCTTCCTCAGGAAACTGAGGCAGTGACAGCACGACGTCATAGGAAGCATGTCCAATACAGAGTACATCCATGATAATTTCTCCTTATGTCCTGATTTATTATACGAACCATGACTGTATTCTTCATACATACCCCAATGACCTTCAATATTAAACCGGAACCGAAAGTGTGAAAAGAGGTGAGATGGTAATGAGTGAGAACCTGGAAATAATAAAGCAGAAAATCAAGAAAGCCAAAGCCATTGTGTATTTTGGAGGTGCGGGGACATCAACAGAAAGTGATATCCCGGATTTTAGGACAGAGAGTGGGTTATATAACCAACCGGAGTTTGCAGGGCGTGATCCACAGGCGTTGCTTAGCATCCGCACGCTCTACAACGAACCGGAACTGTTTTACGCCTATTATCGAACCCACAGGCTGTTTCCCAAAGCTAAACCCAATAAAGCGCACCAGGTGTTGGCCAGGTGGGAGCAGGAGGAGAAGCTGAAGGCTGTTATCACCCAGAACATAGACGGACTCCATCAAATGGCCGGCAGTCAAAAGGTGTTGGAACTGCACGGCTCTGTTCATCATAACTATTGCACAGAATGCCAGCGTGAAGCCACACTGGAAGAAATGACCGATCCTGGACGCCAGGTGCCTGTGTGTCGTTATTGTGAGGGAATGCTACGTCCCGGTGTGGTGTTTTTTGGGGAACCCCTTGACCAAAAAATCCTGCACCAGGCAGTGGAAGCTCTGAAGGCAGCTGATTTTTTAATTGTAGGAGGCACTTCACTGGTGGTGTATCCGGCCGCTGGGTTAATCGACTACTTTACAGGAGAAGATATGTTGCTTATTAATCGAGACACAACCCCCTTCGATAACCGGGCCACCTGGGTGATTCACGATTCCATCGGGGAGGTTTTGTGGCAGTTGGCAAAGACATAAAACCTGAAAAACGATAATAATTAATGAATATGCAACCGCCTTGACTGTAACGGTTGCATTTTTATATTGATTAGTATATGACTTGATCCTTCTAATCTGGTATTATGTTAGTATATGAAAAAAAGCAGGGGTTCTTTATGAAAAAAAATAGGATCACACAAAAAATCATATGGACTATGATCATACTTGGTTTTGCCGTCATTGAATTTCCAGGGATACTTTTTATCAACCGTATAGAACCGTATCTAATTGGCATGCCTTTTTTATATGGGTTTGTGCTGGTGGTGTGGGTGAATATGTGCCTGGTATTAGGCGTGGCTTATTATTATAACTGGGGAAAAAAGCCTAAACAGCGGGGTGACCAGTAAAATGGATACCATTGCATTGCCTCTACTTGTCATTGGGGGATACATGTTTATACCACATCGTTTTTAAAAAATGGAGAATATGATAGACCAGTATCAAATCGTATAGTTAATAACTTAGGAATAGAGCAGGAGGAGGCAAATGGACAAATTTAGTGTGATAAGACAAAAATATCCCGCAACGCAATCGCAGGCATACCTGGATACTTCAACTACCGGCCTTTTTTCAAAAGATACGTATGAAGCCATGAAAGCAGTGTTGGATAAGCGGCACATGGATGGGGTTTCCATCACAGAATACTGGGAAAGCTGGAAAGAGGCTGATGAATGGCGGACTGTTTTTGCAGGGATGATTGGGGCTCAGGCTGACGAGGTGTTTTATGGTAAAGATAGCTCAGATATGCTCAATACCTTCATTTGCGGTGTGGACATACCAAAAGGCAGCAACGTATTGGTGCCGGATATATCTTTTCCTTCCACAAGAAATGCTTGGCTGAACCGGGAAAAAGATGGTCTCCAGGTGCGGTACCTAAAAAATGAAAATGGTGTGGTGACCACTGACCAGATTATTGAAAACATGGACAAGAACACATTTGCTGTTTCTATATGTTCAGTGGAGCCTTCCTCCGGTTATCATTATGAAATTAAACGGCTGGGAGAACTCTGCAGAAAAAAAGGCATTTACCTGGTGGTGGATGCCACCCAAAGCCTTGGTGCCATGGACCTTGACGTGGTAGAGATGCAAATTGACGTGATGGTTACCTCCACCTATAAGTGGCTGAACAATTTGTTTGGTTTTGGAGTGGGGTACATGCGAAAGGCACTGCTCGACACCATTGAGCCCATGCATGTAGGTTGGACAGGGGTTCGTGACCGCATGAAGGATTTCACCAACCTGGAATTGGTGCTGCACCAAGGTGCACAAAAGTTTGAAACCGGGGGCTTAAACTGGATAGGATTGAAAGGACTTCAGTCGTCAGTTGATACCTATATGAACCTTGGTAAGAAGGATGTGGAGACACATATCCTGAAGCTGGTTGATTTGTTATACGGGAAAATGGAGGAAGTGAAACAAGTCGAAATTTATCCGGTTCTTGCTGTTGAAAACCGCAGTGGCATTGTCTATCTGAAGCTACGGGAAGGATTCACATGGAACCAGGATTTTTTCGATGAGCGTGGAGTCAAGTTGAATATGTCAGGTAATAAAGTACGCGTGGGCATTCATTTTTATAACAATGAGTCAGATATTCTGGCGCTGATCGATGCATTAAAAGAACTGTAAAGACTAGTTCCTTTCCTAAAGCATAGTTTTTCTTAATAGAACAGGTGTCATAAACCAACTTACTCATCAGCAAACCGATAACCAACGCCAACTTCCGTTAATATAAACTGGGGGTTGGCGGTGTTTTTTTCGATTTTTCTCCGAAGGTTAGCCATGTAGACCCTTACATTTTTTGTATCGATACTTTCATAGCCCCATACCTGTTTAAATATATAGTTGTGAGTGAGTACTTTACCCTTGTTGGCAATGAGCAGAAGCAAAAGTTTATATTCAATGGGTGTAAGGTGTATTTCCCGGTCATCGATGAGTACCCTTCTTTTATCGTAGTCAACTGTCAGAGATTTGCTGAAAAAGATGGATTCTTCAGGCTGCATCGATGATTTTGCCATGTTTCTTTCCACTACACGGATACGAGCCATCAGCTCGCCCATATAAAAGGGTTTTGTAACATAGTCATCGACCCCGAGATCCAGGGCTTCGATTTTTTCCTTTTCCTGACCACGGGCTGAAACCACCAGTATAGGCACTTCAGAGCAGGTGCGGAGCTCCTTAATAACGTCGATGCCATCCTTGTCAGGCAAACCCAGGTCCAACAGTATAACATCAGGGTTATGGGAAGAAAACATGAACAAACCCTCGGCAGCGCTACTGGCAGTCAGTACTTTATAACCATCTTTTTCCAATGAGACTGCGATGAAATTTGATATGTATTTGTCGTCTTCTACGATGAGGATTGTTAGTTTATTCATGGGTATCCTCCTGTTTGTTTTCGAATTATGCTGAAACTGCCGGATTTTCCAAGGGTAATGTGAAAACAAACCGGGTACCCTGGGGATGATTTGCTTCAACCCATATAGACCCTCCGTGTGCCTCTACCAGCGCTTTGCAATTGGCAAGACCCAACCCAATACCCCTACGTCCGTCCGACACTATTTTGTCATGGGTTACAAACTTTTCAAAAAGTTTCTCATATAATTCCTCTTTAATTCCCTGGCCGTTATCAGAAACCATTACTTCCAGATTGTCTTTATTGATAGTGGCTGATAGTTGGATTGCAGCCTCTGGTTGGGTATGGAGCACAGCGTTTTCAAGCAGATTGATAAGCACTCTGACGATGAGTCTGCCATCCATAGGTACCATGATGACATCTTCAGGTAGTTCCACAGAAAAGGTACGTTCTCTGAGCAGTCGTTCAACATGGGACACGGCTTCACTAACTACATCGTCCACAACTTCATTTTCTTTTTGGATAACCAGGTGAGATTCATTAATGCGGGTCATATCCAGGATGTTTTCCACAAGATTTGTCAACCATATGATTTCCTCGCTAATGTCGGTGGCCAGTTTTTTTCGTTTATCATCCGACAGGTGTTCATAGTTATCGGCCAACAGGTTACCGGCACCCAGCAGCACTGTCAGCGGACTGCGCAAGTCATGGGCAACAGAGCGTAAAAGTGCGGCGCGGAGTTTCTCGCTTTCCATGGAGAGGCGGGTTTTTTCCTGTTTGTTATAAAGATCTTCCCGGTCCAGGGCGATGCCTAACTGTGTTACCACTGCCTGGATGATCAACTGAGTCTGCTCATCCACCTCAATGCTGTGAGAGTATACCTGCATAATCCCTAAAAAACCGGGAGCGCTTTTAATAACATATTCTCCATGAAAATGAGGCGGCAAAGGGTGGAAACCGGTATAGATTTTTTGATCTTCATTCAGGGTGATGGTGCATTCGCATCCGCTGGTGTATTGATGGATGTACGAGATACTCCGCTGAATGATGTTGCTTTTTCCGTTAACAGATAAAAACCCTGAAGCAATTCTGTATAGAGTTTGAGCCGTACGTTCGTTTTTAGCAGCCAATTCCATTTGTTGTTGAAGGCGGGAAGTGACTACGCCAGATACGACGGCTGTGACAAGGAAAAATAACAAAAGAACAATATCATTTTCGTTGTAGATCACCAGGGTGAACCGTGGTTCTGTAAAAAGAAAATTCAGTACCATCAGACTGGCAAAGGATGTAATGATTCCGTAGACATAGCTGCTGGTAAAGATGGTGGTGAAAAGCACCCCCAACAAAAAAACCATGACGATACTTTCTTTTCCAACACCCAGTAAACTAACAAGGAGAGAGCTGCCGGTTGTGATCAGAAAAATCAGGATGGTTTTAATGCTGCATGAAAAATACTGTTGGGTTTTCAATGAGTCTTTCTCTTTACTCATGTACTTCAGCTCCCTGGTCATTGTCTATTCATATTATAACATTTGATCTGGGAATTGGTGAATTAAACTTTATTTTGAACCCTCTGCAGGCTTTCATTGGCACCGATCACTACCAACACATCGCCCCGATGGATGGTAACTTGTGCTCCTGGAGAGACGATGACTTCCTCACCATGTTTAATGGCCATAACACTGACACCGTATTTATTTCGTACATCTATTTCCCGAAGGTTTTTGCCAACCCATTTGTCAGGGGTTAGTACCTCCATGATGCTGTAATCAGGTGCAAGTTCAATGTAATCGAGAATATTGGTGGAGGTAAGATTATAAGCCAATCGAACCCCCATGTCCCGCTCTGGAAAAATTACCCGGTCGGCACCTGTTTTATAGAGTACTCTGGCGTGGAGTTCGTCCTGAGCCTTTACTACCACATATTTTACGCCAAGTTCCTTGATAACGAGAGTAGCCATGATGGAAGCTTTAATTTCTGATCCGATGGCGATGATTGCCACATCTATGTTGCGCATGCCCACTTCACGAAGAGCAGTCTCATCCCGTACATCTATGCTGGCAGAATGAGTAACGGAATCGGAGATATGCATTATTCTGTCTGTGTCCTGGTCTATTGCAAGCACATCGTAGCCATTCTTATAAAGGGTTCTAGCCACTGCAGATCCAAATCGGCCACAGCCAATGACAGCAAACTGCTTCATAATCTTTCCTCCCTCGTTAGCATACAGCTTGATTGTCTGATGAATGAGTAACGGATTTCTGGTCCAGTAAACACTCTAACAATATCTTTTCTGGAAAATTTTGATAGAAAACTTGTTTGATGCCAGATTCTTTAAAAAGATGGGTATACAATGCATCATTGCAGACAGCAACGGTGAATAGATCTGGATGAAGGTGCCTGGCTTCGTTGCACAGCAATAAGTTGTCCATGTCACTGTCAGAAAGGGCAGCCACCACCACAGGGATCATGTTTTCAGGCACATGAGGTTCAGTTATACATTGGAATCTGATTTGATGCTGCAGTAAGGATTTTTCCAATGCATCCTGGTCCCGATGAGGGTCATAAATTAGCACCGTAGGCTCTATCAATGCTTCGGGGCCCTCAATAAATCCGCCGCTTTCTATAAAACTGTCCAAACGAACCATCATCAAATAACCAAGCAAGGATATGCCAATTATTGTGATCAATAAAAGTGCAATCATAATGATCATCACTCTTTTCCATTGTTTTCAGCAGTGATCAATTCTTCATGTTCAGTTTAATTCTTTTGGGATTAAGACAGTGTTAGGATTAGAATGGTTATGTTAATTTTTTGTTAAGGAAATATGCATAACAAAGCAAGTGTTGCAGTTCTCTACCACCAATTAAGAAGGTTGGTGGTTTTTTATGGAAATTTTATCAGAATTTTCTTTTGTTGAGTGACGTTTTGTTGAATCCTCTTGACAAAGTATGAGTGATACGGTAGGATAACAGATGTGCTAACCCGACCCATGGGGGAGGGGTAAACGAACGATATTTTCACCAAGGTTTATCAAAATCAAATCAGTTTGCATACTAAACCTATATGCAAATGTTATGTGATTTTGAGAATCCTTTAAGATTATCACAAGGGAGGAACGACATATATGAAAAAAGCCATCATCAAAGAACTCGCATGTGACAAATCACCTTTTTGCCCAGCGAAAAGAGTATGTCCTGTGAATGCTATCCACCGCGAGGGATTCACAAAACCCTTTAAAGTTGATGCGGAAACATGTATTGGGTGCGGCAAATGCATTAAAGTATGCCCTCAACGGGCAATCATTATGAAGTAAACAAAAGGAAGAGGTTCATTGCCTCCATCAAAGACCTGAATGTTGATGTAAATGAATTGTTCGTAAGAAGTCATGAAACCAGGATAACGATTAACAATAAAAAAAGCGGGAATTAGCTTCCCGCTTTTTTTATGCACAATTTTTTATTTGTTTAATTAACTGGTTTAAGGCTGATAGAGATGGAGAGTACTCATTTGCCCCCAGCTGTTGAAGGGCATGTTGTTTGTCGCGTATAGCACTTCCCCCTATCACTATTTTGGGCTGTTCAATTGCAGGCAGTGATTTGATGGCCGTAATCAGGTGTTCTGTACTGTTGAGATGCTTTTCCAAGGTGACTGACAGAACAAGCAGGTCCACTTTAATTTCCTTTAAAAATACCTCCAAACTGCTGATGGGAATACTCCTGCCCATGTAATAGGTTTTCCAGCCATTGGCTTTGAAAAGCTGTTCAGCCATTTTCAAGATTAATTGATGTTCCTCAGCACCTGGCGGCATAAACATGACTGAGCATTGGATGTTGGGAGATTCGGGAAGTGATGATTCCAGGTTGGCAATGAGGTGGTCCACCACGTGGGAGATGAGATGTTCACGGGTAATGTCGATGATTCCTTTTTCCCAGAGATCACCCACTTCTGTTAAGGTGGGAACAAATACTTCTGTGAACAGCGGTAGAAGTGAGTGTGGGCCTAAATGGTACTGCATAATTAATTTTTGGGCTTCTTCCTCTTCTTCCTGAAGCAGGTGTTGGAGAAATTGCTGCTGAATTTTCATATAATCAATTGATTGATGATGTTCAAATGAACCTGATGAGGTTTCATTCTTAGTAGCTTCGGTACGTCCCTATGTTAGAAGTATGGACAACGAAGATTACCTGAACCGAGACTTTTATCGGCAGAAAAGTCCTTCTGGTGCGATTTTCATGGATTATCGTAACCTGGGAAACTTTAATGACAACCACACTGTTCTGTATGGACACAATATGAAAAGTAAAACCATGTTTCACCAGTTGCACAACTATCAGGAAAGAGCCTTTTTTGAAGAAAACCAGATTATTGAGATTTCAGGTCTTTATGAAACCAAAACCTACCAGGTTTTTTCAGTGTATGAGGTGTCGGCCAATGACTATGCTTTCCAGTTGAATTTCCAGGACCAGGAGGAATACCACCGTTATTTGGAATCAGTTGCCTCCCTATCCCTGCACCCGTCAGAATGGGTTTTGGACCCTGTTCATTCATTGCTGACACTGGCCACCTGCAGTTATGGTGTCGATAATGGCCGTTTTGTTGTGCATGCCCTGGAGATGTAGAGTCACTCAGCTATTGCCATCTTTGGTATAATAGAAGTAAGAGGAGGTGGATCAAATGAAAAAGATCTATCCATTTTTAATCGTATTAGTTGTGTTCATTTTTGCGACCATAATGGGATCCAACAATCCCTTGATGCAGCAAGCAGAGGAAGACCCCAGGATCAAAACCGCTTACCGTGACCAGGCCCATGGCTGAGAAGTCACTTGGCCTACTCTGGATGAGATTAGGAACAGTGGAAGTAAAGATGAATCGACACAGGTGGAAACAGAACAGGAAAGTATACCAGTTGATAACATGAAGGTGAAATCGATGACCTTACCTCGTGACATTACCTCCTATGACCTTAGAAGACCATGGGACACAACAGTGGGAGATGACCAACACCCCCACCTGGCATGGTTGCCCACAAGGGAAGGAACTTTGGAAATGAAAGAGATCGAAAGCTTTCCTGTAGCTATCATCAGTGAGGCCCATGTGAATGACTTGTACCTTCATTATGTCAGGGAAGTGAGAAAGGAGAAAATTATTTCGGATATGCCGGATGATCTGGCAATACTGGATATTGATATTGAGGACGTTCACACTGCCAAGCATTTCAACCGTACCTGGGTACTGGAATTTGACCAGCGCATTTTTGACATACCTAATGAAGAACGCCAGTTATTCCTGGAAGGTTTCACCAAAACATTGCTGGAAGGCAACCCGATTCAGAAGCACCAGACCAACTTTACCGCCCTCAGGGGTATGACAGGCCAGGTGATTGTGGCAAATTTCAGTGTGTTCCACACCTGATAGGGGCACAGGGGATTCGTGAAATCTCACTACATTATAAAGTTAAAAAGGAGAAACACCTATGAATAAAGACCATGAAATCCTGGCACCCGCCGGCACCTTTGAAGCCCTGGTGGCAGCCGTTCAAAACGGTGCTGATGCTGTCTACCTATCTGGAAAAGACTTCGGAGCACGAATGTTTGCCGGTAACTTTGACCGGGATGAGTTGCAGGAAGCAGTCGTTTATTGCCATGTGAGAGGAGTCAGCCTGTACGTGACGGTGAACACATTGGTGTTTAACCACGAGATGGACAGTCTTGTGGAATACCTTGATTTTCTCTACACCATAGGTATTGATGCAGTGATTGTGCAGGACATGGGAGTGTTGCAGGTTGTGCGGCGTTATTTTCCAGACCTGGACGTACACTGTTCCACACAGATGTCAGTACAAACTATGGAAGACATTAAATACCTGGCATCATTGGGTGTGAAACGGGTGGTACTGGGGCGGGAAATGGACCTGCAGCAGATCCGACAGGCTAAAACAGAAACCGCCGTTCAGTTGGAGGTTTTTGTTCATGGGGCTCTGTGTATTTCCGTATCGGGCCAGTGTCTTATGAGCAGTATGATTGGCGGTAGAAGCGGTAACCGGGGCCGGTGTGCCCAGCCTTGCCGTCAAAAATACAGACTTTACAATGAAGATAAGCAAGAAATGGTGGCTTCACTGCAGGGTGACTACCTGCTGAGTCCAAAGGATTTATCAACTTTAGCAGAAATCAGCCAAGTGGTGGAGGCAGGGGCCTATTCCCTGAAAATTGAAGGACGAATGAAAAAGCCGGAATACGTGGCTAAGGTGGTAAGAGCATACCGGCACGTATTGGAGGCTGCTGAACAGGGTAGTACGGCGGACATGGAAACCATGGATAAGGAGATGGCCATCTTTAACAGAGGTTTTACCAGGGGCAACCTATTTGGGGAAAAAGGCCTTGATTTCATGAGCATGGGAAGTTCGGGAAACCAGGGATATGCTGTGGGAATTGTAAAAAGCTACGATGCCAAAAACGCCAAGCTGACCCTCTTGTTATCCGATGACTTGAATCATAATGATGAAATACAGCTGCGCCGCAAGGATGAGACCGTTGGCGGCCGTGTGGAAAAGCTGGAGCTGGGAGGAAAAGTGGTAAAATCCTGCAGCAAAGGAGCTACTTGTCAGGTGAATTTTAAACATGCCTGCCAAATTGGTGAACAGGTGTACAAAACCTATGATGAAGTGATGATGAAAGAGGCACGGGATACCTACCACAAAGAGTTTTTAAAGATTCCTGTTACCATGGAAATCACCATCAAGCGAGGAATGCCTGTGACTGGCATTCTATCAGATGGTGACCGTCAGGTGCGGGAAGTGTCGGAAACAGTTCCCCAGGAAGCGGTAAAACGGGCGCTTACAGAAGCAGATGTGATTGGGCAGCTATCCAAAATGGGTGGTACTCCATATGAAGCCAGTCGGGTTCAGGTACACCTGGAAGATGGATTGGCATTGCCCATGAAAATGTTGAATGAAATCAGACGAAACCTGGTGGAACAACTGAGCATACAACGTGCCAATCGCTACCAACGGTCTTCTCAACAGGCCCGGTGTCAGATTCCGTTTAATACAGAGACTACTTCCACAAATAGAGTGGCTGATGAAATCTCGCTCACTTATAGTGTTACGAACCTTGAACAGCTTGAGAAGTTGATGGAGCTGCAGCCGGAGACGATTTATTACAGAGATTTGGATACACTGAAGGAAGCAGCCGCTTTGTTAAAGAAAAAAACCTTTCCTGGGCAGCTGGTACCTCAGGTTAACCGCATGGCAACAAAAAACTCGCTAGAAAAATATTTAAATATTATTTCAGAAGCTGGCATAAAAACAGTGCTTATTCAAAACCTGGGACACCTTCATATGTTCCAGGATTTCAAGATTATTGGTGACTTTAACCTGAATGTGATCAATAATTTATCCTATGGTTATTATGAAGAACAAGGGATGCAGCGCATCACCCTGTCGCCGGAATTAACCCTGGCCCAAATAGCCGCCATGAACCTAACACCTCATCAGACCGAAATCATGGGTTATGGGTCGTTGCCAGTGATGGCCATGAAGCACTGCGTGATTGCCACCGTCTTGGGGCAATCACACAATTGTCATTTGTGCCGTCAACAGCGTTACAGCCTGGTGGACCGGATGAATGAGCATTTCCCCATCCGAAAGAGCTCAGGCTGCAACACAGAGATCTACAATTCAAAAAAACTGATGTTTATTGAAGATCATGAAAAAGTAAGAAAAGCAGGAATCGGCTTTTTTCGCCTCAATTTTCTGGACGAAACGCCCCAAGAGATGGAACAGGCCGTGAGGTTTCACCGCAACATGTTGAAAGGAGTTCTGGGGGCTAAAGATGAAGAAGTGATCCGGAACATAAAAGCAAAAGGTGTTACCAACGGACACTTGTACCGTGGTATTGAATAACCGGCCACCACTTCAAAAAGAGGCAAGGGGACGGTTCTCCTGCCTCTTTTTGGGAGTATGCCTGTGCACATAAAAGTATATATAGTGTTAAATATCATTGTTTAGTTTCACTCCTGATTGCTCAACGACACTTTACCATATTTCCCTGTCTTGTCCAATCTTCTAGACACTGCATAGGTCACCAACAAACCTGCTGCAACCCGTGCAACCAGTATGAGCCAGCCGTTGGCGCCAATGGCAGAAAAAATTAGTACATCCTCGAAAACAGCATGACAGGTTGCCAGAAAAACCGACAGCAACACCATGTCTTTTCGTGTCAGGTTGCCTTCCTTGGCACTTTGAACAATGACACCGGCACCATAGGCCAGGCCAAAGAGTAATCCCACCATCAGTGGAAATCCAGATTCTCTGGACATACCCAAAAAATCAGTAAGTGGTTTCAAATATTTGCTCAAGTGATCCAGTAAATGGTAATCTTTCGCCACTTGCATGACAATCATCAAGGGGATTACCACCTTGGCAATACTAAACACCGATGACAGACTTCCAAACAATGCTTCTCGAAAAACAGCTGTTACATCCATTGCGTTAGGACACCTCCTGCGAGAGTGCCAAAAACAAGTCCGGAGGCCAGCATGAGGCTCACCCGAAGAGCCATGATTTTACCGCCGCTGACTTTGAGTTTGGTGGAAACGGCAGTTTCAACAAAAAGAGAATGGGAAAAATTGAGCATAATGGCCAATAGTGTAATTTCAAACGTGCCAAGGGACAAGGCTTCCATGGCACCCACACCGGAGTACAGGCCTAGAAGGTTCCCCATGACCAGGATCAGCGCGGCTTCTCCAGGCAGATTAAAAAAATTCATTAGGGGTTCAAAAATCCTGGCAATAAAATTAATCACTGGTGTGTATCGCAAAAATGTAACAAAAAAATAAATGGGCACAATAATTTTACCCAGCATCAAAGTCGTCTCAATGCCATTACGCGCCCCTTGTTTCATCGATTGAAAAAGCAATGTGATACCTCCCAACAGTAAATAATGCCCCAGGAGCTTCGATTGCTCCTGACCTGTCACTATCTTACTCTTTTTTATGTAAAGAATCAATCCATGAGTACCTGTGCTATATTACCTCCAGTGAAAATAATACATCCAGGTTGACAATGTTATAAGTCTACTCCAATTTCCGGTATCGAATCAGCCACACAGCATTGGGATTGACACAGGAATTTTAGAAAGTCTTTCAGAAGAGAATAATGTGAGATTAAAAGCGATAAAGGGTTGCATAATTAAAGGAGAAGCCTGGTGGTACGGCTTCTCCCTATTTTGGGGCGAAAACAGGAAATGTTACAGTGCCAGTCGCATAATGGCGGCCACATCCTGGCTGGTCAGTTCTTTAAAATTGCCCAGCGTACGGCTGTCGTCGTTGGTGGCTTTTTTTGCCATTTCCTCGATGCGGGTGTCATCAATGTCTGCATCAGAAAGACGGATGGGCATACCAATTTTTTGGTAGAATTTTTCCAGAGCAGTAATCCCTTCCAGGGCAGTTTCCTTAAAGTCATAAGGATTAATCTCGATGTCAAACACCCGGTTCGCGAACTGAGCCATTCGTGCCACATCTTCTTCCATCACATATTTCATCCAAGCGGGGAAGACTATGGACAGTCCTGCACCGTGGGCAATGTCGTAAATACCACTTATTTCATGTTCAATGTTATGGGTAGCCCAATCCTGTTCCCTGCCGGTGCCGATCAGGTCATTATGGGCAAGGGTGCTGGCCCACATGATTTCAGCTCGAATGTCGTAGTCATAAGGGTTTTTCAACGCCTTTGGGGCATTATGAATGATTGTTTTCATGATGCCTTCACTCATCCGGTCTGTTAATTCAACATGGCGGGTTTTGGTGAAATAGCGCTCCATCACGTGAGCCATAATGTCCGTGGCTCCGCAAGCTGTTTGGTAAGGAGGCAATGTAAAGGTACGTTCTGGATTCATGATTGCAAACAGTGGTCGAATTCGAGGATGGCCAATGTCACGTTTCAGCCAACCATCTTCATTGGTGAGCACTGATCCAAGGCTTGATTCTGAGCCTGCTGCAGGTATGGTCAGGATAACGCCCACTGGCATTAAATCGCCAACCTGTGCCTTACCCTCATACAGATCCCATACATCTCCCTCATAAAACCGACCGGCAGAAATTCCCTTGGCAGAGTCAATGACACTACCGCCACCTACGGCTAAAATGCCTTCGATGTTTTCCCGGCGGCATAATTCGATGCCTTCCCTTACTAAAGACACTCTGGGATTAGGCTTAACCCCGCCCAATTCAACAAACTCCACACCGGCTTCCCTTAATTTTTCTTTAATGATATGAAAAAAACCGGTCTTTTTAATACTGCCTCCACCGTAATGCAAAAGCACTTTCTTGCCCAGTCTCTGGCTTAAAGAACCTATTCGCTCATCAGCGTTTCTTCCAAAATAAATCTCTGTTTTATTATGAAATACAAAATCCAACATGGTTTCATCCTCCTCTATATGATGGGTAGCTTGATTTAATCATACCCTAAAATAGTCCAGATTAGTCAAAAGGTATCTCAACTTGCCTTCTTATGCACAGATTGATAAAATGATATGATAAATGACTGTTAGCAATTAACGATCAGAACAGGAGCGTGACATCGATGAATTTAATCATTTGGGGAAAAAGCGGTGGGATGAGCAATAGTTTAAAAAAACTGGCTAAGGAAGATCCCTATTGGAACGAAATCCTGTGCATTGGATCCCATGACGACATCGACGGAAAATATTTAAAGGGCGACGTGTCTGTTGATTTTACCCATCCAAATTCATTGAGTCGGGTGCTTGATTTTTCCCTGGAACGAAAATGCCCTTTGGTCATTGGCACAACCGGTTATTCAGAGGAACAGATGGAACAAATAATAAAGACTTCAAAACATATTCCCATTGTTTATTCTGCCAATATGTCCCTGGGGATGAATTTGCTCTTTTCTCTGGTTAAAAAAGCATCGACTGTGTTTAAGGACACGGTGGACATTGAAGTGCTGGAAGCCCACCATAATCGAAAGCTGGATGCCCCTTCTGGTACTGCTTTAAGCATCGTTAAAGCCATCGAAGAAGGACTGGGAGAAGAACGACATAAGGTGTATGGACGTGTGGGTGAAATGCCCAGAAAAAAAGGAGAAATAGGCATTCACAGCCTTCGGGGCGGCAACATTATCAGCCATCATGAAGCATGGTTTATTCATGAAATGGAAAAAGTGACCCTGATTCATGAAGCCTTTGACAATGATGTCTTTTCAAAAGGTGCCCTTGAAGCAGCAAAATTTGTGAACCAGGCAGCCCCCGGCATTTATGACATGAACCATGTGCTGGGATTGAAGTAAAACCCATCACGAGGTTAGGAATCCTGTTTATGAAAATGCATAGAAAATATAATTATTACGTTGGAAAGGGGCTTGGAGAACATGAAAGCCTACAAAAGTTTGGCTTGGACAGAGAGATTGTTAGCACCACCTGGAGACTATGAAGAAGAGGTTCGCATTTACGTGGGAGCTATCAATAAATTGTCTCACCACAAAGCCAAGTCAATGCTTCATCTTGGGTGCGGCGCTGGTGGCCAAGATCTTTTTCTGAAGGCAGATTTTGAACTTACTGGGGTTGACCTGAACGAAGAGATGTTATCAATGGCACGTAAGGCTAACCCTGAAGTTATCTATTTACAGTGAGACATGAGAACGGTGCGCCTGGACCAGCAGTTTGACGTGGTTATTGTTCCCGATTCCATTGCCTACATGAACACTGAAACTGATTTAGAAAAAGCCTTGGAAACAGCAACGGTTCATTTGAAGCCGGGAGGTATTTTCCTGGTGGTCACTCACATACGGGAAGAATTTCGTAACAATAATTTTGTGTATACCGGCAATGATGGACAAACACACCTTACTTTGTTTGAAAATAACCACATCATTGGCGAAAATCAGTATGAAGCCACAATGGTTTACTTGATTCGGCAATATGGAAAACTGTCTGTGGATCACGATGTGCATACCCTGGGAATGTATTCCCATGAGACATGGCTTCGTATTCTTGAACAGAATGGTTTGGTGGTTAAAGAAACGTTTAACATGGACCATTTGTATGATGAATTTGTGATGGACGGCGGAGAATACAAGCTAAAGGTGTACCTGTGCGAAAAGGAGACAGCGATTAAGTAAACACCATAAGGAGCGATTGTTGAATGTTCATAAAAAAAATGATGGGAAGACTTGTCTATGGGTTGGCAACAGTAGTTGCAGCGGTCCTGGATTGGCTGGTGTATGCCACTGAAACACTGATTCTGATGGCAAAGAGCTTCATAAAAGGATGTGCCTTGCTCATCAGTATGGGAGGATGCTTCTTTTTTTTGCTGATCATAGGACCCTTTGGTGCGTGGCTTCTGAGTAATCCAGGAATATTTTTGCTGTTTCTGGTGATTTTATTCATTCCCATCACAGGGGCATTGTTTATTACATATCTTAAATACGTGAAGTTTATCACCACGGCCTATTTGTTTAACCTGGCCAATCATTGGATGGATGAGGAACACCATTCGTATAGAACTTTCAGCTATTTTAATGAGGCATACCGCAAAGCTGAGGAAGAGCGCATTAACCGGGAACGCCGCCGTCGCTATGAAGAACAGAGGGCCTGGGAAGAACGGTTCAGACAATGGAACCAGTGGCAGCAGCAGGGAACATTTGGTGGACAGGGTGGATTTTATGGTGGTACTGGCGGACAAACTGGGTACGGCCAAAGAGGTTATGGACAGTCAACGGTTAACCCCTATGAAGAATTTAAGAGCAAATATCGGAAAAGCTGTCAGATGCTGGGTGTTTCTGAAGACACAGACCAATACAAGGTAAAGTTGGCTTATCGGAAAATGGCGAAAGCTTATCACCCGGATGTCAACGAGGACCCCGGAGCAACGAAGAAATTTCAGGAAATCAATGACGCCTACGAGTTTCTTAACGAAGACAACATACGTCGTTACCAGCAAATGAAACATTAATGATAAACGCCCACATTTTCTAAAAATGGGGGCGTTTTGGTGAGTAAGAGTTCATAGAGTTTATATCTTAAGATCCGGTTTATGGCAACTTAATTTCTTCAATACGATCAAAAGCTTCGGCCAGTTTTTCCTTGCTGACAACGCAGGCGATCCGCAGGTAGCCTTCGCCGCATTGACCAAAAGAATTTCCGGGAATGGTTAAGACTTTGGCCTGGTCCAGAATCATTTTACTGGCTTCTTCTGAGGAGAGGCCGGTTTTTTTGATATTCACAAAAAGGTAGAAGGTACCCTGGGGCTCCAGTACACTCATCCAGGGAATCTGGTTGGCACGGTTTGTGGCATAATGCAATCGTTCCCGGTAAAGCTCCCGGGTGTTTGACAACAGGGTTTTACGGTTGCGCAGGGCATACACGGCTGCCCGCTGGGAAATGGAAGGGGCTGTAAACACCACATTTTCATTAATCTGCTGGCAGATACGGATAATCTCCCGGGGTGCAATGATGTTGCCTACACGCCATCCGGTCATTTTGTAATCCTTTGAGAAGCTGTTGACGATTACCAAACGGTCCCGGATATCCTGAATGGTGATCATAGACTTGAATTCACCGTCATATACATAAGCCTGGTACACTTCATCAACAATGATCAGCAGGTCCTTTTTGATGGCTATGTCACCAATGATCTGCATGGTTTCTTCACTGATCACAGCACCGGTTGGGTTCATGGGAGAACTGAGAACGATGGCACGGGTCCGTTCGTTGATGGACTCTTCCAGACGTTTTACGTCCACCTGGAAATTTTCTTCTTCATAAGTGGGCATTTCAACCGGCACCCCACCTGCCAGCTGAACTTGCTGGTAATAAGGGGTAAAATAAGGTGCAGGCAATATGACCTCGTCACCTGGGTCCAACACAGCTTCCAATACCAGAAAAACCCCAAGGCAGGCGCTGGCAGTGACCATTACTTCCTGGTCATGGACAACGGCACGGAATTCATCCCTGTAAAAATGACGGATTTCTTCCCGCAGTTCCGGATCGCCACGAAAATCTGTGTAATGGGTATGGCCCTTTTTGGCTTCCTGGAAGGCGAAATCGATGATACCTTCATTGGTGGTTTGGTCAGGTTCTCCCAAACTTAAGTTAATGACGTTGTTGAATAACTTAGCCCGGTCATCCACAGCACCCATAGGGGTGGTTTGGTCTTTCCAGTATCTTTTAGAAATAAACTTATGTTTCATCATCATCCTCCTGACTTTATTTTTCCAGCAGGTAATTGACAGTTTCAAAGAGAAGTTCAGGCATTACATTAAAGGAGAAGGGCTTGTGAAGCCTTTCCGTAAACTGATGGGCGTCCTTACCAAAGGGGCCGATATTGGCCACGGGCACATCAAATTGTCGCATGTCATCAATGGGCAGTTCATATTTATCAGGCCATGCGGGCATGTTGGTGATTAGCTTTTCGATCGTGGCCTGGTTTTCTGTGATGCTGCAAAAACTTAAATCAGAGATGTAGGGATAGAATTTTCGCACTTTCAGAGGTTCACTGATTTTTGGCTGCACTTTTTCCGCACTGTATTCCAGTGCATCCAGCAGCTTCTGTTCCCGCTCATCCTTTCCATTGATATACATATGGGGGTAATAAGGAGGTGCAAAATAGACAATGATCATGGGATCAGGGTCTTGGTTCATTTTTGCCACTTCCTCAACGATGGCCAGGCTGTAGGCTCTGCCATCCATGGTTTCAGGGTCAAGACGCCGTTTGAGTGCCGTAATCCGCTGGTGTAGCTTGTAGCCTGATTCTTCGGCGATTTTTCTGAACAATGTATCGAAGGTATATACCTTGGGTTTCCATGGCAGGGGCTGGAAGGGGATCTCGCTCATTTCGCAGTAAGCCTTATAATTTTTATTAAGACGCTCCACCACTGTGCCAAATGCTTTTTCTGCTTTTTCCACCAATTTCGCCATGACTTCATCAGGTTCACTGCCGTGGGTGGCATAGTTGAAATAAAGGTGAGCCGCCTTGGCGATCTGAACAGAATAATCGGTTTTAAGGTCTCGCTGTTTCAGGGTGATGGGAGGGACCGTTACTTCTCCGTCGGCCACATCACACAGGTCTTGGGACAGGTTGATTTCACGTACCAATTCTGAGGATAATTCGTTGGGGTCCAGTCCCCCAAAGCTCTGCCCCACATGGGTTTCTTTGCCAACAATGTAGAAAGTGGGAAGCAGTTTTCCAATGGTACCGACATAGATATAACGGTTTTCATCGCCTTCGTAACGGGAGGTCATATAATCAGTGTCCAAAACAGCTGTGTATTCCAATCCGTCTTTTTTTCTGATCTCATTTAGCAGTTTTAAGGAGCTTAGCATACCGGCAGAGTTACCTTCTTCGTCAGGGACCGCCAAAAAAATAATGTTTCCCTTAAACAACTCCGGATTTCGTGCAGCTTCCAGGGTATGAGACAAGTTAGCCGCAACACCGCACTTCATGTCAAAGATCCCCCGTCCAAAAACCCATTCACCGGATTCCAGGTCTTTTTTTGTTTCTGAAGGCAGCTCCATATGCTTAAAGGCTTCTTCCAACGCTGGAGGATTGTTGGCAATGTGCTGCAAATCCCGGTAGTCTTCAATGCCCACCGTGTCAATGTGGCCCAGTAATATGACAGTGTTCTTATAGTGGCCATCTCCACCTTTCACGTATGCAATCACGTTATGGCGCTTGTCCAGCCCATCACATTTCTGGAAAAACAACTGGTCCGAATGTTCGACAAAATAGGGTTCTTCCTTTAATTTGTTGAACAAATGCCAGGCGATTTCCAGTTCACCGTCGGATTCCACTGTACTGGGAATTCGTGTCAGTTCAAGGGTGTACTTTTCAGTATTGGCCTTGATTTGGTCAAGGTGTTCCTGAATATTTTTCTGCATTTCCAAAATCATTCCCTCCCTCTAAATAGTAAGTACGGCATTTTATTTACGCATTCATGAAACGATCAAGCAACTCCTGCCGAACAACAAATATGGAAATTGAATGCCAGCATGTGAGAGGTGCTTCTTTTAGTATACATGAATGCATAGAAAAAGAACATGATTCTTGGCAGTTTTTTTAACAAAAGAAAGATACAATTTACCCTTGCAGTACCCAATAAGTGAGAGTATAATAGAATATAACATATGAACAGTTGCTCATACAATCAATTAAAGAGGTGAAAACATGTCTAACAAAGCTCAAACAGTGGAACGTTGTGATTGCACCGTTATACACGAAGAAGTGGTGAACAGGGTAATGGGCCGAATGCCGGAAGAAGAGAGGCTTTATGACCTGGCGGAGTTGTTCAAGGTTTTCGGTGACTCTACAAGAATTAAGATTTTGTGGGCACTTTTCGAATCTGAAATGTGCGTGTGTGATATTGCCTATTTGCTAAACATGACCCAGTCGGCCATCTCTCATCAATTGAGGGTTCTCAAACAGACTAAGCTGGTTAAAAACCGTAAGGAAGGCAAAATTGTGTTTTATTCACTGGAAGATGAACACATAAAACAGATCTTCGACCAGGGAATGATCCACATATCAGAAGACAAATGACAAAGAGGAGAAATAAACATGGAGAAAAAAACACTTAAACTGGAAGGACTGGGCTGTGCCAACTGTGCTGCAAAAATGGAAGCAAAGATTGTGTCACTCCAAAGTGTATCCTTTGCTTCTGTTGATTTTGCTTCACAGCGACTGATCCTGGAAACAGACACCAGCAATATAAATGAATTATACAAAGATATTGAAAAAATCATATTGGAAATTGAACCCCAGGTTATTGTGAAACATGAAGGGTTGCAACATTCCCTTCCCGTGGGAGAAGTTCACAGTCAAGATCATGATCATGGATCCAGCCATTTTAAACAGGATGTAGCAAGACTGATTGTTGGCGGCTCAGTTTTTATGGTTGCATTGGTCTTATCATTGTCACCGACCCTGGAGTTAGTACTTTTTCTTACCAGTTATGTCATCGTGGGAGGCAGTGTGGTGAAAAGGGCCGTTAAAAACATTCTGCGGGGACACGTTTTTGACGAGCATTTTCTCATGGCAGTGGCCACCATTGGCGCCTTCCTCATCGGCGAATACCCGGAGGGCGTGGCTGTAATGCTTTTCTACCTGGTGGGAGAACTGTTCCAGGACCAGGCTGTTGGAAAGTCACGAAAATCCATCAGTGCACTCATGGACATCCGTCCTGACTATGCCAATTTGTTAACAGAAAAAGGAGATTCCAGCAGGGTGTCACCTGAATCTGTCAATATCGGTGACCGGATTGTTGTTAAGCCTGGTGAGAAGATTCCGCTTGACGGTATTGTTAAGGATGGGCACTCGCTGGTTGATACCTCAGCCCTCACAGGAGAATCCATGCCCCGGGAACTGGCTCCGGGCGATGACGCCTTAAGTGGGTTTATAAACCAGAATGGTGTACTGGTCATTGAAGTCACCAAAGACTTTGGGCACTCAACGGTGTCAAAAATACTGGAACTGGTGCAGCATGCCAGCAGCCGGAAGGCACCTACAGAGAAATTCATTACCAAATTTGCCCGTTATTACACACCTGGGGTAGTGTTTTCAGCCTTGGCTATCGCATTGATACCTCCATTGGTGATTCAGGATGCCATTTTTTCCCAATGGGTGTACAGGGCCCTTGTCTTTTTGGTGATCTCCTGCCCCTGCGCCTTGGTCATTTCCATCCCACTGGGATTTTTCGGTGGAATAGGTGGTGCCTCACGTAGAGGCATTTTGGTGAAAGGAAGTAACTTCCTGGAAGCGTTAAACCAGGTGGAAACCGTCGTATTTGACAAAACCGGCACACTGACAAAAGGCGTTTTTCAGGTGACGGAGATCCAACCTGAACCTGGCATTGATAAGGATCAGTTAGTGGAATACGCAGCTTATGGAGAAGTTCATTCCAATCATCCCATTGCAGATTCCATTAAAAAAACGTATGGGAAAGAGCTGGACATGCAGCGGGTATCAGATTACGAAGAAGTGGCTGGACATGGGATCAAAGTCAGGATGGATGGTCATTGGATACTGGTGGGTAACAGAAGGTTGATGGACCGGGAACAGATACATTACCAGGCCGCCGCCGGATTGGGAACAATTGTCTATGTTGCTGTGGATCATGGGTATGCAGGTCACCTGGTGATCGACGACCAGATTAAGGAGGACGCTGCTGAGGCCATCAGGAAACTTAAATCACTGGGTATTGGGAAGATTGTTATGCTGACAGGTGATTTACAGCAGGTGGGTGAAGCCATTGGCAGGCAACTCGGCGTGGATGAGGTTTACGCCCAGCTTTTACCGGCTGAAAAAGTTGAAAAATTTGAAGAACTTGATGCACAGAAATCAAAAGGGAAAAAAATTATTTTTGTCGGTGATGGGATCAACGATGCCCCTGTTCTCGCTCGGGCAGACATTGGTATGGCCATGGGAGGACTGGGGTCTGACGCAGCCATTGAAGCGGCTGATATTGTGATCATGACAGATGAACCCTCAAAAATTGTTACGGCACTGCAGGTAGCCAGGCGAACCAGGCGCATTGTCTACCAGAACATCGCTTTTGCCATGGGTGTAAAAGGACTGTTTCTGGTACTGGGCGCCATAGGTGTGGCTTCCATGTGGGAGGCCGTATTTGCAGACGTAGGGGTGGCACTGATCGCCATTCTCAACGCCATGCGAGTGATGAATACCGGGCACCTAACTCCCTGAAGAACCAGATGTTTCTTTTTACAATTGCTGTCGTTTGGGGCTGTCCTGAAAGGAGGACAGCCTTTTTTATGATGTTATGATGACGCAGGAAGGGATGGTCAAATACTGTTTTATTGTATAGAATGTAAGGTAAGATACAAAAAGGAGGTTGTGATCCACATGTTTTGAAACCCTAAAGTATCGTTATCGCTGTTAGCGATCGTCATTGTATACGTTATTGTTCGCAGTATGACTGGACTGTAGAGCCAGATCCACATAAGCAGAAGAAAAAGGATGAGGGGGAATAATGATGACTGACAAACATAAACAACTGAAAATCCTGGAAATTGATCCCTGGCTGACACCTTTTGAAAATGATTTGAAGCTTCGCATGAACCGTTTCGAAAGTGTTAAGAAAGCCTTGTTGGGAAAGGAAACAAAGTTCGCAGATTTTGCCAATGGTCATCATTATTTTGGTTTTCACCTTGCAGAAGAAGGGTGGTACTACCGGGAATGGGCCCCTGCAGCCGATGGGTTATTTCTCATGGGCGATTTTAATGACTGGAACCGTGGCTCCCATCCTTTGACGAAAAAAGAACATGGAGTGTGGGAAATTTTCCTGCCGGGACAAGATGCCCTGCTGCACGAATCCCTGGTGAAAGTCCACGTGTTCAACAATGGCATTGGTCGTGACAGAATTCCTTTGTATATACACAGAGTGATTCAAAACAAGGAAACGAATGACTTTAGCGGACAAATATGGATGCCTGAAAAATCTTTTCAGTGGACAGATGAAGGCTTCGCAGTAAACCCTGCGCAGGCTCCTTTGATTTATGAATGCCACATTGGCATGGCACAGGAAAAAGAACGCATGGGCACTTACAGGGAGTTTGAAGAAAACATCCTTCCCCGGGTGAAGGCCCTGGGGTATAACACCATACAAATCATGGCCATTATGGAGCATCCCTATTATGCCTCATTTGGTTACCATGTCTCCAATTATTTTGCCGCTTCCTCCTGGTTTGGAACACCGGAAGAACTGAAGTCCCTGGTCAACAAAGCCCATGAAATGGGCATTGCTGTTCTTATGGACATTGTACAATCTCATGCAGTGAAAAACATTGCAGAAGGGATCAATGAATTTGACGGCACGACCTATCAATTTTTCCACGAAGGAGAACGGGGTACCCACAGCGCCTGGGATTCAAAGCTTTTTAACTATGGGAAGAATGAAGTCATTCATTTTCTGCTGTCCAGTGTGAAATACTGGTTGGAAGAATATCATTTTGACGGGTTTCGTTTCGATGGAATCACGTCCATGCTGTACCACGATCATGGCTTGGGCACAGCTTTTGACAAATATGAAAAATACTTCAGTCTCAACACTGATGTAGAAGCCGTTAACTACCTGCAATGTGCCAGCCAGTTGATAAAAGAAATACGACCTGATGCCATCCTCATTGCTGAAGACATGAGTGGCATGCCGGGAATGTGTTTGCCTACTGAGCAAGGTGGCATCGGTTTTGACTACCGGTTGGCCATGGGCATGCCGGATTTCTGGGTGAAAACCATGGAAAAAAGAGATGATGACTGGAATATGTACACCCTTTACCATGAACTCTCCACCAGCAGGGCTGATGAAAAAAGAATCGGCTATGTGGAATCTCATGACCAGGCCCTGGTGGGAGACAAGACCCTGATTTTCAGGATGGCTGACAAAGAAATGTACAAATTTATGAACAAGGGAAGTCAAAGCCTGGAGGTTGACCGCGCCGTTGCCTTACACAAAATGGCCCGGTTTGTCACCATTTCCCTGGGATCTGATGGCTATTTAAATTTTATGGGGAACGAATTTGGCCATCCGGAATGGATTGATTTTCCCCGGGAGGGTAACAATTGGAGTTTTAAACATTGTCAACGCTTATGGTCACTGGCGGACAATGCTTCTCTCCGGTACAATGATCTTTATCACTTTGACCAGGCCATGATCAGGTTTATGGATGATAACAACCTGATGGGCGGAGGACCGCCAAAAGTGGTGATCATTGACCAGGAACAGAAAATCGTCTCTTTTCAAAAAGAATCTTTTGTGTTTATTTTCAATTTCCACCCCACCTATTCTTATAAAAAGCTGGAACTGCCTCTTCATGAAGAGGCCAGTTACCAAGTGGTCTTGGACACAGATGAAGACCGCTTTGGAGGCTATGACCGAATTTCCCATGAAGTGGTTTATGAAAGCCGCAGTCTGGACATCAACCCGGATTACACCGGTATCGCCATTTATTCTCCCAGTAGAACCGCCATCGTTCTAAAAAAGCGTCCATTATAATGACATGGAATGAAAGCAACAAAGGGGTGACATCTTTGAAGCTGCATTACTATAAATGTAATCCAACCGAAAACATGACCATTCTCGTCACAGACCCGGTGCCTCCATTGAAACGTGCTGTCATTGCCAACCGGCTTATGGCAGAAACGCATCTTTGTGCCGAACAGGTGGGTTATGTGACATTTAGGAACGGCCAGGAAGAAGGGCAAGAAGCCCACGCAACCCTTGAAATGATGGGTGGTGAATTTTGCGCAAACGCCACTAGGTCCCTGGCAGCGGTACTGGCATTTAATGGAAGTCCTGGCATTTCCCAGGCTGATGACCAGCAATATTTGTTAAAAGTTTCAGGCGTGAAAAAATTGGTTCAGTGCAGTGTGTCGCCACTTGAGGGGGAAGCTTTATATTTGGCATCGGTGGATTTGCCTCTTCCCCTGACGGTGCAACACCTTCAGGTGGAACATGATAACAGAGAAGTGGAGGCAACATTGGTGGCTTTTCCCGGCATTACTCATTTGGTGGTGGATGACACTGAACTGAGTGATAAAAAAGCCTTTTTTCGTGATACTATGAATCAGTTGGCGGGCCGTAAAGATGAAGCCTTAGGCATTATGTTTTATAACACGCAGACTCATTTTGTAACCCCCTTGGTGTGGGTCAGGGATACGGACACCCTTTTCTGGGAAAGAGGATGCGGTTCAGGAACGGCCGCAGTGGGTGTATACCTGGCTCATAAAAACCGGCAATCAGTAACGGTTGACATCCGGCAGCCGGGAGGTGTCCTGTCCATTCAGGTGGAGTGGGACCAGGCAATTACCTGCCTATACCTGGCAGGAAAAATCAGCATCGTGTCAAAAGGGATCGCATATGTATAAACAGGATTCTTAGCTTCTGGTGGAGTTTTAACAAATTGACATGCTGATACAGAAGTATAATAATAAAGTGTGGTCATGTAAATAAATAAAGAACGCCTATGATTGTGAAACAATCAGTAAATCTGAGCCAGCAAAAAGACAAATCCCATGTAGAAGGGTGGATTCAGAATGGTTGACATGCCATATAGTAAAGTATGTCAGAAGGAACTGGACAGGCAAAAATCGTTGCATCAACTGACCATTGACATTCTCACCAGTTTTGCCAGTGCCACAGGTGAGGAGATGGACAAGTCCATAACACAAGCACTGAAAATGGTGACAGAATGCACCCATTCTGACCGGGCCTATGTCATAAATTACGACTTACAGCGCATGGTGGCCAACTCATCCCATGAATGGTGTCGGGATGGCATTTCATCTCAAACAGATAATTTCCAGGAAATTCCCCTGTCCATTGGAGCGGAAGAAGTGAGGAGTCATTTTAAAGGTGAAGCGGTATTCATTGATCGAGTTGAGGAAATGCCTTCAGGTGGATTAAAGGACCTTCTAATGAAGCAGGACGTGAAAAGTATTTGCACCGTTCCACTGATGAAAGGGTTAAAATGCACCGGATTTGTAGGGTTTGACGCTGTTCGTGAACATCACAGTTTTTCAGGTGATGAGAAACAGGTACTCACAGGTTTTGCCCAGGCATTGGTAGGATTGCAAAGACGTAAAATAGCAGAAGACAACCTCCGAAACAACGAGCTGAAGAAAACGGCGTACATAGAGAGCATGGAAGACCTGGTGTTTATTCTTGACGACCATCTGGTATACACACACATGTATTCCAGAAAACCGGACCTGTTATATGATGGTCCGTCTTTTGTGGGTAAACACATTGACAACGTCGGGTTTCCCGAACCGGCCCATACCCTTGTGAAAACCGCTTTGGAACAGGTGCTTGAAACACGTAAATCCCAGTACATAGACTATTACATCGATTTTTCCGAAGGCAGAAAATGGTTTTCTGCCCGGGTCGTGAACATCAAAAAGGGGCATGGGGAAGACGCACTGATGTACGTATCAAGAGATATCACCCATCGTATGGAAATACAAGAAGAGCTGAAAAAACAGAAAAAAGTGTTGGAGACTATCACTGATAATATGTTCGACCTGGTTTCAACAGTTAATTTGAAGGGTGAATTCACTTTTGTGGGAAAATCACACCAGGCATTGGGGTACCAGCCAGAAAATTTACTGGGACGAAAAGGCATTGATTATGTTCATCCCCATGACTTGGATAAGATAATCAGAGACAGGGAAGTCTTTGACAAAAACCCGGAAGGGTTACTTGTTATTGAATACAGATGTCTTTGTGCTGATGGCACTTATGTGTGGCTGGAAACAGTGGGGAAAATGTTAAAAGATGACGGTGGCAATCCAGTGGAAATGATCTACAGCTCACGGATCATTGAGGAGCGCCGTAAGCTGGAGCAGAGTCTGCGCCTAAGTGAAAGCCGTTTCAGGTCCATCGTGGAAAACATGAACGATACCCTCATCATCCACGATTTTGAGGGAGTAATCGAGGAAGTTAATCATCATGTGTGCAAACTTTTAGGTTACCAGCGAAGGGAAATGATTGGTCAACACCTCAGCGGGTTTATCAATCATAAAAACGTAGCTAACTTTAAAAGTCGTGTTTCTGAACTAATACAGAATAGCACGCTGTCCTTTGACACAGAATACGTTACCAAGGATGGTAGGCCCATTCCTGCTGAGATCAAAGCTAAAGTTGTTTCCCGGGAAGGCAGAGGGCAGATCCAAAGTATCGGAAGGGACATCACTGAACGACTGGCCTTTATACAGGAACTGGAAGCAGCCAAAGAAGCAGCTGAGGCTGCGAATGTGGCTAAAAGTCATTTTCTGGCCAATATGAGTCATGAAATCCGCACCCCTCTCAACGGCATGATGGGTATGCTTCAGGTATTGAAGTTGACAGACCCCACAGAGGAACAGGAAGAATGTCTTCAGGCGGCGGAGCAGTCATCCCGGATGCTGCTTCAGTTGATTAACCAGGTGTTGGATTACTCAAAAATCGAATCTGAAAAATTGCATATCGAAAAACACACTTTCTATCTCTCTCAGGTGCTCCAGGACGTTGAAATGGTGAACCGTGCTTTTTTGATGCAAAAGCAGGTTGCTTTGTCTGTTGAATCTGCGGATCAAGTGCCAAAAAAACTGGTGGGTGACGCTTTCCGGCTGAAGCAGGTACTCAACAACCTGGTGAACAACGCCATTAAATTCACCGATGAGGGCAATATCCTGGTATCTGTTGAGTTAGAAGAGCCCATTGATGAAGAAAGTGGAGAAGTGGTCCTGCGGTGGTTGGTAAAAGACACGGGGATAGGAATAGAGCAGAACAAGTTGGACACCATTTTTGACAGCTTTGCCCAGGCAGATGACTCCACCACCCGTAAGTATGGCGGTACCGGTTTGGGGCTCACCATTTCAAAAAGCCTCATCGATATGATGGATGGGTCTATTCAGGTGGAGAGCCAGCCAGGTGAAGGTACAATCTTTACCTTTACCTGTAAAATGGAATTACCCACGGAAGACATCAGCTATCGGCAGGCACTAGGGGGGCAGGGTAATATTCTCACAAAGGATGAGATGGTTGCTGCAGATGATAGCAAGGATACTTTGAATGTTCTGGTGATAGACGATGATGCAAAAAGCCAGGAAGTGATGAGTCGAATTGCCCAAAAACAGGGGTGGCAGATGGTTCAGGCTGAAAATGGCATTGAAGGGGTGGAAATTTTTAAACAGGAATCTTTTGACCTGGTCATCATGGACATTCATATGCCCATCATGGATGGCTTTCAGGCAACGTCTGTTATACGCCAACTGGAAAATGACGGAAACAGAACCCCTATTCTTGCACTAACGGCCAACGCTTTGGCTGGGGACAGGGATCGATGCATCCAGTCAGGCATGGACGATTACCTGGCCAAACCCTTTTCAGTGGAACAGTTGCTCTCAAAAATGCAGCAGTGGAAAAAGTAAGGTTTTGTAAACAAAAGGATGCATTTGGCAATCATGCCATGCATCCTTTTGCATGTTCAAGAACCTGCGTCATTTTCTATAGAGCTATGTGAGTCCAATGGGTAAAACCACTCTAATGGTGGTGCCCTTTCCTGGAGAGCTGTTTACCTGAATGATGCCCTGGTGTAAGTCTAAAATTCGTTTCACCAGTGTCAGGCCAAGCCCACTACCCTCTGAGGCGTGAGAGGTGTCACCCTGGTAGAATTTTTCAAAGATATGGGCCTGAATATCTTCTCTGATACCAATGCCATTATCAGTAATTACCACTGAAACGCCTTCGCTGGTATGAACCAGGGTGACGGCTATGACCTCTTCAGACACTGAGAATTTAATGGCATTGTTCAGCAGGTTGATCCACACCTGTTGCAGCAGCTCTTCATCGCCGGCAACCATAGCCCGGTCCAGGTCAATATCCCAGCGTATTTGTTTTTTCTCCCATTCCGGCTCCAGCAGAAGAATACATTTGCGAAGTTGTTCGTCCAGAGAAAAAGATTCATTCCGATGAACAATTTCCTGGCTTTCCAACTTTGAGAGACGGATCATGTTGGTGGAAAGGTGTGACAGCCTGGATGATTCTTTATCTATGATATTTAAATAATCACGTCTTTCTTCCTCTGTTAAATTGTCTTGCTGCAATAATTTTGAAAATCCCTGGATAGAAGCAATGGGTGTTTTAAACTCATGAGACACGTTGCTGATAAAATCCTTTCGCAAAGTGTCAATGTGTTTTAATTCCCTGGCCATGATGTTAAAATGGTTTGCCAGTTGGCCGATTTCATCATCACTCTCATAATCCACCTGCACATCAAAATTACCACTGGATATTTCCCTTGTGGCCTCGGTTACGCGAAGCACAGGCTTGACAATACGCTTGGCCATCATCATCATGAGTAACGCACTAATGAACACAAAGGATATAAAGGAGTACCAATTGCGGGAAGCAGTGATTTTCAAAATGGTGTTATGGGGCTGAAGCCTGATCTGGTAGACGGTGTTTTCAAAGACTAAAAAAGTGCGGGTGTTGCCCCATTTTCCCTCGGAGAATACGTGCATCCCGACATTTTCTATGGGTAAAAACTCATTGGTGCTGATTGTTGAAAGGGTTTTGGCGTCAATAACCCTGACATCATACATAAATCCAGACACAATTTCCGAAATTTCACCAGACGAAAGAGTGGTTTTTTCCGACAATTCAATGATGGTGCTGGCAATGGCTTCCTGGCTTCGCCTTATTTCATGGCGCAGTTCCGGGGTTAAAAAGACGGCTGTTACAAAAGAGAGGATTGACGATATAATAATTAGAGCGGTAAAAGTCAGCGTTAATTTGACGGCAATTTTTTTCATGGATGCTCACCTTTTACCTTTCTAATCATCTGATTTTTCTGCTTTATAGCCTAAACCCCGCACAGTCACGATCTGAAAATCCTTCCAACCTGAAAAACGTTCCCGCAACCGTTTTACGTGTACATCCACCGTCCGCTCGTCGCTCTCCGCATCCATGCCCCATATTTCATCCATCAGTTGCTGTCTGGTGAAAATTTGTTTTTGGTTGCTTAGCAATTTAAAGAGCAGGTAGAACTCTTTTTTCGGAAGGACCAGTGTTTCTTTGTCCCGGGTTACTTCCAGTGTGTCAAAATTCAGTGTCATGTCACCCACCACTAACTTGTGTTCATTCATGATATTGGCCCTTCGTAGTAATGCTGCGATCCGCAACATCATTTCATCCATGTCGATTGGTTTTACCATGTAATCATCTGTGCCTGCTTTGAATCCCTTCTTCTTATCATCCAGACTATCCCGGGCTGTTACAATGAGGATGGGAAGTTGGAAGCCTGCTTCCCGCAGGGAAATTGTCAAATCATACCCATCCATACGGGGCATCATCACATCGCTGACCATCAGATCGATGTGCTGTGTGTCCAGCAAATCAAGGGCTTCCTGTCCATCATCTGCACAAAAAGCACGATAGCCGTTCTGCTTTAGCACAGCAGCCATTAACTTTTGAAGGTTTTTATCGTCTTCAACCACAAGTATATGAAACAATGGAACAGCCTCCTTTCCGTGATTATCTAATGGTTAACCATATTTTAACATACTAAAATGAATGTGCCAGACCCACTTTCCCTGATCAACGGGCAGTGGGTCTGGCTATGTGTAAAAAATACCAACTGAAGTTAAGAAACATGTTTATGATCTGTTGCGAATTAGAATGAGACGGATCATTTGGGCCACACCTGCAGCCATGGCTGCCACGTAAGTGAGGGCAGCAGCATTCAGTACTTTTTTAGCACCGGCAGATTCATCCCGTGTGATGAAACCATTGGTATCCAATAATTGCATAGCCCTGGTGCTGGCATTGAACTCCACAGGAAGGGTGATGATCTGGAACAAAACGGCGGCACCAAAGAGAAGGATACCCACGTCCATTAACCCACGAAAGGCGGGCAGAACCAGGCCAATGATGATAAAAAACCAGGCGGCTGATGAGCCGAAACGGGCAATGGGGAATACCAGATTTCGCAGTGACAGAGGTACATAACCATTTGAATGTTGGATGGCATGCCCCACCTCGTGGGCAGCCACGCTAACGGAGGCAATGGAACTCTTGCGGTATACCTCGTTGGACAGGCGCAGTACCCGGCTCCTGGGGTCATAATGGTCACTTAATTGGCCGTCGGACACCTCAATTGGCACATCTTCCAGTCCCGCCTCGTTGAGCAGAACCCTGGCCACCTGAGCGCCGGTGTAGCCTTTGCGGGTGGGAACCTGAAGGTATTTGGCAAAGCTGGATTTTACCCTACTTTGTGCATACAAGGTAAGCAGGATGGTGGGAATTAAAATCAAAATGGTGGGGTCGAATCCGAAACCCATTGGAAAAAACATGGTCATTCCTCCTTATATGAGCAATTAACACACATCCACCCTGGAATATGTGCTATTACTTGACTATGGTAACATTCTACGCGTCATTAATGAACTGAATATGAACCAGGTTATGTGAGTCATTTTATTTAGGATAATAAATTTTATGAAATTATTTTATCCTGTTTATGGATGAAGCGTTTTTTTGAATTGACAACCTGTTCGTCAAAGGCGATGATAATAAAGAGAGTTGATATGATGGATAACGCATTCTAACTTTCCTGATAAAGTTAAAACTCCACCAGAAGCTAAGAATCCTGTTTATGTGCAGAGGAGGACAATCATGTACCAACAAGACAATTATCTTAATGCAGGGTTTACACAACGATTCATCAATGAAGCTACATTATATAAAGGTTTGGTGCTGGGAAGGGTCATTGCCCAGTATAAAGATTTACTCAGGATTTCCACCGGCTACAATGAATTACTGGCTGAAATATCAGGAAAACTACGGTACCAGGCATCTTCCCTTGCTGATTTTCCAGCGGTGGGTGACTTTATTATGGTAGACAGGAGCAGCAACGAGAATGGTAACGCACTAATACATCACGTCCTCACCCGTAAAAGTGTCTTTCTGCGGAAAGCTGCAGGCACATCCCACGATGTGCAGGTGGTAGCAGCTAACATTGACACGGTGTTCATCTGCATGGCTCTAAACAACGACTATAACCTGCGACGCATGGAACGTTACCTGTCCATTGCCTGGGACAGTGGTGCAGTGCCGGTGGTGGTACTGACCAAAGCTGACCTGTGCCAGGCTGTGATAGAAAAGGTGGCTGAGGTGGAAGGGGTATCACCCGGGGTAGAAATCCTGGTGACCTCCAGCCTGACAAAAGATGGGGAAAAACCAATACACGCCTATCTTTCGCCTGGCAAAACGGTGGCTTTCATCGGCTCTTCCGGGGTGGGAAAATCCACCCTCATCAATCGGCTGCTGGGAGAAGACCTTATTGAAACCAATGAAACCCGGAAAGATGACAAGGGCCGCCACACCACCACTCATCGGGAGTTGTTAATGATCCCTTCCGGTGGGGCTGTTATCGATACTCCGGGTATGCGGGAGATGGGATTGGAGAATGCAGACCTGTCCAAAGCCTTTGCAGACATCGGTGAACTGGCGGAGCAATGCAAGTTCGGCGATTGCACACATCAACGCGAGCCCGGGTGTGCTGTGCGCCATGCCATTGAGACAGGAGAACTGGAAGAAGATCGGCTGCAAAGCTATTTGAAATTGGAAAAGGAAGCCACTTATGAAGGGCTCAATGCCAAACAAATTGAAAAAAAGAAAATGGATAACATGTTCAGCGATTTTGGGAGCATGAAAAACGTCCGGGATTTTATTAAAAATAAAAACCGACGCAAATAAACCCTGGGACGCAGCACTACGTATTCTCCCATAGAGGAATCTTAGCGGTGGTAGTCATCATTAGAAGTTCTTCTTAGCTGTTAAGCAAGTTGCCAGTTTTGAAACAGGAAAGAATTTTGAGAGGTGTTGAAGAAGGATGCAGGTGTTTACTTATGGCGAAAAAGAAACGGAATACCTGAAAAGCAGAGACCGTAAGTTGGGAGAGGTTATTGACCGTATGGGGTTCCTGGAAGTGGAAGTTATGCCCGATGTGTTCACTGCCCTTGTGTTCAGCATCATCAACCAGCAGGTATCAAGCAAGGCAGCGGACACGGTGTGGGCCCGGTTGCAGGAAATGGCCGGCACCATGTCTCCTGAATTCATTCTGGCCATGGACGCAGAAGCACTGCAAAAATGCGGCACCACCCATAAAAAAATCAGCTACATCCGGGGCATTGCAGAAGCGGTGGTGACAGGCCAGGTGGACTTCACGAAACTTCGTCATATGAGTGATAAGCAGGTGATCAACTATCTGTCATCCCTTCATGGCATTGGTCCCTGGACAGCTGAAATGCTGCTGATCTTCTCCCTGAACCGTCCTGATGTGGTCAGCTACGACGACTTGGCCATTCGACGAGCCATGATGAAGCTTTACGGATTAACCGAATTAACCAAAGAACAATTCCAACGCTACCGGAAACGATACTCTCCATACGGTTCGGTGGCTTCCCTGTATTTGTGGGACTTGTCAGTGGAGTAAACCGTGGTGAAAATGATGATGGCATCAACCGGATGGTTGCATCATCTCATGACTGTGGTAACATGGAATTGAAGGAATCAGAGAGGAGTATGTTCATGAAAACACTGATCAGACAGGGCACCATTGTGACGGCACAGGAGGAATTTGTGGGAGACATTCTGGTTGAAGATGAGAAGATCACTGCTATTGGACAGAATTTGTCGGCGGAGGCAGACCAGGTGGTGGATGCCACGGGACTGTATGTGTTGCCGGGAGGTGTTGACCAGCATGTTCATTTTTCTTTTACCTATAAAACAGCCAGGGTAAGGGGTTTCGAGACTTCTAACGCTGCCGTCGTGGGAGGTACGACCACCGTCATTGAATTTGTCAACCAGGAACCGGGTAAAGGCATCGCCGAGTCCATCAAACATTATGAGCAGCAGGAAGTGCTGGGCACTGCCATGGCGGATTATTCTTTTCACGGCATCGTTTTTGAAGCCACGGACGCTGTTTTTGAAGAGATTCCCAGCCTGCCAGAAGCGGGAATACCCACTCTGAAACTGTTTATGGCTTATAAAGGTTTTCCCTACCATTGTGATGATGAAGCCATCTTCAGGGCGCTAAAAGCTTCCAAGGGTACCGGCGTCACCATCATGGTCCACGCAGAGAACGCAGATGTCATTGATGTACTTCAAAAGGAATGCCTCTCCAGGGGCCAGACAGAACCATATTATCATGCCGTCTCACGGCCACCCTTTGTGGAGGTGGAGGCTACCCAGCGGGCCATTAACCTGGCTATTTTAGCGGAAGCCCCGCTGTATGTGGTTCACGTGTCTGCTAAAGAAGCCATGGAAGCCATACGGGATGCCAACACCAAGGGCTATCCCATTTATGGAGAAACCTGCCCCCATTACCTGACCCTGGACACTGAAAACCTGGCCAAGCCTGATTTTGAAGGGGCTAAATACGTCTGTTCCCCAGCCCTTCGGTCTGAGGAGCACCGTGAAGCATTGTGGCAGGCGGTGAACAAAGGGTGGCTGAACGCTGTGAGCTCAGACCACTGTGGCTTTGACTGGAAGGAGCAAAAACACCTGGGTTTTGGTGACTTTACAAGCATCCCCAATGGTGCACCGGGATTGGAAAACCGTCTGGGTGTCTTATGGACCCAGGGAGTGGAAACAGGCAAGATCACCAGGTCTAAGTTAGTGGACCTTTTTGCCACCACTCCTGCCAGGGTCAACGGCATCGATCACTGCAAGGGGCACATTGGGCTTGGCTATGACGCGGATTTGGTACTTTACAACCCCAATCACCATTCCAAGATTTCCTGGCAAACCAGTCTGCAGGGAGTCGATTTCAACACTTATGAAGGCATGGAACAGATTGGACGGCCGGAAAAAGTGTTCCTCCGAGGAAAGTTGGTGGTGGACGAAGGAAAATACATCGGTGAAAAAGGGCAGGGAAAATTCATTTCCGGAAAACCCTTCGGACTCAGCTACCAGGGGGTATAATGAAAGATAGTACAGTAAAAGGGGCATTTAGATGTGTCCCTTTTTGTATAGAATCCTACAGCGAAGGGACGTGGCAGCATGAATGGTGAGAATTACAAAAACCAGGAGAATTATGATGATCTGCTGAACCTGTATGTGAAAAACCTAAAGCCTATTGACGAAATCAATGGGTTTAAGGTAAGACCCGGTTTTTATGATGACTACGGCACAGTGGTAATTCCTGGCGGTGTCAGTTTCTCCGTTCATTCCCAGCATGCCACCGCCATTACGCTGGCCCTGTTTAAACGGGAAGCCTCAGAACCCTATGCCATGATCCCCTTTCCGGATACCTACCGCGTTGGCCATGTGTATGCTATGATCGTTTTTGGTCTGGACATAGAGGAGTTTGAGTATGCCTACGTGGTAGACGGACCTTGGGATCCGGAAGAGGGAATGATTTTTGATAAAACAAAATACCTGTTGGATCCTTACGCCCGGGCGGTGGCAGGCCAGAGTGAATGGGGAGTTAAATTGGCAGATTACAACCAGTACCACGCCCGGGTAGTAGCCAGTGAGTTTGACTGGGGGAATTCCAAACAACCTTACATCCCCATGGAGGACTTAATCATTTACGAACTTCACGTCCGTGGATTTACAAATGACCCTTCCTCAAAAGTTACCCACAGGGGCACTTTTGCTGGACTTATGGAAAAAATCCCCTACCTGCTGGAACTGGGGGTTAACGCCGTGGAACTGATGCACATTTTTGAATTTGACGAAACGCTTGATCGCAGGGAAGTGGATGGGAAGGTGCTGCTGGACTATTGGGGTTATAACCCGGTCTGTTTTTTTGCGCCTAACACCAGTTATACAGCAGACCAGGAATACAATCGGGAAGGGAAAGAACTGAAGACCCTCATTAAGAAATTGAATGAAAACGGTATTGAGGTGTTTCTTGATGTGGTTTTTAACCATACGGCTGAAGGCAACGAGAAAGGTCCCTACATTTCCTTAAAGGGCTTGGACAACAACGTCTACTACATGCTCACTCCTGACGGCAAGTATTACAATTTCAGCGGCTGTGGCAATACGTTGAATTGCAACCATCCTGTTGTCCAGCGTATGATTCTGGACTGTCTCCGGTACTGGGTTATTGAATACCGGGTGGACGGCTTTCGTTTTGACCTGGCTTCCATTTTAGGAAGAGATGAGGATGGCAATCCTATGAAAAAGCCACCTTTATTGCAGAACCTGGCCTTTGACCCTGTTTTAGCCAATGTGAAACTCATTGCAGAAGCCTGGGACGCCGGTGGACTTTACCAGGTAGGCACTTTTTCCTCGCTGAACCGCTGGTCGGAATGGAATGGAAAGTACCGGGATGATCTGCGCCGATTCCTGAAAGGTGACCCGGCTATGGCTTTGGAAGCAGCTGAGCGGATGGCAGGTTCCATCGACCTATATGATCCTGCCTACCGGGGTTTGAACGCTTCTGTCAATTTTATCACCTGCCACGATGGTTTCACCCTCAATGACCTTTATTCCTACAACAACAAACACAATGAAAGTAATGGCTGGAACAATACCGATGGGGAGGACCATAATCATAGCTGGAACTGTGGGGTGGAAGGGATGACGGATGATCCAGAGGTGCTGGCACTGCGTAGACGGATGATGAAAAACGCCATTGCGGTGCTGCTGGCCAGTCACGGCACCCCCATGCTGTTGGCCGGGGATGAATTCGGTAACACCCAGTGGGGTAACAACAACGCCTATTGTCAGGACAATGAAATTTCATGGATTAACTGGCGACAACAGGAAGAAAATCAGGAACTGTTTCAATTTACCCAAAAAATGATTCAGGTTCGAAAAAACCATCCAGTGTTGCGTGCGCCTAACCAACAAAAATACTGCGGCTTCCCCTTGATGAGTAAACATGGGGTTCATCCCTGGCACCTGGATGACTGGGATGAAAACCGGGTGATTGGGGTCATGTTTGCTGGCAGAACAAATGAGGACCAAAGAGACGAAGTCATCTATGTGGCAGTGAATGCACACTGGGAAGAACAAACCATTCTTCTACCTTCTCTAGCACAAGAAAAGGCATGGCACATAATGGTTGACACCTCACAACCGGCTGGTGATGAAATCAATCTGGAAGAGGAAAAAATGCCTCGGGTTATAGAAGATGTCAATATGCATCCCAGATCAGTTATGTTGTTTAAAGCCATATCTTACGGCTCATCACCAGTTAAGAAGTAGTGGTTAACAGGGTAGTCATTGACTATTTTTGATGAAAAAGAATAGCTCATTGTTACTTATTCACAATGAATAAATGATACAATTAACATACAATAAAGGAATAGATTATCATATCGTTGATAGCAGTGTGGTTAAGCCTAAAATGATATTTGAATGAGGTGGATGCTATGAGGAAAATTAAGGTGGAAGAGGCTGTTGGCACCATGTTGGGCCATGACCTGACAAAAATTGTACCCGGGGAATTCAAAGGTGCTGCTTATAAAAAGGGGCAGGTGGTGAAACCTGAAGATGTGGAAAATTTGAAAGCAATGGGCAAACACCACATTTGGGTCATTGATTTGAAGGAATATGAGATTCATGAAGATGAGGCTGCTATGCGCATTGCCCGGGCATTGGCAGGCGATGAGGTGCATTTTACAGGTCCTTCTGAGGGAAAAATGAGTTTGCATGCAAGGGAAAAAGGCCTTCTTAAAGTGGATGCAGCACTACTGGAGACGTTAAACAACCATGATGATGTGGTAATTTCCACCATGCGCAACAACACAGTGGTGGAAGCAGAGACCACGGTGGCTGCTACCAGGATCCTTCCTCTGAAAACTGGGGTGGAAGTGGTGGAAGAGATTGAAAGTATTTGCAAGGAGAATGGGAAGGTCATCCAGTTGAAAAAACTTCAGCCTTTAAGAGTAGGTGTGCTGATCACTGGCACTGAAGTATATGAGGGACTGATTGAAGATAAATTCAGTAAGGTATTGGTGAAAAAACTGGAAGAACTGGGAGGCGTTATGATTGACATTGTCTTCGCCCCGGATGAGGAAGAGCGCATCAGCGAAGAGATCAATACCCTGGTGAACAACGGCGCCCAACTGGTACTGGCAGCAGGCGGCATGTCGGTGGACGCTGATGATATGACGCCCAAAGGCATTAAAAGCGCCAGTACAGAAGTCATCACCTATGGCGCACCTGTGTTGCCGGGTGCCATGTTGATGCTGGCTTATCAAAATGAAACTCCTATTATGGGTGTGCCGGCCTGCGCCATGTACCATAAAATTACTGCATTGGATTTAGTGTTGCCACGTATTTTTGCAGGTGAAAAGCCTACAAAAAGGGAGATCAAAGCGCTGGGGCATGGGGGGCTTTGCCAACACTGTGAAATTTGCCGATACCCCATCTGTCCTCTCCCCAGGTAAAGATTTATTCAATTATTTTAAATAGTTCCTTTAGATGATGAATTTCATAAGTGGGAAGAATATCAGTTTTATTCTCTACGTCAGCGGGGTTATACCAACAGGTATCAATCCCGCTGTTTTTACCTCCTAGGATATCCGAATGAAGATTGTCCCCGATCATGAGAATATGACGAGGGTCAAGGGTTGAAAAGTGGCGTAGTGCATGATGAAAAATGGCAGGATTCGGTTTTGAAATGCCAATTTCTTCAGAGATGGTAATTTCTTTGAAGAAGGGGGCAATGATAGATTGTCGGATCCTTTTGTTCTGGACGTTGGTCAAACCGTTGGTAATTAACACCAGTTGACATCGAGTATGAAGTTCCTTAACCAATTCATAAGCTCCATCAAAGAGAAAAGAAGCATGAGACAGGTACTTCATGTAGCATGCAGCAAAATCAGAGACATCAATGTCTGATTTTAGATGTGCTGCAAGTCGTCGGAACCGTTCAAGTTTCAGTTCTTTTTGTGTGATCAATCCTTCATCCAGCTCTTTCCATATAGCCGTATTAATTTCGTGATAAATGGGCAGATGGATGTTTTCATCATAGTCAAAACCAAAAGTCTGCATGGTCTTTTCAAAAGCAACACGTTCTGATTTTTTAAAATCAAACAATGTGTCGTCTGCATCGAAGATCAGTAAACTGTACTTCATAACGGAGCCTCCTCGTATAAAATCCTTCATTTTGATTATTCTATCATATTGTGGTAATGTGCCGCTATTAAACTGACAGTTTGTTTGCTATAATGATAGCTATCTACCTTAACCAATAAGCTGTAGCATAAATCACAGAGAACCATGAGGAGGAGATAGGAATGACGGAAACCCTGGCCAATAAACTGGTGGAAGCCATGATGGATGCAAACCGTGACCTTGCCCATGATCTGCTGGAAACTTATGCTGAGGAACACGGGTATTTACAGGCAGCTTCACGTATTCTTGAACCAGCTCTAGTGATTATTGGCGAAAAATGGGAGTCTTCCAGGGATGTATCCCTTGCCCAGGCCTATGTTGCCGCAAAAGTTGCCGGTGATTTTATGACGCTGTCAGCTTCAAAAGAGCCAGCATCACAGGATCACAAGAATCGAAAAGGCACGGTTGTCATTGGCAATATCGAAGACGATTATCATTCCCTGGGAAGAAACATGGTCAGTATCTTTCTGGAGAAGGATGGCTGGGTGGTTCACGACCTGGGCAATGACGTACTGGCCTCAGAATTTGTGGACAAAGCACTGGAACATGAAGCTGATATTATCGCAGTGTCGGCCATGATGTACTCCACAGCCATGAACATCAGAAAAGTCAGGGAGGAATTAATAAACAGAAAGCTGCAAGACAAGATAAAATTGGTGGTGGGCGGTGCTGTGTTTACGTTGCGGCCAGATTTGGTGGACGAAGTTGGTGGTGATGGAACAGCCCTTAATGCCATCAAGGCTCCCGAAATTTTCAATACAATCTACTACGGTATGAAACAAAAGGAGGCGCTATAGATGACAGGTTTGGAAAGAGTACTGTCTGCCGTTCAAGGTAACATCCCTGATCGACCAGCCGTCTCCATGACCCTGTCCCTCTATGGGGCTAAAATGGTTAATGCGCCGCTAAAGTAGTATTATACCCAGGCCAGGCTATATGCTGAAGGACAGCAGGCTGTAAAAGAAACCTTTGACGCAGACATTTTGTTTACCCCCTTCACAGTGGCATCCATTGGGGAGGCCTTTGGAAGTCAACTTGTTTTTTTTGATAATCATCCTCCCAATGTGTCAGTTCCCGGATGTAAATCAGCAGAACAGGTTACCAGTCTGGCAAAGAATCCGGTAATTCAGAAAAAAAGCATGCACTTTCTTATGGAAGCTACCGGATACATGAAAAAGTATAACAATAATAATGCTGCTATTGGCGGAGTTTTTCTCAGCCCTGTTGATTTACCGGCCATAATCATAGGAATGGAAGGCTGGCTGAACACGCTTCTTTTCGAAGAACGGGAAGCCAATTTGATCCTGGAGAGCATGATTCCATTCTTTGTGAACTCAGCCAACGCATTTTTAGAGGCAGGAGCGCATTTATTGATATTGCCACTGGCATTTTGCAATCCCCACATTGTGACTCGAAGCATGGTAGAGAAGATCATGATCCCTGTGCTGAAAGAAGCCTTTCAGCAAGTTCAGGGTCCGATTGTGCTGCATCATGTAGGCTTGCCTCTGTCCCCTTTTCTTGAACCGCTTAAAGACCTGCCCAATGTGGTGGGTTATGCGCTGGATTCGACAGATTCATTTTCAAAGGCCAGACAAACCCTGGGTGCAGCCCCGGTCTTATTAGGGAATATCGACGGCCCCACTTTGAACAGGCAATCACCGGAAGACATCATGGCACGTTGCCAACGCGTTTACGAAAACCGGAAAAATGACAGGCACTTTATCTTGGCAACGTCTGGTGCGGATATACCCCTTCAAACACCGGAGGAAAACATTCATGCACTGGTTAAATCAGCGTCTGTCTATGGAATGGAGCATCCTCATGAAACAGAGTGAAAAGAAATGCAGGATTATTGCCTGTTCCATTTTTCAGGCCGAAATCCAGTATTTGATTGAACAGAACTTGCTGAAAGGATCAGTGGAGTTTCTTGATTCTATGTACCACATGCATCCTGCCCAGCTGGAGATTAAACTCGATGAGCTGCTCCAGACAGATATCAATGACAGTGATATGTGCAATGTGCTGGTATATGGAGAGTGTTATGCAGGCATGAGCAAAGTGTCGACACCGGGGGTTTACCGAACTAACGCCATGAATTGTATTGAGCTGGTGCTGGGAAGAGAGCAATATCGAAAACTGCGAAAAGAAGGCGCATTTTTTCTTTTACCGGAATGGACACATCGATGGCAACAGGTTTTTTCTGAAGAATTGGGGTTGAATGAACGAATCGCCAAAGATTTTTTTGGTGAAATGCATAAAAGACTCATTTACCTGGACACAGGCATCAAACCTGTGCCGCACAATGTATTGAATGAAGTCAGTGTTTTTACAGGCTTGCCTGTCCAGGTATTACCTGTGACGCTGGACAAGATGTTGAAAACCATCATGGAAGCCATGAAAGGAGCACTCGTATGAGCATCAATCACCAGTCTTCCCAGGGTAAGAAAGCGGCCAGTCAGTTTATGGTTATGGATATATTGGAAAACGTGCTTCAAAGAGCAGAACACCCTGGAAAGCTGGCAGATTATTTGACCAGCCAGATGAGGGAACTATTGGGCGGTAAAAAAGTGGTGTTGATGGAATGCATCAGCACCGGGGACAATTCAAATTTCAACTTGATCAGTGTCTGTCCTGAAAGGATCCTAAAGGAAGTGGATTGTCCTGAACTATACCATCTGGCCGAATTAGCGGGAATGGAAAAACAGGTTACTTTATGGGGCCCTGATTTGGGACCTGGACAGATAAATCAATTATTGGCTGATAAAAATTGGAATAACACCATACAGTTACCATTAATCTTCAATGAGCAGCAGGTAGGGGTTTTGTTTGTTTTTGAATTATATGAATTACATAATGTGGGTCTCCTTCAAAATACATTGCAAACACTGATGCGTGTCATTGCATTGCTACTGAAGAACTCATTTCAGTACGATAACCTGGAAAAAATTATTGCCACACGGACCCGTCAGATTGGAGAAAGTGAACGACGTTTTCGTACCCTGGCAGAGGCATCACCCACTGGTATTTTTCGCACAGATGCTTTAGGCAATATGCTCTATGTGAATGATGCATGGTCTGTGATGACGGGGCATGGCAGAGAGGAAGTGTTTGGAAAACATTGGCTGACAATGATAAAGCCGGTGGATTCACAACACGTGCAATCTCTTTGGAACGCCTTTATGACCGATCATACGTATTTCAGAGAACCATTTCAACTATCCCGTTTAAATGGACAAACAGCCTGGGTCATCGGGCATGTACTGCCTGAATACAATAACGAAGGAATCATGACGGGTTGCGTGGGTACAGTAACAGACATTACCAATCAGAAAGAGCATGAAAAGGCATTACTGGAGGCAAAGGAAAAAGCGGAAATGGCGAACATGGAAAAAGCACAGTTTCTGGCGAATATGTCTCACGAAACGAGAACTCCGTTGAACGGGTTGATGGGCATGATTCAGCTTCTGGAATTAACAGAGTTGACAGAAGAACAAGATGAATACGTGAGATTGTCCAAAAAATCCTGTGATTCATTATTGACCATTATCGGCGATATCCTCCAATATTCCACCATCGAAGCACAAAAAGTTAAACTGAATAATTCGGTCTTCTCCATTCAGAAGCTGGCTGGTGAGCTCTACGGTCTTTTCAAACCGGCGGCTATGGAAAAAGGTTTAAAACTAACGTATCATGTAGCCTCTGACATACCGGCTCAATTGATGGGAGACGCTTTCCGGCTGAGGCAAGTGCTGACAAACCTGCTGGGTAATGCCATTAAGTTTACACATCAGGGTGAGATCGAGATAACCGTAGAGGTTGCAAAGGTACAAAAGCAATACATGGAATTGAATATTTCTGTTAAGGATACTGGGATAGGTATTCCTGCCGCAGAGATTCCCCGCCTTTTTGACCGATTTTACCAGGTGGACAGTTCTCACACCAGGGCTTATGGTGGAACAGGTTTGGGCCTGGCTATATCAAAAGGGCTGGTGGAAATGTTAGGAGGGTCCATTCAGGTAAAGAGCAGTGAAGGGAAAGGATCCTGCTTCAGTTTCACCTGTCCCATGAAAATTACTTTTGACTAAGATTCCTTTGAGGTTTTAAGCCCCATCACACTGCCACCAATCCCCAGTAACAGGCTTAAAAATACAATGATGAAGGTTGTGTTTCGTATAAGCACAACTTGTGTTGGCAGTGGAAGATAAGGGATTGGACCGGACATCTGGGCATAGCCCATATTGATGGCTGCACCAGTCATAATGCTTGCCAGTAGTCCTCCACCCACTGTCATGACAAGGCCTACCAGTAAAAAGGGGAGGGCGATGAAGGATTCCGGAGCTCCCAATAAGCGAAGGGTATTGATCTGTTCACGGTTATGGTATATCCCCTGACGAATAATATGGGAGATGACAACCAAAGTGGCAGCGCCTGCAGCAACGATGAATAAGGTGCCCAAAAACTGCTGGATGCGGGTAATGTTTCGAATTTGATCCAGTACCTGCTGATTGTCCCGGATGGAACGAACATCCGGGATTTCCTGTAGAGCCGCTATGATGGCCTCTGACTGGGCAAGGTCCACCTTCACTTCGATAAATGCATCAAAGGGATTTTCATCAAAATAAGCCAGTACCTGTGCCTCTTCACCAAGGATTTCTTCCATACGTTGGAGTGCTTCAGCTTCACCGACCACCCGGGTGCTCACGACACCACTGATGTCAGAAATACTCTCAGCCATCAAGATGCGGGAAGGTTCGTCCACAGCCTCATGAAAGAAAACATTGAATTCTGCCTCCTGTTCCAGAACATCTATGATCTGAAGACTGACGATCCAGGTGGTGATCACCAAAGCCAGCAGAAAGAAAGCCAGTGTAATACTGACAAAGGACAAGAAATTGGACAGGCGGTTGGTTTTAAGAGTGATAAAGGATTCCTTTATAAAATAGCCAAGGTTTACAATGATGGTTTTCATGAGTGGGACCCTCCATTTAAGTGAATAAGACCATTTTCAATGTGCATCAACTGCGTGGCAGCGGTTTCATCAATCAAGTGGGTGGCGTGAGTAGTGATGATGACAGTGGTTTCTTCATCCCTGAGAGAATTTAGGATATTCAATATGTTTACGGCGTTCTCCACATCAAGGTTACCGGTGGGTTCATCAGCCAGGATCAATCGAGGTTTCCTTGTGATGGCACGGGCAATAGCTACACGCTGTCGCTCGCCCCAGGAAAGGTTTTCGGCTTTAGCCAGAATTTTGTGTCCTAAACGCACTTTGTCCAAGGCTTCCGTAGCTTTTATCTTCCATTGATTCCGGGGAATGCTGAGGAAACGCATGCCCAACATAACGTTTTCCAGGGATGTCCGTCCGTTGATTAGTTTCAGCTCCTGGAATACCGGGCCTATTTTCTGCCGCAGGTCACGAATGCCTTGCGGATTTTCAGTTTTCATGGTGTGTTCCAGCACTTTCAACTGACCGGAGGTGGGTTTCTCTTCTCCCATGATCAATTTGATCAGACTTGTCTTTCCTGATCCGCTGGGACCGGTGATGTAAACAAGCTCACCTTTATTAATCTGAAAATCAATGCCTTTAAGGGCTTCTGTTCCGTCAGTGTATTGCAATTTTAGGTTTTCGGCTGTAATCACAAGGCAGCTTCCTTTCGAAGTTTATGTGGAATTTCTTAATTTAAAAAGGGAGATCGGGTGTACAGCTCCAGCGCACCATCGATGACCCGTACCATACGCAGGGTATAACCCTCCAGCACAGGCACCAGGTCCATTTCCAGCACACCATCCAGGAATAATTCCCGCAGGGAAGCATCGGTTAACTGGATGTCATAAAAAGTGCCTTCTTCGGGAATAAACTGTAAGATGGTACCCTCTTTTATGTCAAAGGTGCCGTATAGTTCAAAGCGACTGTCAGGTATTTCAATAAGAATTCTGCCCGGTCTGAACCGTAAGTAAACCCCTTCGATACCGGCAGCATCCCGAAAAGCCTGGTTTAGGGCTTCTTCACGTAGTGTTCCTCTCACACCGGTGAGACTGAAGGACAGGGTAATGGCACTTTGAGGCAAACCGCCGCTTTCTGCCAATCTTCCAAATTCAGTGGCAAACTGTGAAAAGACAAGGTTTACCTGGCGCCAGGCCTGGTTCAGGCTGGCCAACTGGCCTTCGTATTGTGCCCGTTCCTCTTCCAGGGCTTCCAATCGATTTTCCAGTTGGTCCCGTAGTGCCAGATTCTCTGACAATACCTTAGCCAGCGCTTCTCGCTGTTCTTCAACGGTTTCTAAAAGCATTTGAAGAGCTATTCGTTCAACTTCCAGCTGTTCCAGTTTTACATTCAGTTCATCCATCAGGTTACCGGTATTCCGGGTCAATTCACGTAATAGGTTAATACGTTGAATTAAATCTGAAAAATCCCTGGCGGAAAGGATTATTTCCAGGGTAGACCCCGGCCCCCTGCGCTGGTAACTTTTCAGCACCTCACCCAACACGTCCCGCTGATTTTCGAAAAGTAATTCCTGGGTTTTGATTTCGTCTTCTACCACCAATACCCGTTCTTCGGCGGCAGCCAGGTCAATCTCAAGTTCAACCTGTTGCCGAAGCAGATCCTCAATGTCCTGAGACAAGGCAAAAAGGTTCTCTAAAACCTGTTTTTCCTCTTCGGTAAGGGCTTCCAGCTGTTGCCTTACTTCCTCCTGGGGTGATTCAACAGCGCTGGACACAGCGGGTGAAACCAGGTTGAGGGCCAGCAATACTGACAACAATAACAGGCTGAAAAGAATGGGTTTAGATCTATGTTTACTCCATCGGTTCATAAGACTACCTCCACAGTTCTCCTTTAAATGAGATCACGCCAGTGCCTCCAATTCGAATCAACGCCTGGCCACCTTCAAGGGATAAACGACTTTTAATTACCGATGGCTTGCCCATGGACGCGCCTTGAATAAAAGTGCTTTCTTCTTCTGGTTGGATTAAACCATACTTATAAAGGTAATAGGTAAGTGCGCCATTGGCGGTGCCGGTGGCTGATTCCTCATCAATCCCGTATAAGGGTGCAAAATTTCGGCAATGGGCAGTGACATCATCTTCCGGGCTCACGTAGAAGAGATGGAAACCAACAACTGCGTATGCTGATGACAACCGGGTGACAGGCACTGTTCGTTGATTAGCTTCCACCAGTGCATCATAACAGTTTAACGGCATCAGGATATCGCTGAGTCCTGTTGAGATGATCTTGGGGTTTAACGCTTTGGGTCGGTGAGATAAATCCAAACCATAAGCCTGATAAAGGGCAACGCTTTCTTCCTCATTGAAGCTTCTTAATTCTTTAGGCTCAGCCATGTCCATCCAAACAACATCCTGATTTACGGAGATTTGCAAACGTCCCGCAAGGGTTACGGCCGTGTAGTTGCCCTCGGTGATGTGTTTTTCCTGGTGCAGCACTGTAAAGGAAGCGATGGTGGCGTGGCCACAAAGTTCCACCTCTTCAACAGATGTAAAATACCTGATCTGAAAAGTGCTGTTATCAAGTGTTTTAACAAAGGCTGTTTCTGAATGTTTTAATTCAGCTGCAACCTGACGCATAAATAACGCTGGCGGAAAATCTTCACCGGGAGCAAGCAGTGCCACACCTGCCTGGTTCCCTGAAAACAATTGGTTTGTGAAAGCGTCAACAACATAAAGTTTCATGAATTTTCCTCCTGAATACAAACAATGGGTGAGCGCACATATCAACAACTTGATTATAACGTGAAATCAACATTATTAAAAGGGTTTCATATTTTGTAAAATCCCTCTTTTTTTTCGATGGGCAGTGCGGGGCATAAAATACCTCTCATACTATCGTTACATAACTTACATAATTATAATGCAAGGATAACTCTTGTCAAAGGATAAAGTTAACAGAGATAAAGTGGAATATGTTGAATAATGGTGGAAAATAATTGAACGTAAATTATTTGGACAAATGAGCCTTATTCAGGATAAAATGATAGTAGTATTAACCGTTTTTTAATGTGATTTTAATCTTGTTCAAATGGCCTTCACATCTTAGGGTGATAGGATGACGATAATAAGAAAAGGAGGTTATAACATGGTCACAATGGAACAGGTTGAAAAACTGAGAGAGAAGACAGGTATTTCCTATGAAGAAGCAAAAAGAGTGTTGGAGCAAACACAGGGCGATTTACTTGAAGCTGTCATTCTGCTGGAGAGGGAAAACAAAATAAAAACACCCAGCGGCGGAGGCACTTATCATTCTAATGAAGACACGAGACAGGAAAGTAGTGAAAAAACTCAGGATCAAAACAAAAAGAAGAAAACAAAGGCACAACAAAAAGAAGACAGTCTGTCTTTTGGAGAACTGGTGGGCAGCTTCTTTAACTGGCTGGGAAAAGCATTTCACAAGGGAAACACCAACAACTTTGAAGTGATGAAGGATGGCAAAAATGTCATGCGAATTCCTCTGACGGTACTTGTATTGTTACTGATCTTTGCATTCTGGATTGTCATCCCGTTGTTGATCATTGGACTGATTATTGGTTTTCGTTATCGTTTTGCTGGTCCTGATCTTGAAAAAACCCATGTGAATAAAGCCATGGAAACCGTTTCAGATGTTACCATGAAAGCGGTGGATTCGGTGGTGGACGCAGCAGAAAATTTTTCCAGGGACATAAAAAAAGGCAAGGGTGAAGAAACAAATGAGGAAGAATCGGATTCTGATTATTGAAGATGAGGAAAAAATTGCCAGGTTTGTTGAACTGGAACTGGGTTACGAGGGTTATGAGGTTGAGAAGGCACTGGATGGTAGGGACGGGCTTGCGTTGGTCAAAGCCCGCCCCTTTGACTTGATCCTATTGGACATTATGTTGCCGGGACTCAACGGTATTGAAGTGTTGCGACGCATCCGTCAGTTTTCAACCATACCTGTTATATTGTTAACTGCCAGGGATGCTGTGGTGGATAAAGTAACTGGCCTGGACGGAGGAGCGGATGATTACATTACAAAACCCTTTGCTATTGAGGAACTACTGGCAAGGATCAGGGTTTGTCTCAGGGCTGGAAACAGTAGATTGGAAAGCCAAACAAATGCACATGTGCTCACAACAGGGTCATTACGACTGGACCCTGAAAAAAGAGCATGCTGGATGGGAAGCGAATCACTGGACCTCACAAAAAAGGAATTTGATATGCTTCAATGCCTGCTGGAAAATAAAAATATCGTCATGAAAAGGGAGACACTGCTGGATAAAATATGGGGATATGATTTTGCAGGCGAAACCAATGCAGTGGATGTATACATACGTTATTTGCGGGCAAAAATAGAAGAACCTTACCACCAAAAAATCATCCATACCGTACGGGGTGTAGGGTATGTGATCCGGGATGAGTAAAATGAGAAAGCCCTCTGCCAGACTTGAAAAAACCCTGTCGGGAAAAGTGCGGTCATCACTGGTATTGAAACTGAATGTGAAAATGACAGGTATGCTGATGTCTGCTTTTTTAGTCATTAACCTGTTGATGAGCATTCTTTTTTTAGGTGTGGTGATTTGGAAAACGGAAGAAGGCGCACAACGGTATCTCTATACCCTGGGTGTTTCCCAACTATATGACGAAGCCCAGATTGCAGAGGAATTTGGGTATAAGATTCAACTTGTTGAAACTATTAGCAGAGGATTGGAATTCCCTGCACCCCTGCAAAGGATCATGGCCATTGAGGCAGAAGATACCCATCGATGGATCTCTACGCCAAACCTCTTCCCCCGGGCGGGATTAGGGGATAGAATAAGCAACACTTATTACTATGCTGCCTTCACCCAAAACGGAAACAGTTATCAATTCAGCTACAGTCTGGAAGCAGATATCAAAATGTATGCTACCTTACTACTGTTGGTAGTGGCATTTGAAATTATTTACCTGTTAAGCAGCCTGGGCAGCAACACAAAAACCCTGCGCAAAACATTGAAGCCATTGACTGACCTGGCTGAAACTGCACAAATTCTGCAGAAGGACATGGTGGAATCAGGAGGACATGCACAGGGTGCAGAGCTGAAAACACTGGCAGGGGTTCTGGGCGACATCGATGTGGACAGGCTGGACCGGCGCATTGCAGTTGAAAGCACCCAGCATGAACTGAAGGATTTGGCTGCTGCCATCAACGACATGCTGAACCGGATCAACCAGTCTTACCAGACTCAGGTTCGTTTTGTGTCAGATGCCTCCCATGAACTGCGCACCCCTATTTCAGTGATCCAGGGCTATGTGAATCTTCTAGACAGGTGGGGGAAGCAGGATGAAAAAGTGATGCAGGAATCCATTGATGCCATCAAGGGTGAGACGGACAACATGAAAAACCTGGTGGAACAACTGTTGTTTCTTGCACGCGGTGACAATGAAACGATGCAGTTGCATCTTCAACAATTTGATGTGTGTCATGTGGTGGAAGAAATTATCCGTGAAGCAAGACTCATAGACCCGCACCATGTTTTCCAGTTGAGTCTGCCGGAAACAGCTGAAATCACAGGTGATAAACAATTAATTAAACAGGCAGTTCGCATACTGGTGGACAACAGCATAAAATACACACCTGTGGGTGAAACCATCAAATTGGGAGTGGCAGTTGAAGGGTTGGAGGTAAGTATTCAAGTTCAGGACAATGGCATAGGCATTGAACCCCAGGATTTGTCACATATTTTTGACCGCTTTTATCGCTCCGACGAATCAAGAGCCAGGAAAACTGGTGGTGCTGGTCTGGGGCTGGCCATTGCTAAATGGATTGTGGAACGTCACAACGGACATTTTCAGGTGGTTAGTCGAGTGGACATCGGTACCAGAATCACAGTTGTGGTGCCAGTTGATAAAGATCAAACATCATAATAATTAAAAAGCAATTATATCCTTCCGGATTGTATAAATCTGGGAGGATTTTTAATATTAAAACATAGATAATGTTGATTTTATTGCAAAAAGCAGTGATTTTTCGCCTTTGGGACAGGTGATAATGTGTTTGTATTCTGACAGTTCAAAGGCTGTAGGGTCCATCTTTTGGATTGGTTTTCCTGTCATATTGGCAAGGTGGATGTCAATATGGTTTTCTTCAGCAGCATTGTATACGGCTTTCCCATTAAAACTGCCGTCCACATAGAGTTTTTCCACGCCGGTATGCTCACGGATTTTACCGGCTCGCTGGGACAGAATTTCTACATCACTGGTGATGTTTGGTTGTATACTGTAATCAGTGATTAACTGAAAGGGTTTTCGACTGAACAAGTTTCGCTGATGCCTAAACTGTACCCGCTATGGTCTTTGTTCCCTTTAATACGATAGGTGGCTTCAGTATCGTGGGCGGATTGCAGGGAATCTGACCGGATGTCTTTGGTGGACCTGAGGACTTATTTTCCTTCAATCTGACGGGTCTGTTCCTGGATAAACCTTTTTAACAGTTGTCGTACTTCGGCGGGTGTGTCGGTGCTGTTTGACTCCATTACTTCCAGTGCTTCCTGGCAGAGTGTCAGCAGACGTGCGGTCCGGTTCTCGCTTTCTCCGGCTTTGACTTTGTAAAGCATCTGGGTTTTGAAGTTTTTATCCAAAGTTCGGCGAAGGGATTCGCTGCGTTTTTCTTCGGGGATGGCGTTGATGCTTTTGACCAGAACGTCGTAGGCCAGGGCCATTCTGCCGACTTTCTTGATATTGATGATCACATGGGTGGTGTCATAACACTGTTCTTTCAGATCAATACCTGCCTCTTTAGCGAAATGTTCCACCAGTGTGATAAACTGCCTGAAAAGCAGTGCTTCACCTTCAGGATTTTCCTGGCAATATTCATAGAGGCGCTGGCGGAAGTAGTATAGGGTTCTTGGTGCCAGGTTCGTATTGCAGGCTTATGAGTATGTTGACGGGTGTGTTGGGCCGACCCATATCACTGTATAGAACAGCAAAGGGTTCTTCATCGATCTGGCAGAATATGTGCTCATAGAATTTAGACGCCCAGGATTTTCCAGTTTCTCAACAATTTTTGGATTCATGTAATGGGTGCTGTCGAAAAAGTGTTGTTGTCGATGTTCATTGTTGGGTCGAAACACAGAATCACCGCCCTTTTTAAAAAAATACTATCTTCTTTAATATACCACAAAAAGGGCTTTAATTAAGTATTATCAATACTTTCGACGTATTTAATTTCGAAAAATATTGTTCAGTATGTGTTTGGTTTAGTGACTTTTTGCAGTAGAATCATAATTGTATTTCGATCAATCAGGAAGTTTATCGGAATATATGAATGACAACATACTCATAATTTATTAATAAAAAATTTATTAAAAGAAAAGGAGTATCACGAAGTTGATACTACCTATCAAAGAAAGGAAAATAATTATGAAACTAAAAAGTAATATTTGGGTGTTTGTTCTGATTTCTTATGGTTTTTCTTGGTTATTCTGGATTCCGGATGCGTTAGTAGCACAAAATATTTTGAAAGTACCTGAGAATGTGAAGAACATTCTTGCTCTAAATATTGGTGCATGGGGACCTCTTGTTGGAGCAATTGTTACTACGTTTATTTACCAGAGAGGTGCAGGTGTCAAAAAATTACTCAAACGTGGATACATGTTCCGTATTGGAAAATGGTGGTGGGTCATCTTACTCAC
>JAGXHW010000023.1 GCA_024635995.1 Clostridiaceae bacterium
AGTATATGCACTTCTTTAATAACGAGAGGATCACCCTGAAAAATGGGTTGACACCTTGCGAAATAAGAAATAATTACTCGCCTAATATTTATGTTTGAACCAGAACAATCGCAAAGTGTCCGTTTTTAAGGGTTCAGTGCACAGTTTATTTGAATCCTGTTTATGAACCAGTTTTTGTCTCGAATATGGTGTAAAACCACAAAAAATGGCTGACATTTAGTGTTATACACTTTTTGTTCATCAATGTTGTCTGAATGTACACGGTCATGTTTTCTTTTGTTTTTATTCCTGTATAGGATGATAAATCTCCTGGGGCTTCTATCGTCACCGACGACGTGATGGGATTACCTCAACAGCCTTTGGCTTTTGGCAGTTGAACTGTTAACGTATCCAATCCTCTTTTTTTCATAAATCGCACCAGTTTATCCGTCAGTACTACTTCCATTGATAACCCTCTTCTCACAAATAACATTTATCCGATGACTATGATATACCTGCTTTTGCCGGTAACTTCCGATCAATCACTTTAAGGTAAATAAGCACCATCAACCCGGCAATGGTTGACAAACCAAAGAACAGGTACACCGATAAAATATTAGACACGTCCAGTAACACGCCGCCAAAAAACTGGCAAAAAATGCCACCCATGCCAATGCCTGCAGAAGAATACAATGTCATAGCTGTGGTCCTCAATTCAGGCACAGCTGCTTCAGATACATACTGAGCAGCACTGACAATGTAAAGCCCAACAGACAGTCCCTGTACAATAAAGAGCAGAAGCATATGTTGTGGTGACGGTCCTGTACTGTACCATATCCACCTCACCGCAGAAAGGGCAGTCGCAAAAATCATGGTGTTTTCCAGCCCTAATCTTTTAATGATCGGTCCTGATAGCTTCATCATAGGCGCTTCACTACCAGAAAACAGTAAAAATGCCAAACCAATACCTGCCAGCGAGCCTCCCACATGCTCAAAAAGAAGGCTGTAATAGTTATTGTTAGCGACTACTGGGCCAAACACAAAAAAAGTGCCCAATAAGATTAGCCGGTACCTGGGTAAAACGATCAACTTTTTTAACCCAGGAATCAGAGCAACTCTCATTTCGTCGTTTACCTCTTCTTTTTGTCTGAATCCTAATGAAGCTACCAGGTATGCCAGAAAGTAAAAAGGAAAGATGACCCACAACCCTACCCATTCACTAACATTGCTGACAGTAAACACGGCGATGGCGAACCCTATTGCACCATATTGTCGAAAGTTCCCGAAGGTGAGGTTCAGCTTTGCTGCCGCTTTTATACCCAGTGTATCAGATATAGGCGCATTAGCACCTTGAAAGATGTGTACCAAGGAATACAGCAACAGAAAAACCCAAAAGGATCGAATAAAAGGCAGTGTTAAGGCCAATGTTCCTGCGACTAAAAGCGAAACTTTCAGCACAGCCACCGTTCTTCTTGTTTTATCACAAATTAAGCCCCACAGAGGCTGGGCAAAAATCAACATCAAAGAGCCTGCAGACATGACCAATCCGATTTGAGTACCTGTGAAACCAATTTGTTCCAAATATAATGCCAGCAGCGAATACAGCGCACCGATGGCGAAATAAATCCCAGCAAATAGTAAACGATATTGATTTTGTATATCAATCACTTCCCATATTTACTTAATGTCAGTTGTCCATTTATCAATAGCCGATATTACATGGCAGTCTATTCACCAATGATTTTTACCAACACTCGTTTACGCCGCTTACCATCAAACTCCCCGTAAAATAGTTGTTCCCAGGGTCCAAAATCCAGTTTACCTTGTGTGACCGCCACCACAACTTCTCTTCCCATAATAGTTCTTTTCAGATGCGCATCGGCATTATCTTCATAACCGTTGTGATGGTATTGGGAATGAGGTTTTTCCGGAGCAAGTTTTTCCAGCCAGATCTCAAAATCATGGTGAAGACCTGATTCGTTGTCATTGATAAACACACTTGATGTAATGTGCATGGCGTTACACAACAACAAACCTTCCTTAATGTCACTTTCACGAAGGCATGTTTCAACCTCAGAGGTAATGTTCAATAACTGTCTTCGATTGGGTATGTTAAACCACAGCTCTTTTCGATATGATTTCATCATTCATCCCTCCTGCAGTCCATTCTATCCCATGAGGATAAAAAGTCAATCCGTTCTCTTCACCAACCTTACTGTCTCGAGTTCATGATCATTTATACCCTTTATCCCTAATTTCATATAACCCTAATTCTTGACAATAAATGAGATTACAGTTTATGATAAATGAGTCATTGTAACCGAAAATTATCTCATCGAAATACAAATAGTTAAAATACAGGGGGAGGGTTATAGGTGAACATACGACTGGTCACTGACAGTACTGCCTACTTACCGGAATCGCTTGTACAGGAACATCAAATTAATGTTGTTTCTCTGGGTGTACATTACAATGACCATCACCATGATGAAATGGATATGGATTATTCCGAGTTTTATCAATACCTGAAAAATGCTGATCGACTCCCAACCTCATCTCAACCTCCCGTCGAAAAGTTTGTCACTCTGTTTTCCAATGCTGCAAAAATGAATAAACCTGTTGTTGGTATATTCATTTCATCAGAAATGAGCGGAACCTTCAGCACTGCCATCATGGCAAAAAAAATGGTATTGGAAGTATTTCCTAACGCAGAGATTCACCTCATCGATTCCAGAACCAATTGCATGGAAATGGGGTTTGCAGTGTTGGAAGCTGCCACCTTACGCGAAACCAAGCGAACAGCTCTTGAAATAGCTTCTTCTCTGAAAGATTTTGTCCAACGCTCCCGCTTTGTTTTCGCACCCAAAACACTGGATTACCTTAAAAAGGGTGGCCGCATTGGCGGTGCTTCTGCATTAATCGGTTCTGTTTTGAGAATATTACCAATTTTAACAGTGGAAAACGGTAAAACCGCCATTCTTACCAAAGTGCGGACGCAGCGAAAAGCAATCCAGACCATGCATGATGAAATGATGACTGACTTTGAAAAATACGGTTGTGGTCAGGTGGCAGTTCATCATATTCATGCAGAAGAGGTTGGAAATGCGTTGGCATCAGAACTTGAGAAAAGAATGAGGAGAAAAATCCCTGTAATCCCCATAGGACCTGTCATTGGTTTGCATGTGGGCCCTGGAACCGTTGGCATTGCCTATACAATGCAGAAAAACCGACCTTAGGCCGGTTTTTTCTTTTTTCATTATTTCATGCTACCATCTTTCAAAAACCGGGCATGCCAGCTAAGGGCTTCTGAAGGTTGATGACCAATGTGATGATGACGAAAATATTTCACGGCATAGTCATGCAAAGGTTCACGATAATCCGGGTGCGCACACTTACTGATCAGTTCGAAGGCTTTTTCTTCCGGGCATTTACCCCTTAAATCTGCCACTCCTTGTTCAGTCACCACCACATGCACGTCATGCTCTGTGTGATCACAATGAGAAACAAAGGGCACAATGGCCGAAATATCACCGTCTTTTGCAATGGATGGAGTCATAAAAATTGAGAGGGCTGCATTACGTGTAAAGTCACCGGATCCTCCAATGCCATTCATCATGTGATTCCCCATAATGTTAGTTGAATTCACATGACCGCATAAATCCACTTCAATGGCTGTGTTCATACTGATAATTCCCAGCCGTCGGATGACTTCAGGATGATTACTTATCTCTTGAGGCCTTAGTAATACATGATTACGGTAATCTTTGATATGACCATAGAAATGTTCACGGCCCTGCTTAGACAATGTTAAGGAAGTGGCCGATGCAAAAGAAAAAGTCCCTGAGTCAATCAGGTGAAGTACCGAGTCTTGAATCACTTCCGAATAGAAATGCAGATCCTTGAATGCAGATGCTTGTAGTCCTGCCAATACGGCGTTGGCCGTCGTCCCCACACCTGACTGTAATGGTCTAAGTTTAGCAGGCAAACGCCCCTCCTTCACTTCATTTTCAAGAAAAGAAATCAGATGCTGCGCCATCCACTTGCTCATTTCATCTGGTGCCTTAAAGTCGGCAACACTGTCTTCCACATCACTGTAAACAATGGCTGCTACCTTATCCGGATCAATCTTATAGTAGGGGCTTCCTATTCTGTCTGTCGATGATAAAATGGGTATAGACTTGCGTTTTGGTGGCATCTGCGGCATATAGATATCATGAAAACCTTCAAGCGCCTCCGGCTGACTGGTGTTTATCTCGATCATAATCTTATGGGCTTCATCCAGAAAAACAGGCACATTACCAACGGAGGTGGAAGGAATTATTTCTCCCTTTTCCGTAATACCAACCGCTTCAATAATAGCCACATCCAGCTTTCCAAGATACCCATACCGCAACTGGTCAGGCACATGACTCAGGTGCATGTCCAAATAGCAAATTAACCCGTCATTAATCTGCTTTCGCACATCTTTTTGTGTCTGGTATGGAAGACGGCGATGAATGGCATTTGCCCTGGCTAATTCCCCATCCAGTTCATCTCCAACTGAAGCCCCTGTGTATAGGTTCACAGAACTTTTCTGTGATAATGATTTGAACCTTCTGGCCAATGCAGGGGGAATAACCTTAGGATGTCCGGCAGGTGTAAAACCACTGGTGCCAAGAGTCATTCCAGGTTCGATCATCAACGCTGCCTCATCAGGTGTCATAACCTTTGCAGCCCAGACTGTATCCTTTGATTTTATGCGATCCATATGCCAACCTCCATTCTATTCCGTTTAATCATATAGTATATTTTATTTGCTCACAAGTAAGGGGTGATTAATCACCTTAATTGGTGGTATTTACAAACCTAGAAGTACTATTACTAACGACATCATTATGACTAAAGAAAAAGGAGTGTTCTCATGTTAACCACCGTCAACATTACCAATGAAATTCATTATATCGGAGTCAATGACCGGGAAACCTATCTGTTTGAAAACTTATGGCCCTTAGACCACGGCGTATCCTACAACTCCTATTTGATTGATGAAGAAAAAACCGCTGTCTTTGACACAGTAAAAAACACAAAGATGAGTGTGTTTATCGAAAAGATCAATGGCATACTGAAGAACAGGCCCCTGGACTACCTCGTTATTAACCACATGGAACCGGATCATTCCGGTGCAATAAGCGCATTGCAGGATCAATACCCGGATTTGACGTTGGTAGGCAATGCTAAAACCTTTGAAATTCTTGAAAACTTCTACGGTCCTTTAAAGAATTACCATGTTATAAAGGATGGGGACACACTTTCCCTTGGCAAACACATACTGAACTTTTACTTAACACCCATGGTTCACTGGCCGGAAACCATGATGACTTATGAATCCACCACCGGCACCCTCTTTTCCATGGACGCTTTTGGTGGTTTTGGCACCCTGGACGGCGGGATCTTTGATGATGAAGTGAACCTTGAATTTTACATGGACGAAATCCGACGCTATTTTTCAAATATTGTTGGCAAATACGGTGCTATGGTTCAAAAAGCCCTTAAGAAACTGAAAGATGCAGAAATTACCATTAACATTGTCGCACCCACACATGGACCTGTGTGGCGTAGTGCTCCTAACTGTATCATTGATTATTATGACAGGTGGTCACGGGCTGAAACCGAAGAAGGCGTTGTGATTGTCTATGGTTCCATGTATGGTAACACACAAAAGATGGCGGATGTTATTGCCCGCAAATTATCTGAAAAAGGCATTAAAAATATACGTATCTATGATGCCTCAAAAACACATTTATCTTATTTGGTAAGTGATATCTGGCGTTTTAAAGGTGTAATCCTTGGCAGCTGTGCTTACAACACCGGACTGTTTCCCACCATGGAAACACTGGTCAACAAGCTGGAAAACTCTCAACTTAAAAGCCGGTTTCTCGGCATTTTTGGCACTGCATCCTGGAGTGGTGGCGGTGTTTCAAATTTAAACAAGTTTGCTGAAAAAATTAAGTGGCAGCAAGTGGGAGAATCCGTTGAAGCCATCTCTTCTCCAAAAGACGAAGATTTTAAAAAATGTATCGAAATGGCAGATGAAATGGCGGATTTACTTATTAAAGAACGAAAACCAGGCACAGATGCTTTCTGCAGCTTTATATACTAAGTTTCACTCGCCATATTCTGGCTCTGGACAAATATATGAAACGGACATTCTCTTTGTCTTAAATCACAACCCTCCAATTTGATTATGGAGGGTTGTTTCATGGCAAAATCGATGCCGCTGAACGCCTGTGATTGCAATAGAGTAGAAAACTGATTTCACTGGGTGACCTTTACGGTCGCCCATTTACTTTCAGCCTCCCCTCATCAAACCGTACGTGAGGTTTTCCCTCATACGGCTTTCCTATACTCTTCATCAAGTGCAGTTACGGCTAATTCC
>JAGXHW010000024.1 GCA_024635995.1 Clostridiaceae bacterium
GCACTGGACCAATTGGGTGTGGCCTACATTGAAGCGGGAAATCCTGGTTCCAACCCCAAAGACTTGGAGTTCTTTCAGCGTATTAAAGGTATGAAACTTCAAAACTCAGTTCTCACAGCCTTTGGAAGCACCCGACGTCCCGGTGTTGAAACGGCTGAGGACGACAACATTAAAAACCTGGTGATGGCGGAAACCCCCGCCATAGCCATCTTTGGAAAAAGCTGGGATTTTCATGTGACAGAAATCATCAACACCACATTGGAAGAAAACCTGAACATGATCAGGGACACCATGGTTTACTTTAAATCCCTGAAAAAAGAAGTGGTGTACGATGCAGAACATTTTTTTGACGGTTACAAAAATAATCCGGAGTATGCCATGGCCACGCTGCAGGCCGCCAAGGAGGGCGGAGCCGATTGGCTGGTGCTTTGCGACACAAATGGCGGTGCTTTTCCCCGGGAAATATACGATGCCACCACCAGGGTGTTACAGGAAATTGGCGGTAAAATAGGTATACACTGTCACAATGACGGTGGTATGGCCGTGGCCAATACAATCATGGCCATCGAAGCCGGCGCCACCCAGGTTCAGGGAACCTACATCGGATTTGGAGAGCGCTGTGGCAACGTGAATCTTTGCTCCGTCATCAGTAACTTACAGCTAAAGAAGAAAATGACCTGTTTGCCGGAAGGTAAACTGAAAGAATTAACACCCACAGCCCGCTACATTGCCGAAGTGGCCAATGTCAGCCTCAACGAGCGGGAACCCTTTATTGGTAACAGTGCCTTTGCTCACAAAGGCGGCATGCACATTGACGGGGTTCATAAAAATGTGATGTCATTTGAACATGTAGATCCTGAAAAAATCGGTAATAAACGGCGTTTTCTCATGTCAGAAGTAGCGGGTAGAAGCACTATTCTGAAAAAAATCCGAAAAGTGAATCCAACCATCCAAAAAGATTCTGAGGAAACCAAACAAATCATCGACAAACTGAAGGAACTGGAACACCAGGGCTACCAGTTTGAAGGAGCAGAAAGCAGTTTTGAGCTGGTGATTCGGAAAACACTGGGAAAATACAAACCATTTTTCTCCCTGGATTACTACAAAATCATGGACGAACAACTGCCGGACGGTACCCATGCCTCCACAGCCATTCTTAAGATACAAGTGGATGGCAAGGATGAAGTTACAGTGGCGGAAGGAAACGGCCCCGTCAACGCCATGGACAAAGCCCTTCGAAAAGCGCTGGAAACCTTCTACCCGGAATTAAAAGAAGTTTACCTGGCAGACTACAAGGTGCGTGTCCTGGACACCAGGGCAGCCACTGCCTCCAAGGTCAGGGTGCTCATCGAATCAAGTGACGGACGCTATGTGTGGAGCACGGTAGGAGTTTCCAGTGACATCATCCAAGCCAGTTGGCTGGCGCTGGTGGATTCCATCGAATACAAGCTGTTGAAAAACATCGAAGAAAAAGCAAGTGCCTATATGTAGCAAAGACAGGAGGAATAATAATGGGAATGACGATGACACAAAAAATCCTGGCTGATCATGCCGGTCGGGAACAAATAAGTGCCGGTGAATTAATTGAAGCACAGTTAGACTTGGTGCTGGGAAACGACGTAACCACTCCGGTGGCACTGCCGGAGTTTAAACGAATGGGAGCCACAGAAGTGTTTGACAGGGAAAAGGTGGTCATCGTACCGGATCATTTCACACCGAACAAAGACATTCTTTCAGCGGAACACTGCAAACAAATCAGGGAATTTGCCGTTGAGCAGGACCTGGAAAACTATTTTGAAGTGGGAGAAATGGGCATTGAGCATGCCCTGCTGCCGGAAAAAGGCTTGGTGGTGCCTGGTGATGTGATTATCGGAGCCGATTCCCACACCTGTACCTACGGGGCCTTGGGAGCATTTTCCACCGGCGTTGGATCCACTGATATGGCCGTGGGCATGGCCCTGGGCAAAACCTGGTTCAAGGTGCCGGAAGCCCAGCAATTCAAACTGACAGGAAAAATGAGACCCTGGGTCACAGGGAAGGACGTCATCCTTCATATTATCGGTATGATTGGTGTCGATGGTGCCAGGTACCAATCCATGGAATTCACTGGCGACGGTGTGGCAAACCTGACCATGGATGACAGGTTTACCATGGCCAACATGGCCATTGAAGCCGGCGCCAAAAATGGGATCTTCCCCGTGGACGACAAGACCCTTGCCTATGTGAAAGATCACTCCACGAAAAACTATAAAGTGTATGAAGCCGATGAAGACGCTGATTATGAACAAGTGCATGAAATTGATTTAAGCACCATTCCTCTCACTGTAGCCTTTCCACACCTGCCGGAAAATACCCGGCCTGTGTCAGAAGCGGGAGACGTGAAAGTAGACCAGGTTATCATTGGTTCCTGCACCAACGGCCGTATGGATGACTTGCGTATGACAGCCAAAATTTTGAAGGGTAAAAAAGTGGCCAAACATTTGCGTTGCATCATCTTCCCCGGCACCCAGAAAATTTACCTTGAAGCGGTGCGGGAAGGCCTGGCAGAAATTTTCGTGGAAGCCGGTGCCGTGTTCAGTACCCCCACCTGCGGTCCCTGCCTGGGAGGGCATATGGGTATACTGGCTAAGGGAGAACGGGCGGTGTCTACCACTAACCGTAACTTTGTAGGCCGTATGGGCCATCCGGAATCAGAGATATACCTGGCCAGTCCGGCTGTGGCAGCAGCTTCGGCTATCACTGGTAAAATCAGCAGTCCGGAAAATCTGTAACTCGAAACTGATTCTGAGAGGAAGTGGATTATGATTGCACATGGAAAAGCTTTTGTATATGGAAACAATGTCGATACCGATGTCATTATTCCTGCCAGATACCTGAATAACTCCGACCCAGCTGCATTGGCCAGCCATTGTATGGAAGACATCGACGCTGCTTTTATCACAGAAGTGGCACAGGGAGATGTCATTGTGGCAGGGAAGAACTTTGGTTGTGGATCATCACGGGAACACGCTCCTTTGGCCATTAAAGTGGCTGGTGTGTCCTGTGTCATTGCAGAAACCTTTGCCCGAATCTTTTACCGCAACGCCATCAACATTGGGTTGCCTATTCTGGAGTGTCCGGAAGCAGTAAAGGAAATCAAGAAAGGTGACCAGCTGGAAGTTGATTTTGCAGCAGGTACCATCACCAATAAAACCCAGGGAAAAACCTATGAAACGCAGCCTTTTCCACCCTTTATACAAGCCATTGTTGAAGCGGACGGATTGGTGGGTTGGGCGAAAAAGGAACTGGAGGGGAAAGCATGAAATACAACATCGCTACCATACCTGGAGACGGCATTGGTCCGGAAGTGGTTCATGAAACCATCAAAGTGCTGGAGGTTGTGGCGGGTTTAACCGGACACACTTTCTCTTACTCCATGCTCCTGGCCGGCGGAGCCGCGTTGGATGCGGCGGGTCATCCACTGCCGGAAGAAACCTTACAAACAGCCATGGCTGCAGATGCAGTGTTACTGGGGGCTGTGGGAGGTCCAAAATGGGATCACCTGGAAGGCGATTTACGGCCTGAAAGGGCTTTGTTGGGCCTTCGAAAAGGCTTGGGACTTTTTGCAAACCTGCGGCCGGCCCTTCTATTCCCAGCACTGAAACAAGCCTGTCCTCTCCACCCTGACACAGCTGAAAAAGGAATCGACATCATGGTGGTAAGAGAATTAACCGGCGGTCTGTACTTTGGAAAACAGGAACGATTGACAGACAAAGAAGGCAAGGAATTTGCCTATGATACCATGATGTACCATGAAGATGAAATTCGCCGCATTACCCGGGTGGCTTTTGACCTGGCAAAGGGCCGCAAGGGTAAAGTGACCAGTGTGGACAAAGCCAACATACTGGAAAGCTCGCGCCTGTGGCGAAAAGTGGTACTGGAAGAAGCAAAAGCATACCCAGAGATCACGCTGGATCACATGTACGTGGACAACGCCTCCATGCAGCTGGTAAAACAGCCACAATCTTTCGATGTGATCCTCACGGAGAACATGTTTGGCGACATCCTTTCCGATGAAGCCGGCATGATCACAGGCTCTATTGGCATGTTACCCTCCGCCAGCCTGCGGGAAGACAAGAGGGGTATGTACGAGCCGGTACATGGATCAGCACCTGACATCGCAGGTTTGAACAAAGCCAACCCGCTGGCCACCATCTTATCGGCTGCCATGATGCTTAGGATCTCTTTCAAAATGGAAGAGACAGCCTCACTGATTGAACAAGCTGTTAGCCAGGTATTGGAAAGTGGTTTGCGTACAGGGGATATTTTCACTGCCGGCGAACAAATGACCAACACCAGGGAAATGGGACTGGCTGTAGTCAATCAATTGAAACAACTTGAAAAGAAAGGAGCTTGACCATGCAACTCAACGGATCGCAAATCATCATGGAATGTCTGTTAGAACAGGGTGTTGACACTGTATTTGGATACCCAGGCGGTACCGTGATCAATATATTTGATGCGTTATACGAATACAGAGACCGTTTAAGACATATACTGACCTCTCACGAACAGGGCGCAACCCATGCTGCCGATGGCTATGCACGGTCAACAGGAAAAACCGGTGTGGTCATTGCCACTTCCGGCCCGGGCGCAACCAACACAGTCACAGGCATTGCCACAGCACACATGGATTCCATTCCCATGGTGGTCATCACCGGGAACGTGGCCATACCCCTCCTTGGGAAGGACAGTTTTCAGGAAGTGGACATTGTCGGGGTAACAATGCCCATTACCAAACACAGCTACATCGTCAAAGATGTGAACAAAATTGCTGAAACCATCCGCAGGGCTTTTTATATCGCCAATGACGGCCGGCCAGGCCCTGTATTGGTTGATATCCCCAAAGACCTGTCGGTTGCCATGGCGGAATATACTTCGGAAAGACCTAAAGTTATTGAAAAACATGATAATATTTCGGAAGAATCCCTGGCCAACGCCATGGAAATACTAAACAAATCAAAGAATCCTTTTGTGCTCACTGGCGGCGGTGTGATACGTGCAGATGCCGGGGCAGAAGTGTTGGAGTTCGTTGAAAAAATGAATTCTCCTTTTTCATCCACCCTGATGGGCCTGGGAGGCATTCACACTGGGCATCCATTGTTCACGGGAATGATTGGCATGCACGGCAGTAAAACGTCCAACATGGCCTCCACCCAGTGTGACCTGCTGGTGGCCGTTGGTTCCAGGTTCAGTGACCGGGTGATCAGCAATGTAAAAGGTTTTGCACCGGATGCTGAAATTTTGCACATTGATGTTGATCCGGCAGAAGTGAACAAAAACGTGCAGGTAATCCATCATGTCAGTGGTGATGTAAAGGTTGCGCTTCAGAAAATCAATAAAGGGCTACAGCCTGCCCACAAAACAGAACGACAAGCCTGGGTCGACCAGATACAGGCATGGAAACTGGAATTTCCCCTGGATACCAACCAGAATGGAAAGATAAAACCCCACACCATCCTGCGTAAGCTCAGTGAACTCACCTCCGGAAAAGCCATCATTACAACAGAAGTTGGGCAGAGTCAAATGTGGGCCGCCCAGTACTACACACACAGCGAACCCCGCACATTCCTTACCTCTGGCGGACTGGGTACCATGGGCTTCGGCTTTGGTGCCTGCATGGGTGTGGCCCTGGGCCGCCCGGATAAAAAGCCCATCAACATTGCCGGTGACGGAAGTTTTCTCATGAACTGTAACGAACTGGCGACGGCGGTGTACTACAAACTGCCTATGCTTACCATCATATTGGATAACGGCGTCTTGGGTATGGTGCGTCAGTGGCAGGATATTTTCTTTGACAAGCGATTTTCCGGCACCACCATCGAGCGTAACACAGATTTCGTAAAATTGGCGGAAGCCTTTGGTGCCAAGGGCTATCGATTGGATAACGTGGAAGATGTGGAGTCTGTTTTGAAGGAAGCCTTGGCACAGGAAGGGCCCGTGGTGGTTCATGTACCCATCGATAAAGATGATAAAGTATTCCCCATGGTACCTCCCGGAGCCTTTATCAAAGACCTGATCATGGATGAAACGTTGAATTAATGAAATACCATCTAATCATCAATAGACGACATAACAAAAGATCTCCCTGTCAAAAGCAGGGAGATCTTAGTTTAACGAAACAGTTTAAGAGACTACACTATTTAACAACGAGCACACTGGTATGGGTACTTTGCAACACAGTGTTGCTGACACTGCCCAGCAATTTTTCCTTCAAACCACTGAGACCACGGCTGCCTATAATTACCATGTCATAATTGCCCTCTTCAGCAATCCTGGAGATGGTTTGGGCCGGGTGTCCTTGCTCCATCAGCTTATTCGCTTCAATGCCATGGGACAGCATTTTTGCCACTGCTTTATCAAGGATTTCCTCGTGATCTTTTAGCAGCTCATCATTTGCCTGGGTGATCAGTTCCGCGTGCTCAGGGGCATGCTTTCGGGTGCCCACAATGTGTGAGGGGGAGGTAATCTTTTCAAAAACATGTAAAACAGTCACCTGGTCAGCATTACATCCAGAAGCAATCATCACGGCTTTATCAAGGGCTTTTTCGCTTTCTTTTGAACCATCCACACAAACTAACAAATTCATATTCTTCACTCCTCGCATAAGACTTTATTAATGATCAACCTATCTATTTTAACATACCCTCAGGTTATCTAGACTAAACGGTCGTCATCAGATAAACAGATAACGAACTATAACCTTGCGGCTATTACCTTGTGGTTCGCACCAGAACCAGATCTGTGCTACAATAAATATCATGATTAAACCAGTATGACTGTAAAGGATAATGAGGTGGAAAAATGATGTTTTTACAATGGTTGTTATTGATCTTAGTGGGAGGGCTTATCGGTTGGTTTACCAACCGCATGGCCATACGACTGCTTTTTAAGCCCTATGAACCTATCCGAATTCCGGTTTTGGGGTTCAACCTCCAGGGGCTGATTCCCCGGCGTAAAGCAGAACTGGCGCAGAGTGTGGGAGTGCAGATTGAAACCGAGTTATTGTCGGTGAAAGAAATCCTACGGGCTTTTGGCAGTGATGAACAGAAAAAGGAACTGAAGCTGTTTCTTCAACAGTATTTTAACGAAATGCTCTTAGAGAAGGTACCCTTTTTTTTGAAAGATGTGATGAAAAAACCGGTGAATCACTTTGTGTCTGATATGATGGAACGGGAAAGTGACAAGCTGCTCAATGAAATACTTGAATATTTAGTGGAAGAAGGGTCGGCTAACATCAAACTGGCCGCTATGGTGGAGGAAAAAATAAATGCCTTCCCAATGGAAAGGCTGGAAAACATAGTGGTGAAAGTGGCAGACCGTGAACTTAAGCACATCGAATGGATTGGCGGACTGTTGGGTATGATCATCGGTTTTTTCCAGGGAGCCTTGCTGATATTTCTCCGATAATCATTCGGATTTCGGCGAAAAGCAAGGGTGGTTTGCTTTGTACGACCCCTTGAATTGATACATTCGCTCGTCCGCTTTTTTCACCAGTTCTTTCAGGGACAGACCGTCCTTGTCAAAAGTGGCAATGCCGTAACTGAAGGAACAGGTACAGGCAGTGCCGTCCACTTCCAAAGGTTCCTGCTCCAATAAACGCAGCAGTTGAGTCAACTTATGGTGCAGTTCTTCTGGCTGGGAATAGTGAAAAACACCAATAATTTCGTCGCCGCCATAGCGGCCCAACACATCACTCTTACGAGTGATTTTTTTTAGTTCGTCAGAAAAGCGCTTGATAATTTGATCTCCTGCCACATGGCCAAGGGTGTCATTCACAGTTTTCAGGTCGTTTAGATCGAACAGCACCAATTGGAAAGACTCATTGTAACGCTTTGATTTTTCCAATACCTGTTCGAAAATCTCCTCAAAAAAGGCCCGGTTGTAAAGCCCTGTCAGTGAATCGAATTGAGACAGGATGTGTTTTTCTTCCTGCAGCAGGTAACTGGAAATGGCAATTTCCACATTATCACGGATAAATTGCATAACCTTCACATCATCATCGGTAAAAGCATTGACCTGTGTAGATTCCACACCAACCACCCCGAAAAAAGTGTTATTAATCATAATGGGGGCTGAGATGGAAGATTTAATCATAGATTCATTGTCTTCCAGCGGGATGGTGTACACATCGTCCAGCTCTGAAATATCGTCGATGTTGGCAATGCTGTTCAGTTTTCCGTTGGTGGCCTTGTATAAGAACAACTCTTCCACAGGCAGCTGAAACCCTAATATGGACTCTTTGTGAAATCCTTGGTGAGCCACAGTCTTCATCACAGAACCCTGACGGAGAAGTATGGACCCAACCTCCGCAGCCTCAATGGCTTCAATGGCTTTTTCAAGCACCAGGCGGTACACATGGTCCATGTGCACAATGCCAATAATCGATTGGGTGATTTCCAGCATTGATTCCCTGAGTTTTATGAGTCGTTGAAGGGCCTTCTGGTTCAATTTTTTGGTGGTGATGTCCGTGAGAACTGCCAGTACCCATTTTGTTCCCTCTATTTCCACCAGCGTTGTCTGGTATTCAATCCAGAGAAAGCGACCGTCTTTGGTCAGTACCTGTACTTCCCGGTCACTTAATGAAGATTCATGGTTTAGGATTCTCTCCAAATTGGTGAAAAAGCCATTCCGCTGGTCCGGGTGAATGGTTTTCAACAAATCAGACCAATTCAGGTCAGTGGTATCGTAACCCGTTAGTTTTAGAAAAAGAGGGCTGGTAAAAAGAACCCCTGTGTTATTTAAGACAAAAAAAGGGACGGGAATGGTTTCGGCCATCTTGTGCAGTTCATGTCGGGTGATGGGTTTTGCATTTTTCATGACGCTCACCTCAATTTCATCATAGCACAACGTGTCATTGTATCGGTACCCAACATACTTAGTACCCCAAAATGAATATAACGAACATTTTATACAATAGCCAGCAGTGTCATGGTGGAAACAACCAGTAACCCTAATGCGACAAAGACGTAGACACCATAGGTTCTGTAAAGTTCGCCGGTGGAAACCTTCATCACCTTCAGCGTAAAGGTTTGACACAAATGTAAAGGCGAAAAATAATACCCAAGAAATGCACTGATCATTAGGAAGTAGGTAAACACATGCAGCTGGCTGATGCTCATCCCATTGCTGCTGCTAAGACGCGTCAGCATGGGCAAAGTGATGGCCAGAGGGGCGTTCATGTTACCAGTGATAAAGCCAAAGAACACAGAGATGGCAATAAAAACAACCATCAGGGAAAGATTGCTGCCGGCTGCATTGAAAACCAGGTCAAACACTTCCAGCATACTGTTCATTTGTAAAATAATATCTTTTATGATCAGTACAGAGACGATGATCAGCACCGTGTCCCACCCTGCAGACTTTTTAAGTACCCATCCAAACTGTTTTCTGTCCGAAAGGAGAAAGATGACCAACAAACTGAATACCATGGCAGCTGAAAAAGGAATGCCAAAGGCAGCGTTTAACAAAACGGGTACATAGATGGGTGATGTGTTAATAAGCAAGTCTTTGAAATAGAAGCTTAACTGACCCTGGCCCTTGTTTGACTCCATCTTTGGTTCCTCAATGTTCCGAAGGTATCGCAAGTAGGCAAACGTCAGCAACATGACCATGAAGACCAGATTGTAAAAAATGATCACGTAGATATTGATGTCAGGCATGGCAGACCGGACAAAAAGAACCACCATGGAAAAAGGAAACACCAACATGGAAATGTGACGGAAAATTAAATTAACAGCAGCCCTTTGAGGGGGGATCATGCCAACATCCTTCCCAATGTCATCCACAAAGGGGGCAGATAACACAGCGCCTCCCGGGATGCTAAGCATACCAATGAGAGAAGGGATCACCATTAACACCGTCTTTCGGCTTCGGATCAACTTCAGTATGGCAGCTACGACACTGTCCAGCAGACCATAATGTTTCATGGTGCCACCCACCAGGCTTACCATAAACACCGTCAGGATGGTGTCCAGGGACAGGGGATTCACGAAAACACCGGCATAGATGGAGAGTATGCTGTTTGCACCGATGCCTGAAAGCAGAGACAATATGAGGGCTGTAATGGCGATGGTAAAACTTAGCCTTATCTTGAACCGTAATAATACCGGTATGAATAAGAAAGTAATAAAGGTTGAAATCAATTGGTACAAAGGTATTTTCTCCTTTCAGTTTCCAGCCCATTATAACATAGATTGAAGATGAAATGAGATTTTGGCACATAAAAAGACGTGGGAATTTAATCCTCCACGCCTCTTTATGTGCCTTTTGAATAAGACATTGATTAAGCTTGATAGAGATGTTCAGTCCTTTTTTTCATCTAAACTCTCTCCTTTATACTTCTGCTTTATCCTCCTGGTTTGTCAGGTGGATTAAGTACAGTATAGTTTCAACATGTGCTGGAAATGTGATGAAAAAGTGCTGAAAATAAGAAAAAAAAAGAAATGAAAAAAAGATTAAAAAAAACACCTGTGCTTGACAGGGGATGTCGCACCTCCATGGGATAATGTTTATAAGAAGCTCACAATGATTCGAACCAGAAGGAGGAATGACCAATGAATTCACAAACCAACTCTTTTTATCAGCAGACATTGCCCCTTGCCAAGCCGGTCCCATCGGGGAAAGTGATCCCGTTGTACCCCTTACAAACCAAGTTGCTGCTGGACGACAAACGGGCTTACCTGATTCTCCATGTAGCCGTTGGCATAGCCCTTGGGGCATCCTTTCTCATGGTGGCCATTGCCCTGTTTACACACATGTGGCTGCAAAGAAGCGTGATATCAATGGCAGTTACAGTCAGTGTATACGGTGTCATCACTTACTATTATCATGGGATAAAAAGCAAAAAAACACCACTTATGGTCAGAGGTGCAACCATTGTTACATTGTCCGCCGCTTCTGTTCTTCTGCTGGTATGGCTGTTATAAACAGCACCATAACTAAAAAAACCGCTGCAGCAGGCGTTATGCCCGTGACAGCGGTTTTGTAATTGAACACCCAGTTATATTAGAAATCCTGTTTATTTATTTTGCCACCTTCAGCCATGGTCATACGAGTGATTTTGCAAAGCTTCTTTTCATCGTCCACCTTGGTACATTCCAATACTTCAATGGTTTTTGTATCATCACCGGTTTCCTTGTAAAAGGATTTTAAGGCTTTCATGATGGAGTATGGATGATCCGGGTCTTTAATGGCGATGGTGTTTGTTTCTTTATTGGAAAGTGCCTTAACCACCAATTGTTCCATGTCCGTTTCCTTGGGAGCCGCAATGATATAGCAATCTGTTGCATCTGCAAGGCACTCAAATCCCTTGACCTGTTTAATACTGTACTTTTCTTTCGCCATATTGCCGATGGTGGCCAGCAAAGGTAAAATGCCCCATCCCTTGTGTCCGGAAACAAAGATGGTGGACTTGTTTTCAACTGCCTCATCGATGTAGTTTGCCTGTGCTTCCGTCATAAAACCTTGGTCCACTAATTTTTTTAATCCGATGTTCATGTTGAACCTCCTTATTCTTTATCCGTCCAATATCATATCACAGGGACTTGCAAAATACCACTATATCCACAAGGTAACCAATTGACAGTTGCTACAGGTGGGGTATAATAAAACTGTAAACAATTTAAAGAATGTTTAGAAAAGAGGGGCAAGAAAATGAATAAAGAGACGATTGAAAAAATGAAAAAATTGATCAACGAAAAAAAGAAAAAGAGTTCCCAACAGGGGCTTAACACAACTGCACCTAATAAAATGGGAAGCGGTTCAAACAAAGCTTTTAAAAGCACCAAGAGAGGCGGATCCATTAACAAATAGAAACAGTAAAACAGAGAGAAAATCTTTTCTACTCTGTTTTTTATTACAGGAGGAAAAGGAGTGAAATCAATGCAACGAAAATGGATGGAAGACGTATGTGACACGTACACCTGGAAATCCCCCAACAATTACGTGGGAAGTGAAAAAGCACTGTCCACGTCAATGATTGGTCTGCGCATTTTTGATTCGCCTTTGCTTGGTGTGGCAGATGCCAGGGACCCTCTCTTTGAAAAAATGAAGGAAGCATCTGTCATTGGTCAGCATGTTCTGGCTCCCACAGAATGGTTGCCCCAGGCCAAGAGTGTCATCTCATTCTTTCTTCCTTTCACAAAAGAAGTCAGAGACGGCAATAAAAAGATCGCAGACTGGCCATCACAGGAATGGCTCCATGCACGTATTGAAGGGCAGGTTTTTGTGTTGGAATTGTGCCGTTACCTGGATAGTATTTTGCTGGAAGCTGGCCACACCAATCTTATACCAGCCACCGACCCCAGGTTTACAATGAATGACAAGCCACCCACCTTTACCAGCAATTGGTCAGAACGACATGTAGCTTTTGTGGCAGGGTTGGGCACCTTCTCCCTTTCCAAAGGCTTCATCACGAAAAAAGGGGTGGCAGGCCGCTTCGGAAGCGTTGTTACCTCACTTGCCCTGACAACGGATGTAAGAAAATACACCGAAATTGACGAATATTGTAACCATTGTGGTACCTGCCTGGAAAACTGCCCTGTCAACGCCATATCTTATGAGCAGGGGAAAAGACATGAACCCTGCGGAGCCTATCTCGACAAAACCGCCGTTAAATTCAGCCCCCGTTATGGCTGTGGAAAATGCCAGGTAAACGTTCCCTGCGAACACGGAATTCCTGTGAGAACCAATAAATTGATGCAGACAATCAGACAATCAGCGATAAACTTCGTAGAAAAAGACAGATAGGAAATTGATCCATCAATAAACGAGTAAGGTTAGGATGCAGGAAGGAAGGGAAAGCGAAATGAACATTGGTATCATCCTTTATTCACAAACGGGGCACACTTTGTCTGTGGCAGAAAAATTGCAAAAAGAACTTGAAGAAAAGGGAAAAAACGTTACCATCCAGCAGGTAACCATCAGTGGAGAAGCAGCACCAGATAAATTTACGTTTACATCCATACCAAATGTCGATCCTTACGACGCTGTCATTTTTGGCGCACCGGTACACGGATTTCGACTATGTACGGTGATGGAATCCTATTTAAAGCAGCTCCCTGCCATGGAAGGAAAAGAAGCGGCTTTTCTGGTTACGAAGCAGCTGCCCTTTAACTGGACGGGTGGTACAAACGCAGTTTCAACCATGAAAAAGATCTGCCAGGAAAAAGGCGCCCGTGTTAAAGGGGCAGAAATAGCTTTCTGGTCAAAATCCAAGCAGGAAAAAAGCGTCAGGGATTCTGTTGATAACCTGAGCCGCCTGTTTTCGTAGTGGGAGGAAACATGAACATGAGCAGAGGAAAGAAAGTACTTATTGGATTAGTAGTAGTAGTCCTGGTGTTGGTGGTGGCCTTCCGTGTTGTTTTCAGTAAGCTTGAATCCAACCTGGAGGAACTGAACAGCCTGGCTATTGCAGACGTGGATCTGAACACGATTGAAGACGGTACCTACGAAGGCAGCTACGGCTCCTTCCCCGTTTCCGCCATTGTTGAAGTGACAGTGAAAAACCATGAAATCACAGATATCAAATTAACAGATCATTCCAATGGCCAGGGGCAGCCGGCAGAGGTATTGCCGGAAAGGGTGGTGGAAGCCCAAAGCCTGGAGGTGGACGTGATCTCCGGTGCGACTTACAGCAGCCGGGTCATTCTTAAGGCCATTGAAAATTCCCTGAATGGGGCGACATAGTATAAAACAAAAAGCCGAAGGAGACATCTCATAACAATGAGAGACATCCTTCGGCCTTTGTTTGACTTGTTGCCTAACGACGCGTTTCAGCAGGGTAAAGACGGCTGAAAAGAGTGCCCAATATCACTGCTGGAAAAAGCAGCGCAAATCCAACATATAATAGATTTGTCAAGCCAAAATGAATATCAAATAAATGTTTAAAGCAAAATGACAGTGGTATACATTATATATAACGAATTCGAGATATTCGAATTAGAGAAAAAGGAGGGGTGACATGGATACGCCGCCGACTAATCAGGAAATCAATGAATCGCTAAAACTTTTTGTGGTGTTATCCAGGGCCGCCAAGGCAGTAAATGACTGCATTGCAGATAACATCCGCTCCTATGGATTAAACCCCACTGAATTTGCAGTGATGGAGTTGTTATACCATAAGGGAAGTCAACCAATACAGGTCATTGGAAAGAAGGTGCTCATCGCCAGCTCAAGCATTACCTATGTGGTGGATAAGTTGGAAAGCAAAGGATACGTTGAGCGAATCGCCAGCCCGGAAGACCGACGGGTGATTTTAGCCAACTTAACCTCTTCGGGTATAGAATTGATGGTTGGAATATTTCCTGGGCACGCCCAGTCAATTCACCATGTGCTAAGTAGTATACCTAGGGATGAAAAAAATCACTTAATTCAACAACTAAAAAAAATTGGCATCCATGCTCAGCAGATGCAGCAATAATGATGAAGATATGGTGAACCAGTCACTGTATCGATAAGGTAATCAATTTAAAAGGAGAGATCGTTCATGTCAAACGTGAAAGTAGCCGTTATCTTTTACAGCTCTACAGGAACCAATTATCAAATGGCAAATGGGCAGCGGAAGGTGCAGAAGCAGCAGGTGCAGAAGTCAAGCTGCTTAAGGTGCCTGAGCTGATGCCCCAGTCTGTTATCGATGCTGATCCCTTAAAAGTGGCCCATCAGAAAAACGCAGCAGAAGTAACGGATGCGAAACCAGAAGATTTGGATTGGGCAGATGGTGTTGTCTTCAGTACATCCGCTCGCTTTGGGAACATTGCTTCCCCCATGAAAGCTTTCTTTGATTCAGTGGGAGGTCTGTGGGGACAAGGTAAACTGGTGAACAAAGTAATCAGCGCCATGAGTTCAGCACAAAATCCTCATGGTGGTCAGGAAGCTTCTCTGTTGTCACTCTATACCTCTATGTTTCACTGGGGAGCCATCGTGGCAGCCCCGGGCTATACAGATGCGTCAACCTTTGCCGCCGGAGGCAACCCATATGGTACCAGCGTAACCGTCAGCCCTGAAGGTGTTATACAGGGAGATGAGGAATCACTGAAAACGGCGATCATGCATCAAGCCAAGCGTACTGTTGAAATTGCCGGCTGGGTGAAGCAGGGTATGGGAAAATAGGCATAAGAAACGACAAACTGATGGAACATTGAAATATGAACAACAGGCAGCTTAAGAGTAATGCTGTCTGTTGTTATTTCATTTTTAAAAGTAAAAATACATATTTCGTTCACCATCTGTTCATGAATGTCGTGTAGAATGGTACAATAGAAGTAGAACAGCGGCTAAATAAGATAATAACAGAGGAGGGATGGAACCAGCGTTGGTTCCGCGTTATGAAGCACTATTCAATTAATAAAATCCTTAAAATTGCATTTATTCTTTTAGGAATTCTTACAGGCAATGCCATATACATATACATTATCCGTAACAGCTCGATGATTATCAACGAGACGTTGCCTCAGTTTATTCTTGGCATCATACTGGTAAGTGTACTGGCTGGGTATATTTCATCCTGGATATTTGTGGGATTTGTCTACATGGTAAAACGCACCACTGAAATGATCCAGGAAAAAATCACCTCCACGCCCAAAGAAAAAGTCGCCACAGGCCTGGCTGGACTGTTTGTAGGCTTGGTGTTGGCCTATCTGTTTAGTGGCTTGTTAAGCATCATTACTATCCCGTACCTAAACATTATCCTTACCATAACAGTCTACCTGTTCATGGGATACCTTGGTTTTGCACTGGCCAGTCGTGATGAACGGATCATTGACCTTCAACAGGCCATAGCCAACTTTGGCCAGCAGCGAAAAGAATCCCAGAAGGATAACGAGAATGCATCTGATTCTATAGGCAACGGAGGCAAAGGCTCACCTAAAATATTGGACACCAGTGTGATCATCGATGGCCGCATTGCAGACATCTGCCGTGCCGGATTTATCGATGGCCCCCTTATCATACCTGAGTTTGTGCTGGTGAACCTTCGTCATATATCTGCCGAAGAAGATGAACTCATGCAAAAAAGAGGCCGCAGAGGCCTGGAAATGATGTCAGTGCTGCAAAAAGAATTGAAAGTGGAAGTTAGAATCGCCGAAGAAGAATTTCCCGGTGTGAAAGAAGAAGAGATTAAACTGATTAAACTGGCCCAGCAGATGAAAGGGAAACTGATCACCAGTGATGCCAATCTAAACAAAATTGCAGAACTGCACGGCATAGAGGTGCTGAACATGCACCACCTGGCAGAAGCCGTGAAACCAACGGTGTTAACTGGCGATGAAATGCAGGTGTTGATTGTGAAAGAAGGAAAAAGTCAGGGGCAGGGCGTGGGCTATATGAATGACGGAACCATGATTGTGGTGGAAAATGGGAAACGGCACATGGATGAAACCATCGATGTGGTTGTCACCAGTGCCCTGCAAACAGCGGCCGGGCGAATGATTTTTGCCAAGCCGCTGCAGTAACCACAGTAAAACATTGATATTACCAGTTGTCCAGTATTTCTGTCAAACGGTCGGCACTGTTTTTAATGCCGGTTGTTGATGAAGCCAATTCTGTTAAGGGAAGCAAGTCTTCCCGGCTCACATAGTCCAGTGAAAAGCGGCGGTTCAGTGCCATAAGCTGCTGTAAACCGGTTGATACGCGTTCCAGATAAGAATATAATCCGATAGCCCCTGTCGATATGCTGAGGGCTTCATTTCCGTGAACCACTTTTAATTGCTTGACGTTTTCAAATAGTTCTTCGAGGGAGGTTCCAAAACGCTGGAATTCTGGAGGCACGGTACCAGAAGCGATGGCATCCCCCACTTGTTTTCCCACCATGGCCGCTGCCATGGCTGCCCGGCCGATCCCTACCAGGCTGATATAGGGAGCTCCCAGTGCCAGTCCTTTAAACACATGATCTTCCATGGTGAATCCACCGGTGATGGCAACAGGTGGCAGGGCATAGCCCTTTTCATTCATTTTGTCCAACATGCGGTAGACCATTGATTCCAGGTAAACCGTAGGAATCCCCCATTCATTCATCATTTTTACAGGGCTGTTGCCAGTGCCGCCGCCTGCACCATCAAAGGTGACCAGGTCCACTTCAGCAGCAGAAGCAATCATCAATATATCCATCAAGTCTTTACCGTCAAAAGGCCCGGTTTTAAAGCAGACACGCTGTGCCCCCAACTGACGCAGTTCTTCCACCCGTCTCACCAGGGTGGTTTCGTCCCACATGGGCAACTTGCCCACCTTCTCAAAAACCTGACCGATTCCGTTTCTGTAATTGGCTGCGATGTCTGGGTCTGATGGATCCGGATAGATCAGATAACCCAATTCCTGAAGATACAAGGCTTCATCCAAGTTCTTAATCCTTCCGATTCCCTGAATTCCCTTGGCTGCCTGTCCAAATTTAAGCTCCACAGAGGTAACATTCAATTTTTCAATGCCATATTCCAGCACACCCAGGTGTTCATCATCCATGTTGGCCTGTAAGACGATATCACCATATCCCTGGTCGTAGGCCCTGAAAGATTCAATCATCTCCTTCAGAAGAGAAGAAGAAGACACTTTACCCCGTTTTAGTTTTAGGTTTTTGTCTTTCATTACAACATCTTCGCCAATCACCACCACCACACCGGCCAGGGCAGCCCCAGCGTAATAGTCTTTCCAATTGAGCTTGGCCATAGCCGGCAGAATAATCGGTGCTCTTAAGGGCACCCGGTTTTTTTTGCCAAAAACACTACGAATGTTAACGTTGGAATAGGTGGCTTGTTCAGCGCTTTCAGTGCAGCCCCAGGCACCAAAAACCCTGCCATTAATGTTGAAATGGGAAAAATCCAGGGGATGCTCCTTCTCAGAAGCAAATTGGTTGATGTCGGTGGCATAGGGATAAATAGCCTCAGAACCCCTGACAGCAGACAACCCTATCTCACAGGGGCCGGTGCAATCCAGGGTACAGACGGCACACATACCAGAAAAAGGTGACAAATGGTTAGGTGTACGCATGTGGGTTTTGGAAATGGTGCTTCCCAGTGATGGGCTATACGACATAACAGTTCCCCCTTATCAAATTACGAGCCTATAATGGACATATGTTATTGATACTTCAATTATATGATACCCATCTGATATGTTAAATACTATTGGATTTATTGACAACAGTTGTTTTTGAAAAATCCTTTTGTTGACATGGTTATTACAGGATGATAAGGTATAATTGATCAATTTCATAAAGAAACAAGTGATGCTTCCAACCGGAAGCAGCGAGGGAAGCCGGTGAAAATCCGGTGCGGTCGCGCCACTGTATAGGAGAACCAGCTGCATAGGTCACTGGGGACAAAGTCCCTGGGAAGACGCAGTCAAGGTGATGATCCTGAGTCAGGAAACCTGCTTGTTTCTGTACCAAAAGAAGTGCCCACGCGGACTTGGGGAAAGGAGGATGTTATTTTTTGTTCATAACATGACCCTGTTGCCGATGGATGGCAACAGGTTTTTTCGTTTTATTCCAACAATAATCATAATGGAGGTATTATCAATGAAATTATCTTTACTTAAAAAGCACTTTGCATTAATCTTAGTTTTGTCAATTATCATTGGGTTATTCAATCCATTCTTTGCTGTTGCTGAATCTACAAACGTAATCTCAGAACTTGCAGAGCAGAATATTTTTGAATTATATAAAGTGTATACAAGGGGAGGGCAAATAGAAAAATCTCGAATGACAGATAATAGCCATCCTTACCACGCTTATGTGTTGGCGAAGACTGGTGAAACTGTTACAAACTGGGTGTATGAAGGTATTTCATTTGAAGACAAATTGCTGGGAAAAATGGATGAAACAATAAATGATAGTAGTCTTGATAAAAAAGATGTACTTTACGTGGCAGATTTATACTTGGCAGCTTTTGAAATGGAATATCAAGAAAAAGATGCTTTATTGTCGATTATAAAGGAGTGGCATTTAGACGGGGTATTTCTTGATGGTGCTTATGAACAATTCAGCAATGTGTCTGTGTATGATGTGCTTGTAAAAACAGGAGCAATAGAGGAGTTAGATGTTAATGAGATCATCGATTATATTTTAAGTTTGCAACAAGATAATGGAAATTTTTCTGGAGATATGTATTTTTCTGATTTAATGATAACAACAGAAGCGGTGAGGGTGCTTAAATCTCTTGCGGAAATAACAGAGTATGGGAAAGCTAATGTTGACACAGCTATTGCTGAGGCGATTAAATGGATACAAGGCTTAATTAAAGAGGATGGGAGCTTTATTGTTAGTGATTGGGATGAACCGATCACCAATACTGCAGAAGTAATCAAGACCCTAAATGCCTTGGGATACGATCTTAACGAATGGAAACATCCAGATACAAACAAAGGTCCTGCTGATTATATGTTGAGCAGAAGTGATTATAGTAACCAAAATGTGAGGACAAATGTCTGGGCGTTAGAGGCGTATCATTTATTAGGTGCACAATCACAAAATAATGAAAAAACACCAAATCCAGGTGATGGAAGTGAAAATCAAACACCCACAGAGGTTTCTATATATGTGGTAATCACAGGTAAGTACGGTCAACTTTTTAGCGGTTATGTAGATCTAAGCACATCTGATTTGTACGGCAAAACACCTTTGGGAGCTCTACACAAAACCGGATTGAGTTATGACTACGATACCATTAGTTTTATTCATACGATTGCAGGAGAAAAGAATGAAGGACTAAGTGGATGGATGTACCGTGTAAACGGAACTGCTCCAACTAAATCAGCAAATAACTATATTCTGAGTGACGGTGATCAACTGGAGTGGTTCTATAGCACTGATCAAACAAGCCTAGCTGGAGAGCTTGGACTTGAGCCGACCAGGGATGAAAACGTCAAATACGAATTGCCGCATGTCATTCAAAAGTCAGCCAACTGGTTATTACAGCAGAATGATTTCGACCTTTATGATACTTTTTCCGACTGGGATGTTTTGGCGTTAAGTCGGTCCCGCAATGAAGTGCCCGACAGATATAAAACCATTCTCATTTCACATGTGCATCAGCATAGCGGAGTATTAAGGAATGTAACGGATTATGCAAGAATCATTCTAGCATTAAGGTCCATTGGCGAGGATGCTTCAAATGTTGGCGGTTATGACCTGTACCAATTAATGTTGGAACATGAAGGCATGCTTGACCAAGGAATCAATGGGCCAGCCTATGCACTTATTGCCTTGGAGTCTTCGGAATATGATAATGACATGCTTATGACATGGAATCGAAAATCACTTCTAGATTTAATATTGGATCAACAAAACTACGATGGAAGCTACTCCTTGAGTATTAATAAAACCGTTGCTGGGGATATTGATATTACAGCAATTGTACTGCAATCACTGGCCCCATTTAAGGACCAGAGAGAAGTAAGAAGGGTAGTCGAAAAAGCATTGAGTTGGCTAGAGACACAAACGCCGACCAACTGTGAAAGTTTAGCGCAAATGATTATTGCACTGACAATGTTGGAGGAAGACATATTAGACAGCAGATTTTCTGTCAATAACATCACTTTGTTGGATCAGTTAATGCAATATCAAAATGATGACGGTGGATTTGGTCACGAACTTGGAGAAAACAGTGATCACATCGCTACCCAGCAGGCGCTCATGGCACTCACAGCCTATCACCGTTTTGTGGAAGATGAACCAACCTTCTTTGACATGCAGGATGTTACCCTTAACAACACCCCCCTGGAAAACGACCAACTGGAAGATTCACTGGAAGAGCGGTTAAAACAAGTGAAATTGACTGATGAAAACCAGGTTTCGACCTGGGCCCTGGAATGGGTTAAAAAAGCGGTGGCCTATGGCCTGATGTCGGGGGTCAGCCAGGAAGAGTTACGTTTCGACCCCCTCAGGGAACTGACAAGGGCAGAATTTACCGCGCTCATGACTAAAACGCTGGAGGCTGATTTACTCACATCTTCCAATGTCAACTACCGGGATGTACAACCGGGCAGCTGGTATTATGAACACGTCATGTCAGCCAGCGAGAGGGGCTGGGTGTCGGGCGTCGGTTCTAATGAATTTGCTCCTCAGAAAACCATTACCCGTCAGGAGATGGCAGTGGTGTTGAAGAAAGCCTTGCAGTTGGAGCTGCTGGAGGATGAATTATCTAAAAAACCGGTGGACATTCACATTGCCGCACCCTGGGCAACGACTGGTGTTGAGGCTGTTTATCAGCAACGGTTAATGGTGGGCGACGGCCAGCGTTTCATGCCGGTAGACACGGTGACAAGAGAAATGGCCGCAGTGATAATGGTGAAGCTGTATGAAGCACAGTTACAAGAGTGAGGTGGGTCTCATGAGCATTATTGGAAACAGAAAAAAGATCTGTTGCCTGGCGGCTATGATCATGTTGGTGTTGTTATTGACCGGCTGTCTTGGCAACAGCAGCCAGGCACCTGAGAGCCAGCCTCTTCCTGATCATCAGGAGGAAAAACAGGCAGTTCTGGAAACCCTGGATAAGCCTGATACACGCCAGAATCCTGTGTTCGCAGAGGAAAATCCGGCAAAGACGGAAAATGACCAGGAAACAGAACCCGACGAAACAAAGGTGACACCAACGGAAACAACAGAAGCAACAGAAGTAACAGAAACTACAACAGAAGTAACAGAAACTACAACAGAAGCAACAGAAACTAAGGAAACATCAGAAACAACAGAAACAACAGAATCAAAAGCCTTAACAGAAGAGGAAACAAACACAGAAGGCATGAAGGTTTTTGTAACGATTCAGGGCATGCCGGAGACTCCCCCCATTATGCCAACAACCCAGGTGAAGGTTGAAGAAGGTGACACAGTATTGGACCTGCTATTGCGTATCACAAGAGAAAAACAAATGCACATGTCACATCGGGGACGAGGGAAAGCAGGGTATGTGGAAGCCATTGATAACCTTTATGAATTCGACCAGGGGCCTGGAAGTGGATGGATGTTCAGCATTAATGGTGAATTCCCCAGTCGAAGTGCCGGTGGCTGGCCAGTTGAACCCAACGATACCATCACCTGGTGGTATACCCTGGACGCAGGCCGTGACCTGGAGGCGGTGAAAGAATGATTGGTGGTTTTGTATCAATCCACCCTATGGTATCAGCCCTGTATTTTATAGGGCTGTTACTCCATATTATGTGGCTAAACCATCCTCTTTACCTGTTGATCGCCTGGTGTTGCCTGGTCATCTTACACCTGCAGACAGACAATGGTGAAGGGCTGCGCAGCGTGTGGAAAGGATATTCAATGATGGCGTTGGTGGTGATTGTCATCAATCCGCTGGTGTCCAGCCGGGGCAGCACCATTCTCACTTATTTTCGAAATCGCCCCATAACCCTGGAGTCTGTGGTGTATGGCTTTGTCTTTGCCCTGCTGCTCATCACCATGCTTATGATGTTTCAGGTGGCACAGAAAGTGATCACAGAGGACAGGTTTTTATACCTTACCGCATGGGTACTGCCACGCACCGCCTTTGTCATCGTAATGATTCAGCGGCTCATACCACTTCTTCACAGCAGGCTTCAGGAAATAAACGCTGTGGCAAAAACCCAGGGACGGTTTAACGCTGCCAACCGGTTGGGAAAAGTAAGGGTGGCCATGGAAAGCCTCAATGTACTTCTGGTGTGGACCTTGGAAGAATCTCTTCACACTGCCGTTTCCATGAGGGCCAGCGGCTATGGTAGCAGCCTTCGCAGCAGTTATGTGCGCTACCGAATGGAAACAAGGGATTACTTTTTATTAATGATCATGGGTGTTATGACTGCATCCATTGTTCTGGGAGGAGTCCAGGGGTATGGGCAGATGAACTTTTACCCATCCCTTGCCTGGAAACCGGTTCATCTCATGCATACAAGCGTTTATATTATATGGTGTGCGTTGCCAATTTTCATAAATCTGGGAGAGATAATACAATGGAAACTTATCAGGTTAAAAACCTAGGCTTCACCTATCCCAATGCGGAGGAATCTGTTCTCAAAGAGATCAGCCTGAAGGTGAACAAAGGCGAATTTTTACTCATTGGTGGCCCCACGGGTTCAGGCAAAACCACCCTTTTACGGCTGTTGAAACAACAAACCCAGCCAGTGGGAGAGTTAACAGGTTGTATCCGGTTTGAGGGTGTGAGTTTACATGACCTGGGCGAAAAAGAATCGGCAGAACAAATTGGTATGGTTTTTCAACAACCAGACAACCAGATTGTTATGAGTACGGTGTGGCAACAGTTGTGTTATGGCATGGAAAACCTGGGTTACCATCCTACCATGATGCAAAAACGAATGGCCGAAGTGGTGCCATTTTTTGGGATGGAATCCTGGTTGCATCAATCCGTCGAAACTCTCTCCGGGGGGCAAAAACAGCTTTTAAACCTGGCGGCAGTGATGATGCTGCAACCAAAGGTATTGTTGCTGGATGAACCGACTGCCCAGCTGGATCCCGTTACAGCCAATGCTTTTATTGATCTTTTAGCCCGGATCAACCAGGAAATGTCTGTCACGGTCATCCTTTGTGAACACCGGCTTGAATCTCTGTATCCTATGGCCAACCGACTGTTGTTGATGAAAAATGGGTCTGTTGCCTATCAGGGAAAACCAGATGAAATTTCATTGAAGATCTGGCATGACCAGGACCCGGATTTTTCTTTGTACCTTTCAAACATCAGTAAACTGTACCTGAAAATGGGTAAGAATACATCTCCCTCAGTAGCCTTACCCATGACAGTCAAAGACGGCAAACGATGGTTCGACGGGTTTTACAACAGTCATGCTAAACTTTTTAAAGGCAAGCACCACCAAATAACGAAAACAAACAAGTTCGAAAACAATCAGGTCATGGAATGCAGTAATCTGTATTTTCAATATGGCAAAATGAAAGAACCTGTGCTAAAGCGGATTTCCTTTAAGATTTATCCGGAGGAATATTTTGTGCTTTTTGGAGGTAACGGAGCCGGCAAATCAACCTTGTTAAAATTAATGGCAGGGATTCATTTGCCACAACGGGGAACGATGCACCACCATCAATCCAAACCTGTGGGTTATGTGGCACAAAACCCAATGGCCTATTTCACAAAAGACACAGTGGGTGATCAACTCAGGCAACGGGCAGATGATTTAAACATAAAGCATTCCAATTATTTTACAGAGCTTATTCATGAATTCAATTTGGAGCCCATCATGGATAAACACCCCTTTGACATCAGCGGCGGCCAGCAACAGCAACTGGTATTGGCGCTGGTGCTAATGGCAGACCCTGACCTGATACTGCTTGACGAACCAACCAAGGGGCTTGATCCTGCCAGAAAACAAACACTGGGCAAATGGCTCAAAAATTTGCAGCTTAAAGGGAAAACCATCTTTATGGTCAGCCACGATATCGAATTTGCAGCCGCCCATGCCACCCGCTGTGGCATGCTCTTTGATGGTGAAATCATTGCCATGGATCATCCAACTGAATTTTTCACAAATAACTACTACTACACCACCATGGTTCACCGGGCTGTAAGGGAATACTTGCCAGAAGAATTTACAGAGGAAGGTGTGATGGCACGGTGGAACGATACTATCTTCCCTTAAGCTTACTGGTATTAATTACATCCATGGTGCCCTTTTACCGTCGTTTTGAAAAGAAAAAAATGACGGCGGAAGAAATAGTGTTTATTGCCTCGGTCTCAGCCATCGGGGCAGTTGGCAGGGTGCCTTTTGCCGCATTACCGGGAGTTCAGCCCACTTCTTTTATTGTGATTATGAGTGGTCTCACCCTTGGGCCCCAGGCAGGCTTTATCATTGGCAGCACATCAGCCATCGTGTCAAACTTATTCCTCGGCCAGGGGCCCTGGACCCCCTGGCAGATGATGGCCTGGGGTCTGATGGGCTTAACAGCAGGACTGTTTCGTCATACCAGCATCAATAAGCAGACATGGTTTCTTGCATTCTTTGGGTTTGTATGGGGATTTTTTCATGGTTGGATCATGAATTTATGGTTTGTCATTGGTTTTTTCAACCCCCTTACCTGGCAGGTGTGGCTCGGTGCTTTTGCCGCCAGTTTCTATTTCGACCTGTCACATGCACTCACCAATGCAACTTTGTTATTTTTGTTCAGCAGGCGCTGGAAAAAAATAATGGGCCGTATGGTTTCAAAATTTGGCTTGCTGAAATAAAAAAGGAAATTCCTACTCTGCAGGAATTTCCTTTCATTCGTTCAAACTTAATCAGTTTCCAAATCACACACTGCGGCAAACGAAAGTATCAATTTAAGGTCGCTCGACTTGATCTTCGCCATAGCGGGCAAACCTGCCGCCTTCTTTTTCATGCACCGGGCCTGGGTCGTCCCATGGCCAACCTCCGAATTGTGTCAGTTGATAGTCTTTATAAGCCCGTTCAATTTCCTCCATAGTATTCATCACAAAAGGACCATAATTTACCACCGGTTCACCAATGGGTTCACCCTCCAGCACCAGAAGATACCCCTCTTTATCCCCATTCACAATGGTAAAGGCTTCATCACCCGCCAGCTTCAGACTATGAAGTCCTTCCACCAGGGTATCATTCACCCAAATTCGCTCACCCTGATAAAAAAACAGGTTTCTGTTAAGGTTGGAAGATACCTCCGGCAGTGACATGCTGGCGCCGGGCTCCATCTTCACCGTCAGCATCCCTACATGGTGGTTTCTGTCATAAGCCCACGATTCCGGATTGGGCGACAGGCTCAGGGTTCCCTTATAACTGCCGGCAATCACATTTACATAAGCTTTTGCGCCATGTTCATTTTCGTCAATCACTGTGGGAATTTCTTCATCCCACAACATTTTATAACATGGCTCAGCAAATTTACTCTTGGCCGGCAGGTTCAACCACACCTGAAACAATTCCACGGTATTTTTCTGGTCATCATGTACCAAAGGAAACATTTCTGCATGCTGCATCCCTTTGCCGGCAGTCATCCACTGTACATCACCAGCACTGTAGCGACCCGCCAGGCCGCTGGAATCTGAATGATCCACATATCCCTGGAGTACAATGGTCACCGTTTCAAAGCCACGATGTGGATGAACAGGGAATCCGGGCACCTCTTTTCCGTAGTACATTTTCCAGTCCCGGGAAAAATCAAAATCCTCACCCAGTTCTCGGTCTTTTAACATTTCAGGAGGTACACCCTGTGCACCATTTCCTTCAGGGTACTCATCAAGGTGATGCATCCTGGCCAGAAACGGGTCACCCACTATCTCACGAAACGGAAACTTCTCCATCGACTTAATTCTACTATCCATATCAAAACCCTCTTTCATTCATCTGTGCCCATGTGCTATAGATACCTGTATTTTAATAGTTTAACCAATAAAAATATTCAATGGAATTCGATAAACAGATTGAAATTTTCTATTTTACTCCGAGAAACCCTCGTGACATAATAAAAATGATGAGAATACTTAAAGGACAACCATTGGCTGGTCAATAGACAGCCAGAAGATACAGAGGGAGGAATAATTATGATTAAAGAACTGGATTGTACCGGTAAAAACTGTCCTGTGCCATTAATTGAAACCAAGAAGTTACTGGAAACTATGGAAGAAGGGACGGTTCGCACCACCGTTGATAATGAAACTGCAAAAGAAAACATCGGCAAGTTTGCCAAAAGCATGGATTTTGAGTACACGGTAACAGAAGAACAGGGAAACTACGTGGTTCAAATCACCAAGAGCGCTGCTGGGAAAGCAACAGGTATGGAGACTATCAGTGTTGCTCCTATATATGATGAAGCTGAAGAAGCCAGTTCCTATAAGCGAGGCCTGGTGGTGATGATCTCAAAGGATTATATGGGAGAAGGTTCAGAAGAACTGGGGAAAATACTCATGAAAGGTTATCTCTATGCCTTGACAGAGGTAACTCCGTTGCCAAAAGCCCTCCTGTTTGTTAACAGCGGTGTCAATCTCACTTGTGAAGGCTCAGAAGCATTGGAGAATTTGCGGAAGCTGGAAAAAAAGGGTGTGGAAATTTTTTCCTGCGGCACCTGTCTGGATTATTTCCAACTGAAAAGCCAGTTGGCGGTGGGCGGCGTAAGCAATATGTACAGCATTGTGGAGCTGATGAATGGAGCAGCTAATTCATACCAGCTATAAACAAATATCTGGTTCTCCTTTAATAAATCCCGGTGTTCAAGGAATATGATTTCCTTAAAACCGGGATTTTGATTTGTGCATTTACAGAAGAATTCAATTTTTATATGGTTAATTTTTTCTAAGTTACAACAAATATGGCTATACGGCCTCTTGATCAGTGACAAGGTCTTCGAGGTTAAAGTCCAGATAGGTACCTTTCCAGTGGTACACAGGGGTGACGTTTCCTTCCCTGATTGCCTGCGCCAGTTCCTGCTCATTGACGATGGTTCCGTTGAACCGGGTGGCGTATTTACCCACTTGCTGAATTACATGGGCGTCACTGCCGCCAAAAACTGGGTTTTGACTTTCTTCAGCAGCTTCCATCGCCTGAAGGTTTAAATAGAAGGGGGTACTCCCGTTCAGGCCTTCCACGCCAGACAAGCATTCAATGTTTTTAAGATGATCTTCCAGCCCACGGTAATTTTTCCGGTAAGGATGAGCACTGATCACAGCCCCTCCCCGGGAAGTCACATAAGCGGCCAGTTCATCAGCATGCATTTTGTTAGATGGAAGATGGTCAAGTCCGTAAACCAGCAGGTCCCCTTCATAGGTCAGCACTTCAGCTCCCACAAGCACAGGAAAGTTCTTTTCCCGGCTGAGAGCATGGGCTTTTTCACGAAGCTGGACGCTTTCATGATCGGTGATACACACGCCGTCCAGTCCCATTTCCATGGCTTTATCAATAATGTCTTCCAGGGCAATGTGGCTGTCACTGGAATATGTTTTTTCGTGAACATGCAGGTCAATGATCATAAATATCCTCCGGTAATTAAGATTATGTGAGCGGTCACCCAGCTACCATTATAATCCCTTTTGTCACCAGTGAGAAATTGAAAATATTGATGAAACTGGTCAGTTGTATTGAAACCATCTATAAGTTGTCTTGTTCCTGATTAGTTGCTTGTTGAGCGGATATTGATATACTTAGGAGGAGCGTTATCACAACCTGTTTTTGAATGAGCGCGGAACGACTGTGCATCAAAAGTGGAGGAGCTGACACATGAACACATCCAACGATTACAAATATTATCAAACCAGTGCCGATTATATTTTAAGTAAAACAGGCTATCAGCCGGAAATAGCCTTAATCCTGGGTTCAGCCCTGGGTGGTTTGGCAGAGGAAATTGAAAATCCCATAGTCATCGACTATGCCGATATACCCAACTTTCTTGTTTCCACAGTGGAATTTCACGCAGGGAAACTGATCATGGGTAACCTTGGCGGCAAAAAAGTGATGTGCATGTCTGGCCGCTTCCATTATTACGAAGGATATACCTTTGAGGAACTGACCACCCCCATCCGTGTATTTCATGCCCTGGGGGTGAAGCAGGTGATTCTAACCAATGCAGCGGGCGCAGTAAACCCGGCTTTTCAACCAGGTGACATCATGGTCATCCGAGACCACATTAACCTATTGGGGGCCAGCCCCACCCGGGGTATCAACATTCATGAGTGTGGTCCCCGGTTTTTCGATGTTTCCAATATGTACACCAAACGTCTTCGAAAACTTGTAAAAGAAGTGGCAGCCCAACAGGGCCTCACCCTCCAGGAAGGTGTCTATTATTACACCCCGGGACCGCACTTTGAAACGCCGGCTGAAATTCAGGCCATTCACCGCCTGGGTGCAGACGCTGTGGGAATGTCCACCATCACAGAAGCCTTGACAGCTGCCCACTGTCAGATGGAATTACTGGGACTGTCCCTCATCTCCAACATGGCGGCAGGCATCCTTGACCAGCCCATTACCGCAGAAGAAGTGTGGGAAACAAGTGAACGCACTGTTGAAACCTTCAAGGTATTGTTGCGGGAAACGATAAAAAAATGTAGTCGATGTCGATAAAGTAAAGGAAGTATTACTAACCACTGAAAAATTTTCTACTTATAAAGCTCAATCAGGCCTGATGAGAAAACCTGAATTTCAAGACACCTATGAAACATTTTTGGTGGATGATGTGGAAATCCATATCGCCAAACATCTTTTGGAAAGCCATTTGAAAAATAATAGTATGTTAATTAATAATGTCATTAATTTGTTAATTGACAAACAATACCGAAACAAATACTATATAAATAAGGTAAAGAAGTATGGCGTGTTATTTATTTTTCAATTTCAGATTGACATTGTTCAATGGGAGAGGTAGAATATAAGCATATAATTATATGCTTAATTTGATGGCAGTGAAGATGGATAGGAGTGATCTGGTGGATGATCGATTCAAATATTTCAAAGCCATGGGAGATAAAAGCAGATTTGAGATACTAAAAACCCTAAAAAGCCGAAATATGACAGGGAGGGATGTGGAAAAGCTGATCAAGCTGAAACAACCGTCAGTCTCTCACCACATGAAAATTCTGGTGGACGCTGAACTGGTCTCAGAAAACCGGGAAGGCAAGTATTGCTTCTACTCCCTTAATCTGAACCAGTTGGAAGAAGTACATTCCTTTATCCATGAAGTCATCGATTTTAATAATCAATAGACCCCAATACTTAGGTATATAAATAAAACGAATCCCTGCCAACATCTGTCGGCAGGGATTCCACTTTTTGGGAGTAGAAGCTAAAATAAATTAATGAGAGATAAGTATCTTGACAGAATTGTTAAGAGAGAGTACGATTAACACATAAGAATATCATTATATAATAATAATTACGACGCAACAATAGATTTATCAATAATCACATCAATAAATTAAGATAACAGCACAAACAACTCAAAATGAACGAACAGGGGTTGAAGGAATGTTCATATTTTCATGGCTAAACAGACAACTACTAAAAATGGAATGGCTTTACGAAGGTGTTGAATGGCTGGTGGAAAACATCTTTGGCCTTGGTATTGACACCCGCATTGGGGGCAGTGTCCATTTCTATATTTACGATGTCATTAAAATATTTATTTTGTTATCCGTTTTAATCTATACGGTGTCATATATCCAAAGCTTTTTTCCACCGGAACGAACGCGGAAAATACTGGGTCGGCATGATGGTATTATGGCCAACGTATTGGGGGCTTTACTGGGAACAGTCACGCCCTTTTGTTCTTGTTCCTCCATTCCCCTGTTCATTGGATTTACCAGTGCAGGATTGCCCATTGGCGTCACGTTTTCTTTTCTGATTTCATCACCTTTGGTAGACCTGGCTTCTGTGCTGCTTCTCGCCAGTATCTTTAACTGGCGTATTGCCATTGCCTATGTATTGGTGGGTTTAATCCTGGCAGTCATTGGCGGGTCCCTCATTAGCAAGGCTAAAATGGAAGAGTACGTGGAGTCTTTCGTGTTTAATGCCAATGCTGGTGAGTCAGAGGAAGAAACCATGACCAAAAGGGAAAGAATCGATTTTTCCATAAACCAGGTGAAAGACATTGTGAGTAAAGTGTGGTTATACGTACTCATTGGTGTTGGCATTGGTGCCCTTATCCATAACTGGATTCCCGAAAGTATCATTGCCGCCATTCTTGGTCAGGATAAGTGGTATTCAGTGGTACTGGCCACCCTTGTGGGCGTACCCATGTATGCCGATATTTTCGGCACACTGCCCATTGCGGAAGCCCTTGTCCTCAAAGGTGTTGGTATCGGAACAGCCTTGGCTTTCATGATGGCGGTCACTGCCCTGTCATTGCCCTCCATGATCATGCTGAATCAAGTGGTAAAAAAGAAATTACTCATCACCTTTGCCGGCATTGTGACCGTTGGCATACTGATCATAGGGTATACCTTTAATGCCGTAGGTCACCTGCTGATTTAGGATAGACCGTACAATGAATCATTAAACACAGGTGTAGCGATTAAATTGATGTGAAGCCAGTGGTGAAAATTGTGAAACACTCAAAGGGAAAGACGATGTCATCTTCGCCAGCTAGCTTGGTGCAAAAGTCTACACGAACGACAGGCAACGATCAACAAACTGACAAATTTTATGGAGGTGTCAGCATTGGAAAAAAATAAAGCACAAGGTATTGGGTTTTTTGAACGTTATTTAACGGTCTGGGTAGCAGCCTGCATCGTGATTGGTGTGGCCATAGGCCAGTATTTACCGGTGATTCCCGAAACACTCAGCCGCTTTGAGTATGCCCAGGTGTCAATTCCTGTAGCCGTTCTTATCTGGCTGATGATTTATCCCATGATGCTGAAAATTGATTTTACACGCATAGTGGCGGCAACAAAAAAACCCAAAGGATTAGTGGTTACCACTGTCACCAACTGGCTGATCAAACCTTTTACAATGTATTTGATTGCTGCATTTTTCTTTAAAGTAATCTTTCAGAACTTTATTGCACCGGAGTTAGCCAATGAATACCTGGCAGGTGCCGTGCTGCTGGGTGCAGCTCCCTGCACCGCCATGGTCTTTGTCTGGAGCCATTTAACAAAAGGTGACCCTGCTTACACACTGGTGCAGGTAGCAGTCAACGACCTGATATTATTGGTGGCTTTTACACCCATCGTGGCATTCCTGCTTGGCATTAGTGACGTCTTTGTACCATACGACACGCTGTTCCTGTCCGTGGTGTTGTTTATTGTCATCCCCCTTGCGGGAGGGTATTTTTCCCGTAAAAATATTATCAAAAACAAAGGGCTGGACTATTTTGAAAATGTCTTTCTGAAAAAATTTGACAATGTGACCATCGTAGGACTGTTGCTGACGCTAATCATCATCTTCACCTTCCAGGGCGATGTGATTCTGGCCAACCCGTTGCACGTACTGCTAATTGCCATACCCCTTACCATTCAGACATTCTTGATTTTTTCCATCGCTTATGGGTGGGCAAGGGCCTGGAAATTACCCCATAACATTGCATCGCCAGCAGCCATGATTGGTGCCAGCAACTTCTTTGAATTGGCAGTGGCAGTGGCCATTACCCTCTTTGGCTTAACATCCGGTGCTGCATTGGCAACGGTGGTCGGAGTGCTGGTGGAAGTGCCGGTCATGTTAAGCCTGGTGCGCATCGCCAATAAGACACGGCACTGGTTCCCAGAGGTTGCAGATGCCAGCGTGGGATTTTCTGATCAAGTAAACTAAACAGGGATGTAACAAAAATCCTGCGAGCAGCAAAGAAGTTAATTTAATCAGAGTGAATGCAAAAAAACCTGCAACTCAACCTGCAGGGGTTTTGAAAATCCTATTTTTAAAAAGTATTGTGATGCTATGCCAGTTCAGTGTTCAGCAGTTCAACCATTTTTCTGGTTACGTCGACAGCAAGACGCGCCCTTTGTTGCATGATGACAGTCAATTTTTATCAACCAAAGTATTGTCTCAATTTCCATGATAAGGTATACTGATTTGAGGTAGTAGTAGATATAAATACATAATAGTGACAGGAGGCATTCTTTTTATGGATAAGAAGCAAATGAAAGGTGCAGTGGTTTTATTACTTGTAACGGCCGTGTTTTTAGGGGCCTTATCCTTTGCAGCAGACGGTGGACCACAAACCCTTACCGGAACAGGCAAAGGCTATGCAGGTGACGTTGTGGTAGAAATGGTGGTCGATGGAGATGTGATTAAGTCAATCACAGTGGTGGAAGCAAACGACACCCCTGGACTTTCCGACGATGCTTTTGAACAAATTATCGCAGCCGTACTGGCCAACCAGTCAGTTGACGGCGTAGATGTAGTATCAGGCGCCACCGGTTCCAGTAATGGTATCTTAGAAGCCATCAAAGCTGCACTGGCCAGCTCAGTGCCAAGCGGTCCTGTAACCTACACCGGTACCGGTAAAGGCTACGCCGGCGATGTGGTGGTACAGGTAAACATGGACGGCAGCACCATTACAGCCATCGAAGTGTTAGAATCCAGCGACACCCCTGGGCTGTCTGACGATGCTTTTGAGCAGATCATTGCAGCCGTAATGGAACAGCAATCCCTTGACGGCATCGATGTGGTATCAGGCGCCACCGGGTCCAGCAACGGTATCCTTGAAGCCCTTGCCAACGCCATTCCAGGAGCAGGTGGAGAAACAGGCGGCGAAACAGACGAAGCTGTTGAAGGCGATGTGTACACCGGCTCAGGCCAGGGCTATGACAGTACCATCACCGTGGAAGTGACCGTGGCAGACGGCGAAATTGCTGCCATTAATGTGGTGGAAGCAGCCGACACCCCCGGACTTTCCGACAATGCTTTTGAAGAGATCATCGCATCCGTATTGGCTAACCAGTCCGTTGAAGGTGTAGACGTGGTGGCAGGCGCCACCGGCTCCAGCAACGGTATCCTGGAAGCCATCAGCAGCGCTTTGTCAGAAGTTGAAGGTGAAGAAGTGATCGAAGGCGATGTGTACACCGGTTCAGGTCAGGGCTATGACAGCACCATCACCGTAGAAGTTACCATGGCAGACGGCGAAATTGCAGCTATTAATGTAGTGGAAGCAGCCGACACCCCCGGACTTTCCGACAATGCTTTTGAAGAGATCATCGCAGCCGTACTGGCTAACCAATCCGTTGAAGGTGTAGACGCAGTGGCAGGTGCCACCGGCTCCAGCAACGGTATCCTGACAGCCATCGAAGAAGCGCTGGCACAGCAGTAAAGAGTGCTTACACAAAAGTGACACTGTAAAACAGGTTATCATTCGAGAGCTCCCGTGGTGGGGGGCTCTCTTTCTCATGAGAGAGAAATAAAACAAGTCAGAAATAATGAATCAAAAATAAGTTACGTACGTCTATATAGACATAGAAAGTTCAATGAACAAAAGGAGTGTGTTCCATGAAAAAAGTACTCATCCTATTGATTGTATTAATGACGATCACCACCACAGGCTGCAAGTTTATAGTGCCGTCAACGCCTGTAAAGCCGGAAGAACCACCCAAGCCTATGGAAGAGCCCCTACCCCAACCAGAAGAAAAAACTTCCCTGCCGGAAGAAGTTCCTGAACAACGCATCTCCGACGATGGCATTCTACATTTTCCTGAAGGCAACATCACCTTATTGGCCTATGAAGATGAAATGAACCTGCCAGAAACCCTGGGCATGGCTCTGGTGGAAGAAACCACTGTATTGGAAAACGCCGACACCTTCACCGGCAGCCATGAAAAGACCCTGATTTACCAGGACACCCGGCTGGTCCTCTTTTCACCGCCCCAGGACGGCCAGCGTTTTTACCTCATCAACATTGAGACGGAAAACGAAAACGTCACAACCAACCGGGGCATCACCCTGGGCGACACCCTGGAAGACCTGCAGCAGGCCTACCCGGAAGTGACCCGCAGCCTGGACGGCACCACCGGCACCGACGGCCGCTACGAAATGATGTTTCAGGAAAACCCTTATACCTACCTCTTCTTTTTTGTGGAAGAGGGAAAAGTGATGAAAATACAACTCCTCCATGAATTTCCATAAAAAAAAGGGGCAGCCGAGTAATCGGCTGCCTTTTGAAGGGTGGGGTTTAATTTGTTGTTTATCGCTTTATTAAAGCAATAGACGACGTATTAGTTGTATACCCACAGGCTTTCGCTTTAAAAGCATAATGTATCAATTGTAAGAAAAATGATTATGGTTGGGAATAATGATCCACGAAAGGTATAATGGAGAGGACGAACAGAAAACACTAAACCTCAGAAAGAAGGCTCACCTTATGAAGAAACAGGACATTGGCCTGGGCATCATAGTTGCGATTCTGTGGGGCATGAACTTCATGGCCATAAAATTTGGCGTCAGTCATGTACCGCCCCTGCTTTTGGTATCACTTCGTTTTTTCCTGGTGGCCATACCTGCCGTGTTTTTCCTTCCCCGGCCCCAAATCCCCTGGAAGGGCCTCATCGCTCTTTCCATGATCCTTTACGTGGGCCAGTTTGGTTTTCTCTTCCTGGGAATTAAGCTGGGCATGCCCGCCGGCCTGGCTTCATTGGTGTACCAATCCCAGGCCTTCTTCACCCTCCTGGTAGCTGTGATCTTCCTGAAAGAAAAACTCCGCTGGAACCACCTCACCGGTCTCTTCATCGCTGCCATAGGCATCGTACTCATTGCCTCACAGCAGAATACCGGCATGACCCTCATCGGGTTCTGGATGATTATCACCGCCTCCGCCTGCTGGGGAGTGGGCAACGTCATCATGCGCAAAGTTACCCTGGGGGTGCCTTCCTTTTCTATGCTGTCATTGGTAGTCTGGAGCGGCCTGGTGTCCTTTTTCCCCATGGCCATCCTCTCCCTGTTCTTTGAAGGTTTTGAAAGCTGGCAGACAGCCTTTCAGCAAGCCAGCTGGACCTCAGCCCTCTCTGTCCTGTACCTGGCCTATTTCGCATCGTTAATAGGCTATGGCCTCTGGGGCAAACTCCTGGCCCGCTACCCCGCCACCACCGTTTCGCCATTTGCCCTCCTGGTACCCATCCTGGGCATGAGCACCGCCGCCCTGTTTTTGGGTGAAGGCTTCAGTTTTTGGCAGCTGATGGGGTCGGTTTTGGTCATGACCGGGCTGGTGATAAATGTGTTTGGTGGAAGGTTAAAGAGGTAACGATAATGTTCGGTTATTCAGGCGACCTGTTATTGTCATCAACGGTTGTAAAGATCCCATAGTCGATTCCCTCGGTATCAATAATCTCCTTGTTACGTGGGCAGTTTATATGATCACCGCTGTGTTTGTATGTAAATAATCAGGGTATTATATTAATAAATGAAAATAGTTATCAATGACTTTCGTTGTCCTACGAAAAACACCGGGTCTTCATTGAGTAGTACATATCATCTGTTTTCACATTGTGTGAAAACGGTGACAGGTAGTTTTGAAAGGGGTACAATGATGAAGAAGTCAATGGTGTATATTCTATTAGTAATAGTCTTATTGTTCACAACGACATTGGTGGGATTTGCCGCCAATCGGAGTGATTTTAACCAAGATATGCAACAAAAGTATTCTAGACAAATGTCAGGACCAGTTTTATTTGATGTTGAAACGAATATTGCCACAAGAAAAACTGGGGCACGGTTTAACCTTTCTTTAGGAAGTGAAGTAAAGATTGACAATATCGGAGAAACAGTTAACTGCCGGATCATGATTGCCCGGATTGGGAGAAGTGGCAGAGCGAGTTTCAGGAATGAAAAAGAAAGTATGACAGCTTCATTATATGCAAACGAACGGCTTAAATTCACCGGTGTACGTGGAACTTCCGGAACACTGGTCAGCCGTCAGGAATTTAAACGTACATCATGTTAAACATCAAAAGCCATTGAATGAGTAGAAAGCCGTAAAAGGCAATCCACCCAGACAATGGCTTTTTCTATTTGATAGACAGCACGTTCCATCCTAATCCCTTAATCATTCAATTAAATATTCTTAACGTCTTTATTGAACTGCTCGATTAACTGGTCCAGCATTTCTGCGCTTTCAGGAATCGAAGTCCAGTAGCTGTCATCATACCACTGTGCCATAATCTCATCATAGGTTTTGCCCTGCTGTTCCACCCATGTGTAGTATTTCAGATTATGAATCGCTTTGCGGTCATAATAATTGAGTTCTTTGAAATATTCAGTAGTTACCCCTTGAAAATAGCGGGCATATACAGCATGAGCATCATAGGCTGTAAATTCGCCTCGCTCTTCCTTCAGTTCTTCTAAACGGCTCTGGTACAAATCCATGGAATCTGTCAATATCGTTACAACGACATCGTCTTCGGTTAACTCAAAGTACTTTGCATATTTGATTGCACCAATGATATTCGCTGCACCTGAAATACCAATCCATGATAGTTTTTCAATGGTTTCATCATCGATACCTTTTTCTTTTAAGAACGCAATACCTTCTGGTTCATTAAGCATGCGGATCCAGCTCATTGTCGCTTCGTCATCGATAGCAATGGCGATATCAGTGTTTTTCACATTGTGTACCCAAGGAATATGTTTGTCCCCAATCCCTTCTATTCGATGATCTCCAAATCCATTATTGTAGATGGTAGGGCATTGAAGTGCTTCACTGGCGGCAATCTTACTGGTTGGGTATTTTTTCTTCAGATAGTCGCCTGCTGCAAGGGTTCCACCTGAGCCTGTACTACAGACATAACCATGATAGTTGCCTTCTACTTCATTTATGACGTTTTCAATGGCTGAACCCGTTACTTCATGATGCCACAAGTAGTTACCAAACTCTTCAAACTGATTGAAAATCATCAGGTCTTCACCTGATTTACGCAGTTCCCAACACTTGTCGAAGATCTCCTTCACATTGCTTTCGGTACCAACGGTCTTGATGGTTTCACCCGCTACTTGTTCCAACCATTCGAAGCGCTCTTTACTCATGCCTTCTGGCAAGATGGCAATGGATTCACATGACAACAACGCTGAATCATAGGCGCCTCCACGACAATAGTTTCCTGTAGAAGGCCATACGGCTTTGGTAGTCGTTGGATCAAATTGTCCTGTTATAAGTCTTGGAACAAGACAACCAAAAGCAGCACCTACTTTATGAGCTCCCGTCGGAAAATACCGCCCACTGATTGCGATAATTTTCGCCTTCACACCTGTTATGGCTTCCGGCATTTCAATATAATTGACACCGCCATAGCCGCCACCTGTATCCACAGGTTCGTTATACCAGCTAATTCTAAACAGGTTTAAAGGGTTGATGTCCCATAAACCTACGTTCTTCAGTTCTTCCTTTATTTCATCTGGAATTAAATTTGGATCTTTCATTTGTGCAAAAGTTGGGATCACCAGGTTTTTTTCTTTCGCTCTTTTCAAGGCGTTTTCTCTTTTCTTTGGTTCCATGGTTAAGTCAATTTGTTTAAAATCTGTTTTCATATTGCGCCTCCTCATTTTTTATTTTGCAGGTGCAACTGCAATGTTAAACTTCCACTGCAATTGCATCCTTTTCATCCCAACATTCAATAGAAGCAAACTGCTAATAGGCAAATTACTCATTATTATTGGAAAGTCTGGTTCTAACTAACTCCGTCCAATATTCAGCTCCGATTACCAATGCTTCGTCATTAAAATCGTACAAAGAGTTGTGTAGTGGAATAATCTCAGCATCATTGTCCTTTCCACTGCCTAACAGCACAAGATTTCCTGGAATCTCATCTAAAAATTTACCAAAGTCTTCGGAACCCATTAATGGTTCACAATGAGTTATTGTTTTTTCCACGCCTACCACATTCTGCGCTGCACTAATTGCCGTTTTGGTACATGCTTCATTATTCACAGTCGGTGAAAACTCATGCGTATACTGAAACTCACATTCCGCTCCATGCATTTCACATATATGGGTGCAAATTTTCCGCATTCTATCTTCAATCAACTGCTGTACTTTGGGTGTAAAGCTTCTGGTATCTCCTTTTATCACCACATTAGAAGGGATTGCATTGTGGGAACCATCTGTCAGAATCTCTGTGCAAGAGACAACACAGGTATCCACAGGGTTCACATTCCTTGAATTTATTGTTTGCAGTGCAGTGATGATTTCTGCCGCAATAACAAGGGGATCATTTCCCAAATGAGGAGCAGAAGCGTGGCCGCCTTTTCCTTTTATTTGGATGATGAAATTATCTTCGCTGGCCATAATCCCACCCACTCTAGTCAATATGGTACCGACAGAATATTGGGGTGCATTGTGCATTCCATATATTTCATCTAATGGAAATCTTCCAAGCATTCCGTCTTTCATCATGGCTATTGAACCCTTTCCTGGCTCTTCTGCAGGTTGAAAGATAAATCGTACTGTTCCGCTAAAGTTTTTTCTTTCAGAAAGCAGTTTAGCAGCTCCCAAAAGCATTGCCATATGGCCATCATGCCCACATGCATGCATTTTCCCCGGGTTCTTAGAAACATATGGACGTTCTCCTTTTTCAGTCAAGAAAATGGCATCCATATCTGATCGAAGTCCAATCACACCTTTTCCTTCACCTACTGTAAGATTGGCTACAATACCAGTACCTCCTATACCTTCATGAACTTCAAGCCCTAATTTTGTAAGTATACGACTCAAAAATTCACGTGTATGATGTTCTTCAAAAGCTGTTTCTGGATACATATGAAGAGAATGTCTCCATTCTTTAAGCAGATCTGCAAAACGGGTATTAATCATCTTTTCACCTCCCCAACATTGATTCTGATTGCTTCTCGATAAACACATTTTCTGTATACACATAATTCAAAATGTCTGCGTGAACGGATGCATTGATTTTTTCCAACAGGTTGATAGAAGCAACACCTTTAGAATACATCATTCGTTATCGAATTGCACGTAATATACACCTTTTTAAAAGATAAACAGGATTCTTAGCTTCTGATGGAGTTAAAATTCCACCAGAAGCTAAGAATCCTGTTTATTCACGGTTCATTCAATTGACCATAGTAGTCAATTACATTATACAATGATATGACCACTATGGTCAATGTCATCCTATGAGCCTGGACCTGGCCCAAACTAGACCCACCTCAACCAAAAGAAGCTTTGTTTTTCAAGGCATCATTTTTGTGAAAGATTTAAAAAAACATTGACAAAAATCAAAATTGATTATATTATCATTATTAGGAATGATAATAATAAAGTCACCACTGAGCAACCACAGCAATACATAAATACTATGCTTCATCCCATCAGAATAAAAATGATCCAGACCCTCAACGAATAAGGAGAAATGAGAAAATGAAAATGAAAATGAAACAATGGAATCAAAGAAAACAGGAAAAACCAAAATCAAAATCAAAATGGAAGAAAAACATCAAGACGACCGTTAAGGTGATCTTTGGGTTTGCAGCAGCCAGCATGGTCATTGGTGCAACGGTTCATGCCACCTATTTTAAGGGAAAACTGGAACGAATTAAGCCCTATGGGCAGATGGTCGATGTTGATGAAGGACAGATGCACCTCTACTCAATGGGAGAAGGAGAGAAGACCATTGTCTTACTCCCCGGTATGGGTGTTGCCCTTCCAGCCGCTGATTTTTCTCCCCTGATGCGTAAACTCAGTGAAACGCATAGGGTTGTCACTGTGGAATATTTTGGCGTTGGCTTTAGCAGTCAAACCTCAAAACCGCGAACAACAGAAAATTACGTTGAAGAAATCAGAGCAGCCCTGAAAGAAGGGGGATTCCAAGCGCCCTATGTGCTAATGCCCCACTCAATTTCAAGTGTTTACAGCGAGTATTATGCCTCAAAATACCCCGATGAAGTGGAAGCCATCATCTCCCTGGATGGAACCTCCACCGCCTATTATGAAGAGATGCCAGCCTTTGTAAAATTTATGCTCCCCATTGCAAAGTTACAGCAATCAACGGGCACCTCATCACTGCTGGCCCAAATGATCACCAACAAACAGCAGTTGATTGCAAAGGGATACACGGAAAAAGAAATCAGTGACATGGTGATCTATGGCGGGTTTACATTAAATGATAATGTCTTGGAGCAAATCGGAAGTACCTCTGACTATATAAAAGATACCATGAAGCTGCCCTTTCCTGAATCTGTCCCCTATTTTAAAGTGATTTCCAAAGACACCTATGAAACGCCCAATAAACAACTTAAAACCACGCCCCAGCAATACCAGCACGACCATCTTGAACGAATTGGCGACCATGCTGAACATGAAATACTTGAAGGCAACCACTTTATTTATGCAAACAATGCAGACCGGATTGCGGCCATTGTTGACAGTGTATTCATCACAAAGGAAGTGAAACCATGAAATCAAAAATAAAAGCCATGCTTCACCCCATCCGCATGCGCATCATCCAGGCTTTGCTGGGTGGGAAAGAGATGACAGCCGGCGAGATGGCAGAGAAACTGCAGGACATACCCCAGGCAAGCCTCTACCGGCACATCAACGCCCTTCTGAAAGAAGAAGTAATCACCGTGGTCAGCGAAAACAGGGTCCGGGGCACCCTGGAGAAGGTCTTTGCCCTGTCCGCCACACTGGAAAGCACCACCACCAAGGAAGTGGAAGAGGCCTCCCGGGAAGACCACTTCAATTATTTTTTCAGCTTTGTAATGGGCTTGATGGGGGAATATGAGGCGTACCTGCAAAAAGACAACATCAATCTCAGGGAAGACGGCGTCAGCTTCAGGCAGTGCAGCGTGTACCTCAGCGACGAAGAATTCATGGCGTTAATGACAGATATTGGAAAAAAACTCATGGCAGCCATGAATAATGAACCCGGGGAGAACCGACGGCTGTGCACCATCGCCAACATCGTGATCCCCTCAAAAATAGATAAGAATAAGGAGAAATGAAAAAATGAACTACCGAGAAGAAGAAGTAATGGTGCAAGGTCAATATCCGCTGGCGGCCACCCTTGGCATACCCCAGGGAGAAGGCCCCTTTCCTGCCGTGTTGATAGTGGCCGGTTCAGGCAAGGCAGACAGGGACGGCAACGTCACAAAAGCAAAGCTCAGTCCCAATATGTACCGGGATTTAGCCGCTTTTCTGGGTGAACAGGGCTGTATCACCCTTCGGGCAGATAAACGGGGAACAGGGAAGAGCGGCGGCGAATTCATCTCCACAGGAATGAACGACCTGGTGGAGGACATACTCTCCCTGACAGCCTACCTGAAAGAACACCCCAAAGTGGACCGGGTGATTCTCCTGGGCCACAGCGAAGGATGCACCCTCATTGCCGCCGCCAATGCCAGGCGTCCCGTAGACGGCCTCATTTTTCTGGCGGGAGGGGCGGAGTCCCTCAACGACGCCTTGAAACGCCAACGGGACATGGCACGCCAGGAAATGATGGAAATGAAGGGTTTTAAAGGAGCCCTCATCCGCCTCACCAAAATTTACAACAAAGTGGAAAAACAGGCAGAGAAGTTTAATGAAAAGGTCCTTGCCACAGAAAAGCCGGTGATTCGCTACCAGCTGCAGAAAATGAATGCCAAGTGGTACAGGGAGCATCTCCGCTACAATGTGTTTGAAGACCTGGCCAAAGTCACTTGCCCCGCCCTTGCCATTAACGGCTCCACCGACGTGCAGGTGACACCGGAAAAAGCCCTTGATGTAGGTCATTATGTGAAAGGCCCGGCAGAAGCCCATGTGATCCAGGGAATGAATCATCTCCTGAAAGAAAACAACCAGCAGGCATCGCTGCTGAACATCCTGAAAGATTATCGGGCCGATATGGATAAACCCCTCCACCCTGAGCTGAAAGTGCGTTTACAGGAGTGGATGGAAAGCCATCAGCCCTGCTCAAATCCGTGTGTGACATCAACAGGCCTTGGCCCATCTTAAAATAACAAAATTTCAACAAAGCTGGCGAAACTGGCTGGGGTCAGCACACGCACACTGTGCTACTATGACGAAATACAGCTCATATTAAAAGAAATAAGCATTAAAAACCAGCGCCTTATTTCAATTTAATTGACAAAATGAAATAAGAGTGGTATTCTTAGCTCACTATTTCATGTTGGAGGTTTGAAAGATGAACAACAGAGCAGGAGAATATAAAACAAACTTAACAGGCGAACTTCAGTATAAATCCTTTCTACCAAGCCCACTGCCTCCAAATCCATCTCTCAGTTTAGATGAAGTAACAGTCTCCTTACTGGCCAAAACCAATCGTATCGTTGGTATTCTGGAAGGACTTTCCCGACAAGTCCCCAATATCGAATTATTTGTGTCAATGTATGTAAGAAAAGAGGCGCTGCTATCTTCTCAAATAGAGGGCACCCAGGCAACTTTAGATGATATTTTAGACCCAAAAGTAGAGGAAAATACCAATCTCCATGTAACAGATGTCGTCAATTATATTAAAGCATCCCGGTACGCTGCCGCCAGGTTAACTGAATTACCCATCTGCAACCGACTTATGAAAGAAACCCATGCGATACTGTTAAAGGATGTTAGGGGAGAAGAAAAAAATCCCGGAGAGTTCAGACGCAGCCAAAACTGGATTGGTCCCGGAGGAAGCACGCTGAAGAATGCCCTGTACATTCCGCCAAATGTAGAAGATATGGAAAAAACCATGTTTGATTTAGAAAAGTTCATTAACGAAGAAGACGAGATTGATCCTATGATAAAAATAGCCCTGATCCATTATCAATTTGAAACAATACACCCATTTTTAGATGGTAACGGTCGAATTGGGCGTCTTCTAATCAATCTTTTTCTGATGGAAAGGAAAATATTGAGTTATGAAACCCTTTATATATCCTATTTTCTTAAGCGTAACAGGGTTGAATACTATGATCGACTAATGGAAGTCCGAAAAAAGGGAAACTATGAGCAATGGGTGAAATTCTTTCTGCAGGCAATAAAAGACTCAGCGGAAGATGCCATCCAAACCATTGAAAAATTGGTAACATTACATGACGATAATTGGAAATTAATTTCGGATACAGGCAGGGCTGAAAAAACCATTAAAAAAGTATTTTCATACCTGGAAGGAAGTCCAATCATTGATATTCAAAAAACCAGCACTCAATTAGGGCTGTCTTATAATGCAACTGCCAATGCTGTTAAAGAACTGATGGCATTAGGCATTTTATTCCAGACGGAAAATGTGCAACGAAATAGGGTTTTTGCATACGAAGCGTATTTAGAGATACTGCGGCAGGACACATAAAAAAGAGCCAAAACACCCTCTAAAAAAGCTCTGCAAGTGAAGCTTAAAGGAGCGAGACTTTTAGATTAGTAGGCCATTTGTGATGGTTTATTAATCTATCGGTCTCGCTTTTGTTTAATTAGGAGTTAATTCATACAGGCATAGAGGCTTAAGTACCAGCATTTGACTAAACATACATGGAAATAATCAACACCCCTATACTAGAAATACCAGAAGGAAGGGATCAACGTTAATTTTTATTGCAATTCTGCAAAAATCAACACTTTCATCAATTAAGATGCTAAAAGGGTTGGTGGTGCTCTTTACCGAAGCCTTTGAAAAAGCCGTGGCAACCCCTACACCAACGACCAACTGGAAGCCATTCTGCTGGGGAAGAAATCCAACAAAGAGAGAAGGGTGAACGTCTGATGGACAAGAAAAAAGCCATGGCAATGTTCCTGGCCCGCTGGCTGCAAGGACAGTCTACTAATGCATCATCATAAGCCATGAGAAACCTTGTCGCTGCAAGTTATATCATCACTCATTTAGGGTAGTAAAAATAAATACACCTTAACCACCCCAGTCCTTGCGTAAGCCGGCATGGTCAGTATCTGCACCGACCTCTTCGGAACAGGTACCAGTGCCAGACGCATGTGGGTGAACAATAACACCCGTAAGCAGCCAAACCATAAGGAGGTCACTAAACAAATGAATAAACAGATTAACCAACAGAGTTGCTGAGGGCCAAGCACAAACTCTGCTGGTCAGGCAGAAAAATCAAAAAAGTGCCCTGTGTGCAATAAAAAAGGTCTGGTTGTATCCCCGGAGACGGTGTCTCACCTGGTTGTTGAAAACCTGGTGGAACAGATCACGGAAGACCATTATTACCTTTGCCTTGACGAAAACTGCCGGGTGGCCTATTACGCCGAAGAGACAGACTTTCAGGTGAACCTGGAACACGTTCGTGTACCCATCTGGTTTAAAAAGGGAGCAGACCCCAAATACATCTGTTATTGCAGTAAAGTGACGGAAGAACAAATGATAAATGCCGTGATAAACCAGGGTGCCCAAAACATAAAAGACATCATGAAATTGACAGGTGCCATGGAAAACTGTCATTGTGCCATCAACCACCCCACAGGAAAGTGCTGCAGCCCCTATATTCTTGAAGCAATCAACAAAGGCAAGAGTAAAATGCAGGAATCGTAGCGGCAGCATCTCACGATAGAAAACAATGACAGAGTGTCTCAAAGAACCACATTAAAAAGCCCTGGAAGATGCAAAATGTACCTCGCCAGGGTTTGATTGTTCCCAGAATCCTTTCACTAACCCTTCAACCCACATAGCAAATCCATGATTTTCTTCCTAACCATTGGTGGTAAATTCCCCTGCAATGCCCTTTTCAACAATGCTGGTTTCCCTATTCCATTGGCCATTAAATAAGCCTCAATCAAGTTTACCTTCTTTTCTCTGTCCGGAATCAATTGGTACATAACATACCAATCCTCAAGGGAAGTAAAGGGAATATCGACCCCGTTGATATTTACAACCTCAGCGATGGAATGATGATCAAAAATATACTCAAAAATACCACAGTCATGGTTAATCTTGAACCCAGCCATCACATCCACATCAAACCCATGAATGGTATATTCATAGAAATACTCTGTGGCGTAAGCTGCTGTCTTTTCCCGTGGTTTCTTCCGGCCGAGCCCCAGGAGAATTCCATCAGCCTTTTCAATATCCTTTATGTCAACGAAAAGATCAATGTCATTGGGCTGATTGATCAAGTGATACTGACTCAATAGCATTGAGGCTCCCACACCCCATAAAATATTTGATTCATTAAGATTTTCGCCTATATAAGATAGTGTGTTGAGCATGTTTCATCGCCCCTCGGTTAAGTTTGTTCATCATTTTCAACTGATACCCATCAACTTTTGAAAAATATAACAATTTTTCAATAAAATCTAATCTAATTGAAGGAAATTTACCATATATGACGAATAAAACCTGTATAATGGATTGCAAGAGACTTATTCGAAACCAAGTACAACGAACTGGTGGCAGAAGGCGAATGCTTGGAAGAAAACCAGGATGAATACACTGTGGAAAACATCTTCTGGGTGCCGAAGGAAGCCCGCTGACAATCCATACAAAACCAGGTCGACAATGGGTGCAAATTGTGTTGACTGTATGTTAGAATAATACGTGAGCCAACACATATATTCACTACTGAGCATCAGCAAAGGGGGGGCTTCATCGTGATCAACATGGGTCATCGCATCCGAGAACTGCGAAACACAAAAAACATTACCCGCGTTGAGTTTGTCGAAGCCATAGTCATTACCTATTCCGCAACATCAAAATATGAGTCAAACGCCAGACTGCCAGGCATCAAAACCCTGGTAAAAATGGCGGACTATTTTGATGTCAGTGCGGATTTTTTGTTGGGAAGAGATGAATTGAGATGAACAGGGTTAAACAAATCTGACTGAACCAGTTTGAAGGTGAAAAAGATTTGAAATAGTTACATCTTAAACGAATCCTTAATTGTTCAGTGTTGAGCCAGGTTCCTCAGTAAAGATTTTCTACATATATTTAGTGATTGACAGAGGATGACCATGGCAAATGATACTGTAGAATTAATTGAATAAATTCATACATATTTTAGGAGGGTACACCATGACAAATGGCACTTATAACCAGATTGTCAGCTTTATCTGGGGCATCGCAGACGATTGCCTGAGAGACGTATACGTAAGGGGTAAATACCGGGACGTGATTCTCCCCATGACAGTGATCCGAAGACTGGACGCCGTGTTGGAAGACACCAAAGACAATGTATTGCAAATGAAAAAGAACCTGGATGAAGCCGGCATCCTGAACCAAACCGATGCCCTTTGCACAGCCGCAAACCAGTCGTTTTACAATGCCTCCCCCTTTATCCTGAAAGACCTTAAATCCCGGGCCAAAAATCAGCAGCTAAAAGCTGATTTCATCGCCTACCTGGACGGCTTTTCTCCCAATGTCCAGGAAATTCTGGAAAAATTCAAATTCCGAAACCAGTTGGACACCATGATCGAAGCCGATATACTGGGCGCTGTCATCGAAAAATTCGTGTCCCCTACCATCAACCTTAGCCCCAACCCGGTGCTGGACGACCAGGGCGACGTCCGCTTGCCTGGGCTGGACAACCACAGCATGGGGGTCATCTTTGAAGAGCTGATCAGAAAGTTCAATGAAGAAAACAACGAAGAAGCCGGAGAGCACTTCACCCCCCGTGATGTGGTGGAGCTCATGGCCGATGTGATCTTCATGCCTATCAAAGACAAGATTAAAGATGGTACCTACCTGTGCTATGACGGCGCCAGCGGCACCGGCGGCATGCTCACCATCGCCGACCAGCGGCTTTCCCAGCTTGCCCAGGAAAATGGAAAAGACGTGTCCATCCATCTTTATGGTCAGGAGATCAACCCGGAAACCTACGCCATTGCTAAGGCCGATCTGCTATTGAAGGGTGACGGCAAAGAGGCAGACAACATCTATTACGGTTCCACCCTGTCCAATGACGACAATGCCGCCATGGAGTTTGATTTCATGCTCAGTAATCCCCCTTACGGTAAAGCCTGGAAAACCGATGCCGAGCGTCTGGGCGGGAAAAGTGATATCACCGACCCCCGGTTTGTGGTCAATTTTAAAGATGATCCGGAGTTTAAGATGATTCCCCGGATCAGCGATGGACAGATGCTGTTCCTGGCCAACAACGTGGCCAAAATGAAACACGGCACCCCACTGGGCAGCCGTATTGCAGAAGTACACAATGGTTCCTCCCTTTTCACCGGCGATGCAGGCCAGGGGGAAAGCAACTTCCGACGCTACATCATTGAAAGTGACTACCTGGAGGCCATCATTGCCCTGCCGGAAAGCATGTTTTACAATACCGGCATTGCCACCTATATCTGGGTAGTGACCAACCGGAAGGAAGACCGGCGCAATGACAAAGTACAGCTCATTGATGCCACCGATCTTAAAGCCCCCCTGCGAAAAAACCTGGGGAACAAGAACTGCGAGCTGACCCCGGAGATCTGCCAGGAAATCATGGCCATTTACCAGGCCTTCGAAGAAACGGAACACAGCAAGATTTTTGACAATGAAGCCTTTGGGTACTGGAAAATTGCCGTGGAACGACCCCTAAGGCTCCAGGTCACCGTGAACCAACAGCAGGTGGAAGCCTTCCATCCAGTGGCGGAAGCCGCCAAAGACCTGCCGGTGTACCAACTGATGACCGCCTTTCTTCAACGACACCCAGACTACAACAGCGATGATTACAACCAGTTTGAAGCACTGCTGAATGACCTGGTAAAAGAGAAAAACTTGAAATTCCCTGCCAAACGCAAAAAACTGATCCGTGACCATTTTGCCCAGCGTGACGAAACCGCCAAGGAAGTGGTGAGCAAAGAGCTGAAGAAGGAAAAGGCAGACCCCAGGAGCGGAAAATTCCAAGTGGGCAACCGGGTGGTGGAATACGAGGCAGACAAAGAACTGGGTGACACAGAACAAATTCCCCTCACCTACCAAGGCGGCATTCAGGCCTTTTTTGAAAAGGAAGTGTTGCCCTATGCCCCTGATGCCTGGATTGACACCGACAAAACCCAAATTGGCTACGAAGTCAGCTTCACCAAGTATTTCTACAAACCGGTGCAGCTCCGCAGCATTGAAGAAATTGCCGCTGACATCCGAGCCCTGGAAGCAGAAACAGAAGGACTGCTCCAGGAAATCATAGGGGGTTAGGTGATGAGGAAAACGTTGAAGCCTTATGAGGCTTATGAAGAGACAAATTTAGAGTGGGTAGAAAAGATCCCTGATCACTGGAAAGTCATTCCGAACAAATCTCTTTGGTTTGAAAGAAAAGAAACGAATCTACCTGAGGAGCCATTACTGGCGGTAACGATAAAGAGGGGGGTAATTCCGCAACAAGAATTATTGTCTTCAACATCCAAAAAAGATTCTTCAAATGCGGATAAATCAAAATATAAGCTTGTAAAACCTGATGATATAGCCTATAACAAGATGCGGATGTGGCAGGGTGCAGTTGGAATGTCAAAATATAGAGGCATCGTTAGTCCTGCTTATATCATCTTAAACCCCAGGAAGGATATAAACGCAAGGTACTACCATTTCCTATTACGAACTCCTGAATATGTGGAAGAATCACATAAATACTCTTATGGCATATGCGATGATCAGCTGAGCCTTAGATACGAAGATTTTAAAAGCATGTTAAACATAGAACCACCTAAAGAAGAACAAGACCAAATTGTCCGCTACCTGGATCACAAACTCACCAAAATCAACCGCTTCATTAAAGCGAAAAAAAAGCAGATTGAACTGTTAAAAGAGCAGATAGATTTTTTATTGTTTAATGATAATGAAAGCGAACGAACAGAACTAACCGTTTGGGAGAATTCATTCCCTAACGGCTGGACATTTGAGAAAGTAAGTCGGATTTTTCATAGCATAAACATAAAGAATCAACCCGACAAAGAGCTGTTGGCAGTAACTCAAGATAGAGGAATATTGTACAAAAAAGACTGTGAACAAAACTATGTATCACCAGGTGGTTCATTGGAATTACTTAAGCTTGTAAGAAAAAATGACTACGTAATAAGTTTAAGATCATTTCAAGGTGGAATAGAACACTCAGAACTTGAGGGGATTGTATCACCAGCCTACCATGTTTTCTCTTTGAATGAAGAGCTTTGTAATCAGGAACTCATCACTTACTATAAGTATCTTTTTAAAAGCAAATTTTTTATAACACAATTGAATATGCTCATATCAGATATCAGAGACGGAAAAATGATCAGTTTTAAAGACTTATCCAAGCTACAAGTTCCAATGCCTCCAAAAGAACATTTACAAAGGATCATGCAGCTTACTAAAACTTATGAAAAATCAAATAGAAAATATCAAAAAGAGAATAGCTTGCTAACCGAATACCTCACCAGCCTCATCTCCAGCGTCGTCACAGGCAAAGTGGATGTGCGGCACATTGACATTGATGATGAACTGGAAGGACTGGAAGAGAACCTGGAAGACATTTCAATGGAGTTGGATGAATTGGATGATGCAGAAATCACAGAAGACGAAATAATGGACGAGGAGACCGCATAAGGGGGTATGGCACATGGCGACCAACACAAAGGAAGTGGGTCTGGAAACCCTGATTGTCAATTATCTGGTGGAGAAAAACGGCTTTGAGGAAGGCGGTAATACCGACTATAACCGGGATTATGCCTTGGATGAAACCCGTTTGTTCCGATTTCTGGAAATCACACAGCCGGAGGAAGTGGAGAAGATTGGGGTGGCGGCCAGCGACCATAAAAAGCAGCAGTTCCTCAACCGCCTCCAGGGAGAAATTACCAAACGGGGCGTGGTGGATGTGCTGCGAAAAGGCATCAAGGTCTACCCGGCCAACCTGATCATGTTTTACATGACCCCCACGGATAAAAACCAACAGGCAGCAGAGATGTTTGACAAGAACATTTTCAGCGTCACCCGCCAGCTGATGTATTCCAGAAACAACACACAACTGGCCCTGGACCTGTGCCTTTTCATCAACGGTCTGCCTGTGGCCACCTGTGAGCTGAAGAACCAGCTGACCAAACAGAATGTGGATGACGCCGTAGAACAATATAAAAATGACCGGCATCCCCAGGAGCTATTGTTCAACTTCAAGCGGTGCATGGTTCATTTTGCCGTGGATGACAACCAGGTTAAATTCTGCACCAAATTGGAGGGCAAGAAATCATGGTTCCTTCCTTTTAACAAAGGCCACATGAACGGAGCCGGCAACCCGCCCAACCCCAGGGGCATTAAAACTGACTACCTGTGGAAAGAAATCTGGACCGAGGAAGAACTGGCAAACATCATTGAAAACTATGCCCAGGTGGTGGTGGAAGAAGACCAGCGCACCCGGAAGCAGAGCCATAAACAGATTTTCCCCCGGTATCATCAACTGTCAGTGGTGAAGGCGCTATTGGCCGATGCCAAGGAACATGGGCCTGGGAGAAAATACCTGATTCAACACAGTGCCGGCAGTGGCAAATCCAACTCCATTGCCTGGACAGCCCACCAGCTGGTAGGGTTGGAGCGTAGTGGTAAAAACATCTTTGATACGGTAATTGTGGTCACCGACCGGGTTAACCTGGACAAGCAGATCAGGAACACCATTAAACAGTTCATGCAGGTCTCCAGTACCGTGGGTCATGCAGAGCATTCTGATGACTTGTGCAAACACCTGGCCCAGGGTAAAAGCATCATCATCACCACGGTTCATAAATTCTCCTACATCCTGGACAGTATTGGCACCAATCACAAAGGCAACACCTTCGCCATTATCATTGACGAGGCTCACTCCAGCCAGAGCGGCAATATGTCAGCCAACATGAACCGGGCCCTCACCGCTGAAGCCGTGGACGAAGAAGAAACCGTGGAAGACAAAATCATCCGCCTCATGGAAGGACGCAAGATGCTGCCTAATGCCAGCTATTTCGCCTTCACCGCCACGCCCAAAAACAAAACCCTTGAAATGTTTGGCATTCCGGTGCCCATGGGCGACCAGATGAAACATGTCCCTTTCCATACCTACAGCATGAAGCAGGCCATTGAGGAAGGCTTTATTCTGGATGTCTTAAAGCACTACACCCCCATTCAAAGTTTCTACCGCATTGCCAAAATCGTTGAAGATGATCCCCTGTTTGACAAAAAGAAAGCCCAGAAAAAGCTGCGCAAATATGTGGAATCCAATGAATACGCCATTGAGAAAAAAGCAGACATCATGGTGACCCATTTTCACGAGCAGGTAATTGCCAGAGGTAAAGTGGGCGGTCAGGCCCGTGCCATGGTGGTCACCGGCAGCATTGAGCGAGCCCTCGATTATTATTACGCCATCACCAAGCACCTGGAAGCCAGAAAAAGCCAGTACAAGGCCATTGTGGCTTTTTCAGGTGAAAAGGAGTACCAGGGCAAGGTACTGAATGAAAGTGGTGTTAACGGCTTTCCCAGTAACCAGATTGAGGCTGAATTCAAGAAAGACCCTTACCGCTTCCTGGTGGTTGCCAACAAATTTCAGACAGGGTATGATGAGCCCCTGCTGCATACCATGTACGTGGATAAAATGCTCTCCGACATTAAAGCGGTGCAAACCCTGTCACGCCTGAACCGGGCACACCCCGGCAAAAAAGACACCTTTGTGCTGGACTTTGCCAACGACACAGATACCATTAAAAAAGCCTTTGAGACCTATTACACCACCACCATCCTGTCCGATGAGACAGACCCCAACAAGCTGTACGACCTGATCAGCGAAATGGAACAGCACCAGGTATACACAGATTACCACATCGATACCTTGGCTGAGTTGTACTTGAAGGATGCACCCCGTGACAGGCTGGACCCCATCCTCGATGCCTGCGTTGGCCTTTACAACGAACTGGAGGAAGATGACCAGGTCAATTTCAAGAGCGCTGCCAAGACTTTTGTCCGTACCTATGGTTTCTTAGGGGCCATTCTCCCCTATGGCAACCCACAGTGGGAAAAGCTCTCCCTATTCTTACAAATGCTGGTACCTAAGCTGCCATCACCAAAAGAAGAAGACCTGTCCAAAGGGATTTTGGAAGCCATTGATCTGGACAGTTACCGGGCAGAAATGAAGCAAGCCCTGACCATAGCCTTGGAAGAAGAGGAAGCCTATGAAATAGATCCGATTCCAACAGGCAGTGCCTTAGGAATAACCGATGCTGAAATGGATCTTTTAAGCAGTATACTGGCTTCTTTCCATGACATGTGGGGCACTAAAAATTGGAATAATGAAGATCAGGTGAAACGCCACATTGAAGGCCTTCCCAGTGTTGTTTCCCAGGACACAGCCTATCAAAACGCTATGAAAAACTCCGACAAACAAAACGCCCGCATCGAAGGTGACAGGGCGTTGAAGCGTGCCATGATGAACATGATGGCCGATAACATGGAGTTGTTTAAACAGTTTAATGATGATCCTAATTTTAAGAAATGGTTGTCGGACATGGTGTTTAACGTGACCTACAATGAAGGCGGCAAGGCATTTGACGGGGAGATGAGGGTGTAGAATGATGTCAAAATTTCGATGACTCAGATGATGAACTATAGAGGTAATGATGAAATATAGACAAGAACAGAAAGAATTGAATATATGAATACTGCTCAAACTAAGTGAATCAACTAAAAAAACTCTTTCATTAAGTTTTTCCAGAAAGGACTGGTTGTGAATAATGGGGAATAAAAAATTAGTATTTACAATAATCACTTTGACAGTTGTTTATTTTTGTTTGTCCTCCCTATTTAGTAGCAATAGTGAAGCAATGAGTTCTTCAGTAGTTTTTGCGACTCTTCTTATTCTTATTTGGTACACTTTTGAGACAAGAAATATTTATTTAACTACAAAAAGACAAGTTGAATTACAGCATAAACCTATCTTGGCAATTGAACTTCAAGAAGAGACATCATTGAGTTTGAATGTAACAAACGTAGGCAATGGACCTGCATTTAATATTGAAATACCTAATGTGCCATTAGAGCAAAGTGATATTTATTTTAAATTTGACAGTATTAGCTTTTTAAGGGCAGGTGATAACAAAGAAATCAAGATCAAGAACTTTAGGGAAGAAAGGAAAGTTGCTTTTCCTTTCGATGCTCATTTAAGACCAAAATATGCAAATAAAGAAGTAAAGATCACTTTAAAATTTAATGATGTAGAAATGAAAAAAATTGAACAGAAATTTGAACTGGGTACTGGAAAATTATCAATATATATTAATCACTAAAGAATTCATTTTTATTATAAACAGACCGCGAGAATCATTGGATGAGATTTAAATAACCTAGGACTAAGTTTTTTCGGTAAACAAATAGTTAACTTAGGAAGATAGATGGACTGGTACCGTTGTATCCAAGCCTTTAAAAAGCTCATAGGAACAGAAAGATAATATGACCAAGTGCTGAGCTAATTTTATTTCTATAGTTTAACAACCCCCTGACACTATTAGCATATTGTTTGTGCAAGTAATTGAAAAATCCGGACAACTCCAAATTGAATTGTAGAAATTTTATTTCCTTTTGACGATAAATTCTTTATAAGTTTAAAAAGACATTAAAAATAGTAAGCAGTAGTTGATAGTTTGTATTAAAACTTGGATTTCAGGAGTGGTTTTATGTATGATTTACACGAAAAATCCCCTATACTTGTTTACCCTGACCCAATAATTAATACTAATATGTTATCTGGAGCTATGTTCCTTTATTTTGATAGACCAATTGAAATATCGTTACCACCTTTGGTAATTACGGAAGGGTCTTATCATATGTTAAAAGTTATTGAAGAAAAAAAACCTGATTGGGCCAGTACTTTTTTTAGGATGTTCTATACATGGCAGTTGCAAATGAAATGTTGTAGAGAAGTTTTTGAAATGCTTAATCCATTGAAAGGTGAGCACTTAAAATATATATGGACATCATATCCGGCGAACAAGGTGGCTATGGAAAAGTCCAAGGAATTAATAGATTCATCAAGGTTATCCAACAATGCTTTGAAGAAAATGATAAATCCAATAAATGCTTCTGGGGAATTGATTCGACATATAATGTTAGAATCATTTCTTGAAGCAGATAAAGATATTTATAAGCTTTTTGACGATTGTAATGTTCTTTTTAAAGAAGAATCTATGGATGAACTTCTTGTCAAAAGCTATATATTAAGACTCCATGCTTTAAACTCATTTCCACAAACTTCATCTATAGTTCTTACAAATTATCCAATTTGGAATAGCTTACTTAATAATGAATTTTCTTCATCACGAAGCGAAGAAAAGTTAATTTCTGAAGGTATCGATAGGGATGTAATTGCATGGGAAATATTTAAAAATATTATATCACCTAAACTTGACCCTATGGACAAAGATAAAGTGAAGTTTATTACAAAGCTTTTAAAATCAAATAAAGCACAAATTGAGATGTTAAAATTAAAATGCTTCAGTCTAGCAGATAAGTTAAAACAAAATAAAAACCTAGGTGAGTTACCAACAAAAGCAATTGAACTGATTAAAAGTGATATCCAAAAAGAAATTACAGAACTTCTTGAACTTGATAGAAAGGCTTATAGTGATTATTTGACATTCGTATTTTCAGACGAAAAAACCTGGCTAGGATTGGCAGCATTTATTGGTGGGATTGGAAGCGGAAGCTCAACCATTACGACAAGCGGCGCAATTGCTACATTATCATTAGTTGGTAGTAAAGCAGTACAATCTTCAAAAAATAGAAGAGAGAAAATTCATCAAAGTGATTTTGGACTTGTTTATTCAATATCAAAAAAATACTCTTAAGTAATATTTGGCTAATTGGACAGGGGTGGCCTATAAAATACCCCGCACCGAAATAGATAACTGTAAAGAACGGCACGACCTTAAGCAGAGCGGTATTTATTTTCTGTTCGAGGTCTCCGACCAAACGGGTGATAATGTGGTGTACATTGGCCAGGCAAGGTCCAGAAAGAACGGGGAAGGCATACTGAATCGCTTGCAGGAGCATAAGCGCAATCCGGAGAAAGATTATTGGACAGAGACCATTGTGTTTACCACATCCAACAATTCCTTTGGGCCAACAGAGATCAGTTACCTAGAGAATCGTTTTTGCAAACTGGCTACGGAGACAAATCGATACCTGGTTAAAAATGGAAATGACCCCACCCTTGGCAATATCACAGAAGAAAAAGAAAGTGAAATGGAGGAGTTTGTTGATTATGCCAACGATTTGTTTTAGCGATAAAGTAAACGATCGAATGATTTTCATTGTTGAAGAGCACTAGGAACAAATTGAGTCCAACCATTATGAAAGCGTTCATAGAAATGCTGAACTTTAAAAGAAGCTATCATATGCTTTATGCAGTGTTAGGAGCCGCCTGGAGCGTTGCCATTTTAATGGTTCAATTCTCCATTTAAACGGGTTCCTGACTATCATCAACACATCGTATGGGCTCTTTTGGTTCAAACAGCGTTAAGCCTATATTATCCCTGCTATTGGTTCCATCCCTTTTGCCCAAGGGCTAGTCATTGCAGTTCTGACTGCGATGATCACTATCGGAGGAGCTTTGATTATGGCCAGATACGAAGCTGGATGGCCAAGCTCGACTTTAGGGGCAGGTGATTTTATATTAAAAATTGAAAATCAGATTACAAATTGGATATTATTCCTGAGTATACCATTAGTCTGATGCGATGATATCGCAAATCCGGATACCCTGAAATATACAAATGGAAGTAATCTTGATGATTGAATTAGAAGTAAAAATTGAATATTTAGAAAAAATGTATAATCAAACTTTAACTCATGTCAATAATAGCATTAATTTATTCTGGATTATATTATTCGGTTTTATATCAATTGCAGGTATTGCTTTGTATTTTGTTGCAAAGTCAGCAATTGAGACTGGGATAAAAAATGGAATTTCTGAACTTAAGAGTGAGAATGAGAAAACTAGAAAAGAAGTTGAAAATATTTTTGAAATCCTTGATATAATGCTTGATGCTGATAAAGAATAAGACAGACCATATATACACCTATTTCAATAAGTTGCTTTCTAATAGGGGTTTGTATACATTGACAGAGCAGCTAATATAAGCCCTTGATGTTCGGTAATGACGTAATAAAGCATATTTACAGTATAGCGCGGTGAAATAGTATAAAGATCGCCACTAAGACATAGGGCCTGTATAAAGTATAAGGAATCTCAAAGAAATATATTAGATAGGGAGGGTTACTGTGTTTAGTAGAAAATCTGCTCTTTTACTAAGTGAAATTTATAATAGGGAGTTTAGAAATTATCGATATAGTGGAAATAATAGAACGAAAAGCTATTTTAATGATTTGAGCAAGTTATATGATTTTTTGTATACTCATGATTATTCAGTTTGGTTTTGTAATAAAGTGAAGCTACTCAATACATATGGCGATCGTCAAATTAAAGAGTTTATCATGAAGTTGCATACAGGGGAAACTCAATATAGTGCAACTACAAATTGGAACTAGGAGCAACGGAAAGAATTAGGACAATCATATTTAATCAATTTAGCTGAAGATATGTTAACTGAGACTAAAGATGAGGAGTTGATCCGTTCTTTGGAATTAGACGGATTCCAGTTAAAAAATGGGAAACTTATTTATACGGAAGTGGAAATACTTGATACTAATAAGGAAACTGGAATACTAGAGGAACTGTATGGGTCCTTAGGATTGAACAACAAAGAAACTGCTTTGCATCATTTAAATCTGTCGGTCGAACATTATATTAATGGAAAATGGGACGATAGTATCTCTAATTCTAGAAAGTTCATGGAGTGTTGTCTTAGAGAAATTGCTAGTCTGCATAGTTTGAAAAAACATAACATGGAATTGCCAAACAGAAACTATGAAAGCCCTAGGGATGTAAGAGATTATCTCGAAAGGGAAAATTTACTTGAAACTAAAGAAAAGAATGCTACTGCTGCAATCTATGGATTACTTAGTAATACTGGATCTCACCCATACATTGCTGATAGTGATCAGGCTAGATTATTAAGACATTTATCTCTTACACTTTCTCAATTTGTAATGTTAAGATTAGAGGGTTTTATTAACCAGGATTAAATATTACAGAATCGCGTTCCCAATAATCATACGGAGAGTTTGATACAATTTAATGAGGCCGCAGTTCGCTGTATTTTGCAGGGTAAGTGAGTCTTTGAGGGGCAAGGTTAGAAGTAGAGGCAGATCAGTTTTATAAAAAGCAAAGTACTATACGCGGATATCATTTAACTTCTATAAGCAAGGGTGATAGAGTTGAACAACGAAGAATACAATGATTCTCTAAGAGAGCGATTACATAAATTAAGAGAATTGCGAGAAGTAGCAAAATGTCTAGCAAAAGGCATAATCGGAAACACCTTATATAAGGAAGATTTATTTTTCACATCTGCTCTTAATAGAAGTGTCGCTTTATTGGATGGTATGGTGGATATGTTAAAAACACGAAACTTAACTTGCGTAGGAATTTTGGTACGATCTCAAATTGACAACTGCATGAGGATTTTTGCCGCATTCATCGCGGAAGATAAAACTGCTTTTGTAGAAGGTTTTCTTGGCGGGAAAAAGATTAGTGATTTTAAGGATGATCGCGGAAACAAGATGAAGGATGTTGTTCTAAGAGAAAGATTAGAGGCATATGATTCTCGAATTAGTGACGTATACAAGAAATCTTCAGGGTACATCCATTTATCAGATGTAGCTTTTTATACGAGTGTATGGGCAAAGGACAATCATCAAATTGAATTTTCAGTTGGACTTCCTGTGAGGGAAGAAGCAAATAATATATTATTAGAAGGCTCAGATGCATTCATACATTACACATTATTAGAGTACCGATTGTTACAGGCAGTGGTAGAATCTAAGAAATGGGTAGATGAAAATTAATGTCTTTAGACGTGGAGTTTACATTATACAGTTATGATAAAGGCGCAAATAGAGGATTACTAATAGCCCTGTTATGAAAGAAATAATGTTCGCAATCTGACACCTGATGTTTATGTTTTGAATGCGCGAGGTTAACTACTATTCAGCAGATATCGGTATTCACTTCCTTAATGTGAAGTGTTTTCCAAATAAATACGTCTGAGGAAGGAGGAGTTAGATGAATCGTAATAAGTATTCAATAAATCTTAGTGGCATGAGAGTAACAAGTAAGGAAACACCGTATATCATTATGGGAGAGCCGGTCAAAGAAGCTGATGAAATGTGTCAACTAAGGATGCAGGTGCCAGAAAATATTAAGTCATATGATAAATTGGGTTATGCAACATCGATAGAGACTATAAGTTTAATTTTCACACATAAAACGATTCGTAGCAGTAATTTATCGAGCGCAAAATTAAATGATAAAATGGAAAAGCAACGAGTTGGCGTATCTCAATTTGCATCCGGACGTTTTATCACTTGTTTCACACATAACCATCATGAAAGCATACCATTTTGGGCTTATTATGGTGGAAGCGACAAGACAAAAAAAGTTCAATTGCAGTTTAAAAACTTTGCCGTTTCATTTAACGATTACATATATACAGATTATGCCCTTGTGGCAGGAGGGAAGAAGGCATTTTTTTGTTCAGATGAATACAATCGTACAATAAATAATAATGGAATTATTGGTCAACAGTTAGGATTGCCACCAATAAATGTCGATTTTGACATTAGGAATTGTATAAGAGTCATATCGATGTTTGATGTTGAATATGTACCGGCAGAAAGTAGCATCTTTAAAGAGGACTTTTCGTCGACGACAAGTATTAGCTTTGGCAAAGATGATGAGAGAGAAAATGAAATATCTGACTTAAAGATGTACAAGCCGGGTGTTTTGGGTAGGCAGAAATCAAATCCATGGGATTATGAGCTTGAAACAAGAATAATGAGCATTTTGAAAGATCAGGAGTTTTCCGCGTGGGAATATATCGACCTTAGGCTCAAGGATGAAGTGTTTCGAGATCTTATTATTGTGCTGAGCCCTTGGATTGGAGAAGCACATGAAGAGGAGGTAAAAAGAATCATTAATGATAGTGCGTTAAGCATAGACATTAAGGAAAGTATAAAAATTGTTAATAGTGTTGTAGAAGGAACATTAAATCTATGAAAATGCGCCTCGTTTCTTCACGAAATTGCCGCATTACTTATTAAGATCACAGTGCGAAGTTCTGGACGCGGATCGCCACAGTTATTGCCAACTATAGAGAGGCACAGGACTGGCTTCGGTTGAACCGTAACTGATGGAAGTTATTTAAAGGAGGCCGAAGATGCAGACTTTGAGGTTCGACGAGTTGTTGCGCTCGTTTAAACAGAATAAAGATACTCCACATTCTCTGTTATTAGGTGCTGGAGCATCAGTTGAATCTGGTGTTCCGTCTGCATCTGACTGCATCTGGGAGTGGAAACGAGAGATTTTCCTGTCGCAAAATACATCTTTTGTCGACACATATAGCAATATCAAAGTAGACAGTGTACGCTGTGCTGTTCAGCTTTGGCTCGACAACAAGGGTGGGTTCCCCGCTAACGGTTCTGAAGAAGAATACTCGTTCTATGCTGAAAAAGCATATCCCATTCCAGATGACCGTCGCAGGTATTTTCAGCATTTGGTAACTGGAGTAAATCCGAGCCTCGGTTATCATCTTATAGCTTTACTTGCCGAGAACGGCTTATTTAAGAGCGTTTGGACTACTAATTTTGACGGCCTCATGTTGAAATGCGCTCATAAATATAATCTAAGTCCTATAGAAGTGACTGCCGAGACATCTGATCGCGTTTATCGAGGCGATGTAGATGGTGAATTGCTCTGCATTGCCCTCCATGGTGATTACAAGTACGGTGCGTTGAAAAACACAACATCTGAGTTGGACACGCAAAATGACGTGTTCGTTAGCACAATCAGTCACGAACTGGCAAATCGAGATTTGCTTGTCATCGGTTATAGCGGTCGTGATAAATCCCTAATGACTGCTTTGGCTTCGGCATATCAGACAAAGGGTAATGGCAAGTTGTTTTGGTGTGGCTATGGAAACAATGCCCCTGCTCCAGTAATGGATTTAATTAAAATAGTAAATGAAAGCGGACGTAGTGCCTATTATGTGTCTACTGATGGATTCGATAAAACAGTTTACAGCCTTACTCGCCATTGCATGAGTGAGGAAGCTGATTTTTTGCGCAGAATTGACGCGATTAAAATAGAGTTAGGATCTTCTGTTTTTGAAACCACCAGTAAATTTGAATTATCGTCCGCAAAAATTGGAAAAATAACTAATACTAATATCTTTCCAATTGCATTCCCTAAAAACTGTTATCAGTTTACAGTTAAATACAATCAAGGCGAAAAACCGTGGGATTTCTGTAAAAGCCTTGCCTCTAAGGGTGTTATGGCTGTGCCTCTTAAAGGCTTTTTATATGCATGGGGTGAAAAAGACAAAATACAGAATTTCTGCAGTGGCAGGATAATGGGCGAGTTATCTTTGACTCCTTTTACACGCGAAAATCCAATGAAGAATGGTACGTTTAACGAACTGCTTCTCAAAACAGTTACTGCGATAGTTGGAACAGTTAATTCGTTACCTTATTCCAAGGATAAGGTTTGGGATACAACTCAAATAATCAACAAGCACGTAGGCATTCGTACAATAATAGGATACAAGGGTGTTCGTTTGGCCCTATTTTTTGATACGAAGTACACTTATGTAACGGTGACACCGACATTTATGTACGATTCGGATATTAACCTAAGCCGTGAAGAAAAAAAGCAATTCGCCGACAGTTTTACTGTCGAAGTAAATTCGGGCAAGCCAAATCTAAATGTTTATGAATACATCGACAAATGGGCTAACCGTCTGTTTGGGACAAATGGGATAAAGACAACCTTTCCACCAAACTCAGCAACTAGCTTTGCATTCAATATTCGTCCAAACAACGCAATCCTTGGAGCATCGACCGGTTCCCGATATCAAGTTAGACTACCTCAAACGATAAGCAAAAAGCGGATTGTATTTAGGGGTACGGAATGCCGCGATACCGAATTGGTATTCTTTAACCCAGCCCAAAAACGTATGGTGACTGATTTCCACCCTATGCGTGGATTGAAAAACAACGCACCGTTTGACCATTCGCTTAACAACAATGTCCTGCGTTCATCAATTTCGTTGGGTGTAATATGCCCATCAGCCCATAATCAGAGATTTTACAGCTTTCTTAATCAGTTGAACAGCCGGCAAGGCGTGAAATATAACTTAGAATACGTAATCCCATTCTCAGGTTTTTTTGAGGCGTATAAAACAAATTTATACATACCCACACCAAATACGAATACATGGTTAGATGTAACGATTCCTCATAAGCACAGTATTAATGATACCGCTGTACAACTCGGAAAGTCGATTTGCCAAAGTCTTGACCGACTAAGTTCTTCATCTGTGGATGTCGCATTAATTTACATTCCCAAAGAATACGATCCTCTATCTAGTTATGTTGACGAAAATGAAAACTTCGATTTGCATGACTATGTTAAGGTATATGCTGCACAAAGGAATATTGCAACTCAATTTGTGAGAGAGAAAACATTAGAAAGTGATATGAACTGTCAGATAATGTGGGCTTTGTCTTTAGCAATATATGTGAAGTCAAGTCGTATACCATGGGTTATTTCCGGCATTAAAAATGATACGGCTTTTGCGGGTATTGGCTACAGCCTTAGCCGAACCGGGAGCAGTTCCAACGTAGTGGTTGGTTGTAGTCATGTGTATTCTGCGGATGGGCAAGGAATGAAATACAAACTATCCAGAATTGATGACTGTACATTTGACCGCAAAAAAAATCCATATTTATCAGAAGATGAGGCTTATCGTCTGGGTCTAAACATTAAGGAATTGTTTTACAAATCGTTTTCTGAAATGCCCAAGCGGGTGGTTATTCACAAGAGGACACCGTTCCGTCGTGACGAAATCAAAGGTTTTGTAACATGCCTATCAAGTGCGGGCATTAATGACATCGACCTTTTGGAAATTACACTTGAAAATGACTTGAAATGTTTTGAGTTCACTAGAAATATGGATGCAATTGATGGTTTCCCTGTTCGCCGTGGCTTGTGCTTCCCTCTGAATGACAATACGATGTATTTGTATACTCACGGGATTGCACCGTCGGTGAGGAATCCGAACTATCGATATATTCAAGGAGGCAAGACCATACCTCTACCGCTAAAAATTGTTAAACACCATGGTAACGGTACTATATCACAAATCGCTACTGAAATTCTTGGTTTGTCGAAAATGAACTGGAACAGTTTCGGTTTGTATTCAAAACTGCCGTGTACTATTGATTCATCTAATGAGATAGCAAAAATCGGCAGATTGCTTTCTCAGTATGAAGGGTCAATCTATGACTACAGATATTTTATGTAGTCAATGTGCGATGATAAGTGGTTGGCATTCGCTCTGTAAACTACCTTTGGGCATCGCAGGTACCATCAACCCCTTGGAGGTAATTCTATAATGAATGATAAAGTTAGTAAAGCAATAGAGACAATGAAACGGGGGTATATCCTTGACCCTAATCGTATTTTGGCAGATTACCGTAAAGAAACAGCCGAAATCAGAGGCTATCACGGTCGTGAATTGTTAGAATTGCTTCAAAACGCAGTAGATGAACTTGGCTGCACAGAAAACCGCTCTGTCTATATCTCTCAAAATGACGGCTTACTAATGATATGCAACAACGGAAATGTGTTTACATACGATGGCTTTATCTCATTAATGTATTCAAACCTGAGTCCGAAGCACAATAAAGCTGAATACATTGGTAACAAGGGTACGGGATTTCGTTCTATTCTCAACTGGGCGGAAAGCGTTCGAATTTACAGTGGAGATTTATCCGTTGAGTTTTCCAATTTATATGCCACCGAGATGTTGGCTGAACTCATGACCAACGATACAGTTAACGCATTTTGTCAAGAGCATGATGATGTTCGTCTTGCAACACTTGTGGCACCAAGAGTCATCAAAAAACTACCAGGTAAAAATTACGACACTGTGATTGAAGTTAATCTCAAAAACGGTATTGTTGACGGAGTTATCAGTCAATTAAAGCAACTAAATGCTAAAACACTTCTTTTCCTTGAAAATCTAGAACACTTGACTGTTGAAATTGAGGGAGATCTTTTTACTTATCGTAAATTTGTGAGTGACACGGGGAGTGGTATTTCTAAAATAAAAATTGTAGCTGCCGAAAACAGTGAAATTTCTGAATCCGAAGAATGGTTGGTTATATCCCGCGAAAGTCATTTTGGAAAGCAAAAGTATGGACTGATGATTGCATATAAACCTGATATGTCCATCAAGCCTAGTGTACTGTATAGCTATTTTAAGACTAAGGTACAGTTTCCAGTCCCGGCGCTTGTTCATGCGACGTTTGACCTGAATGCAGACAGAAACCATCTCGCCGAAACAGAAGCAAATAAACACATACTAAAGGCAATTTGCGATACACTCGTTGAATTGGCTTTGCTGACTGCTGCAGAGAATGTTAATTACGCTCCGCTTAGTTTACTTTCGACAATCGGGGAATTTCCATTTGAACTAAGTTGGGATGAATTTTCAATTCGGGAATATTACTTTGACGCCATAGCCGCAAACCGTGTTCTCCCCACCGTCAATAGCACATACATCTCATTTGATGAAGAACCACGGTTTTATGATACAACAATTGCTGGTTATTTAGCTGGAGATGTGTTTGGGAGCCTTATGCCGTGCACAGACAATACAGCGGTAAGTAGTATGTTGAACGCGATTGCAAAACATAAAAGCGTTTCACTGAGATACAAGTACTCAGAAATCACTAATGGGATAAATATCTTACTACCTATGCTCACTGTTAAGGAAAGAGCTGCGCTGTGGCTTATTTTTATTAAGGAATACGGAAATGAGATTACCCAAGTAAACAGGCCAAGTTTCGCTTTGGATGCAGTCGGTAATCCAGTCATTGTCAACCAGCAAGTATTCTTACCTACAGAGGGTATGGCTTTTCCTTTCCCTCCCGATTTCACAAAAATTGTTTTTTTAAACAGAGAGCTCTTTACAGCTTTGCGCGAATTACGTGGCAAGGAAGGAACACTAAGAAGTTTGGCCAATGAATTGTCTAAATTTGATGTTAGGGAATATAATCTTACAAACATCATTAATGTTGTTATTTCACGACTCCGTAACCGAGAACATCAAGCTAGCAAGAAAACTCGTGGCTGTTATGAAGAAACCATTGAATGGTTATGGAAATTATGGAACGCTAACGTGTTAAAAAATGAGATGACCGCAATCTCTGCTGTACCATTAATAAACCGGAATGGAACCGTAAAAAATGCATCAGACTTATATTGGGGCCGTGAATTTAGCAATGAAATTACCGAAGAATTGTTTGACGGTATGGATGACTATTTTGTCGCACTTCCTCGGAGAATCGCATTGTCCGAGATATCAAAGCCGCAGTATGTTCAATTTTTATCTGCATTAGGTGTTTCTCGTTATCCGAGGAAAAAGAATGTTCAGCTGCGCCCTGTACCGCAAGAGTATAAAGAGCTCATATATTCAAGTATAAAGAAATACCCTCTGATTGCAGAAGACAACCGCTACCAAAATATACAGGAGTTCCGCAACGCCCATTTTACTTATGCTTCAGTAATTACAGTTGAGCGAATTGAAGAAATTCTCGATAAGGCAAGCACAAAAAGTGTTATTTCATGGATAAGAAATGATGAAGATCTACGGCAAATATTAACTGATTACGAGCCTAGTTCAAGCAAAGGCTATGTCAGTAACAACTATCAGCAAAAGTACAGAGTAGTAAGCGGAGAACAATTAGCCTCATATATCCGCTTTGTTTTTGCAACAAGCAATTGGATAGAAGTTGACGGCAAAAGATACTCACCGAGACAGTGCATATTTGCTAATAAGGTTAGAACCCTATTTGCTCCTCTCGTTGTTTCACCTGATTTAGATTTGTTTATAGAAAATCAGAACCGCAAAATCGCTGAAACGTCAGCGGTCCAAGACATTTTAGAACGAGTTGGTGCTGCTGCTGAGTACTCTGAATTGGAAATGGATACGTTTTACTCGTTGTTATTAAAGCTACCTGAAGTGGATATAGATGGCGATATTAGCAAAGCACTTTATACTTCAGTTCTGAAATCGGGCGGGTTGAGAAAATATGATGCAGAAAACCTTGTTTACAAACAGTTTTTGCAGATTGGGAAGGTGTATTGTAAATCCTCGAAATCATTTGAGACAATAAAATCAGTTTGTTACCTAACCGAAAAAACCGTTAGCAGAGAAATATTGAAGGATTTCAATCTGATTGCTATCCCTAGTAGACAAAATCAGGATAACATTAAGCGTTATTTTGGGGTGCTTCCTCTAAAAATCAAGGGTTCAGTAGTTGGTGAGCCAATTATTCATCCAGATAGCATTTCTTTTGAGCAAGACTTTAACGATTTTATTTGCTATGCCTTCTGCTCGCGTGTTGATATAGCAAAACAAAGTGAAATATCTACTGTTAAGGCTTTGCGGGTTCGCTTATGTACTCATATTAATGCGGACTACGGTAAGGGGGAGGTTGTATTAGGAGAGAATTCATACATCAGGGGAAAAAACTGCGTTTATGTTCAAGCCCCTATTAGTGCTCACAATTTGAAACAACTGAAGAGTAATGTGGATTTCAGCTCAGCTATTGCCGAACTTTTTATGAGTGCCATTGATATTCAGGATGACACTCTTTATGGTTATGTTCGGTCTTTATACGATAAGGAGCCACATAACAGGAATGCTATGATACTACATGATTTTGACGATTTAGGAGTTCTAGAACGATCGCGTGATACCCTTAACAGAATACAATCCGAAAAAGAAATGTTTATTTCCGCCTGCATACTTATCGGTGGTGATGCAATAATAGACCAAATAAGCGGTGATATTGACAAAATCAATTTCAGTGATTTTCCCTCTATGGATAATGCAGATGCCGTTATCAATATTTTAAAATTGCTTAGTGTCGATGTAGAAGACTTTAACAAAAAATCAGAAATCATAATTGATTTGCGTCAGTATTATAGTAACGTGTTACGCTCCCTAATTATTGAGAATGAGGAGAAGTATAAAAATGGATTATTTGCATCGCTTAAAAACGAATTATCAAATAAAAAAAGGACTTTTTTAAAGCAGTATCAATGGTTCAGGGGATTTCAGTTTGATCCGATGAATAGCGTTCGATATGATTGCTCGGCCGAGTTTGAACGCATGTTTGGTGCAATTATCAAAGCCGAATCTAATTACGTTGCGAATCTTGAATGGAAAACTAATAAAGATCTATTTATCCAGGATAAAGATGTGGAAATAATAAATGATATGCTCGTAGACTCCGAGTATGAAAGCCTCCTTTACTTCGGTATTTTCGATGAACTAAACGAAGCCTATAACCGTAGGAAGGATGATATTGATGTAGCTCAAAAGCGAGAGGATACTATTTTAAAGGCTCGAACAGCGTCGAGCATACCGATTATTTCTGTCGCTTCTGTTGCCCCAACAAATGGAAGGAGCGGCAATAATACGACATCAAACCATACTGGAAGCCGTATGGCTGGAATGAAGCGTGAGCGGAACATTTCGGATTGGGGAGCTTTTGCTGAGAGGCTTGTATATGAGCAAATGAGGTCAAATTATAATAATGTCGTCTGGGTTTCAGAAAATGCCAAAAAGGAAGGAGTAAATCCGGACGGCATCGGTGGCTTGGGCTACGACCTTAAATATACAAACGCAAATGGTAAGACAGTATATGTTGAAATCAAGTCAACCGTCGGTTCAAATGTTACATTCATTATTACAGAAAACGAACTTAACTTTGCAGAAGAGCACTCAGACCAGTATGAAGTAATTCTCGTAACATCTGTGTTGAACCATGAAGAACGCAAAATCTATCAGCTTTCTAACCTGTTTACCTATGCTGACGGCGAAGACCGTTTTTGCAATTCAAAGTTCCGTATTTCGGGAGATAACTACACCGTTCGTTGCCAGATTTCACACTCCAATTAGCAAGAGTATATTAATGGATATCAACCAATAAACGTCGACATACTCCCACGAACGGACAAAACCATCACAGGAGTTGATACGTCCTTAAAGTGGAATTCAGTGATAGATGTATAGAGGACAACTACAGCTTTGATTCCAATGAAATTACATATCTTTTATGGAAGAACGAAAGGTGGAGTGTGTTCAAATGGATGAGATACTTTATGTTATGTCTGATGACATGGAAATAGTTACTAGCGATGATTATTGTAACAGTGTTGAAGAGCATTTTTATTCTTTACCAGAAGTTGCAAAACCATTGCTTAAAAACGCAAATGTTGCATTGTACAAGATTGAAAAGATGCTTTATTCTGCGCCTGCAATAATTCAGGCAATTAAAGCAAGCATACCAGAGGAAACATTACAAGCTGTTTTGTCTGATGAGCAGAAATCAATGATAGTAAATGATGCCTTAAAATTGATGACCAAGAAAGATGGGTCTTTGATGGCAAACCTTGTGAATCCCAAAACCAAAAAAATAGTTTCCACTATTACTCTCAAGAATGCAAAGGTGACACCAGAAATATCCCTTGCTATGACGAATTACGCAACTCAAATGCAAATGGCACAGATAGCAGAAAAAATCCAACTTTTACAGATTGCTGTTGAAGAAGTGCGTCAAGGTCAAGAGTTTGACAGACTGGCTTCAGCCTATAGTTGTCAGCAGAAATTATTGCAGGCTATGACAATCAAAAATACTGAAATTAAAACAATGGCTTTATTGAGAATCGCCTATGATGCTGAAGATAGCAGAAATCTTTTGATGCAAAGTCAGAATGCTAATGTATCTTTTATAAAGAATCAACCAGAATCTACCTGGGGAAAATTTATATCTGGTGATACACCAGAAAAAGTAAATTCAAGAATGAATGAAATTCGTGAAAGTCTATGTGCAGTTAACATGGTTTCTTTGGCAGAGGCGATGGCTTACCTCGAATTGGGAGAAAGCGAGGCTGCACAGCAAAGTCTTCAATACTACGCAGGGTATATTCAAAAGACTTATCTTAAACCCAAGGGCTTAGTGGAAAGATTGGACTTAATTGATCCATCACCAGAAAATTATTGGTCGAAGACATTGCCGGAAATTGATAAGAAAATAAAAGCGTTACCTTACAATGATGAACAAATATTGTTAGGAGGCTGATTTGATGAAGAATAAGAAATGCAAGAATAAGAAATGTCAGAGACCACTCCCAGAAGAATATAAACATAGATACTGTGAAAATTGTAGAAATGAACAGATTAAACAATTTAAGGATGCAATGAAAGCAGTTGCAGGCGTAGCAATTCTAGTTGTGCTCACAGTATTAACGAGAGGAAAAATTAAACCTAAAGGGTAAGCATTGTTGTGTTTAAAGTCACTGCAGGTTACATAGGGATGTGCCTATGTAAGAAGGGAGACGTTAACATGATTGGACCGATTATTTTCATTTTGATTCTTGCTTTTATTGTTTATTTAGCTATTGCAGTTAGAAAGAAGGATGGGAATGAGACTTATAGCAACAAGGTTGAATATGGTGATAGCTTTAATAATGAGACAGACGAAACTCCCAAAAAGAAGATTAAACTACCCTACCGGGTATCAGACAGCGTTTTGACAGATGCAGAAAAATCATTTTACCATGCATTAAAGCTTTTTTTGAAAGATCGTGCAGTTGTGTGTCCTAAAATTGGACTAAAAGATTTATTTTTCATTTCCAAAGAAGCTGGTAATGACTATATGAAATATTTTGGCAAGATAGCCCAAAAACATGTAGATTTTTTGCTGTGCGACCCTTTGACCATGAAACCATTGTGTGCCATTGAACTGGATGATTTCAGTCATACAAGTAAGAAGAGTTTTGAGCGTGATCAGTTTATTGGAAAATTGTATAAAGATGCCGGTCTTGAACTGATTCGCGTGTCTTCAAAGTCAGGATACACAGCCAATGAAATTGAAATGGCACTGATGGGAGTGTTTGATAAAAGAGAAACAGTCGAACCGGACAAAGTAGATACAAAGGAGCATGATCAAACCCCGATTTGTCCGAAGTGTAATATTCCTATGGTTATGAGAACGGCATCAAAAGGAAAATATGAGGGAAAAGTATTCTGGGGCTGTCCAAATTTTCCTAAATGTAGGGAAACCGTTAGTAGTGGTACATAAATAAGATAAAATATAATTAAGGGAGGAAATAAAATGGCAGAAACAGGAGCAATATTGGCATGGACTTTAGTATCTGAGTGTGAAATACCCAAGGATGTAAATGAATTGTTGGTGGTAGGCGAAGAAGCCATTGCAGCGTATAAAACAATGCGAGACAGTGCCATCTTTACAAACAAGAGGCTCATTGTGAGAGATGCCCAGGGTTTAACGGGTAAAAAAGTGGAAATTTATTCATTACCCTATTCATCAATAAACATGTGGTCAACAGAAAATGCAGGTTCTTTTCTTGATTTCAATGCAGAAGTAGAATTGTGGACACGTGCAGGTCATATAAAAGTAAATCTGAAGAAGGGCGTGGACGTTCGACGATTTGATAAATTAATCGCGGAAGCTCTTCTAAAATAAAGTTATATTATGAATGTATTGCCAATAAGGGTGTTCCTAGTGACTAAATGATAGACATGATGAAATACTGTTCTTTGTATTTGATAATATGACGGATTACGTTGGCGTTCTACAAATGGTTATGAATGGAGGTACACCATGGTAGATCTAATAGATCAGTTTGTTGAAGATATTAGTAATGAAAAACCAATTGAAAACACAGTCAATCCCTATGCGGATAATTGGGAATATAGTAAATATGCACGCCATAATTTTAAAATATATTTAACAAACATATCGATGAATAATTCTAAAGTGTTATTTCTTGGAGAAGCACCAGGCTATAAAGGTTGCAGATTGTCCGGCATTCCATTTACATCAGAAAGGATACTCGTTTCAGAGAGTTCAAATCTAATCGTTGGTAATAAGTTTGACTATAGAGTTCGAAATGCTGAGAAGCCGCAGACGGAAAGGTCAGCAACTATCATTTGGAATGGATTGGAACAATACGATATTTACCCACTGATGTGGAATGCATTCCCATTCCACCCATATAAACCGGGCAATTTAGAATCTAATAGAACACCCAAAAAAGAAGAATTATTGATAGGAGAAAAATACATAAGAAGGTTAATGGATATTTTTGAAACAAAAAAGGTCTATGCGATTGGAAATATTGCGTATTCGACTTTGGGTAAGCTTAAACTTGGAGTGAGTGTTGATAAGATAAGACATCCTTCAATGGGTGGAAAGAAACAATTTCTAGAAGGCCTCGAGATGATAAAGAAGGTATAGCAAAATCAAACCTCGTCAGATTTTGGTAGAGTTATATAAAACGATACTCCTCAGAGTGGAGGTGAACCATCATATCCATAAAATTTGTAGCCATTGATTTCGAAACAGCAAACACAAGAAGAAACAGTGCCTGCTCTTTGGGCATGATTCAATATGAGGACGGTACGTATACTAGAAAAAGTTGGCTCATTAAACCTGAACCCTTTGAATTTCATCCCTTCAACATACAGATTCATGGCATCACGCCACAGATGGTTGGAAATGCACCCACTTTTGATGAAGTGTGGTATGAGATCAGCGATGTTCTGGAATCTAATATCGTCGTGGCTCACAACGCTGCCTTTGACATGAGTGTTATTCGGTATTCTCTGGATCAATATAAGCTCAGATACCCATCGATTGATTACCTATGCACCCTTAAGCTGGTTCAGAAAGTAATGCCTGAACTGATGAACCACAAGCTTCCCACCGTGGCACGTCATATAGGGTTTGATTTTAAGCATCACGATGCCCTGGAAGATGCCCATGCTGCCGCCGAAGTATTAATTAAGCTTCTTGACAGCCATGGGCAGGGTTGCATTGAGTCCCTTGCGAAAGGCTATGGCGTGTGTTTTGGTAAAATCCATTCCAATGGTTATCGGCCTTGCAGTTCATCACGTTCTTATTCGAAGCCTTTTGACTGCATGTAAGCCTCTGGAGGTGATAACCATAAAGACAAAATCATCCTTTGCGCCTGTTTCGGATAACCATACGGCTATCCTGATTTTAGGTTCTTTGCCAGGAGATAGATCAATTGAACTGGGTGAGTATTACGGCCACCCAAGGAACAGATTTTGGAAAATAATTTCTTCAATTACAAATAGTCCTCTTCCACTTTCATATTCGGATAAAAAGCAGATGCTTCTTGATAATAGAATTGGCGTATGGGATGTTGCTCATAGTGCGCAACGAAATCGTAGCCTGGACACAGCCATTAAAGAAGAAGTGCCTAATGATGTTGAAGGTTTTATCGAGAAACATAAACACTTGAAAATAATTGCGTTTAATGGTGCTAAATCTGAAAAATTGTATGATAAGTATTTTAGCAGAAGAAGCGGCATAAAGTATCTTTCTTTACCAAGTTCAAGTCCTGCAAATGCCAGATATAATGTTGAATCACTTTGTGAAACATGGAGGCATGGGTTCAGTGGGGACGGAGGTTCATAGCATCAAGAATGATTAATCATTCGAAACATTACTCGAAATCTGGGAGGAACGACATGAAAGAAAAAAAAGAATTGATATTGTATGTGACGAAAGACCAGGAGGTTAAGATTGAAGTAAGTTTGGACGGTGAAACTGTCTGGCTGAATCGAAATCAAATGGCTGCTCTATTTGACAGGGATGTTAAAACCATTGGTAAGCATATTAACAATGCAATAAATGAAGAGCTTAGTGGCCTTCCAACTGTCGCAAAATTTGCGACAGTTCAGCAAGAAGGAAGTCGGCAGGTATCCCGCACGATAGAACACTATAATCTTGATGTGATTATTTCAGTGGGGTACCGGGTTAAATCACAAAGAGGTGTTGATTTTCGAAGATGGGCGAACGATATCATCAAAGAGTACGTTGTAAGAGGATATGTTGTCAATCATCAGCGGATGAAACAGTTAAACCAGATTGTCCGAATTATGAAGCGAATTAATCATCAGGTAGAAGCCAAGCAGATCTTGGACGTTGTTGAACAGTATTTGGTTGCACTAAATATGCTTGATGATTACGACCATCAAAGAGTATTAAAGCCTGAGGGCAATAAAACGGTGTATCGCATTACATATGAGGAATGCACGAGCATAATAAACAAGATGGGGTATGGAAGTACCAGCCCTCTTTTTGGCAAGGAAAAAGACAAATCATTTAAATCGAGTATTGCAGCAATTTATCAGACATTTAATGGGGAAGAATTATACAGTTCCATTGAAGAAAAAGCTGCTCAGTTGCTTTAGTTCATCATTAAAAACCATTCATTTGTTGATGGCAATAAAAGAATAGCAGCCGCAATATTTTTGTATTTTCTTGAAAGGAATCAACGGCTATTCATTAATGGGAAAAAGGCAATTGATGATTATACATTGGTTGCTGTCACAATTATGATTGCAGAATCAAGGCCAGAAGAAAAAGAAATGATGATTAATCTTATGATGAATTTCTTACACCCATCAGAAACAATCAACAATGCCGATTGAAATTTGCTCAACGATAAAGCTCAATTATAAATACATAATTGTGGAGGTGACCCTTATCAACCTCTTCACCATCATCCCAGCAAACTTTTTCACACCCCTAACCAGCAAACACAAGCAAACCTATGTTGATTGCCTGGAGCTCATTTATGATTCCTATAAATCGGAGCTTTCTTTTGGTGTGGACAAAGAGGTGATTGTGTCGAAGCTGGAGGATTATTTTGACCAGGCCTCCGGTGAGGAGATGGTCTTTGATGAGGAGGACAATGAAGTGGCGGTGGATGACTGGCAGCTTTTGGATTAACCCAGGAGGTTGAATTTACTCTGGAGAAATGAGGTTTCATATGAGCCAGATGCAGTTTTATGAAGTTCGCCAAGAGGTGCTAACGTTTTTCGTTCGTCATTACTGGTCAGTGACAACCAGGTGCGAAATATCACCGTCACTGCTCCTTCCGATGGATCATGTGGATTTGATCCTTGCTCCGTCAGAAACCTTTGCGTATTATTTGGAAGACAAGGTCATCAGTCCACAGGGAATTCATTTTCACGGACTCCGGCGGAAAAGTATAGGCGTACTGGCAAGGCAGGAGACCAGGATATGGGGCATCAGCTTTAAGCCTTGGGGGTTTCAGCCAATTGCCGGAGCTGCCATGAATGCCTTTGCGGACCGGATTGTATTGATGGAAGAACTTCACCCGGAGCTGGCCCAAAAACTGGACAAAGGATCAGCTAACTGGGATACTGATGCGGGATTTTTGGATGAACTGGAAACAATTCTTGCTTCAGCACTGAATGCTTCCAATATTTTGTACCTCGATCAACTATGCTGATAACAGAAGCAAAAGAATGCTTCTTTTTTACACATTTAGTTGAGGAGGGTACTTTATGAAAATGAACGGAAGCATGGAAATGGTTACATTTCAAATGGCGGAAGGAACAAAGCAGGAAGAGGCGCTGGAGGGCATCAGATGTTTGGATGCCTTCTATAGGGGAACAGTGGGTTACCGGGGTATGCAGGCGGCGCAGGTTGATCAGACCAGTGAGTGGATTCTGGTGCTTAACTGGGATTCAGCCGAATCGGAGAAAAAGGCGAGTGGTGCTATGATGGCCAGTGCAAAAACCAATGGGTTTAAGAAATTGGTAATTCCTCAAACTGTTACCAAGAAGATCTATCGGTGCTATTGTTCACTAGGGCTAGAGTAAGTAAACACATGAAGTTTTCTTCCCCGGAGGAAGTGGCAAAGCTGGAAGGGTCGATTAAAACCTTATTGCAGAAGGCAGCAGGGATGAATGGTGAGTAGTGATTACATGTCGGAAGTGCTGGTAAAAGCCACCAGGGGTAACCTGGTGGTAAATACATACTGTGGCGACGTAGTGGTGGTTTAAAGTGAGGGGAAAGTGCTGTTTCAGGAATAAATGAATTCCATTGTTTCATGGAAGGAGGTAATAAAATGAGCTATATCACCATCGATCAGACCAACATTGACCAGGAGCATATTTGCTGTGCCTTTTCTGACAAAAAATGTGCTGACAGTTATTCATTAAAAAAAGAGTGGCTGAAAAATGAATTTGATAAGGGCTATGTATTTCGCAGAATCAATGAAAGGGCAAAAGTGTTCATTGAGTATGGACCGGCAGAAATGTCATGGATTCCTGTGACTGCGCCAAATTACGTCATGCTAGGCTGTTTTTGGGTTTCCGGGAAATACAAAGGGAAAGGGCATGGAAAAGCTTTGTTACAAGAAGTCATATCAGAGGCAAAACAACAGGGTAAAGAGGGGCTTGTCACTGTTGTGGGAACAAAAAAATACCACTTCATGAGTGATACAAAATGGTTGCTGAAGCAAGGGTTTCAAGAATGTGAAACCACACCGGCAGGTTTTTCTTTGCTGTATTTACCCTTCGAAGAGGATGCTTCGCTGCCACATTTTAATGAACTTGCCAGACGCGGAACTTGTCCTGTGAAAGATGGGTATGTGGTATATTACACGAACAGATGTCCTTATACCGAATACCATGTGAGGGAATCGCTGACGGAAACGGCTGAAAAAAGGCAGTTGAACCTTAACGTCATTAAGCTGGAAAACATGGAGCAGGCTCAATCTGCCCCCACACCGGCCACGATTTTTTCATTATTTCATAATGGCAATTTTGTCACAACAGATCTGAGTGTTTGCATGGATAGCAGGTTCGATAAAATCGTTTCAAAGAACCTTCGTGGATGAGCCATAAACCAGATACAGTTTACTCACTTATCCACAAGTTTCCCACCGTGGCACGTCATAAATGAATATGTTGTATTCTAAATATTCATTGTCATCTTATCTTGCTTTAATCATTACAGAAATATTCTAACGTAAGGAGTTGCGTAAAATTGAGCTTAGAAATCATTTGGAAGGCTGTTTTAATATTAGTTACTGGAACTGCTGCTGGATTTCTCAATACAGTTGGTGGTGGAGGTTCTCTTTTAAGTATGCCAATGCTTATTTTTTTGGGCTTGCCTTCTGCCATGGCTAATGGTACAAATAGGATTGCTTTAATGGTACAGAACATTGTTGCTGTTGCTAATTTTAAAAACAAAGGTTATTTTGACTTAAATGTAAGCATTATGTTAGGTGTTCCGGCATTAATAGGGTCAATCCTGGGATCAAGAATTGCCATATCACTACCAGACCATATTTTTAATAGAGTTTTGGCAGTGGTGATGATCATTATATTAACTATCATTATAAAAAAACCACATAAAAAATTAGTGTCCGATGAAGTGGTATTTAATCCTAACCGTAAAATTCCTGCAATAATTGCCTTCTTTTTTATTGGACTATATGGCGGATTTATTCAAGCAGGCGTTGGGTTTATTATCATCGTTACCTTAACACTACTTACTGGTATGTCTTTAGTTAGGATAAACAGTCTAAAAGTTTTCATAGTTGGTTTCTATATGTTTGCTTCATTACTGGTATTTATTATTAGCGGTAACGTCAACTGGATTTTTGGATTAACCTTAGCGGTGGGGAATGCCTGTGGAGCATGGTTAGGATCAAACTTTGCTGTTTCTAAAGGGGATAAATGGATTCAATATATATTAATAGCTGTAGTTTCTGTAATGGCGATTAAACTATTATTGAGTGCCTACTAAAAACAAACTAAAATTATTGAAAATGTGTATTTTTCAACCAGATAAAGGTATAATAAATACAAGAAATTAAGAGTAGTAAAGTATTATTTGACGATGAAAGATAACCTGAAGCAATAGTTTAACCAGTAGTCAGTCGAAAAGGGGGATACTTTGGAGAAATTAATATATAATGCAAAAATTTATACAATGGATGAAGAAGACAGGATTTGTGAAGCAATGGCAATAAAGGGAAATAAAATAGTAGCAGTGGGCACTTTTGAGCAAGCTTCAAAAGCTGTGAGTGATACGGCTGAAAAAATTGACGCTATTGGAAGAGTGGTTTTACCAGGATTTAATGATGCGCACACTCATCTACTGAAAGCTGGGATAAGCCAGAAATATTGTGATTTAACGAAAGCAACCAAAATAGATCATATAATTGAATGGGGTAAAAATTACATAAAGAGAAATAATCATAAAGAAGATGCATGGATACTCGGAAGAGGATGGAATCAATTCTATCTTGAAGAAAAGAGAATGCCAAATAGATTCGATCTTGATAAGATTTCTATGGAACATCCCATTGCATTTATCAGGCTTTGTGAACACACCGTGGCTGTAAACTCAAAAGCGATTGAACTGGCTGGAATAACAAAAAATACGCCGCAGCCCCAGGGTGGAGAATTTGAAACGTTAGAAAATGGAGAGCCAAATGGTATATTCAAAGACCTTGCAAGGGATATGATCTACAGCATCATTGGTGAACAGAGCAAGGAAGAAATAAAAGAATGCATTCTTACTGCACTTCAAATGGCTTCTTCTGTAGGAGTGACATCTATTCAAACAGATGATTTCTGGTCGATACCAAGTAAAGATTTTAAGAAAATAATAAAAGCATACGAAGAACTTAGGGCTGAAGGAAAATTGCCAGTACGAGTATATGAGCAATGTGTACTTGAGGATATGAAAGCACTGGAAAGCTTTTTTGATTGTGGATATAAAACTGGATATGGAGATGAGTTTTTCAAAATAGGGCCTTTTAAAATGTTTGTAGATGGTGCTATGGGCTCTAGAACAGCGTATTTTGAAGAGGTATACTCAGATGATCCTAAAACTTGTGGCATACTCATACATAGTCCTGAGACAATGATTGAGATGATGACCATAGCAAACAAAGGTGGTATGAACCTGATTGCACATGCAATCGGAAGCAAGGCAATTACAATGTGCTTTGATACTTATGAAAAGGTTAAAAGAATAAACAAACCGTGTTTCATAAGACCTGCCATTATTCATGCACAGGCGACTAGTGAAAAGCAGAACAGTGAATTTGCAGAAAAAGATGTAATTGCAGTAGTTGACCCAAGTGTTCTGAATGATGATATCCATATGGTTGAACAAAGAATCGGATATGAGAGGTCAAAGCACGCATACAACTATAAAACACTTCTGCAAAAAAAGGCTCATGTAGCCATATCTTCAGATTGGCCCATCAACCCAATCAATCCAATGTGCGCCATTTATGCCGCAGTAACAAGAACGGATTATAAGGGATTTCCCGAAGGTGGATGGTTTGAGGAGCAGATCATAAGTGTACATGATACGGTTAAATCTTTTACGTATGAACCTGCCTATCTTTCAAATGAAGAAAAAGTAAAGGGTACACTGGAAGTTGGAAAATTGGCTGATATTGTTATGCTATCCCACAACATATTTGAAATGAAAAAGGATGATCTCCTGAGTGTCAAGGCGGTATTGACGATGATGGATGGAAAGGTTGTATACCAGGCATAAAATGTTATTTGCAGCTGTGAAATTATTCAAGAACTGGTTAACCCAATATAGCTGAAAGGAAAAGTGGAATTAAAAGAGACGCATATTATGGAGGGGCACTGGCAGAACAGGTTGGATGAAAAGAATGCTGACTAAAAAAAGGTTACACAGGGACAGTCCCCATGTAACCCACTGCTATTCTTTTTTACCAGAGTTTGTCATCGACACGATTGCAACAATGGCAATAAGAACGACGATTCCGATTCCTATATATAACAGCATGTTGCTGGTTCCGCCGTCTTCACCGCCACCGATTTCAACTTCCACGGATATAGGTTCTTCTGATGCATTTGCATCGGGAGTGGCGAACGCCAAAGACATCCCCGCAAAGGAAACCAATAATAGAACAATCAATATAATACTTAGTTTTTTCATAGAACTTCACTCCTCTTCAAATAAATCTATCCTTATTCTAATGCATAAATTTCTTCGATTGATGAACCCAAATACTTCTTATTGTAGGTTAATTCCTCCCTATCAAATAAAAAACCAACATAAATTTTGATCGGTTTCACAAATGGCTCCTTCTCGAATAAAGCGTCCATCTTTATCTGGAAATCATCACGCCCACTATGATGCTAATATACTAACAGTATATCTTAACACTATCGTCTTCGGCTGTACCCAAATCCGCCACCTAGAACGATCACCAGCACAATAATAATGATGAGTGTTGAACTCATAAATTTCCCCTTCCTTCAATATATTTTCAAAATGCCTTACCCGTCCGGGTGTAATATCAAAATGAGCAGGCCTACTTAATTGTTGTGTCGTTAAATAATACCCTAATGCGAACCTCGCAACCAAAAGAAGGGACAAGCGGTGGCCAGACTGTATGACAATGCACACAAGGTAAAGAGAGGAAAAAAATGTATGATAGTAGAAAGCATGATTTGTCTTTACATGGAAAGGATCTGATTTTGTGGAAAAAGCAAAAGTATTTGTCACAAGCCAGTTTCCTGAGCAGGCACTGGCATTGTTAGGCAAGACGTACGATCTTGTACTGACATCGTCGAGTGAAAATTTGTCGAAAGAAACCTTCATTGAAAAAGCAGCGGGATGCAAAGCGATCCTTGTGGAAGGCACAAAAATTGATGCGGAAATATGTGAAGCCGTTAAATCCCATTGCCAAATCATAACTTGTTATGGGGTGGGTTATGACAACGTGGACGTTGAGGCAGCGACACGCAGTGGCATTTTGGTGACCCATAACCCGGGTGTCGTCACCGATTCCACAGCTGATTTGACATGGGGGCTGCTGATTGCTGTTTCACGGCGCATTGCTGAGGGCGACAGCTTTGTGCGCAGCGGCAATAAGAAGTGGGGCCCCAGCAATCTGTTGGGAGCAGAGGTAAGCGGGAAAACCCTGGGGATCATTGGCGCCGGGCGTATCGGTACAGCTGTTGCAAAGCGTGGGTTGGGTTTTAATATGCGCATCCTCTACGCAGGAAGAAAACCGAAGGAGGAATTTGAAAAAGCAACAGGTGGTGTTTATGTCAGCAAAGAGGTTTTGCTTGGTGAATCTGACTTCGTCTGTGTTCACCTGCCTTTAAATACCTCAACCCATCATTATATGGGGGCTGAAGAATTGTCCATGATGAAAAAACATGCCATCCTGATCAACACCTCCAGGGGTGCTGTCATTGATGAAGCGGCGCTGGTTTCGGCTTTAAACAATGAGTTAATCCGAGGCGCCGGCCTTGATGTGTTTGAAAACGAGCCACATGTTAACCCATCGCTGGCTTCAATGAACAATGTGGTGATGACCCCGCACATTGGCACTGGTACTCTGGAGATAACCATCAAAATGGGAGATCTGTGTGCCCAAAAAATTGAGCAAGCCCTAGATGGGCGTATTCCCGACGATTGCCTTAACCCGACCGCGGTTTTGAACTGGCTGGAATAACAAAAAATACGCCGCAGCCAAGGGTGGTGAATTTGAAACGTTTGAAAATGGAGAGCCAAATGGTATATTCAAAGACCTTGCAAGAGATATGATCTACAGCATCATTGGTGAACAGAGCAAGGAAGAAATAAAAGAGTGCATTCTTACTGCACTTCAAATGGCTTCTTCTGTAGGAGTGACATCTATTCAAACAGATGATTTGTGGAGGTGAATCCCCATGAAAGAGAACCTTAAAAAACAGATTGCCTCAGTAATCATTAATAAAGCGTTGGAACTTGGCGCGTCCCAAGCCGGCATTTGCAGTATGGCCGATCTTATAGAGGCTCCATCATATAAGCTGGCTCTATTACTCCCGGCCCTGGAAATGAATGATGATGAAGCAGAAGAGAACCAGCCTAATCCTGAGTTTGGTGTTAAACTGTCTCCAGAGGCAAAAAGTGTCCTGGTTATTTCATATGCCCACCCAGAGAGTGAACCTCAACTGGACTGGTGGCTGGATGATATCAATCCTCCGGGAAACGTGGCCCTCATTGATATCAATCGGAAACTGGCAGCCTGGATCAGCGAAACGCTGGCCATTGAAACAAAACCACTCCCCTATTATGTAGAAAAGGGAGGTGTTTTCCTAAAGGACGCCGCAGTGCTGGCAGGACTTGGCTCTATCGGTAAGAATAACCTCCTGGTAACCCCAGAACATGGCCCAAGGGTGAGGTTGAGGGCGATGGTGCTACATGAAACGATTCCGTCTACAGGCCCCCTTGATTACCAGCCTTGCAAAAACTGCAGCGCACCATGTATGGATGTATGCCCTGAAATGGCTTTCGTAGAAACTATTTATCGTCCCGAAAATGACGGGGTTGACACCTTGGCTGAAACAGCCGGCAATTATGATCGTAACCGCTGCAATACCTGCATGTTGGCCAATATAAAAGCAGCAGCCACAGAATACCTGGAATCTGATCCAGCCAAACCGGTGAAAGTAATCAAGTATTGCCGCGGCTGTGAAATAACCTGCCCTGTAGGTGAGGTATAGGTACTTCCAAATACCAAATATTGACGTTTGCACTAATATAAAATATAATAGTAGTACAAACGTCAATTTCTGGTGGTGAGATGATGACAAACAAAGAGAGACTAATAGTGCTTATTGATGAACATGGAGGCATTATAACAACAAAAAAGGCTGAGAACCATGGGATCCATCGCCAGTACTTAAGCCAACTGGTGGAAGATGGGTTTATTGAACGTGTGTCTCAGGGAGTGTACATCACTCCGGATGTTTGGGAAGACCAAATGATGATTCATCAACTCAAAAAAAACCTGATGATATATTCTCACGAGACCGCATTATATTTGCATGATTTAACAGATCGAGACCCAATTCAGTATGTTGTTACCGTGCCCCACGGGTACAACCCGACAAAATTAAAACGTGAAGGTTTAAAGGTGCATACAATTAAGAAAGAGTTGTTTGAGCTGGGTGTTTGCCATAAAGAAACGGTTTTTGGTCATCAAGTTAAAACATACGATATGGAGAGAAGCATTTGTGATATTTTACGTGATCGAAACAATCAGGATGCCGCAGTTATTAATGGGGCTATGAAAGCCTATTTCAGTAAAAAAGAGAAAAATTTGAACATTCTTATGAAGTATGCAGGCCTGTTGAGGATTGAAAATGTTCTCAGGCTTTATTTGGAGGTAATGACATGAAGACATCGACACAGCTTAAAGCTTTGATTCGAAATCTATCCAGAGAAAAAAACATAAAGCCAGAAATAATTCTAAGAAGCTTCATGCTTGAGAGATTTTTAGAGAGAATATCCTTATCAGAATACAAAAATGGATTTATTCTTAAAGGTGGCATGCTCATTGCTGCGATTGTCGGAATAGAGACCAGGTCAACCATGGACATGGATGCAACGATCATAGGTTTTCCATTATCAAAAGAAAAACTAAAAAATGTCATTAATCAGGTATTGGATGTACCTATTGACGACGGGGTATCCATGACACTTGAAAAACTTGAAGACATTCATGATGAATCTGATTATCCAGGTATAAGAGTAACCATTATTGCTATCTTAGATAAAACAAAACAAAGAATGAAAGTTGATGTGACCACTGGTGATCGCATTACACCCCAAGCAATTGATTATCGTTTTAATCTGCTATTGGAAAAGAGAAGTATAGCCATTAAGGCTTATAACATAGAAACCGTTCTTGCTGAAAAATTGGAGACCATTTTATCCCGAGGCACAACAACGACAAGAATGCGAGATTATTATGATGTTTATATTTTAATGCAACTGTATAAACAGGAATTGAGCTGGGACCATCTGAAAGAGGCCTTTAAAGAAACTTCAAAGTATAGAGGAAGTTACATAGGAATAAAATCGGGAGGGTCAGAAATTGTTCGGATGATCGAAAAATCAGAAGTGTTAAGTAGTTTATGGAACCAGTATTGTTTAAAAAATGAATATGCATCTGAGGTATTATGGTCAGATGCAGTAATGAGTTTTAAGAAAGTCTATGATAAGATTTGATTGTTTAACCCTTAGTAAAATTCTATTTCAGCAACAAATCAAGGAGTGATGACATATCGGAGGTGTTGGTACAAAACAGTAGCGAGATTCACCGGGGACAACTAGTTTTTGTAACCTCCTGGCCAGAGATTCATTTGATCTTCACAATAAACAAAAGGAAGGTGACCCATATGTCTAAAAGAACTAAGGGAACATGCGGGTATTGTGGCAAAAAACTCACTAAAAACTCCATGACAAAACACATTTTAGGATGCGAAATGCGTCAACAGGAGATCGATAATGCAATAAACCAAAAGACAACAAGCTGTTTTGTGATGCTCATTAGTGGCAGATACAGCCCCCAGTATTGGCTGATTGCAGAGGTGAAAGACGGCGCAAAACTAAAAAGACCTGGACCAGTTTTTGCGGGATATCTGGCTGGAATGCTGTGGTCATCTGAGCAGTTTCAATATTGCCGGGGAAAGGTACGAAAGCCATCCCCAAGCCACTTCGGGCTGGGGAATTAAAGATAAGGGCATGACTAGTAAGTTGACGGATGTTATTGCACCAGGCATGGTTTTTGAGCACGAGTATGATTATGGTTCTACAACAACCCTGACCATTTCTGTTTTGGAGCATCGCAAGGGTCCTGCTAAAAAGGAGAAAATCACTGTCATATCAAGAAATCATCCAGTGCAACATGTTTGCGATGAATGTGATGAGAAAACGGCCTCAATGATTTGCCTGGAGTGTGCCTATGAAGGGGCAGGGTTTCTATGTGACGATTGTCAAGCAGATCATGCCTGTGGAGATGAAATGTTATCGCCACTATACAACTCTCCTCGGAGTGGGGTGTGTGGGTACGAGGGAAGCGTTAAATACCCTGACTGATAAGGCTGATACTTCGGCCACATCTGGGAGATGGTCAAAGTATCAATGAGTTGGCGAAGAGTTGGCGAAAATTCATATTGTGCGGATTGAAAAGGTAGAAGATTACCATGGTAAACAAAAAAGATAATCATGAATTTGTACTGACTGTTGCTGTACCCCAGGGTCACTGTTTCCAAAGATGAGAAAAAAATGTATGATAGTTGAAAGCATGACTCGGAAAAGGATATCTGAGTTGCTGGAACAGGAGAGATACCATGAAACGATTTGATGAACGGGACATCTTATTTGCCCGTATGAACTACACCCCCGGTTCTCCGGAGTACGAAGATTACTATGGGCGCCATCCGGAACTGAAGGAAGTTGACAATGCCTTGCGGGCCATGCCTCCCTTGGGAGAGCAGGGAAGCGCCACCCATCATCCTGTCCATTCACCTTTGGTAGGATCCGCTTTCCAGTTTCTCTCAGACATCAAACATTTGAGTGAAGGTAAACCTGATGGAAAAAAAACAGCCCTTCCAGGACCTGAAGAAATGACACAACTTCTGAAAGGCCTGGCAGTTTACTATGGGGCAAAACTCACCGGTGTCTGTGCCATGAAGGATACCCATTACTATTCTCGCCGGGGACGGGAAGCCCAACACTACGGAGATGCGGTCAATGCCAGTCATCCTTAGGAATCCTTAGGGGCTGGTTTTTGCCGTGGAAATGGAAAAGGACATGATCTTACGGGCTCCAGGCATACCGGAAAGCCTGGCCGCGGTGAAGGGGTATGTGGATGGAGCTATGATCGGCATGATTCTCTCCTACTATATTCGTTCCCTGGGGTATGATGCCCGGAACCATATGGACGGAAATTACCTCCTCATTGCCCCTCTGGTGGGTCGGGACGGTGGTTTGGGAGAAATTGGACGCCACGGCCTGCTGATCACAAAGCCCTATGGTCCCCGGGTGCGGCTGGGTGTGGTCACCACCGATCTTCATCTGGTAACGGATGAGCCCATTACCTTCGGTATCCAGGAGTTTTGCAATCTATGCAAACGTTGTGCTCTTTCCTGTCCGGGAAAGGCTATTCCCAAAGGCGATAAGGAACTAATTGACGGAGACATGCGCTGGAAAATCACCGATACCGCCTGCTATGAACGTTGGCGCATGCTGGGAACAGACTGCGGGGTGTGCCTGGCCAGTTGTCCCTTCAGTAATGAGCTGGACCCGTCTTTGGTGGACCAGATGGCTGCTTCGCCTGAGGTTATGAGAAACCTACTGCGAGACTTTAACCAGCAGAATCAGCAGCGGCCCATGGTGAAGGAACCTGTGAACTGGTTTGTGAATCTAAAGAATAAAAAGGGTGATGAAGATGTTTAAAGACAAACCAGCAAAACACTGAGAGCTATACCGCTGCCAAGCATACCAACCAACTTTAGGGTTTTCCAACTGTCGCAGAATTTGCGACAGTTATTTTTCAAGGTCCAGGGCTGGAGGTATAGTGAGAATACTGACTGATGTCCTCTTTACGTACTACAGATCAAGGAGTGATCATATGTCCAAAGTGCTGGTACAAGCTACCAGAGGAAACCTGGTGGAAAATATTTACCGTGGTGACGTGGTGGTGGTTCAAAGAGATGGAAAGGTTCTTTTTTCACTGGGGGACCCTGAAAAGCAAACCTATTGGCGCTCATCGGCCAAACCTTTTCAGGTGCTGCCCTTCATCGAGGCTGGCGGTCTGGAAAAGAACCAGATTACACCAAAAGAATTGGCCTTAATGTGTGCCTCCCATGGCGGAGAGCCGGAACATGTGGCGCTGGTTGCCGGTTTACTGGAAAAAATCGGGTTTTCTGAGTCGGACCTGCGCTGTGGCAGTGCAGCCCCCATGAATAGCGTTGCCATGAGAAAGATGCTGAAACAGGGTGAAACCTGGAACCAGCTACATAACTGCTGCTCCGGCAAACACGCTGCTATGCTGGCACTGGCAGCCATGAAGAACTACGACCCAGATCATTACGAAGTGATCAGCCACCCGGTTCAACAGGAGATGCTTCAGGCAATCTCCCGGGTGACAGGGGTGGTGACGGAAAACATCGGTATTGGTACCGATGGCTGCGGTGTTCCCATTTATTACCTGCCACTCAGCGCCATGGCCTATGCTTATGCTGGTCTGTCACAACCAAAAACCTATGAACACCCAACGAGGGGCATTGCAATGGGACATATTGCCAAGGCCATGACCCGGCATCCCTGGTTTGTGGCGGGTACTGGCAGGCTGGACACCATCCTCATGGAAGTAACCCAGGGAAAGCTTCTGGCCAAACTGGGGGCAGATGGGGTCTATTGTGTCAGTGTCATGGAAGAGGGTATCGGCATTGCCCTGAAAATCGAGTCTGGTGATGTTCGTGTCATTGATCCCCTTATTGTGAAGCTGCTGTACCAGATGGGCTTCATCACGGAACAGGAACGGCTTGAAATGGAGGAACAACTTGACTTTAACATCTACAACCACCGAAAAGAAGTCATTGGAAAGATGGAGTGCATACAGCGTTTTTCCCCTGTTGTAACAGGAGAGGCTAGGGAGAGATAAACCACAATGGTGAGTTGGAACGGAGGTAATGTCACCAAGAGCCTTATCCTTGAGAATACTGGGTGATGTCCTCTTTACGTACAACCACGGAGAAATGATCAAAGTCGTAGCGTGCCATTTTATCGTCCTCATCGTCGTAAGCGTGCAACCCACGATGACTTATGGGAAAGTGATGGGTCTCTTTTACAAGTGATTCCAATGAGTCAATCACTTCTTTGATCAGGGATGGTTCGGCAATCAGTTCATTATGAGAGCAGTAGAGGCAGCGAAGAGAATCTGTCAACTTTTCAATTCTTTTCATGGAGTGAATGTACTCTTTAAGATTGGAGAAACCATAGGTTGGCGAATGAAAGTGGAGACAAATCGGCCCTTTATAGAGGCTGTCTCCGGTGAACAGGAGGCCATTGGCCTGGTCCCAAAGCATAATGCTGTCCTGGGTGTGCCCCGGTGTGTGAATTACCTGCAGTTTTCGATCGCCCAGATCGAATACATGGCCATCCTCCACCAGCAGGGGTTCCATCGGCAGGATGGCATAATTCTGTTGATCAAAAGAAGAAGGTGGTTCACCGAAAAACATGGATTTCTCTACGTTATAAGCCATTTCTTCGATACTGCAGCCTGCTTTCATCATTTTAAGGGCATTCGCTTCGTTATAAAGGTACACCTCATCAAACCGATGGTTGTCGGCCACATGATCGAAATGAAAATGACTGTTCACCACAACCACCTTACCATCGACCAACTGCTCCACCACTGGCTTAATGTTACCAATCCCCATACCAGTGTCCAGGAGGACCGAATAGGTTTCCCCCTTGATTAAAAATGACTGCACTTCTTCAAAATGTTTTGGTTCTGTAATGGCATAAACCTGATGGGGCAGTTGATACACTTCAAACCAGTCATCCTTAATATGAATCTTTTGCACCTGTCCTTTGGTCATCTGCTTATCCTGTGACATGGACGCATGCTCCTTTCGTGGTGATGTGATGATTATTTATGTTCCACATAATTGTTAAAAATCCTTTATATTTATGAACTCAATTCAAAGCCCTAAGGTCTTGGCAAAGGCAGTGGAAGAATACCCTGGTGCCTTTGCTAATCTGATAGTGAGCCAAAAACATACTTTGTGCTGATGAATAAATGAACCACTCCCCTTTTGGTGCAATTGGAGGAAAACGAAGGATTCAGGCTGGACGTTGAGAAGATAAGGAAAAGCATCACAGCAAAAACAAAAAGCCATCATCATAAATTCACCCAATAACCCCACAGGTGCAGTTTACAATCAAGAAGATCTAAGACAATTGGGCCAGATGGCAATAGAGCATGATTTTTATATTGTCTCAGATGAAATATATAACTGAAAGAATCAATGCTATGAAACACATCCGTTGCAGCATTCCTAGCAAAAGGAATGGACCGACTGGAAGAGGCATTAAGCAAGCTGAAATAAGGCAAAAGGGGAAACATCGGGCCAGTGAAAGAATGCATTAAAAGGACTGTCTCAGAGTTGCCGCAGAACAGGAGGAGACGTCAATGAACTCGACCATTAATAAAGAGACGCAAACGACCATCGCCCTGTGCCAGTCAAAGGATAAGCTCTTTCATCATGCCCATGTGTTTATCTCCCTGATAATTTTTCAGGTGATTGGTTACTTGATCTCTTTTCAGGCAGTTTCCCGTGGGTTTGAGTCAGAACACTTTCATTTCTATCTTCGGGGCCTGAACCCTTTTTTTATTTATTTTTTTACAATTTTGTGGATCGTGATGCAGGGGTGGTCTTTTGCAGGAAATATTAGCCATCAAGAATACCCTGGGTCTAACAATTTCACCACCTATTTTTCCGACATTGCAGTGCTGGAAATCTACGCACTGGTGGGTGCCTTAACCATTCTATTATCAGTGCCCTTTCTTCAGGTGCTGGCAGTGATCTTTTGCCCCGGTCCCATCATGCACCCTGCTTTCACTGAAATGGGATGGATGGAACAAGTTCGTCTTTTCATCAGTGCATTCTTCTACCTTTTGATATGTGGTGCTGGGGTCTACACCGTCGGCATTTTCCGGACCCGCTATGAATCACGATTCTTCCTGGGGGTGTTGTTAACAATCACATTGTTGACAGGAACCGGTGTGGTGGCAGCGCTGATGAGGGGATTTGACTCTCCCCTAGATCTGGCAATGGTTTCCGGCTTCTATCTCAATGAAGTCCGGTTTATTGTCTGGCTCATAAAGGTGGTGGTCACCGTTGCCGCTTTGTATGGTGTTAGCTGGCTAGGCATTCGAAATATGGAATTGAACAGGTGAAGGAGTGTACAACGGAGGGTACCTGGGGACTGTCCCCGTGTAACCTAAAGTTAAGAAGTTGAAAATTCTACTGTTTACTCTAACCTATTACAGTTGATTTGGAATATATCTTGAAGGTAATTCCAAGTAGAAGGAGGACGGCATGACCCCCCAAATTGCATTGGTTACCGGAGCCAATTCCGGTATCGGTTTTGAAACGGCTAAAGAGTTAGCCATCCAGGGGTATTACGTGGTAATGGTATGCAGAAATTTGAACAAAGCAGCAAATAGTGCTCAAATCATTACAGAGGAAACTGGTGCTGCGTTGGATATCATGCAGGCCGATTTAGCCTCCTTTTCTTCAATTCGCAATTTTGCTCAAAAATATGTAGATAAGTATGACAGGTTGGACATCCTGATTAACAATGCCGGACTGTTCTCCGACAGTCGACGACAAACTGAAGATGGGTATGAGTTGACCATGGGTGTTAATTTTCTAGGAACCTACCTGCTCACGCGTCTGCTGCTCCCTGTATTATTAAAAACCGAAGAATCACGCATTGTTAATATCGCCTCGGGGGCCGGGTTTTATGGTAAAATTAATCTCGATCAACCCTTCCAAGGACCCCATGGTTTCAAAGGTTATTCAGCCTCCAAGTTGGCTTTAATCTGGTTCACGATCAGCCTGGCAGAGGAACTGAAAAGTAAAGGTATCCTGGTAAATGCCGTAAGCCCTGGACGCGGAGCCACAAATATTTGGAGAGGCAAAAGCTTACTGATGAAAATTGTCCGGCCCTTTATGTTGCGATCTGCGCAATCTGCTGCAGAGTGTGCTAAAACTGGCCTGTATGTAGCCTTGGCGCCGGAAGCTGAAATCACAACCGGACTGATGTTTGAAAAAAGCAAGCCACTACCTTATAACGACCGCTGCCTGGATCATCAGTCAAGACAAAGGCTCATGCAGCTAACGCAAAACATAACCAACGTCTAAGGCATACCAATAATCACATGATTTACAACCCCAGATTTTCATCAATGATGATCACTTCTCCAGCGCCATCTTCCATATTCTTAAGATAAATATTCAGCGTATTGCATATTCTGTGTGGACTCGAACAGTCATAACAGCGATCACCTTTGACAGCACAAGGAGTCTTATAATCAAGACGTTTGGCATTTTGTGGTGCTGCGATATTACGGGCCCGCCATATGGCTTTATCGAGAGTGGGTTCAATCTTGTTGGTGCCAAAAACAAAATAAACCTTTTGATGCCCATATAGTGAGCCGGCAACCCGGTTTCCTGCTCCGTCAATGTTCACCAGTTCACCGGTTTCTGCAGCGGCATTAACTGACGTGATATACACATCTGTTGTAAGGGTTTTCAAAGCGATTTCACTAAACGCTACTCCGGTATAATTCGCTGGATCGATCACGGCATTATGGGCTGACAGTCGTTCGGCAAGGTTCATTGTGGCGAGGGTGACAGAATCACCAAATCCAACGGTGAAGCCTTTGACATTTTCTGCGATGTATTCTGCCGCAGCGGTTGAGGTTTCAAAATACGAAACCTTGTAGCGGTTGTGTTCCAATGATTTGATTATTCTGTTGCAGTCCATGAGTACCCTCCTCTGTGAATTTGGTGTTAGTATATCATAATCATGGTATAGGTAAAGAGAGGAAAAAAATGTATGATAGTAGAGAGCATGACTTGTCTTTACATGGAGAGGATATGATTTTACCATGGAAAATTGAAGGTTACACGGGGACTGTCCCCGTGAAAACCACAACTAGCGAGGTTGTTACGGATATGAAAAAATTGCTTAATCAAATCACCATAATCGTCATAATACTGACGACAATGCTTTTGTCTACCTCATGTGGAAACTTCAATCAACAACTTTCATTGGATGAAGAGCAGATGGATGAACAGCTGCCAATTGAAGATGAGTCAACATCCCATGAACAGCCGACAACAGGTAAACAACTGACTAAAGAAGACTTCTTACATGATTTTGATTACCTGATGCAAACAATGGAAGTCACCTTTCCGTATTTTGGCGTGGCAGAAAGAAGATTAGGTGTTGATATAAGAGCGTTAGGGAGGGAAACACGGTCTATGATAGAGAATTACCCCTACTCCCTTGAAGATCGTGGAAATGAAGTGGGTATTTTCTTGGAGGAAATGCCTGATTTAGATGAGCATATTTTTTGGAGCATTCTTTACCATGAATTTTTCTCTGATTTCATTGGGTTTGGGCATGCCATCCCGTACAATTATCAACGATATATTTTATTTAAACCTTCTTATACAAGCGTGAGAAGTTCATATTACACTGACAATAATAACGATGTCTTCACTAATCCTGTTTCCTTAAAATTTTACCAAAAACAGGAGGCCCATTTTGGAGGTTAACCAGGGACGGAGGTAATGTAACCTCCGTGTCTAGTAGAGTGAGTATATAGCATAGTATTGATATTGTGGAGGTGTGCACCCACTATGATACAACGAAATTTTAATAATGTCATCATTCAAACAAGGCATCTGCTAACTCAAAACAATGAATGGCGCAAACGGCACCAGGGCTATGCCCAAAAAATTACTCAAAATTTGGGTTTTATTCAAAGTGTTCGCGAATCCTTTAGGCAATGGCACCCCCTCACGGTTTATCTGAACACCACTTCTGCCCAAAATGCGAAAAGAACAGTTGTATTTGATCTGCGGTATTATGGCCAAACGGTAGCAAGACTCACTGGTCATGAAAGTGGTAAGCATAAATTAAGTACGAAAGGTTTTGAAATAAAGAATTTGAGGGATTTCGATTGTGACATTCAATTGTATGGTATAGACTGGGCTGGTTCTGAAGCAGCAGCATTTCGGAAATTTTTCAAAAATAGAAAAGGCCCTCGAAAAATGGAGAACAACAGCGGAAACGAGGAGCACAGGTTGGAAAGCTTGTGGATCTGAGAACTTCTGAAAAGAACAACAAAGCACTGGCAAGTTTTCACATGGTGGAGACTGGATATTATAGTCATCTCCGGGCAACAC
>JAGXHW010000025.1 GCA_024635995.1 Clostridiaceae bacterium
GATTGTAACAGGTGGCCTCATGGCATCAAGGGGAAGTGCACCCTTGACACCATCTCATCCACCTGTTGATTGGTGGGTAAGGGTTGGAACTATATTAAAACCGGATTTCTCGAGTTGTTGCATTTAATATTGCAATTTAAGAAGCAAATAGCAAGCAAATAGCAAGCAAATAAGCATTGACAAAGGCAGCCTTCAATGCTATACTCTTTTCGTTCACCAACAACTGTATATTGAAAATCTTGATGTGACCTTATCAAGAGTGACTGAGGGACAGGCCCGATGAAGTCCGGCAACCATCGGTGTATGGTGCTAAATCCTGCAGGGCGATGCCCTGAAAGATGAGGAGAGCGGTATGGAACCGTATACGATGGAGCCTCTTCTTTGATGAAGAGGCTTTTCTGTTGAAGACTTGAAGGAGTTAAACAACCAAATGAAGGAGGAAATAAATTGATTAAAAGACTTTTCACCTCAGAATCCGTTACAGAAGGCCATCCAGATAAAATTTGCGACCAAATTTCTGATGCCATTCTTGACGCTATTTTTGAAAAGGATCCCAATGGCCGCGTTGCCTGTGAAACCATGGTCACCACCGGCATGGTGATGGTGGCAGGGGAAATCACCACCGATTGCTATGTCGACATCCCCAAAATTGCCCGTAAAACCATCTGCGAAATCGGCTATACCCGTGCCAAATACGGGTTTGACTGTGACACCTGTGCTGTGCTTACCTCTATTGACGAACAATCCCCTGACATTGCCCGTGGCGTCAACGAAGCCAAGGAAAAAAGGGAAGGGGAACAGGAAGATGGCGTCGAAGCCATTGGCGCCGGCGACCAGGGTATCATGTTCGGCTTTGCCTGCAACGAAACCCCGGAGTTAATGCCCCTGCCTATTTCCCTGGCCCACCAACTGGCCCGGCGCTTGGCAGAAGTGCGGAAAAAAGGGATTCTTACCTATCTGCGTCCCGACGGTAAAACACAGGTAACGGTTGAATACGAAGACGATAAACCGGTGAGGGTGGACACCATCGTTATTTCCACACAACACAGCCCCACTGTTTCACAGGAAACCATCAAGTCAGACCTGATCGAACACGTCATCAAACCCATCGTGCCCGGCGGTTTCATTGACGTCAACACCAAATACCTGATCAACCCCACCGGCCGCTTTGTGGTGGGCGGACCCCAGGGTGATGCTGGCGTAACAGGCAGAAAAATCATTGTTGACACCTACGGTGGCTATTCACGCCACGGTGGCGGCGCCTTCTCAGGGAAAGACCCAACAAAAGTGGACCGATCCGCTGCCTACGCTGCCCGGTATGTGGCCAAAAATATCGTGGCCGCCGGCTTGGCAACCAAATGTGAAGTAGGCCTGGCTTATGCCATTGGTGTGGCTCATCCCGTCTCCATATTGGTTGACACCTTTGGAACAGGCACCATTAGCAATGAACAGATGGTGAACCTGATCAACAAACACTTTGACCTGCGACCAGCCGCCATCATCCGCGACCTGGACCTGCGCAGGCCCATCTATCGAAAGATTGCCGCCTACGGTCATTTCGGACGCACCGATGTGGACCTGACATGGGAACACACCGACAAAGTGGAATTGTTAAAAAAAGATGCAGCTTCCATGGCGTAACAGGCAAACACACATCCTTACAAATCATAAGCGAGCCGCCGGAACCGAGCCACAGGGACGTTTCGCGCGGCTCATTTTGTTGTCCCACTGGCTCGTCTTTCAACCTGTGAACTTACCGATCTGAACATCAGGGGAATCCTATGCTATAATAGTAAGCAATGAAATATAATACCTGATAATAACGCTATAGAATGTCGATCATTGGGGGCCCTTGTGATATGGTACAAAAGGAAGGCAGATTGGTGGAAACAATCTTTCATAATGAAGAAAATGGCTACCGGGTCTGTATCATGGAATGCGAAGACGAAGTGTTAACCCTGGTGGGAACACTCCCAGGTCTGAACACCGGTGACCGGATCCGTGTCACGGGTAAAATGAAAGTACACAAACGCTACGGCGAACAACTGCAGGCCGACACGTACGAACCTCTGCTGCCCACCTCCATGGACGGTATCATTGAATACCTGGGCTCCGGCCTCCTCCCTGGCGTGGGAGAAAAAATGGCCCGCCGCTTGACAGACGCTTTTAGCACTGACGTGTTTGAAGTGCTGGAGCACGCTCCGGAACGTCTCCAGGAAGTGAAGGGCATCGGAAAACGTACCTGGCCCAAGATCGCCCAGGCCTTTAAAGAACAGAATGCCCTGCGTAGCTTCATAGTCTGGATGGGGCAAAAGGGCATTGACGCCCGCCTTTCCCTGAAACTTTACCAGGCTTTTGGTGAAACCGCCAAAGACCTGCTGTTGGAAAATCCTTATCAATTACTGGAAGTATTGCCAGAAATAGGCTTTCATCGTATGGACACCCTGGCCCGGAACCTGGGCATGAAGCCGGAAGACCCCCGGCGGGTGGAAAGCGGCCTCATGGCCCTCCTCCAGGGATCCCAACAGGAAGGGCACACTTGCCTGCCTCAGGAAGACCTGTTGGAAAAAGGATGTGACACACTTCAGGTAGGGGAAAGTGCCTTACTGGAAGCCTTTCAGTCCCTGGCCCTGGACATGCAGCTGCAACTGACCCAACTGGAAGACGGCACCACCATGGTCTACGCCATGAACGCCTACAATGCCGAAACCCAAGTGGCCAAAACCCTGACGGCTATGGCCTGCTCAGAACCCTTGGCTCAGCCGCAAAACCTACTCCAGCGCCTGGAAGCGCTGCAACGGGAACAAAACCTGACCCTGGCCCAAGCCCAGGTGGAAGGCGTCCAAGCCGCTTTTGCCCACCGCCTCCTGGTCATCACCGGTGGCCCTGGCACAGGAAAAACCACCCTGATCAACACCCTCATCGGAGTACTGGAACAGGAAGGCCTCTCTTACCTGCTGGGTGCCCCCACGGGTCGCGCGGCTAAACGGATGACAGAAACCTCCCGTCGGGAAGCCAAAACCCTTCATCGAATGCTTGAAGTGGCTTATTCAGAAGATGAGAAAAAACATTTCTTTAACCGTGACGAGGACAACCCCGTGGAAGTGGATTTTGTCATCGTGGACGAAGTGTCCATGGTGGACATCTTTATGATGCACCACCTTCTCCAGGCCATCGGCCCCGGCACCGCCCTGGTGATGACCGGGGACGCTGACCAGTTACCCTCCGTAGGCCCCGGTTCTGTGCTGAAAGACATGGCGCAGAGCGGCCTGGTGCCAGTGATCCGACTCACGGAAATATTCCGTCAGGCCCAGGAAAGCCACATTGTGGTCAACGCTCACCGCATCAACGCTGGGGACGAACCCCTGCTAAATACCAAGGACAAAGATTTCTTTTTCATGGCGGAACAGTACCCGGACAACGCTCTGAACACATTAAAAGCTCTGATTTTGGAGCGGCTGCCTCAATTCAAGGGTTTCGACCCTCACAAAGACATCCAGGTGCTCACCCCCACGAAAAAAGGCATCACCGGGACCCGGCAATTGAACACCTACCTTCAGGGAGTTATGAACCCAAGTGACGATGACAAGGCAGAACACCCCTATGGCGACCAGACCATCCGGGAAGGGGACCGGGTGATGCAAATCCGTAATAACTATAGCCTGGAATGGCGCCGAGCCACCCCCAGCGGCATTGGAGAGGAAGACCAGGGCCGGGGTGTTTTCAATGGCGACTTGGGCCGTGTGGAAGCCATCAGTAAACAACAGGAAACACTCACAGTCCTTTTTGACGATGACCGGCTGGTGGATTACCACTTTGCTATTCTGGACGAACTGGAGCCTGCCTACGCCATTACAGTGCACAAAAGCCAGGGTTCAGAATTTCCTGTGGTCATCATTCCTCTCTTTACCGCCCCCTGGGTGCTCATGACCCGCAACCTGCTATACACCGCCATTACCCGGGCCCGTGTATTGGTGGTCCTCATTGGCAACCGGGCTGTGTTGCATAAAATGATCCAAAACAACCGCATCCAGTTTCGCCATAGTGGTCTTTGCCGCCGCCTGAAGCAAGTGGCGGAGTTTCATGCCACCCCAAACGAAGATACAAAATAAGGAGCTAACATGAAATCACACTGGATGAAAGACTACGTAAGCGCCGCCTTGGACTATTTATACCCACCCATTCACAACTGCCCCGGCTGCGGTGCCGAAGACATATTTATATTCCATCAACCCACCAGCCTGTGCCCGCCCTGCCACGCTACCTTTCCCTGGGTAGAGCCCAAGGAGCTGCCCAAAGACGTCTCTGCCGTGGCCCATTACGAAGCCAGTGCCAGGGCCCTGGTGAGCCACCTGAAATACCGGGACGGCCAGTACCTGGCACCAACCATGGCAAAGCTCATGGCGACTTCATTAAAGGAACAGGGTTGTCTCAATCAATTGCCTGTCAGTGACATGTCCTTCGAATCAACACCCTGGCTGGTGGTTCCTGTACCCCTGCACCCAGCTCGGCAAAAACAAAGGGGCTACAACCAGTCTCAGCTACTTGCCGGCCAACTGGCACACGCGTTAGCATTTTCGTACATCCCACAGGCTCTGTCCCGCCAGAAAAAAACAGCTCCTCTCCACCGGCTAAGTCGGCAGCAACGGGCAACCACCCTGATGGGAAGTATGGTATTGAAAGAAGAGTACCATGAACAGATACGCCATAGGCACATCCTGCTGGTGGACGATATTTACACCACCGGGGCCACCGCCAACGCCTGCAAAGAAGCACTACAACAGGCAGAACCAGCCAGTATTACCCTGGCAGCCTTTGCCCTGGCGGACCTGATGACCTTGAGAGGAGGGCATTCCCATATCCTTTGATGCAACCATTTTTATAAGCAATTGAGATGGCTTCTGATGATAGTGTACAAACCCTGTTGGTGGGGAATGAACTATAAGGAACAATCGATTTAAAGGATCCCTGTTCATGGGAGTAACACATAAATCCGGGTATATATGGCACTATCAATGGAGAAGCGGGAGGAGGAGACGGATGGTACCTTTGAATCTGCAAACGGTTGTGGAATATATGAACAATGACCCTATCGGAAAGGGTATTTTTAACCCCACCCATCAGTTGATGGCGGAAGCTCTGGGGGATAACACCCTGAACCTGGTATTCCGGGTGTGGTCAGTGGAAGACCCGGGACGATCGGTGGTGCTGAAGCAAGCACTACCTTATGTGCAGCGCATCGGTAAGGGTTGGCCCCTGACACCGGAGAGGTTGAACATCGAAGCGGCGGCCATACAGCTGCATCATATCTGCTGTCCTGAGAGGATGCCGGAATTATACCGCCATGACCCCCAGGCCTTTGTGATGATTGTCCAGGACTTGTCTCCCCGCCAGGTGGTGCGTCTGGCCCTGAACCAGGGGCAACACTTTAACCTGCTGGGTAAGCAGATGGGTAAATACCTGGGCCAGACGTTGGGAAAAACCTCTGATTTTGGCCAACCCACTGTGGAAAAGCGGAAAAAGCGGGCTCAGTTCGCTAACCCATACTTATCTCGCCTGAGTGAGGATTTGATCCTCATTAACCCCTTTAAAGCTTCAGGATGGGGAAATAAGCAGGAGGTCAATGACCGCAAGGAAATGAAAGACTTACGCAGTGATCCCCAAGTGTTGGAACGTATGGCCCGACTTCGTTACCATTTTAGAAACAACGCCCAGGCACTGCTCCATGGTGATTTGCACATTGGCAGCATCATGGCCGACCAGACCTCTGCCAAGGTCATTGACCTGGAGTTTGCCACCTATGGTCCCATGGGGTACGACGTGGGTATGCTTATGGGCAGCCTTCTTATTAATTGGGAGAGCCAAGAGAATCCGGACTACCATTTGCAAATGATTGACGACCTGTGGGACGTTTTTACAAAGGAAATCCGCAGTTTGTGGAGAAAGTTGGACAAACACAACTGGCCGCAACCCTTCCTGGAAAGCATACTGGCAGAAGTGTGGGAAGATGCCACTGGGTTCGCCGCGGCGGAGATAGTGCGTCGGGTGGCGGGGATGACCTCTGTCAGCGATTTGGAAAACGTGGAAAACCAGGCACTGCGCCGGGAGATGGACTGCGACCTGATTTGCATGGCCAGAGGCCTGCTGAAAAACCCGGGTAGCGGACCTGAACGGATTCGGGAGCTGATACCAACATCACCGAAATCATAAAAAACGATGAGGTGTTGTACCGGGATGATGGTACTGCCTAGTCTTAATTAGAATTATAGGTTAAACCGGAAATTCATAATATCTCCATCCTGTACCACGTATTCCTTGCCTTCCAGGCGTACTTTGCCCAGTTCCTTCAGTTTTACCATGGAAGGGTGCTCCCTGTAATCGGCAAAGGCGGTGACCTCCGCCCGGATGAAGCCTTTTTCGATGTCGGTGTGAATTTTGCCGGCAGCTTTCCGCGCTATGGTATCCCGACGGATGGGCCAGGCACGCACTTCGTCTTCCCCAGCGGTGAGGAAGGAGATGAGGCCCAGCAAGTCATAAGAGGTGCGTGCTACCTGATGGATGCCCGGTTGCTGAATGTTCAGCTCTTCCATGAACATGGCACGTTCCTCTTCTTCCAGTTGGTTGATTTCCTGCTCTGTTTGGGCGCTGAGAGCCATCAGTGGCAGGCGGTGTTCTCCACAGTAGGTTTCCAGCTCTTCTTTCTGGGGATAAGCACCTTCAGCCAGCTGCGATTCATCCATATTCACCACAAGCATCATGGGTTTTTCGGAGAGAAACCCAAAGTTCTTCAGCAGTTCCTGCTCTTCCTCATCCAGGTTCACTTCATGAATTAGCTGACCGTTTTCCAACGCGTCCTTACACTTTACCAACACTTCTTTTTCAGTCAGGTGTTCTTTGGTGATTTTTTTTCCGGCTTCAATACGACCAATCCGGTTTTCGATGACACCTAAATCAGAGAAAAGGAGTTCCATGGAGATGGTTTCCACATCCCGCAGTGGGTCAATGCTGCCTTCCGGGTGAGTGGCCTGAGAGTTGTCAAAAACCCGCACCAGGTGAATCAGGGCGTCTGCTTTTCGAACAGCCTCCAAAAACTGGTTTCCCACCCCTTTTCCTGCACTGGCGCCTTTAGCCAGTCCTGGAACGTCCACCAGTTCAACAGTGGCATAGGTGGTTTTCTTTGGCTTGTAATGGGAGGCCAAAAAGTCGATGCGTTCATCAGGTATTTTGGCAATACCGGTATGGGCTTCCACTTTTCCTGTGGCAAAACCAGCGGTTTCAAGGTTTTGGCCTGTTAATAAGTTAAAGAGTGTTGTTTTTCCTGTGGTGGGTAAACCCACTATTCCCATTTTCATATTGTTTCCTCCATCTTTTCTTCTTCATCTCTTTGTTTCTTCAACTCTTATATCCCAAGTGTGTTTATTCTGTTAACTTACTTTGTTTTATTACGCTATTTGTTGATATTGATATAGGTTTCTTCCACGTGTCGATAAAGGTCTTGCAGGTCTTTAAGCGGTTTTAGCGTTACATCAAAGCTTTTATTGTTCGCCTGCTGGATGGGCAATATTCCTGGGGAAGTGCCGGTGAGAAAGAGGCTTTCTGCCTCCATAAGAAAACCCAGGGAGAGGGGCATGACTTTTAGTGCATATCCCAGCCGTTCCAACAGGTTAATAACTATTTGACGTGTGATGCCTTCCAGAATCTGGTGGGAGGGCGGTGTGATAAAGACATTGTCTTTGATGACGAAAAAGTTTGAGCGGCTGCCTTCCGTCACCTCTCCAGCGGCGTTGACCAGCAGAGCTTCGTAACCCTGTGCCTGCTGAAGGGCTTCAAGAATAGAAGTGCGGAAATCTGTGGTAATGATTTTGGCATTAGGGTTGTGCCGTTCAGCATCAAAGGTGATCACTTTCACCCCTTCCTTCAATTGCTGTGGGGAAGGGTAACTGGTGGTGATGAAAAACAGGTATTTATCGCCATTGGGTTTTGTGTCAAAGGCATTCATGATGATCTTCATGTTATGGTGTGTGGTGTTGTTTTCCTTTGCCAGACGCAACGCCTGCTGGTACAGTTGATCCTTGTCAATTTCAGCAGAAACACCTGCCAAAATCAGTGATTTTTCCAACCGGTCAATGTGGGCATCCCAGAAAAGGGGCACACCGTCTGTTACCTTCAACACTTCATAAACAGCCGGATAATGGATGGCTGCCTCCGCATCAAATTCACTGACGGGCAGCGACTGACCGTTAAAAATGTAAATGTCCTTTTCGATTTCGCGGGGTTTCATTACTGGCATGAGTGTCCTCCTGGCAGCCTTCCGGCACATATGATCTTCAGCTAAAATGCTGTTTATTTCCTGACTCATTGTACCATACCCGAAGGCCAATGAAAAGAAGTGTAAAGGAAGTGTAAAGGAAGGAAAAGGCGTTCAAAAAGAAAAAATAAATGGTATAATAGAGAGGCAATAGAAGGTCTGTGGTTGAAAGTCCATGCCAGTCGCAGGCAAAAGGACCCACGTAAGGCAGCCAAAAGTGCTGCGGAGCATGGTGCGGCTTAGGAGTAAGTCCTGCCGGAGAGAAATCTCCGAGAGAAGGGGAGTGACGGCAAACCCGGAGCAAAACTTCCAGTAGGCGAGTGTGGGGGCAAAGACCAGGTCAGCTTCTATTGCATTTTGATTAAATAGCAGTGGAACACTATAAAACCCAGTACAGAAACCTATTTCAAAACGCTATCCCATGAAAGTATCAGAGATTTACGAACTCTGAGAAACATGGATAAGATGCAGACAGGATCTTTAAACACCCCCCCCAATTTTATGTAAACTATCAAATTAGGCCTCTGGACTGATGGAAATCCAGGGCCTTTTACTTTGGGGATGGATACCCACAAGCGTTAAATATAAGAATCCGCTGATTTCAACTTATCAACAGACTTACCCACATTATCCACAGAATAGGGGTTCCTTTATCCACAAAACAAGGGAGTTATCCACAAAAAGTGGAAGAAAATGTTAAGATCCTGTAAAATCAACACATGTAACAAAAAAGTAAAAGTGTCAAACATAATTATTTTTGAGAGAAATGAAATTGTTATTAACCTTTTGAATGGGGTATATTATTTCATACCATCCTCCCCAACTAAATACAACATTCCGATCTGGAGACAGGGGCGGATGTGTCAGGCACCGGAAACTCCGGACACTGGAGAAATGACAACAGGCAATAGAAACTAAAAGGGAAAGGGGCTGGAGAGATGAAAGTAACCGTAACCGGCAAAAACTTTAATGTAACCGATGCACTGCGGGACACAATCGATTCAAAAATGGAGAAACTGGACAAATATTTCAGTAAGGAGGCAGAAGCCAAAGTCACTCTTTCTGTAGAAAAAGAGAGACAGATCGTGGAGGCAACCATCCCCATCAGTGGATCTGTACTGAGAGCTGAGGAATCAACCATCGATATGTACAATACCGTGGATAAGGTTATCGACAAATTATCTGCACAGCTGCGTAAGCACAAGACGAAACTGGAACGAAACCGGGTTAACAATTATGAAACCATTCGGTTTGAAAATATACCAAGTGAAGAAGAAAAAGAAACCTTCGAACCCCGCATCGTGAAAACAAAGCGATTTCCTGTGAAGCCCATGAACCAGGAGGAAGCCATTCTCCAGATGGAGCTGGTGGGTCACAGTTTCTTCGTTTACGCCAATGACGAGACCAATGAGGTGAATGTCATTTACAAACGGCGTGACGGAAACTATGGTCTCATTGAGCCCAACATGGAATAATAAAGCAATAAAAATATTGTATATGTATAAAGTATTTCAATCCCTGCTGGTTTTCCGGCAGGGATTGTTTTTTTCTTTGGCAATAACTGATATAATGGTACTCGGATGAACATAAACAGAAACATAACCATTGTTTCCACGTCTTATAAGCGAGGGCAAAGTGGTAAAAAAGGCACCATGAAAGTCATTGAGAAGACGGACAACCTGGGACGAAAGAAGGATGTGTTGATGTGTTTATTGAAGCCTTGATCGTGGGAATTGCCGTGGGCCTGTTCCGTGGAGGAAGTGTAAAAAAGTTAAAAACAGCCCAAATACGAATGCCAGCGTTGCTTATACTGGCATTTCTGATTCAGGTGTTGGTGTCTTTTATGCTGCTGGCAGGCAGCAGCTTTTTCATCAACCAGCGGCTGATCTTTTACGCCTTAAGTTATGGGCTGTTGTTTGCGGCTCTGTTTACCAACCTGAACAGCAAAGCTGTCTGGTTGATTGTATTAGGCAGCCTGCTTAATTTTGCTGTCATATTTCTCAACGGCGGCACACTGCCCATTGCAGTGGAAGCGCTGGAAAAAGCAGGTTTTAACAACCGGTTGGAACTGATTCAGGCGGGACGGCTGGTGCAATACCAGCTGACGGAAGGCAGCGGAAGCTGGTTAGCGTTTCTTGGTAAGCGATTGACACCTCCTGCCATATACCCGATCCGTCAGGTGTTCTCCATTGGTGATGTACTCATCTCCCTGGGTGTTTTTTTATGGATCCAGGATTTGCTACTGGGAGCAGGTCAATACCAGAAAGCGCGTGTTATTCGCATCGATCACAGAGGAAAAATTTGGAGATAGAGGTGACAGGCATTGAAAGCATTATTTGAAAAAGTATTTGGATCCTACAGCGATCGCGAACTTAAGCGTATGGATACCCTTGTGAAACAAATTGAAACCCTGGAAGGTGAATACAGCGGTTTAAGTGATGAAGCCCTGAAAGGGAAAACGGCAGCATTCAAAGAGCGTTACCAGCAAGGCGAATCCCTAGATGATTTACTGCCAGAGGCCTTCGCTACAGTGAGGGAAGCTGCCTGGCGAGTGCTGGGGCTTAAACATTATAAGGTACAGCTCTACGGCGGTATTGTGCTGCACCAGGGTCGTATTGCCGAGATGAAAACCGGTGAAGGTAAAACCCTGATGGCCACCCTGCCTGTGTACCTCAACGCCCTAGAAGGAAAAGGTGTGCATGTAGTGACGGTGAACGATTACCTGGCACGTCGTGACTGCGAATGGATGGGCAAGGTGTATGAATTTCTGGGTATGACCACCGGGGTTAATGTCCATGGTTTGAAGCCGTCAGAAAAACAGCAGGTATATTCGGCAGACATTACTTATGGTACCAACAATGAATTTGGTTTTGATTACCTGCGGGACAACATGGTGATCCGTAAAGAAAACATGGTGCAGCGGGATTTGAACTATGTCATCGTAGATGAAGTGGACAGCATCCTCATCGACGAAGCCAGGACACCCCTTATCATTTCCGGTGAGCGGGAGATGTCGGAAGCGCTGCTAAAGGATGAACTCTACCGGAACGCTGACCGGTTTGTCCGTTCCCTGAAGCTGAACCAGGACTGCGAGCTGGACGAAAAAGAGAAAAATATATCGCTGACACCGGAAGGGGAAGACAAAGCTGACCAATATGCCCGAAAAACCTACGGCATTGATAAGCTGTATGGAGAAGAACTGTCGGAGGACACTGAGCTGGAAGACCAGGTGAGCTACGAGGCACAGCAGGAAGGCCTCAGCGATGATGAAAAGAAAAAGAAAAACCTGGAACGGGACGTGAAGGACAGCATCGAGCAGGCTTTGAAAGCCCACTTTATTATGAAATTAGACATGGATTACATTGTGCAGGACGATGAAGTCATCATTGTGGATGACTTCACCGGCCGCCTCATGTATGGTCGTCGTTACAGTGGTGGATTGCACCAAGCGATAGAAGTGAAGGAAGGCGTCGAGGCAAGGAAGGAATCCCAAACCCTAGCCACCATCACCTTCCAGAACTACTTCCGCATGTACCAGAAAATTGCCGGTATGACGGGTACAGCTAAAACCGAGGAAGAGGAATTCAAAGCCATTTACGGCATGGACGTGGTGGAGATTCCCACCAATGAGCCGGTAATCCGGGAAGATCACCCCGATGCCATTTACAAAAGCGAGCCAGGAAAATACACTGCTGTGGTGGAGGAAATTATCGAAAAGCACGCTACTGGCCAGCCAGCTTTGGTGGGTACCATTTCCATCGAGCGGTCAGAGCTGATTTCCCGCATGTTGCAGAAAAAAGGTGTGAAGCATGAAGTGCTCAATGCCAAGCAGCATGAGAGAGAAGCCGAAATCGTAGCCCAGGCGGGTCGTAAAGGTGCCGTTACCATTGCCACCAATATGGCTGGTCGTGGTACCGATATCTTACTGGGTGGTAACCCGGAATTTTTGGCCAAGCGTGACCTGAAGGCCAAAGGGGTGGAGGATGAAGTGCTGGCAGCGGTGACCGCCCTGAACATCCCCGATGCCCCGGAAATTCAGGCAGCCGCCCGTGAATATGAAAGCCTTTTTGAACAATACAAAGCAGAGACAGATAAAGAACATCAAGACGTGATTGCCGCCGGCGGGCTGCACATCATCGGTACTGAGCGTCATGAGTCCCGCCGTATTGACAACCAGCTGCGCGGCCGTGCCGGACGTCAGGGAGACCCTGGATCATCCCGTTTCTTTATCTCCCTGGAAGATGACCTGATGCGCCTCTTTGGAGGAGAACGGATGCAAAGCCTGGTGGAAAAGCTGGGCCTTGAAGAAGATATGGCTATTGAACACAGCATGTTATCCAAATCCATTGAAAACGCACAGAAAAAAGTAGAGAGCCGGAACTTTGGTATCCGGAAACATGTACTCCAGTACGATGATGTTATGAATAAACAGCGGGAGGTCATCTACAAGGAACGACGCAAGGTGTTGAACGGGGAAGATATGCACGACCAGGTGGAATCCATGGTGACTTCCATTGTGGACGATGGCCTTGCCATTCACACTGCCCACAGTGAATACCCGGAAGAATGGAACCTGGAAGGTTTGGAAAAGCACTTGGCGAAGCAGTTTGGGTTGAGTCACTTCTTTGGGGATGAAGACATAGAATCCTTGACAAGAGAAGGGCTGAAGGAAGAAATTATCAAAAACTGTCTGGATTATTACAAAGAAAAAGAAGCCGACTTCACCCCAGAACGGATGCGGGAAATTGAACGGATTATTATGCTGCGGGTGGTGGACAACAATTGGATGGATCACATCGATGCCATGGACCACTTGAAGCGGGGGATAGGCCTCAGAGCCATCGGCCAGGAAGATCCAGTACGGGCCTACCAGAACGAAGGCTTTGACATGTTCCAGGAAATGATCCGCAACATCCAGGAAGAAACGGTGAAGATGCTGTTTCACCTGCAGAAGGAAGCTGTGGTTGAGCGGAAGGCTGTGGTGCGCATGAACCCCATCGCCAATCCTGACGGCCAGAAAGCTCCTTCCACTGTTGTAAACAAAGACAAAGTAGGACGCAACGACCCCTGCCCCTGTGGCAGCGGCAAAAAATACAAGAAGTGCCACGGCGCATAGACCATAAACAAGCCACGGGGACGTTTCGCGTGGCTCGTTTTTCAAAAAATGTTGAGCGAAGTGTCCCCGTGGCTCGTTTTCAAATATGAAGGATGGTGAAGGTATGTTAAATTTGGATAACCTCCGGGCAGAAGTGCTGGAGTTGAAGGATGAAATTACTGAAATGGGGGCTTCTCTTTGACGTTGCCGGCATTAAGCAACGCATTGAAGAATTGGAACGGGGCATGGCAGAGCCGGCGTTTTGGGATGACCCGGACAAAGCCCAGGTCGTTTTAAAAACCAGTAAAAGCCTGCAGAACAAAGTGGATGAATTTAGAGAACTTGAAGAAGCCCAGGAAGAACTGATGACCCTTTTATATTTTTTAGAAGAAGGGGAAAATGAGTTTGAAAAAGAGTTTACCAAAGGCTTGGAAAACCTGAAGCAGCGGGTGGAGACCATTCAGCTGAAAACCCTGCTCAGCGGTGAGTACGATCACCTGGATGCCATTGTTTCCATTCATGCCGGTACCGGCGGTTTGGATGCCCAGGACTGGGCGGAAATGTTGTACCGTATGTACACCCGGTGGGCTGAATCCAACAGCTTCGGGCTGGATCTGTACGACCTGCAGAATGACCCGGAAGCGGGGATTAAGAGCGTCACTTTCACCGTGAAAGGTGAAAACGCCTATGGCTATTTAAAAGCGGAAAAAGGGGTGCACCGCATCGTACGCATCTCACCTTTTGACACGGCAGGTAAACGACACACCTCCTTTGCTTCTGTGGACGTGATGCCGGAACTGGATGATTCGGTGGAAGTGGACATACAGTCTTCTGACCTGCGGATTGACACCTATCGTTCCAGTGGTGCCGGCGGCCAGCACGTTAACAAGACAGATTCTGCAGTGCGCATCACTCACATCCCCACGGGTCTTGTGGCCCAGTGCCAAAACCAGCGGTCCCAGCATTCCAACAAGGAAACCGCCATGAAGGTGTTAAAAGGAAAACTCATTGAATTGAAGTTGGAAGAAAACAAGGAAAAGATCGAGGAACTGCAGGGGGACTACAGCCAGATTGCCTGGGGCAGCCAGATCCGCTCCTACGTGTTTCACCCCTATAACATGGTGAAGGACCATCGCACTAATGTGGAAGTGGGCAATGTGCAGGGGGTTATGGATGGCGACCTGGATTCATTTATTTATGGCTACTTGCGGCAGGCAATGAATCAGGATGGACAGTAAATATCACATAAAGCGTAATCAGAAAGCCTGGAGAGGGTCATTTAGTATGATCTTCTCCAGGTTTTTTCTCCATTATCGTCACGTTGTTTCAGCCCTTCACCATTAATTGCCCCTATGTGTTAAAATAGAAACAGCAAACGCATGAAAAGGAGGCAAATACATGGATTTAGTTAAACTGCTGGCAGGTGAATTTCACCTGAAAACCAGCCAGGTAGCCCAAACCCTGGCGTTGTTGGAAGAAGGGAACACCATACCTTTCATTGCCCGGTACCGGAAGGAAATGACCGGGGGTTTAAGCGATGAAGTGTTGCGGGACCTTCACCAACGGTTAACGTATCTTCAAAACTTAAGCCAGCGGCGGGAAGATGTGATTCGTCACATCACCGAGTTGGAAGCCATGACCCCTGAACTTGAGGAGAAACTGGCCAAAGCCACCACCCTGACGGAAATCGAAGACATTTACCGACCCTATAAGCCCAAGCGCCGCACCCGGGCAACCATTGCCCGTGAAAAGGGGCTGGAGCCATTGGCTGCCTGGTTGACGACGGTTGAAAACCCTTCCCAGGATCCACTGACAGAAGCAGCCAATTACATTGACCCTGAGAAGGATGTCAACACAGCTGAAGAAGCTTTGCAGGGCGCCATGGACATTGTGGCGGAAGACTTGTCGGACAACGGGGACCTGCGGAAAAAACTGCGCCGCCTCATGTGGCAGCAGGGGGATGTGGTGTCCAAAGCCAAAGATCCTGAAGCGGAATCGGTATATGAAATGTATTATGACCATACAGAAACGGTGCGAAAAATGCCGGATCACCGAATTTTGGCAGTGAACCGGGGAGAAAAGGAAGATTTTCTTAAAGTGGCCATCGCTGTGCCGGAGGCAGGTATCCTGACCCAGATGGAAAAGGAACTGATTCGTACAGAAACAGATATTAGGAACGATACATTGCGTGCCATTGTGGCGGATACCTGGAAACGCCTGTTGCAGCCTTCTCTTGAGAGGGAAATCCGCAATGAATTGACGGAACGGGCGGAAGCGGCAGCCATCGTTCTCTTTGGCAAGAACATGACAGGTCTCTTGATGCAGCCGCCCATTGCCGGACAGGTGGTACTGGGGATCGACCCGGCCTACCGTACCGGCTGTAAACTGGCGGTGGTGGATGAAACGGGAAAATTGTTGGATTATAGCACCATTTACCCAGTGCCGCCCCAGCATGAAATGGTGAAATCCACCGCAGTGACAAAAAAAATGGTGGTGGAACATCACATCACCGCCATTGCCATCGGTAACGGTACCGGCTCCAGGGAAACAGAACAGTTTGTGGCCTCCCTGATTCCTGATTTTCCCCACCAGGTTGCCTTCGTGATTGTGAGTGAGGCCGGGGCTTCCGTGTATTCTGCTTCCAAGCTGGCCACAAAGGAATTCCCCGATCTGGACGTATCCATCCGGGGTGCGGTATCCATCGGTCGACGCTTGCAGGACCCCTTGGCAGAATTGGTGAAGATTGACCCTAAAGCTATTGGCGTGGGCCAATACCAGCATGATGTGAACCAGAAACAGCTGGAAGAGCGTCTTACCGGCGTGGTGGAAGACTGTGTGAACCGAGTGGGGGTGGACGTGAACACCGCTTCTCCCTCTTTGTTGCAGTATGTGGCTGGAGTAAGTAAATCAGTGGCGGAAAACATCGTGGATTATCGTAACGAGATCGGTCGTTATACTAATCGCAAACAACTGTTGAAGGTACCCCGTTTAGGCCCTGCGGCTTATACCCAGTGTGCAGGTTTCTTGAGGATCCGTGATGGGAAAACCCCCTTGGATAACACCGGCGTTCATCCGGAATCCTACGAAGCGGCCAAGGCATTGATGAAGAAAACCGGGATTGAAGCTGGTGACTTAACGTCAGCCAACTCGTCCATTTTGGAGGAAAAACTGTCTGGTCTTTCTCTGACTCCCCTGTCGGAGGAACTGAGCATTGGCCTTCCCACCTTGCAGGACATGGTGGCGGAACTTAAAAAACCAGGCCGCGACCCCCGTGAAGAGTTACAGAAGCCTGTGTTTCGCACAGATGTCATGAAAATGGAAGACCTGGAAACGGACATGGAACTGACAGGTACTGTGCGCAACGTGATTGATTTTGGTGCCTTTGTGGACATTGGTGTGAAGCAGGATGGCTTGGTACACATCTCTGAGCTGAAGGAAGGCTATGTGAAGCATCCCCTTGATGTGGTGTCCGTGGGTGACGTGGTCACTGTCAGGGTACTGAGTGTGGATGTGAAACGGCAGCGGATCGCATTGAGCATGAAGAAAAAATAGCAACGGACCAACAAATACAGAAATTACATTGATATGATGAATAAGTGCCTTTAAAGTATATTCAAGTAACAATAAAGTAGCACTAAAGTAACAATAAAGTAGCAAGATGGTAACACCGAATAAACAAAAAATCTGAACAAAAATCTAAACAAAAACTTGCGTGAAACGATAAAGTAGCTTATAATGTGAATATAATCTTCAGGGCAGGGTGAAATTCCCGACCGGCGGTAATAGTCCGCGAATCGCTTAGGCGGTTGAACTGGTGAAATTCCGGTACCGACAGTAAAGTCTGGATGGGAGAAGATGAACCAATGTTGTGTTTATCTTGTCGTGTAATGGCGCCTGAAGAAATCAGGCGTCTTTTTTATTGGAATAAGCTGGAGAAATCAGGAGGGAACAAAATGGAAAAAACTGAAAAAGCTGTTGCGATGCACCGAAGTAGACTGACCACAAGACAAATTACCAAAATATCTGTTCTGGCGGTAATGGCCTTTGTTTTAATGATTTTGGAAATAGGAATCCCCTTTTTTCCTGGGTTTTTAAAACTGGATTTAAGTGATTTGCCGGCACTGGTTGGTGCGTTTGCCATGGGACCCATCGCAGGGATTTTTATTCAATTTGTGAAAGTGGTGCTTCACGGCATTTTCCGCAGTTGGTCCGGCGGCGTGGGCGAACTGGCCAACTTTATGGTGGGGGTTTTTTATGTGGTGCCGGCTGCGCTGGTATACCATTACAAAAAAGACCAGAAACATGCCATTTTGGGGATGTTGTTGGGCACCGTATGCATGACGCTGCTGGGATCCTTTGCCAACTATTATGTGCTGATTCCCATGTATTCCCGGTTTATGCCCATTGAGCTGATTGTTGACATGGGTACTGTTGTAAACCCGCGGATTGTAGATATAAAAACCCTTGTGATTTACGGCATTGCCCCCTTCAATGTGTTTAAAGGCTTGACCATTGGTGCGCTCACCCTGTTGATATACAAAAGAATTTCACCCTTGCTGAAGGAAAGACATTAATACTCCTTGTCATTTTGTAAAAATATGCTATACTGTATAAGCGAATAGAATGATGCTAACAGGGCTTCTTTGGATCTGATCCGGGAAGCCCTCAAATTGGTTTTTTGTCATTTAGTTTTGTCAGTGACTTTGAATAAAGTGTGATTAGAGTTGAACATAAAGGGGAACCAGTACCAAATGATGTGTCGTCGCGTAGTGAAACAAAAAGATACGGAAGCCATTGCGGTGAAGTTGGCCGCTATTTTGAAACCCGGGGACGTGATTTGCCTCTCCGGTGACTTGGGTGCAGGAAAAACCACCTTTACCAAAGCCCTGGGAAAAGCACTTGGTGTTAAAGAAAACATTACCAGCCCCACCTTCAATTTGATCCAGGAATACGAAGGAAACTTACCCCTCTACCATTTTGACGTGTACCGTATGTTGAAACCCAGTGAATTTAGAGACCTGGGTGCTGAGGAATACTTTAATAGAGAAGGGGTCTGCGTCATTGAATGGGCCAATTTGGTGAAAGAATATTTACCGGAACGGCACATTTGGATTGAAATCAAATGGCTGGACGCCAAACGAAGGGAAATTTGCATCACCCCTTCGGAAACCTTTGATTGTGATATCACAAAGGAGTTGGGAATCACGTGAAACTTCTCGCTGTGGAAAGCACTTCCATGGCTGCGGGTGCAGCCCTTATACAAGAAGATAAGCTGATTGGCGAAATCAGGACGAACCACAAGAAAACCCACTCGGAACAATTGCTGCCCATGATAGACCATCTGCTGCAGATGTGCGAGTGTCCCTTGTCTGAAATTGACGTATTGGCTGTCTCTTTGGGTCCGGGTTCCTTTACCGGGATCCGCATTGGCGTGGCCACCGTGAAGGGCCTGGCCCAGGCACTTGATAAGCCTGTGGTGGGGGTGGACAGTCTGGAAGCCTTGGCCTGGCAGGCGAACACCTTCCAGGGGCAAGTGGTTCCTCTGGTGGACGCCCAGCGAAAATTGGTGTACACAGCTGGTTACCAGTTTGATGAAACCGGTGTTGCCATACTCCGGGCACCGGATGTCCTTCACATTCAGGAATTGCTGAAAGAACTGGTATCGTCTACTGAAGAACTGTTTTTTCTGGGGGATGCAATGACACAACACAGAGAGATCATTAAAGATACCCTGGGAAATCGTGCCCGTTTTGCTCTGCCTTTGCAGGCTGTGCCTTCCGCATCATCACTGGCCCAGTGCGCCATCTTGAAAGCCATGGCAGGAGAAACCGTAACGGCAGCAGAGATTCAACCCATATACCTGCGCACCTCCCAGGCCGAGAAAGTGTTCCAGCAGCGTCAATTGTTGAAGGAAACGAGGAAACATTCATGACAGTGGAAGGGAAAACATTGGTGCGTTCCATGACAGTGGAGGACATTGCCGCTGTGGTGGATATTGAAAAGGAATCCTTTGCCACACCATGGACACCCCACGCTTTTCGCATGGAAATGAAAAACAGCGTGGCGGTTTACCGTGTGGTGGAAGTGGATGGTCGGGTGGCAGCTTATGGCGGCATGTGGCTGATTTTGGACGAAGTCCATGTAACCAACATTGCTGTGCATCCGGATTACAGGGGCCGTCATCTGGGTAGAAAAATCATGGAAGTGCTCATGACAGAAGCCCGTCAGCGGAACTTACTTCGCATGACCCTAGAAGTGCGTAAACAAAATCATGTGGCCATTGCGCTTTATAAAAAGCTGGGGTTTCTCATGGCCGGCATACGCCCCGGCTACTACCAGGACACCGGTGAAGACGCACTGATCATGTGGGTTGAACTGAACAATGACAGAAGTGAGATGACGGAGGAGCAGTGATACGGAAAGTGTCACATATACCTTCGTTTTTTGATAGGCAATTATTCAATGGAATGTATAAAACCAAAAAGTTCACTGTGCTTCAGACATTTTGAAACCGTTAACGTCGTATAGTATAGTGCAAGAGTTGAGGTGGTTTTCGTGCCGTTGTCAGATGCTCAAATTGTGGAGAATATACTCCAGGGAGATGCTTCCGGTTTTCAGGAACTGGTAACCCGCTATCAAAAGCCGGTGTTCGGGATTTGTTACCGAATGCTGCGCCAGCGGGAAGAAGCGGAAGACCTATCCCAGGAAGTCTTCATTAAAGCGTATCGTTATCTCCGACAATACAATCATGAACACAAATTTTCTTCGTGGATCCTAAAAATTGCGACCAACACCTGTATTGATTCCATCCGAAAAAAACGGGTGGACACCATGCCTCTGGATGAAGATATCAAGACAAACCATGAGGATGTCAGTGCAGAAAAGGCCTTTTTGCAACAGGAAGCCCACCGGGAAATTGAGTCGGCCATTGCGGCATTACCACCGGATTATCGGATGGTGGTGTTGTTGTACCATCATCAAGGCCAGAGCTACCAACAAATTGCCGACAACCTGGAAATTCCTATGTCAATGGTGAAAAACAGGTTGTTCAGAGCGCGAAAACTATTAAAAGAATCGCTGAAAAAACTGAAGGAGGAGACCCTATGGACTGCCGAACAAGTTCAGAAATAATGATGAAATGGATGGACGGTCCACTGGCTGAAACAGAAGAACAACAATGGAGGAAACATTTGGCACAATGTGAAGCCTGTCGACAGCAATATGAAGAATGGAAACAAATAAAACATGCACTGGCTCATTTGCCCCAACTTGCACCGGGTGAAGGGTTTGAACACCGGGTGATGGCGGCCATTGACCCCGACTTATATAAGGCGTCACAGCCCGTCAGCCGTCAGCGTAAGTGGGGACACATACTGGTATGGACCGGCGCCCTGGGTTTGGCAGGCATTCTGGTGACTGAGACAGCCAACCTGATGCGTCAAGTCGTACAAAACTGGTTGCAGGGCAGCGAAACCTATCAAGCCCTGACCATGGTATATGAGCGTGTAGTGGTAAGAGGCCTGCTTAACTTCTTGCTGCCCCAAAAGGGTTTGTTGGAATGGCTCGGACGTTTTGAAGGGATCGCTGAATGGTGGACCTTCCTTGGTACATTGAATTTAATCATGTTGCTGGTGCTTATTAAACTATCCCTGGATCGTTTACTGGCAGGGGGAAGGAGAGAAGTGCATTGAACAGAAAAAGAATGACGTTTATGATCATCATTGTACTGTTCCTCGTGTTGCCGGTAACAGCCAGTGCGACGACCCAGCTGAGAGGGCAGATTGTACAGTTTGGAAACCCTGTGGTGGTGGAACAGGATGAGGTCATCCAGGGTGATCTGGTAAGTTTCTTTGGTGCTGCTACCATCCAGGGCAGGGTGGAAGGCGATGTGGTGGGCATTTTCAGTCCCATCAATGTCACCGGTGGTGAAGTGACGGGTGACACGGTGGCCATCTTTGGCCCTGTTTCCCTGGAGCAAGCCGTCCTGAACAGAGATGCCATCTCCATTTTTGGTGGTTTATCGGCAGGGTCGGGTACCACCATTGACGGCAGCGCGATTGCTGTTATGGGTAGCGGCCTTGATGTGAGAGAAGCTGCCATTGCAGGCGACCGTATTGATGTGGCCGGTTTTCTGCCGGGTAACATCAGTGGGTTCACCGTGTTAGGCCTACTATTTGCCGCTTTAATGGTCATAAAGCATGTGACAGCTTTTGTTGTGGGTGTGCTGGCCATTGTTATTTTTCCGGACCGGTTTGAACGTATGGCAGACCACGCCTTCGAAGACATCGGACGAAAAACCATGATCGGGCTACTGGTTAATCTGGGTGTCTTTGTGCTTATTGTGATCCTGGCCGTGACCGTGGTGGGTGCCATGCTAATACCATTGGTGTTCCCTGCTTTTATGTTACTGGAGTTTGCCGGCAACACCACCATGAAAATGGCCTTCGGAAGAAAAATCGCTGGAGGTATGGGACAAAAGTGGGGTTCCATTCTGGAACTTTTCATCGGCACATTGCTGTTCCTTTTATTAGACATAACCATTGTGGGAAAACTGTTCACCTTCATCTTTAAGCTTATCGGCATGGGTATGGTCGTGGAAAGCAGACTGGGAGACCAGTTGCCCCGTCAGACACAGGGAGGATTGACGAATGAATCGTAAACAGATGAACAAACCCGCCACCGGATGGCTGACCCTGGGCATTGAAACCAGCTGTGATGAAACAGCCGTAAGTGTGGTGGAAGATGGCCGTAAGGTGCTTTCCAGCGTCGTCGCTTCACAAATTCCTGAACACCGGAAATTTGGTGGTGTGGTACCGGAAGTCGCTTCACGGCAGCATGTGGAAACCATCACACAGGTCATTGACCAGGCACTGGTGGAGGCAGGGAAAACAATGGGAGACATCCAGCAGGTGGCAGTCACCTATGGGCCTGGCTTGGTGGGAGCGTTACTGGTAGGTGTGGCAGCAGGTAAAGCCCTGGCTTACGGCAGGGACCTTCCCCTCAATGGGGTGAACCATATTGAAGGGCATTTGTACGCTAATTTTATCCAGAGTCCTGAGCTGGAGCCGCCCCTTCTGGCACTCATTGTTTCAGGCGGGCACACTCATTTGGTGAAAATGACGGATTATGGTGAATATGAAGTATTGGGCAAAACCCGGGATGACGCAGCAGGCGAAGCCTTTGACAAGGTGGCCCGGTTATTGGAACTGGGATACCCGGGAGGGCCGTTTATCGACGAAGCCGCCAAAAAAGGCAACCCTTGTGCAGTGGATTTTCCCAGAGCTATTCAGGAAGAAAACAATTGGGATTTCAGCTTCAGTGGATTAAAATCCGCTGTGCTGAACCATATCAATACAGAGAAAATGAAAGGTCATCCATTGCAGGTCAATGACGTTGCCGCCAGTTTTCAACAGGCAGTGGTGGATGTCTTGGTAGATAAAACCATTGATTGTGCCCTTCATCATGGTATGAGCCAGGTGCTACTTTCTGGCGGTGTGGCAGCCAACAGCCAACTGCGGGAGGCGCTGGGCCGTGCATGCAAGTCAAAAAACATTTCCTTTCACGTGCCAGATTTAACCCTCTGCACCGACAATGGTGCCATGATTGCCTGCGTGGGGTATTACGACTATTGCTTGGGCATACGATCCCGCTGGAACCTGAATGCAGTCGCCAGTCTGGTGATTGGAGAACGACAGAATAAGTGGTTTTATCCGATTTATGAAGAGTTAACATAAAATTGAATGCTGTGTTCTGGGCAGGTGACACCATCCGGTATTTGCCTGCCTTTTTTAACAATGAAATGTGAAAAAATCATTATTGAAAAATGTGAAATTCATCTATATTATTTGAGAATCAATGATGACTATGTGTTGTGTTTTTGTAGGGAGGACACAAAGGCAGGTGTGCAAAAATATGGAAACTGTGGATAACTATGAAAACAGGACAAATGAACAGGTGAGATTGTGGATAACTTTGTGGAAAACATGATGAATCTGTGGATGAAAAATGACACTCTACTGTCAACACTATGACAGAAAAATGTCATTCCATTTTTTGTTAACATAATTATTCCGATGACTCCCACCGCTAAGAATCCTGTTTATCCGCATCTTCTTCCAGTAAAACTTCCCATTGTGTATACAATTGGTCCAGGGTTTCCTTCACATCAGCTGATTCCTGATGAATCTGGCGACTTTTTTCTTCGTCCGTGTAAATTTCAGGCTGGCACATGAGGTGTTCAAGTTCTTTGAAGCGTGCTTCCTGTTGATGCAAGGTTTTTTCCAGTTGGGCCAATTCTTTTTTTCGGTCCCGAGCTCCTTCCCGCTGTTTTCGTTCTTTGAGCTTGTCCTGTTTTTGCCGGGTGCGGCTGACTTCCTCCTGGGTGGCTTCTTCTGATTCCATTGCCAGCTGTTTCTTTTTAACCAGGTAATCGTCATAGTTACCCAGGTAATGGGTGAGGCCTTCAGGGCTGAATTCCAGTACACCGGTGGCAATGCGGTTGATGAAATAACGGTCATGGGAAATAAAGAACAGGGTGCCGTCGTAGTTTAGCAGGGATTCTTCCAGGTTCTCTCTGGCAGGGATGTCCAGATGGTTGGTGGGTTCGTCCAACATTAACAGGTTGTGTTTGGACAGCATGAGTTTTAACAGGGACAAACGGGCCTTTTCTCCTCCGCTTAGCAGATGGATGGGCGTGAACACCTCGTCTTCCACGAAGAGAAAAGCCCCCAGCCAGGTGCGAAGTTGTGTTTCATTCAGTTGGGGGTAGGCGTTATGCAGTTCTTCGATCACCGGTAAAGATTCATCCAGGTTCTTCAGCTCCTGGTGGTAGTACCCCAATGATACCTGATGTCCAAGTGTAAGTGTGCCTGCGTCTGGGGTCACCTCGCCGGCAGCCATACGAAAGAGAGTGGTTTTGCCAATACCATTGGGACCCACCAGTGCAATGCAGTCCCCCCGCTGAACGGTAAAATTCATATCTGTAAAAAGTGGGGGTTGTCCCGGCCACTTTTTGCTCAGATGTTCTGCCGTCAACACATGGCGGCCGCTTGCCTGCTCAACCTGAAACTGAAGGGCTGAAAGCACTGCCTGTTGTGTCTGCTTCTGGGGCTGGTCCATTTTGGCCAATTTCTTTTCCCTGCTCTTTGCCCGGTTGGCCAGCTTTTCAGTACCATGCTGTTTCATGCGACGAACCACATCTTCCTGGCGCTGGATCTCTTTTTCGATTTTGCCGGCACTTCTCAGTTCTGCCTCCAGCAGAGCAGCTTTTTTCTTGAGAGCCTGGCTATACCCACCCCGGTAACTGGTGATTTTGCCCTGAGCCACTTCCAGGGTGATATCTGTTACCTGGTCAAGAAAATAGCGGTCATGAGACACTGCCAGTACGGTGCCGGTGTAAGAACGCAGGAAATTTTCCAGCCACTCCACCGATTCAATGTCCAGATGATTGGTAGGTTCGTCTAATAACAAAATGTCCGGTCGGCTAAGCAATAATCGACCCAAAGCTAACCGGGTTTTTTGACCGCCGGACAGGGTGTTAACAGGACGTTGGAAATCATCACCATAGAATCCAAGACCATTGAGAACGCCTCTTACTTCACTGCGGAAGACATAACCGTTACTGGTCTCGAAGGTTTCCAACAGCTGGGCATAGTCTGCCATGGTCTTTTCAAGGGCTTTGTCTTCCTGGTCATCGTTGGCTGCCTCGCCTGCTACACCAATGGCCTGTTCCATGAGGCGCAGTTTTTCTTCCATATCAATAAGGAACTTAAACACAACCAGCACATAATCATGAACGGTTTCATCCATTGACATGTCAGGCATTTGATGCTGGATGCCCAGACGTACCTGCCCAGGTATAAACAACTGCCCTTCGTCATAGGGCATGTCTTTGGTCAAAATGTGAAACAGACTTGTTTTTCCAGCGCCGTTGGGGCCCACAATGCCCACCTTGTCACCTTCGTTAATGGAGAAGGAAATGCGGTCAAAGAGACACCGTGTACCAAAATATTTTGAAAGCTGTCTGGCAGATAAAATAACCATTGGCATAAACTCCTTCGTCGTCATTGAAAAATATTTGTTAAAAGAAGCACAAAGTTTTCAAAAAGCATTTTTTTTTCATGCTATTTATATTATAATGAAGAGTGACCATCCTGTCATCCCGAGAAAATGAGGTGAAGCTCAGTGAAAAAAGAAGTTAAAGATGTATCGATGGCTGTGATCAGAAGGCTTCCAAAATATCACCGCTTGTTAAAAGAGTTAATGGAAAAAGATGTAACCCGTATATCTTCCAAGGAGCTTAGTACAATGATCGGGTTTACCGCTTCCCAAATTCGCCAGGATCTCAACTGTTTTGGCGGTTTTGGACAACAGGGTTATGGCTACGATGTGGGTGAACTGTATAATGAGATCAGTCGTATTTTGGGTCTCACAAGTCATTACAACACCATCATCATTGGGGCTGGTAATCTTGGCCAGGCCATTGCCAATTATTCAAATTTCGAAAAAAAAGGGTTTCACATTATGGCCCTTTTTGAAAAGAATCCCCGTTTGGTTGGTCTGCAAATCCGTGACATTCCGGTACTGGATGTGGATGAACTGGGAAGCTATTGCGAGGGTAAAAACATTGAAATTGGCGTGATTTGCACCAACAAAGAAAGTGCACAGGATGTGGCTGATGTGTTGGTGAATCTTCCGGTAAAAGCCATTTGGAATTTTGCCCCTGCGGATATAATTGTGCCAGATTCTATTGTACTCGAAAATGTGCATTTAAGCGACAGTCTTTACATTATATCGTATCTGCTAAAAAATCAGGAATAAAACGCAGAAAATACAGTATGTTGTAAATGCATAAAAAACCCGACAGCCGTAAGTTCTGGCTGCCGGGTTTTTCTGTAAGGACACGATAGAACTTCCTGTGATGTGGTACAATAATATGGAACCAGAAAATATAAGAAACGCTAAGACTCCCTCGTCTTACTCTCTTGTTTACAGGGGTGAAACATGAAAAACTATTATACACAAACCCATGAATACTTACAAAAACTGGCTTCAATGGTGATACAAGCCGATAGAAATGAAATAACCTGGGAAGGTATTTCTGTGAACCTCATGGAATATGGCCTTCTACAGGAATTGAAACGTCAGGAAGGCCAAACCTTCCAGGAGATGATGGAAAAAACACAAAGAAGCCGGAACGAAGTGACGGCAATGGTAAGAAGGCTGCTAAAGCAACAGTTGATACAGAAAGGGCCAGCCTCGGAGGACCGAAGAGTAAGAAGACTGATTTTAACTGACCTGGGAATACAGTTTGTGGAGACCATGGAGAACAAAACCCAGACCATGATCACCAACCTGTTGAATGATTTCAGTTTTAATGAAGAAAAGGCCATCTTAACATTTTTGGTAAGACTTGACATGATGGCCAGGGGTGACGAACTGGCTGATATCCGAAGACGTGTTGGCCAAATGGCAAAAAAGTAAAGAAGACAGTGCGCCGGACACTGCCTTCTCTGAAGTTGATGTTACTCTGGCTGCGGAGCGTCTACAGGGCAGACGTTAGCGCAGGCACCACAGTCGATGCAGGCTTCGGCATCAATTACATAAATGTCGTCGCCAGCGGTGATGGCATCTGTTGGGCACTCGGGCTCACAGGCACCACAGTTGATACATGAATCATGAATTACATAAGCCATAAGTTGAATCCTCCTTTGTTTAAAATGTGAAAGTGCAGGTATTACCTGCTACATAAGCATTATAGCAGGGAAATTCAGGAGGGCGCAAGAAAAAAACAGCGACTTTTTGCTAAAGCAGTTGCAATATAATGAGAATCATTTTAAATAAAGGAGGGATGCTTCGTGGAAGTAACCCTGTTTATAGGTGGCAGTGGAACAGGAAAAAGTTACCAGGCCATGAACCTGGCAAAGGAAAGAGGCATCCGCTTCATCATTGACGATGGTCTGCTGATTCGTGACAACCGTGTACTGGGGGGTAAATCTGCCAAGCGTGAACGGTCCCGTTTGGGAGCCATCCGCCGGGCGATTTTTACTGAAGAAGAACACCGTCAGGCGGTGAAAGATCTCATCGGTCAAGAGAAACCGGATAAAATCATGGTGCTGGGTACTTCAAAAAAAATGGTGGAAACCATCGTGGAACAGTTGGCGTTGGGAACTCCTGCAACAACGCTGTGGATTGAAGAAGTGGTGAGTGATGATGATATCCGTCTGGCCAGAAAAATTCGCATAAAAGAAGGCAAACATGTTATACCCGTACCCTCCTTTGAGCTAAAAAAGGATTTTTCCGGTTATTTTTTAAACCCGTTGAAAGCATTGAAAGGGTTAAGCCTAACGGGAGAAGAAAGTGGATCAGAAAAATCGGTGGTACGCCCTCATTTCAGCTACCTAGGGAAATACACCATTTCAGATGGGGTGATTCGAAGCCTGGTGAATCATGCGGTGTCATGTTGGACCGACCTGATACCAGCAGGGAGCACCTTTGTTAAAAACACAAGACGCGGCCTTTTTATTGAGCTGGATGTGAAGGCACCATTTGGCATATTGCTGACCCAACAGCTTCGAAGAGCCCAGGCAAAAATCATCCAGGAAGTGGAAGGGATGACGGCACTACACATTGCATCGGTAAACATCACGGTGAAAAAATGGCTGGAATGAACGCTAAAACACCTCTAGCCTAAAATTCGTAAGGTCCAGAGGTGTTTTGTTGTTATACCTTTTTCAACAGCGCAAGCAGGGCAGTCATGTAGCTGGGTAAATCCGCAGGACCTTTAGCAGATACCAGGTTACCATGGGTAACCACCGGTTCATCAATCCACCGGGCTCCTGCATTCACCAGGTCATCACGAATGGCTGGTGTACTGGTGACATTTTTTCCTTTTAGCACATTGGCGGATGCCAATACCCAACCGGCATGGCAAATTTGGCCAATGACTTTTCCTTCCCGGTCCATGTGACGAACAATGTCCAACACCTCTGGGTAACGCCTTAGCTTATCAGGTGCCCATCCTCCGGGAATCAAAAGGCCGTCAAAGGCTTCCGGATCGATTTCTGCAAAGCAGGCATCCGTCTCAGCTGGCACACCGTGTTTTCCATGGTATGTGCGGTTGGTGTCCTTACCTGCCAGCACCACTTCAACACCGGCTTCCCTCATCCGGTAGACAGGATACCACAGTTCAAGGTCTTCAAAGGCTTCATCAACCAGTTGAATAAAACGCAGTGGTTTATTGCTATTCATAAAATAAGCACCTCCTCAGGTTATCATACCCAATTAAACAGCCGTCATGCGATTCGATTGCGAATCTATGATACCAAAATGAATCAAAAGAAAGGGCGCGGGAGTGACTTTACCAGTCAGTTAAAACTTCAAAGAGCAATTCGCTGGGAATACGATTCGAAAATGGATCAAATGATGAAAAAACAATGATTAAACCCCTGTCTATACACTGATATTATCTCATTCAAGGACTGAAAGCAACTGGCACAATCCTTGCATTATTTACAGAGTGTTCACGACATACGTAATGAATGATCCTGGAAACAGGATAAATATGAAAGGAGTGCATGGCATTGAACACAGAATTAGCAAAGAAAATGAATGAAATGGCAGTAGAAATGAAGTCTGGCGTTATTGCTTTTACACAAAAACTGGTGCAGACACCCAGCATCAGCGGTGAAGAAGGTGCTTTATCAGATTTGTTGCTGGCAGAAATGGAGAAACTTGGTTATGATGAGTATTTTCGGGATGACCAGGGAAACATTGTGGGTCTGGTGAAAGGGACAGAGGAAGGGCCAACGATTATGTTTAACTCCCACATGGACCACGTATCCCCTGGCGATTCAGCCAACTGGGAAGGTTACGACCCTTATGGTGCACAAATAGATGTCTGTGACGTAGACAAGCAGGACAAAGACGGTACGGAAAAAACAGAATGCATTCACGGCAGAGCCGCTTCCGATGTAAAAGCCGGTGAAGCTGCACAAATTTATGCCGGAGGCTTGTTGGCAAAATTGAAAAAAGAAGGTGTTGGCTTTAAAGGCACTTACATGTTTACAGGTGTCGTGCAGGAAGAGCCGGCAGAAATGGTGGGAATGACTCATCTTATCGATAAAACCTTTCCGGCCAAAGGTTTGACCTATGACGCTATGGTGTCCAGCGAAGCCACATCACTAAAAGTATACCTGGGCCACCGGGGCCGTGTGGAAATGCTGGTAACGGTTTATGGCAGAACCTCCCACGGAAGTGCTCCCTGGTTAGGGATCAACTCCATTTACAAAGCCATGCCGCTGATTCAAAAGATTAAAGATCAGCTTTATCCTAGCCTGCCGGAAGATCCTCAGCTGGGAAAGGCTTCCATTTCACTGAACATCATCGAATGTTCACCTGGTGCACTATCTATCGTGCCTGACCAAACATTCCTTTCCCTGGACCGTCGCATGATTCCAGGCGAAACACCGGCAACCTGTGTTGCAGAAATCCAGGCTATCATCGACGAATTGGCAGCATCTGATCCTGAATTTAAGGCTGATGTGGTGGTAAAAACCGCGGTTGAAAAATCCTATACAGGCATGGAATATGAAGTGGAAAAGAACATGTACCCCTGGAAAATAACCCAGGAACATCCTTTCGTTACAGCAGCAGCTGCTGGGTTGGCTTCGCTGGGACAGGAAGTGAAATATGGGCGTTGGGATTTTGGCACCGATGGCAGTAAGACAGCCGGATTTGACCACAAACCCACCATTGGCTACAGCCCCATGCAGGAACAGTATGCTCACACACCTTTTGATAAGGTTAGAACTGATTTCATTGTAAAATCCGTTGCAGGTAATGCAGCCATTTTCCTGAAAACGGCTGAAGCCGGCCCGGAAGCTTTTGAGAAAATCAGCTGGTAGTATCCGAAAAAAACAGAATGGGCTTCCGGCCTGAAGATTGATTGGGTTCAATAACTGTCGGAAGCCTGTTAAGTGAAAAAGGAGGAACAGGCATTGGAAGAAAAACGTAAAGAATATCTGAAAGAAGTCGTACCACCGTTTAACGCTGTGTCAGCAATGGAAGAGGCTGCACGTTGTCTATTATGCCATGACGCTCCCTGCAGTGAAGGATGTCCTGCCGGAACTGATCCTGGTAAATTCATCAGATCTATTCGTTTCCGCAACTTTAAAGGAGCGGCTGAAACCATTCGTGAGAACAACATCCTGGGAGCCACCTGTGCCAGGGTTTGTCCCTATGGGCGTACCTGTGAGGAGGCCTGCAGCAGAACGGGCATTGATGTGCCTATTCAAATTGGTCGATTGCAACGATTTGCCACAGATTTTGAACAGTCCGTTGGCATGAAGATATTGGAAGCACCGGAAGCCACCCTGGAAAAAGTAGCTGTCATCGGTGGCGGACCTGCCGGACTGGCAGCAGCCACTAATCTGGCTTTGAAAGGCTATAAAGTAACCATTTTTGAAAAGAATGAAAAAGCTGGCGGCGTATTAACCTACGGTATCGTGCCTGGACGTCTGCCCCAGGAAATTGTTGACTGGGAAGTGGCGTATGTGGCTGGCCTGGGGATTGAATTCGTTTATAACTGCCAGGTGGGCAAAGACCTTTCTTACGAAGAACTAAAAGAACAGGGCTATAAAGCTGTCTTCCTGGCCATGGGCCTTCAAAATTCAAAACCCATCGAATTGCCTGGAATGGAGCTGGAAGGCGCAGGCTATGCCCTTGACTTTTTGGCGGCAGCCAAACCCAGTGAAGGACAGCTGGGCGTTGGGGAACATGTGGTGATCATTGGCGGCGGTGACGTGGCCATGGATTGTGCCACCACAGCGAAAATGCTGGGCAACAGGGTGAGTGTGGTGTACCGCCGCAGAAAGATGGATATGCCTGCCTATCCTGCTGAAGTGGCCCATGTACAATCCATCGGCGTTGACTTTATTACCGAAACCCTTCCGGTGGAAGTGCTGGGAGAAAATGGAAAAGTGACAGCGCTGAAAGCTCAGGGAAAAGACGGGGTTTCTGAATTTGTGCTGAAGGCCAACCGGGTAGTGTTGGCCATTGGACAGGAAACCGACGATGTCACCTTTGTTGATGGCATTAGAGTGGATGATAAGCAACTGGTACATGTGGATGAAAGCACCTGCACCACCAATGTGGAAGGCGTGTTCGCCGCCGGTGACGTGGTGAATGGTGGTAAAACCGTTGTACAGGCAGTTGCAGAAGGTAAAACAGCGGCTGATAATATCCATGCCTATTTGGCATCCAAGCGGTAAAAAAGTCAAAGAAAGAGGGTGTAAAATAAAGATGGCAAAACGAAAAGATCTATCAATTGAATTTTGCGGCGTAAAATGTGAAAATCCATTTTTTCTTTCCTCCTCACCGGTGGGAAGCAATTACGATATGTGTAAAAAAGCCCTTGAAAGTGGTTGGGGCGGCATTGTCTATAAAACCATCGGATATTGGATTCCACAAGAGTGTTCACCTCGGTTTGACCAGACAAGAAAAGAGAGCACTTCTTTTACAGGGTTTAAGAACATGGAAATGATTTCAGACAAACCCACAGAGAAGAACCTTGAAATGATGTATCAGCTGAAAAAAGATTATCCTGACAAAGTGTTGATTGCTTCCATCATGGGAGAAAACACCGAGGAATGGGAAAAACTGGCCAAAGCAGTGACGGAAGTTGGCGCCGACATCATCGAATGTAACTTCTCTTGTCCTCAAATGACTTCCCATGCCATGGGTTCAGATGTGGGATGTAACTTTAACCTGGTGGCAGAATACACCCGGGCGGTTGTCAATAACACCCACCTGCCGGTGATGCCTAAAATGACACCTAACCTGACATTGATGGAACTGCCTGCCCGTGCAGCAGTTAAGAATGGCGCTAGAGCCATATCAGCCATCAATACCGTCAAAAGCATCACAGAGGTTGACTTGGACGATTTCACCTGCCTGCCCATCGTCAACGGTAAATCCTCCATTTCCGGTTACTCCGGTAATGCGGTTAAACCCATCGCCCTTCGCTTTATTGCACAAATGGCCCAGGATGATGAACTCAAAAACATCCCATTAAGCGGTATGGGCGGTATCGAAACCTGGCAGGACGCGTTGGAATTCCTATTGGTTGGTGCCAGTAACCTGCAGGTGACCACTGCTGTCATGCAGTATGGGTACCGCATTGTGGAAGACCTGATCAGTGGTGTTTCCTACTGGATGGAAGAAAAAGGCATTACTGATTTAAGCCAGATCGTTGGAAAAGCCCTGCCAAACATCGTGCCGGCAGAAGACATTGAGCGTGATTTTAAGGTCTTCCCCAAATACGACCATGACAAATGTGTGGGCTGTGGACGCTGTTACGTTTCCTGTTATGATGGGGGACACCAGGCCATCGATTGGAACGAAGAGGAACGCCGGCCGTACCTGGATGAAGACAAGTGTGTTGGCTGCGGTTTGTGTTGGATCATATGCCCCGTGGAAAATTGTATTGTACCTGGGGAAGTGAAGTTCCATGATTTTGGACAACCCAGGGACATTCATGTCATTCCTAAGAAGTTTTTTTAAAAAAGTACAAAGTTCAGACCGAAAAAAATGTTTGTAACACAGTGTTAACATATTATAAAAACCGAACCGGAGAATTTACAAATTCCTACGGTTCGGTTTTCTTTTGCTTGTTTCAAGTATCAAATTACAGTGAGTAAGAAAATATCATATGACTTTTTTGTTTGCCTGGCGTTGTTGGTTTTCCTGCCGCAGTTCGGCAGAACGTTGTGTGGCAGCCCGAATAGCCTCGACGACGGTTTCTTCAAAATGATGAGACTCTAAGATGCCTAAACCAGCCAGTGTGGTGCCATTTGGTGAACAAATCTGCTTTGTCAATGCTGCAGGGTCATCACCTGTTACGCTGATCATCTCAATGGCACCTTTTAGTGTCTGAAGAGCCAGTTCACTGGCGTCCTCGTGGGACAGGCCCACCTGTTCCCCACCTTCCACCATGGCCTTCAGGAAGGTATAGACATAAGCAGGTCCGCTGCCACTAAGACCGGTGACGGCGTCCATTTGGCTTTCTTCCACCTGGTGAACAGAACCGACGCAGAAAAATATGCGGCGCGCAAAATCCATTTCTTTAGATAATACCAGTTTTCCCATGGACAGTGCTGTGGCGGAAGTGAGTACCCTGGCGGACATATTGGGCATGGCACGAATAATGGGGCATTTGGTTGTCAGCATGGAGTCAATGCTTTTGATGTCCACACCGGCTGCAATGGAAATAATGAGTTTACGTTCGGTGATCATAGGGTTGATCTCTTCCAGCACACCAAACAAATCCTGGGGTTTAACCGCTAGAATTAACACATCTGCCCATCGTAATAACTCCTGTTTGCCGACATAGGGAATAGAGTAAGCACCAGCCATTTTCCGTCGCCGGGGCATGCTATTTTTGTTATTAATACGAATTTGTTCAATGCTGAATTGTCCAGACTGAATCATTCCCTGGATCAAGGCATTTGCCATGTTGCCTGCACCAATAAAACCGACTTTTCTCGTGATCATAATTGACACCTCCGTGGTTAAGAAACCAAAAAACCCTTCGCTTAATTAAAGGGCGAAGGGTTTACTCGCGGTACCACCTTTATTGGTTTCTCCCCAATCTGTTTCGATCGATGAGAAAAAACCATCTCAGTCAAGATACGGCTGTCCATGTGAAAGCGATATCTGCCAGCAGATAACGTTGCTGGTAACGGCTAGGTTTATCACCTGCAGCTCTTGGGACGGGTTCCAAACACCTGGGATAGAATCTCACACCGATGACTGATTCTTTCTCTGGATCACAGGACGATTTGTACTATTCCCGGTCAGTGCCTTTGGTTTCTTGAATTGAGCATACTTTACCATGATTTAGCACTATTGTCAAGGGATTGACAGATTATTTTTGAATTTGATTGGTAGCAGCCTTAAGTCAAGGGTGTTCGTTTAACAAACTGTCCCCAACCTTTTTCGCCAACGAATTCACCATTGTCGTAAACCAGTTTGCCCCTGGAGTAAGTCTGCACCGGATAGCCTTTCAGTTCCACGCCTTCCCAGATGGTATAGTCCACATTGGAATGCATGTTATCTTTTGAGATAACGTAGGTTTTTTCAGGATCGTAGATGACAAGGTCAGCATCGGATCCAGGTGCGATGGTGCCCTTTTGAGGAGCACAACCGAAGAGTTGGGCAGGGTTGGTGGAGCATACCTCAACCGCTTTATTGAATGAAATGCGGCCTCGGTTAGCTTCGCTCAACATGTAGGGGTACATGTTCTCGATACCCATGCAGCCATTGGGGATTTTGGTGTAGTCATCCTTGCCCCAGTCTTTTTCATAAGATTGGAAGGGGCAGTGATCTGTGGCCACAACGGAAATATCCCCCCGTTTAATGCCGTCCCACAATGCGTTTTGAGACTCGGGTCCTTTGATGGGGGGTGAGCAGACAAAGTTGCGTCCGTCTTCCCGCTTATACACTTCGTTGGTGAAATACAGGTATTGTGGGCAGGTTTCTGCTATCACATCATAGCCTTCCTGACGGGCTCTGGTTACTTCATCCATGCCTTCTTTGCAGGCCAGGTGAACAATGTAAAGGGAAGTGTTAAAAGACTTGGCCCAATGGATGGCCCGCTTATCAGCTTCCGCTTCCACAAATTCCGGACGGCTCAGGTAATGATACCAGGCGTGTGTTTTGCCTTCCGCCTTGAAATTCTGATTGTTCATTTCAATGACATCCGGGTTTTCTGCATGAACAGAAACCCGTGCACCAACTTCTTTGGCACGGAGCATGGCCTTGACGAAAACACCGTCATCAACCATAAGACCTTCTTTTTTGTATACCATGAACACTTTAAAGCTATTGATGCCATACTGCACAGCTTGTTTGAATTCTTTCAATACGGCTGGGGTCAGATCGGTAATGGCTGTGTGGAAGGAGTAGTCAACGCAGGCTTGTGGTTCGCACAAAGCGTTTCTTCCTTCAACGGCTTCGATGAGACCCTGTCCTTTACCCTGGATTACAAAATCGAAGACCGTTGTGGTACCGCCGCAAGCCGCTGCCCGGGTGCCTGATTCGTAGCTGTCCGCTGATACAGTACCGCCAAAAGGCATCTCAAGATGAGTGTGAGCATCCAATGCGCCGGGAAGCACATAGTTGCCGGTAGCATCAACAATTTCCTTAGCTTCCATTTGGTCAAGGGATCGGGTGATCACTTCGATCTTTCCGTCCTTCACCCCAATATCTGCCTTGAATGTGTCTTTAGCTGTAATAATGGTTCCGTTTTTGATGATAAGATCCATCATAACAAAAAACCTCCTTTAAAATTAAACGCAAGCACCCCCGGCTGCATGCGCTGCTGAAAATGCTTGCGTATGAATCGGTTTTCTACGAAAACCCTCTCTATAAGTATACTACAATCTATTATTTATTGTAAAATACTGTAAAAACGATACTGGTTAAAGTTTTACACGTTCGGTGATCTGTTCTTCAACATCAGGGGCGATGAGTGAACTGGTTTCGTTTTTCATTAATACAGGGTAAATCAGAAGTGCAATGACAAACCCAATCATCCAGCCACTTTCTGCGAAGAAAGCCATTTGCGGAATAAATTTACCCAACAGAGGAAGAATGCCGGCGATGATCCAGGTGTAGATAGCTTTTGGGTTGAACCCATTGCCGTACCAATAACGGCTTTGTTCGCCTTTGAACAGGTCGTCCAGGTCAATGACTTTTTTGCGGTATAAATAGTAGTCGGCAACGTACATACCGGCCAAGGGACCAAGGAATAATCCATAAGTACCCAGCCAGTCAAACAGGTAAGCGCCTGCTGTGGCTAAAAGTCTCCAGGGCATCATGGCAACACCAGCGAAACCTGTGATTAAAGCGCCCATGCGGTAGCTGATTTTTCTTGGGTTCAGGTTGGAAATACCATTGGCAGGTGCCACGACGTTGGCAGCGATGTTGGTGGTCAAAGTTGCAATTGCAATACCAAGGGCTCCTAATATGGTTGCTAGAGGACTACCAATGCCAGCAACAACAGCAACAGGATCCCATAAAGGTTCACCGTAAACGATCACAGTGGCCCCGGTAACAAATACGCCTACAAAGGCAAAAGCAGCCATAGTGGTTGGCAAACCGAGTAGCTGACCCATAAATTGATCACGCTGGCTTTTTGCATAACGTGAAAAGTCTGGAATGTTTAATGCCAAAGTGGACCAGAATGCGATGTTGGCTGTCAGGCCGGGCAGGAATATTCTCCAGAAAGTGCCAGGTGCATAAGTAGCGGGCAAGTTTAAGATATCAGAAATACCTGCGCCTGTTGCATTAACAGCTGTGATCGCCCACACCATCAATGCTACTGAGAGAATGCCCAGTATGGGAGCGCCCCAGGACTGCATGAATTTAATGGCATCCGGGCCAAGGTAAGCAATCCATACGTTCAGTGCCCAGAATACGAAGAAAGATATCCAGATACTGCTGCCCCATGCGGCCCAGGCAGGGCTGAGGGAAGCAATAACGGCGTCAAGAGCACCGCCGCCGATCCAGGTTTGAATACCAAACCATCCTGCGGCTACGATGGCACGGGCAATGGCGGCAATGTGTGCGCCTTTGATACCAAAAGCCAGCCGTGCAAATACTGGATAAGGGATACCGTATTTGGTACCGGCATGGGAGTTCAGCTGCATGGGAACAAGTACAATTAAGTTACCAAGAGCAATGTTGAGAATCGCCTGCCACCAGGAAAGACCTGCAGCCATAAGGCCGGAAGCCATCATGTAGGTAGGAATACAAACAGACATACCAACCCAAAGTGCTGCGATGTTGTAGGTGGTCCAGGAACGCTCTTCCAGTCTTGTGGGGGCCAGGTCATCGTTGTAATACTGGTTTCCTGCCAGGTTGGCTCGGGCTGCCTCACTCAGTTCATACAGTCCATTTACCTCGCGTTGTGTTTTAAGCTTTTCTGACATGCATGTAACACCTCCGTCTTTTTTTCTCAGTGTTTACCAGCTGAGACATTAGAAAATATACATAAGTTCCAATAATGCAAAATTAGTGCGTTGGTTAAACAGCCTCCTTTCATTAAATAGTTAATAAATTACGTCCCACCATAGACTAAGCAATTATCATGCCATGATGAGCTGTTTATTAAAGTAAAAGCGTTATGACTGCCAATAAGCCGATTGTCTACCTTTGGAATTAAAACTGCCTGACAGGAACTGCTAAAAATGATGCAATATTAAATCAAAAACAGGATCAATGCGGCAGAACAGTTTATTTTATAATGATTCAAATATGAATCAGGCGCATTGAGCACGATACACAAGGGTATCAAAATGAGTGTTATATTACAAGGAATAAGCAAATCGTCTGAATATTTTTTTAATACCATCACATTATATCTAATTGTTACGGGAACTTCAAGAGAAAGAGGAAAAACAAATGGTGTTGTATTGTCACAGCACTTCTCATGACATATAATGTTACAAGTAACCCGTTTTATTCGATGCAACTACGGTAAACCCCGATGCTATACAGCAGATTAGCAAACGGGGTCTTTGACAACGCATCTGACTTAATCCTGTTGAAAGAGCATGAACCGGACTGAAAATGGGGTGATTTTGTGGGGATCAGCACATGAATATTATGATAACTTCGGGACAAGCCGTTATAGAAATGAAACATTTTGATTTGGCCAAAACACTGGAGTGCGGTCAATGCTTTCGCTGGCACAAAAATCAGGATGGAAGCTATACGGGTGTTGTGCAGGGACGTATCGTAACTGCCCGCCAGAAGGCAGATCAACTTATATTAAACCCCGTCAGTTTAGATGAAGTTGAGAGTCTATGGATCCCTTACTTTGACCTGCAAAGGGATTATGGGTCCATGAATAAACTGGTGCTGGAACAGGCACCCTGGATGAAAAAAGCCGCTGATGTGGGAGCGGGCATTCGTATTTTGAAACAGGATCCCTGGGAAACCACCATAACCTTTATTTTTTCAGCAAACAATCACATTCCCCGTATCACAGCCAGTGTGGCCTGTCTGGCAAATCGTTACGGAGTAAACCTGGGTGAAGGGGAACTAGGTCCATTCCATGCCTTTCCTACGCCGGAGGTGTTACGCCAAATCAGCCTGGCAGCCTGGCAACAATGTGGTGCAGGTTACCGCGCTGCCTACCTCATGAAAACGGCAGAGCAATGGGAAAATCATTACAAAAATATGAGAAAGGTCTCGTCTTCAAAGAAGGAGCTGACCACACGCCACCGCCGAATGCTGGAAATGCTTCCAGGAGTGGGCCCAAAAGTATCTGCCTGCATCAATTTGTATGGAATGGGACATCATAAACAGTTTCCGGTGGATGTGTGGATCAGGAGACGGGTAAAGGCTTTGTGGCCTGAAGCGCCTGATACAGACAGGGAAATTGAACAATCTGCGCTGAGATTATTCGGCAATGCAGCCGGTTACGCACAACAGCTGTTGTTTTATGAAGCAAGGTTCAAGAAGCATTCTACATTATAAAGGTAAAGGAGATTATCAGCTATGTTAGGGACCATTGTCAACACCATTGCAATTTTATTGGGAGGTATGCTTGGCCTGATTTTCCGAAGGGGAATTTCTGACCGGTTTAAAAACACTGTCATGAAAGGCCTGGGTCTTTCGGTGTTCATGATAGGACTGGCAGGGGCGCTTCGCAGTGAAAACATTTTGTTACTAATTTTTTCCATGGTAATCGGCAGCTTGATTGGCGAAGCCATGAACATCGAAGATAAATTGGAACGCTTTGGAAAATGGATCGAAAACCGGTCTGGCCAGGGTGAAGGTCAGGTAGCCAAGGGGTTTGTAGTGGCCAGTCTGATGTACTGTGTGGGTGCCATGGCCATCGTGGGAGCCCTTGAAAGTGGGTTAACGGGGAACCATGAAACCCTGTATGCTAAATCTTTGTTGGACGGTGTGACGGCCGTTATCTTTGCTTCGACCCTTGGGATCGGAGTCCTGTTTGCTGCAGGTAGTGTGCTGGTGTACCAGGGTGCCATCACCATTGCAGCCAGTGCCTTAGCTGCTGTTTTAGTTGATTCCGTCATCGTTGAAATGTCTGCAATTGGCGGCCTTTTGATCATGGGCATTGCCATGAATATCCTGGAATTTAAACGTGTACCAGTGGGCAACATGCTTCCGGCCGTTTTCATTCCTTTGCTTTACCCGGCAGTAGAACCTTTTATCATGGAGTTGGTTAGAATCCTGTATAGTTTATTTTGAAGCATCTGAGGTATATGAAGCAAAGAGAATCATCAAAGAAAAATTAGTTGGGTTGATTGCTGTTGCCATAGAGTCACATTCGAGTGGAAAAGATGAGACGGTGCCCAAGGTGCCGTTTTTTAATATTGAGCGTTAAGAAGTAAATAGAAGATAATTGCAGCATATATGAGATAAATAGGAATAAAGAGAGATAAAAGGATATAATATCAGAAAATAAGGTTTGCAAGGCATTTTTCTTTTATATATGATAAGGATGTTAGCACTCGACTAAGGTGAGTGCTAACAAAAATTAAGGGTAATAGTGTTAGGTAGATAGTGACAAAAAAAGGAGGCAAATAAAGGTATGAATATCAAACCATTAGGTGATCGTGTTGTCATCAAAAAGCTGGAAGCAGAAGAAAAAACAAAAAGCGGGATTGTACTACCGGGTGCTGCAAAAGAACAGCCACAAATGGCTGAAGTATTAGCAGTGGGTCCAGGAGGTATGGTTGATGGAAAAGAAGTTAAAATGGAACTGAAAGTTGGGGATAAAGTAATTTTCTCCAAGTATTCAGGCACAGAAGTGAAGCTGGACGGTGAAGAAGTAACGATTTTACGCCAAAATGATATTTTGGCTATTGTGGAATAATCTCAACAACCAAGAAACTTTTCTCAAATCACAAGGAGGTAACGATTAATGGCTAAGGATATTAAGTATAAAGAAAACGCCAGAAGAGCTCTTGAAAGTGGCGTTAACCAACTGGCAAACACAGTAAAAATAACTCTGGGGCCAAAGGGTCGCAACGTTGTCATCGATAAAAAATTCGGTTCACCCATGATCACCAACGACGGTGTCACCATTGCCCGTGAAATTGAACTGGAAGACCCCTTTGAAAACATGGGTGCTCAATTGGTGAAGGAAGTTGCCACCAAAACCAATGACGTTGCCGGTGATGGTACAACCACAGCCACGCTGCTAGCCCAGGCAATCATTCGTGAAGGTATGAAGAATGTTGCAGCGGGTGCAAACCCAATGATCCTGAAAAAAGGTATTTACAAAGCTGTTGAGGCAGCTGTTGACGAACTGGCTAAAATTGCGCTGCCTGTTGAAAGCAAAGAAGCCATTGCCCAGGTTGGCTCCATTTCCGCCAGTGACGCTGAAATCGGTTCATTGATAGCTGACGCCATGGATAAAGTGGGTAAAGACGGGGTTATTACCGTTGAAGAGTCAAAGTCAATGGGAACAACATTGGAACTGGTAGAAGGTATGCAATTTGACCGTGGGTACCTGTCTCCATACATGGTCACTGACGCAGAAAAAATGGAAGCTGTGTTCAGTGATGCCTATATCCTGATCACGGACAAAAAAATCTCAAATGTACAGGAAATTCTGCCTCTGTTGGAGCAAATCGTTCAGCAGGGTCGCAAACTTGTTATTATCGCTGAAGACATTGAAGGTGAAGCTTTGGCCACGTTGGTTGTCAACAAGCTTCGCGGTACTTTTGAATGTGTGGCAGTTAAAGCACCTGGCTTTGGTGACAGAAGAAAAGCCATGCTGGAAGACATTGCCATCCTTACAGGTGGTCAAGTGATTTCTGAAGAGTTGGGCTATGAATTGAAGACGGCGACAGTTGATATGATGGGTAAAGCCAGAACCATTAAAGTGGACAAAGACAACACCACGATTGTTGAAGGCAACGGCGACCAGAAAGCCATTCATGACCGCATTGCTCAAATCAAAAAGCAGATTGAAGACACAACATCCGATTTTGATAAGGAAAAGCTACAGGAACGATTGGCTAAGTTGTCAGGTGGCGTGGCAGTGATTCAGGTTGGCGCTGCAACAGAAACCGAACTGAAAGAACGAAAGCTTCGCATAGAAGACGCTTTGAATGCAACCCGTGCAGCAGTGGAAGAAGGCATTGTTGCCGGTGGTGGAGTAGCGCTTGTCAACGTGATTCCAGCCATTGAAGAACTCATTGAAACATTGGAAGGTGACGAAAAAACCGGTGCCGCTATTATACGACGCGCCCTGGAAGAGCCCCTGCGCCAGATTGCTGAAAACGCAGGCCTGGAAGGTTCTGTCATCGTTGAGAAAGTCATGCACTCTGAAAAGAACGTTGGCTTTGACGCTCTGAACGAGAAATATGTGAACATGATCGAAGCAGGAATTGTTGACCCCAAGAAAGTCACAAGAAGTGCGCTTCAAAACGCAGGTTCCATATCTGCAATGCTGTTAACCACTGAAAGTGCCGTGGTTGACATTAAACAAGACGAACCAGCCGGCGGTATGGGCGGCGGCATGGGCGGTATGGGCGGCGGCATGGGCATGATGTAATCTGTAATGCAAGTTAGCTTTACAGCCGCTGGAAAATCTAAAAAATAATTTATTATGGAAACCGGAGAAGCCACAAAAAATCTCCGGTTTTCCTTTATTTATCAATGGGTACAGCAAATATAAAAAATGTTTGTTATATTATAAAAAGAACTTGCAAAATATTCTCTCATTTGCTATAATGAACTTAAGGAAGATGACTCCTTCCTTCCTCGAATCCTCTTTCAAAGACGCAAAGACAGTGCAGAGAAGGTAGATTCACAAGCAACACCAAGCAACACCAAGCAACACCAAGCAAGAAAGATTCAAAGATTCAAAGATTCAAAGATTCAAAGATTTAAAGATTTAAAGATTTAAAGATTTAAAGATTTAAAGATTTAAAGATTTAAGATTTAAGATTTAAGATTTAAGATTTAAGATTTAAGATTTAAGATTTAAGATTTAAGATTTAAGATTTAAGATTTAAGATTTATTGCAGTACCGGTAGTACAAAACAGATTTGTTCCTGTTACCAGGGAACAGCCACTGGGAATGTAACAGTGGTAGGTCTCGAAAGAAGGTATTGAATGAGTTTTAGCACCGAAGGAGTGGCAAGACTGCATTGTCTGTCACAAAAAAGAGGATTCATTTCCGAATAACCGGATCTCTGAGCAGCATTGGGAGATCCGGTTATTATTTTTTTGTGCACGGTTTGAAAAGTTCTCAGGTGGACGATCATTGGAGAATTAAGGTATAATGTATACAATTCATGCAGTGAACGAGGAGGGGACAGAATGATCTATCGTCCGTACGGCTCAACTGGCAAGCAGGTTTCAGTGATTGGTTTTGGTGGAATGCGGTTTGGGAAAGACGATGATTACGCTGCAGAGGTGGTAAGATACGCCAATGCACGAGGTATCAATTATTTTGACACGGCACCTTTTTATTGTGATGACCGGAGTGAAGGCATTTTTGGTAAGGCATTTAAAAACATGCCTGGAGACTTTTTTGTATCAACCAAAAGTTTGATTCGAAAAGAAAAAACCGCCATGGAAGTCAGAGGACGTATCGAGCTGTCTCTGGAACGGATGGGTGTTGAAAAAATCAATTTTTTTCACATGTGGTGCATCATGGACATGGAACAATACAGACAAATCATGGCACCCGGCGGCCCCTATGAAGGTGCCATGAAGGCTAAAGAAGAAGGACTGGTGGATCATGTGGTGTTTTCCACCCACTGTACAGGGGAAGACATTCGGACCATCATCGAAGATGATGTATTTGAAGGGGTACTCCTGGGGTACAATGTCATCAATCATCCCTTCCGGCAGGAAGGCGTTCAGGCTGCATTGGAGCGCAATGTGGGGGTTGTGACAATGAATCCGCTGGGTGGGGGGCTGATACCCCGGTACAGGGACCATTTTTCCTTTATTCGACAGGACGAAGAGGAAACCACGGTGCAGGCAGCTTTGCGTTTTAATGCTTCTCAACCGGGGATTACGGTTGTATTGTCAGGTATGGGCAGCATTGAAGAAGTGGATGAGAATGTTGAAGCCGTGTCAAGACCACTGGTAATTAGCGATGCCAAAAGACAAGAAATTGAAAGCCGGCTGACGGAAAAACTGGACACGCTGTGCACCAACTGTCAATATTGCAGGGAGAAAAAATGCCCTTCCAATATCAAAATGAACCATTTTATGGAGGCTTATAACATGCTGTTGCTAATGGGGGATGAGCAGGAAGTGTTGCAACAGTTGGATTATTATCGGCAAAATGGGGATTTGAAAGCGGATGACGCCATGCCAGGCGAGTGTATTGCCTGTGGTGTGTGTGAAGCCCTTTGCACCCAGAAATTGCCAATCATACAGCGTTTGGATGAAGTACAGAAAATCATAAACCGGCAAGCATAAACAGAGAGGAGGGACACCGATGGATCGACAGGCTAAAACCGTTACAATTAAAGGACATCAGCTGGTTTGTCCCATTTGTGACGGCAAGGCGTTTTGGGAACGGGAAACCCTTATGAACACGGCAGGCGCTACTTTCCTTGGGTTCGAATGGGCTAACAAGGTAGCTGCCAATTACATATGCAATGATTGCGGTTACGTGTATTGGTTTATCCATTAATCTTAGGAGGGGGTCAACATGAAGGTTGCTTTGGAAACAGGGTTATCGGGACGCGCAGCCATACAGGTAACAGAAGAGAAAACAGCTGTGGCCTATGGTAGCGGGGGAATAGAAGTTTTTGCCACGCCGGCCATGATCGGCTTAATGGAAAATGCGGCAATGAAAGCAGTGGACCCCCTGTTGCCGGAAGGGTTTGGCACTGTGGGTACCAGACTGGACGTACGACACATGGCAGCAACGCCCAGGGGATTTAGGGTGTATGCAGAAGCCAAACTGGTGGAAGTGAAAGGGAACCGACTGACCTTCGAAGTTGTGGCTTTTGACGAAGTGGAACGGATAGGAGAAGGCCTTCATGAGAGGTTTATCATTGAAAAACAGCCTTTTCTAAACAAGGTGGAAGATAAAAAGAGGGCCAACAGAGATGAGTAATCCTCCACTTAATCCTTGACACATTCATGGGTGTCTGGTAAGCTTTTGTACAACTATATATAATTCAATTTAGATTTGACGCTCATATAATACCACGGATACGGCGGGTAGTTTCTACGGGGAAACCGTAAATTTCCTCACTATGGGTGAAAAGAAGTTAATGACAAACAGTCGGGGTTACATGATCGAATACATCATGTTTCGTTGTCTATTTTTAAAAGCCATTAACCATTTTCTCCCAACGATTGGTGGGAAATGGTTAGTGGCTTTTGTTATATGAATCACAACCTGGTGGATGCGACAGTCTATGAAAGGGGTCGGGATTTGGTGAAGGAGGAATATGAAATGGAGAAAGTACTGAAAGAAGGGCTCACTTTTGATGATGTGTTGCTGATTCCAGGGGAATCAGATGTATTACCGGTACAGGTGGATCTACACACCCATTTAACGCCCTCCCTGACATTGAACATTCCAATAATGAGTGCTGGAATGGACACTGTTACAGAAGGAAAGATGGCCATCTCGATGGCCCGCGAGGGAGGCATAGGCATTATCCACAAGAACATGACCATTGAAGAACAGGCCTTGGAAGTGGATAAGGTTAAGCGTAGTGAACACGGGGTGATTGTGGATCCTTTCTTTTTGTCACCGGATCATATAGTGGCGGACGCCCTTGAGTTAATGGAAAGGTATCATATCTCAGGCGTGCCCATTACAGTAAAAGGAAAATTGGTGGGCATCATCACTAACAGGGACATCCGTTTTGAAAAGAATTACGACAAACGGATCGAAGATGTCATGACCAAAAAAAACCTGGTGGTCGCGCGTGAAGGCGTTACAATGAATGAAGCCCAGCAGGAGTTGATGATTCATAAAATCGAAAAACTTCCCATCGTTGATGAGAAAGGCATGCTGAAAGGGCTCATCACCATCAAGGACATTGAAAAAACCATTAAGTACCCCAATTCTGCCAAGGACGAAAGGGGCCGGCTGTTGGTAGGTGCAGCGGTTGGGGTCACCCAGGACATGATGGAACGGGTGAAAGCCCTTGTAAGGGCCCAGGTGGATGTGATTGTGGTGGATACAGCCCACGGCCATTCCAGAGGTGTTTTGAAGGCTGTGGCTGAAATCAGGAAACAGTTTTCGGACCTTCAAATCATTGGAGGAAATGTGGCAACGGCAGCGGGAACGGAAGCCCTCATTGAAGCAGGTGTCAATGCAGTAAAAGTGGGCATCGGCCCCGGTTCCATCTGCACCACCCGGGTGGTGACCGGTGTTGGAGTGCCCCAGATCACAGCCATCACAGATTGTGCCAAGGCAGCAGCCCGCCATGGCATTCCGGTGATTGCGGATGGAGGCATCAAATATTCCGGAGACATTGTCAAAGCCCTGGCAGCCGGGGCACAAACTGTCATGATTGGTTCTCTCTTTGCCGGAACAGAAGAAAGCCCGGGAGAAACAGTGATTTACAAGGGTAGAAGTTTTAAAACCTACCGGGGCATGGGGTCAATGGGTGCCATGAAACAGGGCAGTAGAGACCGCTATTTTCAGGATCAGCCGGACGATAAAAAATTGGTGCCGGAAGGCGTGGAGGGAAGGGTTCCCCATAAGGGACCCTTGAAAGACACTGTGTACCAACTCATGGGAGGCCTCAGGGCAGGCATGGGTTATTGTGGTACCCGTACCATTGTAGAACTGAAAGAAAAAGGCCAGTTTATTAAAATCACGGGGGCATCATTGGTAGAAGGACATCCCCATGATATTTTTATTACCAAAGAAGCGCCTAACTACAGTGTGCGTGATTCGAATTAAAGACATAGAATAAATATAATATTTCGTGGATACAAGGGAGGAAATTGAATGGAAAAGGAAATGGTGCTGGTACTGGATTTTGGTGGTCAGTACAATCAGCTAATTGCACGCAGGGTGCGAGAATGTCAGGTTTATTGTGAAGTGGCACCTTATCATATCGACCTTGGAAAGTTGAAAGAAATGAACCCGAAGGGCATCATCCTCAGTGGAGGACCGGCCAGCGTATATGCAGAAGGCGCCCCTCGGTGCCATGAAGCCATCTTCGAAATGGGGATTCCTGTTTTAGGCATTTGTTATGGAGGTCAGTTGATGGCCAGGCATTTTGGCGGCAGCGTGAACCGGGCCAACAAACGGGAATACGGTAAGATTGCGGTTGACCTGACAGATGAATCATCCCTGTTTGAGGGAATTGGCAGTCAGATTACCAGTTGGATGAGCCACACCGATTCCATTGACAGGGCACCGGAAGGATTTACCATCACGGCAACTACACCGGATTGCCCCGTGGCCGCCATGGAAGATTCTGAACGCAAAGGGTATGCCCTTCAGTTTCATCCGGAGGTCGAACATACCGACCATGGTACTGACATCATCCGAAATTTTCTTTACAATGTGTGCGACTGTAAAGGTGAGTGGACAACAGGCAATTTAATCGATGAATCCATTGCAGCCATTCGCCAGCAGGTGGGTGACCGTAATGTGTTGTGCGCCCTGTCCGGCGGTGTGGATTCCTCCGTGGCAGCAGTACTGGTGCACCAAGCCATCGGCGACCAGCTGACATGCGTTTTTGTGGACCATGGATTACTGCGAAAAGACGAAGGAGACCAGGTGGAAGCCCTCTTCACAGAGAAGTTTAAAATGAACTTCATCAGGGTCAACGCACAAAAACGATTCCTATCAGGGCTGAAAGATGTGACAGAACCGGAAGACAAAAGAAAGTACATTGGCGAAACCTTCATACGTGTCTTTGAAGAAGAAGCTTTCAGATTGGGAGAAATGGATTTTCTGGTTCAGGGAACCCTGTACCCGGATATCATTGAAAGCGGCACAGAGACGGCAGCGGTCATCAAAAGCCACCACAATGTGGGCGGGCTGCCTGAAGACATGCATTTTCAGTTAATAGAACCTTTCAAATACCTGTTCAAGGACGAAGTCAGGGCCGTTGGAACAGCGTTGGGATTATCGGATGAAGTGGTGTGGCGGCAACCTTTCCCCGGACCAGGTCTGGCAGTGCGTGTGCTGGGTGAAATCACGGAAGAAAAATTGCTCATTATCCGGGAAGCCGATGCTGTGGTAAGGGAAGAAATTAATAAAGCCGGGCTGGACCGGGAGATCTGGCAGTACTTTGCAGTACTACCGGGGATCAAAAGTGTAGGGGTTATGGGTGACGAAAGAACTTACTCTCATACCGTTGCTATCAGAGCCATCACCAGTTCTGATGCTATGACAGCTGACTGGGCCAGAATCCCCCATGAAGTGCTGGCGTCCATGGCCAATCGTATCGTCAACGAAGTGGAAGGCGTGAACAGGGTGGTGTATGACATCACATCAAAACCGCCGGCAACGGTAGAGTGGGAATAAAATTGACGCATACAACAGGAGGGCACCTTCACACAGGGTGTCCTTTTCCCATAAAATGTGAACAATATCGAAAATAATATAAATATTGTTCTGAATTACATGTACATTAAATAGAAAATATCAGAAAAGATTCTATAAAAACTTTATTTTTGACTCATTTTTTGCTACACTTAAAAGTAGAAACGATTGAATGATTTAGGAGGAAGGAAAGATAAACAGGAGATGACAGAAGAATGACAGAGGAGGCTTCTATGTTGAAATCTGTTGATATTGGCATCGTTGGCGGAGGTCAACTGGGCCGTATGTTGATATTAGAAGGACATCGTGTGGGGGTCAGGTTTGCGGTATTGGATCCTTCGGTACAGTGCCCAGCGGCTGTGATGACCCAATCCCTGATTAATGCCTCCTTTACCGATGGAGAAGCACTGGAACAACTGGGGAAAAACAGCGGCTGCATCACGTATGAATTTGAACACATCGACGCTGAAAAGCTGATGGAGCTGGAGCGTAAAGGGTATCATGTCATGCCGTCACCGGAAACACTGCACATGATTCAGGATAAATTCAGACAAAAAACATTTTTGTCTGACCACGGATTGCCGGTCCCTCGTTTCATGACTGTGAAAACACTGGAAGACCTTCAGAAAGCGGCGGACACTTTTGACTACCCGTTGATGCTAAAGAGCTGCAAGGGAGGTTATGATGGTAAGGGAAATTACCTGATCCTCGAACCGGAAGAGTTACCTGCGGCCTTTGACAATATGGGCGGCGGTTCCCGATCCCTTATGGCAGAGGAGGGTATTGATTATTACATGGAAATCTCTGTTCTGGCTGTGAGGGATCAGCAGGAAAACATTGTTACTTTTCCCGTGGGGCAAAACATTCACAGGAATAATGTTTTATACCGTACCATTGTGCCGGCTCCTCTGCCGGAGAATGTGCTTGAGAAGGCCCGGGATCTAGCCATGGCCACCATGGACAAGATGAAGGGTGTGGGTATTTTTGGTATTGAGATGTTTGTGGACCGTGATATGGCACTAAAAATCAATGAAATAGCCCCCAGAACTCATAACTCCGGGCACCACACCATTGAGAGTTGTAACATTTCACAGTTTGGACAGCAGTTACGGGCCTTGATGGGGTGGCCTTTGATGGAACCTGTGCTCCGAAAGCCGGCGGTGATGATTAACTTGCTGGGAGATGAAGCGGGGCCTGGCACACCCAGGTTATCGGGCATCGAAGAGGCCATGAAACTGGGTGAGGTATACCCTCATCTGTATGGAAAAGCTGAAAGCAGGCCAGGCAGAAAAATGGGTCATGTGACCATACTGGCAGATACAGTGGAAGAAGCATTGGCCACCGCCGACCAGGTGGAAGAGGTGCTGTGCATTAAAGTGGATTGACTCAGCATTCAAAAGGTAGTCTCAGGGAACAAAAGGAGGGGCATGAATGAACCAGCCAGTGGTGGGAATCATCATGGGCAGTGACTCGGATTTGCCGGTGATGAAAGAAGCATCAAAAATACTTGATGAGTTGGAAATAACATCGGAGACAACCATTGTTTCGGCACATAGAACGCCTGAAAGAATGGTGGAGTACGCCAAAAGTGCCAAAGAACGGGGCTTAAAAGTGATCATCGCCGGCGCCGGAGGCGCCGCACACTTGCCGGGAATGACAGCTTCTCTCACCCCATTACCCGTCATCGGGGTGCCTGTTAAAAGCCGAAATCTCAGCGGACTTGATTCGTTGCTTTCTATTGTTCAGATGCCGGGGGGCATACCCGTGGCGACTGTGGCCATCAACGGAGGTAAAAACGCTGGGTTGCTTGCGGCCAGGATGCTGGCCTTGCGGGATCCAGCATTGTTGGAAAGGCTTGAAAAATGGATGGCATTGCAGGAAGAAAATGTGCTGATAAAAGCGAAAAAACTTGAAACTGAAGGTGTTCATGATTATGAAGGAGGAGGAAAACAGCATGAGTGATTCCACTGTTCAACAAGGTGCCTTAAAATACGAAGGCAAAGCAAAAAAAATGTTTGAAACCCAGAACCCGGACCAGTTACTGGTGGTTTATAAAGATGATGCCACGGCTTTTAATGGTGAAAAAAAGGGAGCCATAACGGGTAAGGGAAAAGTGAACGCTGAAATATCTGCCCGGTTATTTCAATACCTGGAATCGAAAGGTGTTCCCACCCACTTTATTGAACAAACGGCACCTGGCCACATGTTGGTAAAAGCTGTTACCATTGTTCCGGTGGAGGTCATCATCCGAAACGTGGCCACAGGCTCCATGCACAAACGTCTGGGTGTGACTGAAGGAAGGGTGTTTCAACAACCCGTACTGGAGTTTTGTTATAAAAATGATGCCTTGGGGGACCCATTAGTAAATGACGACCATGTGATTGTCATGGAATGGGCGACACCGGAACAACTTTTAACCATCCGCCAATTGGCAAAAAAAGTGAATGATTTGTTAAAACCTTTGATGCTGAAAATGGGACTAACCCTGGTGGATTTTAAAATGGAATTCGGGCTTTACCAGGGCCAGGTGATCCTGGCAGATGAAATTTCCCCAGACACCTGCAGGCTTTGGGATGTGACCACGGGCAGAAAACTTGACAAAGACAGGTTCAGACAGGATTTGGGTGAGGTGGAGGAAGCTTATCAGGAAGTGATGGGTCGCATGCGCAAGGTGTTGGCAGAATGATGGGGGTGGAAGATAAATATGAAAGAAATGTGGGGGTACCTGTTTTGAAAACAAATTGGATGGAGAAAATATGGGAAGAGCATGACCAAATGGACCGACTCCATGAAGAATGCGGGGTTGTGGGTTTGTTGCAATCGGAAGACGACCACACAGCTGAACTGCTCTACTATGGGTTATATGCATTGCAGCACCGGGGACAGGAAAGCGCAGGCATAGCCATCACAGACGGAGATAAAACCCGGTGGCGAAAAGAGATGGGCCTTGTGTCCGAAGTGTTTGGCGAAACGGAACTGAAAAAACTGACCGGTCATAATGGGATCGGGCATGTACGGTATTCTACCAGTGGTGAAAGCGATGTGGAAAATGCCCAGCCTTTAGTGGTTCGTTACCGGGGCGGCAGCATTGCAATGGCCCATAACGGAAACCTGGTAAACGCAGGGTTGCTGCGTGAAAGACTTGAAGACGCCGGGGTGGTTTTTCAGACCTCCATTGATTCAGAAGTCATCGTTAACTTGATTGCACGTTACAGCAACGAAGGCATTGATGCGGCCATCAGGCGCACCATGGACCTGATCAAAGGGGCTTATGCCCTGGTGATCATAGATGAAGAGCATTTGATTGGTGTAAGAGACCCCTTGGGTCTGCGTCCTCTGTGCCTGGGGAAAACGGAAAAAGGCTATGTACTGTCATCGGAAAGCTGTGCCTTTGATGTTATGGGAGCCACTATGGTAAGGGACGTAGAACCGGGAGAAATTGTCACCATCACCGCCGAAGGTGTTACGTCAGCGTTTTATGAAAAAAAAGAGCGACGGGCGTCTTGCATCTTCGAATATATTTATTTTGCCAGACCAGACAGTGTCATTGATGGTGTGGGGGTTTACCAGGCCAGAAAAGAGGCAGGTCGTATACTGGCCAAAGAGTATCCTGCAGACGCAGACATGGTAATGGCAGTGCCGGACTCCTCCATACCCGTTGCCCTGGGTTACGCAGAAGCTTCCGGAATTCCCTATGGTGAAGGGCTGATGAAAAACAGGTATATTGGGCGTACGTTCATCCAGCCCACCCAGGCCATTCGGGAACTGGCAGTGAAACTGAAACTGAGCCCCATGGAACAAAACATAAAAGGAAAAAAACTGGTACTTATTGATGATTCCATTGTCAGGGGCACGACCAGTAAACGAATTGTAGAGACATTGAAACAGGCAGGTGCAGCAGAAGTGCATGTGCGGGTCAGTTCGCCACCGGTGGCACATAGCTGCTATTTTGGCATCGATACCCCTGACCGTAACCAGCTGATTGGCGCCATCAAAAGTGTTGAACAGATTCGCCGGATCATCGGTGCCAATAGTCTGGGATACTTAAGCCCTGAAGGATTGGTGGCGTCCCTGGACAAACCCCGGGCAAATTTTTGCCTGGCATGCTTTAACGGTGAGTACCCCATGGATGTGCCGGTTCAGAAAAATGGTAATGGTTCTGACACCAGGTTCCAGCGTTTAAACGGGGAGGATCATTATGAGTAAAATAACCTATGCTGACGCAGGCGTTAATGTGGCGGAAGGACAACGAACGGTGGAGCTAATGAAAAAAGCCGTTGCCCGCACCTTTACCCCAGGTGTTTTAGAAGGAATTGGGTCATTTGGGGCCCTTTTCCGTCTGGATTTGGCAGGCATGGAAGAGCCTGTGATGGTGTCCGGCACTGATGGCGTGGGCACAAAATTAAAACTGGCTTTTTTAATGGACCGCCATGACACCATTGGCCGTGACTGTGTTGCCATGTGCGTCAATGACATCCTCTGCCATGGTGCAACCCCTTTGTTTTTTCTGGATTACCTGGCCACAGGAAAGCTTCAGGCCGAAAAGGCTGCAGAGATAGTGACGGGGGTGGCTGACGGGTGTTTGGATGCAGGTTGTGCCTTAGTGGGTGGCGAAACGGCGGAAATGCCGGGCTTTTATAGTGACGGTGAATACGACCTGGCTGGGTTTGCTGTGGGCATCGTTGACCGACGTAAAATGATCACTGGAGATGCCATTCGACAGGGTGATGTACTCATCGGCTTGTCCTCTTCCGGTATCCACAGTAACGGATTTTCTTTGGTACGGCGGTTATTGCTGGAAGAAAAGGAATTATCGCTGGAGGAAACACTGCCCGGTTTTGATGAGCCTTTGGGCAAGGTGCTCATGACAGCGACAAAAATCTATGTGAAACCCGTGCTTACCCTGCTGGAGAAATACCAGATAAAGGGATTGGCCCACATCACCGGAGGCGGCTTTTACGAAAATATTCCCCGGATCTTACCGGAAAACTGCCAGGCAGAAATTCACCTTGGCAGTTGGGAGGTGCCGCAGATTTTCAATCTGTTAAAGGAAGCAGGTCAATTGGAAGAAGAAGACCTTTTCGGTACATTCAACATGGGCATAGGAATGGTCATGGCCATGGACCCTTCACAGGTGTCTTTAGTGATGGACACGCTGGAAAATCTGGGTGAAAAAGCCTGGATAATCGGGAATGTGACGCAGGGATCTGGGCAGGTGAGCTTATGCAACCCATAAACATGTCTGTACTCATTTCTGGAGGCGGCACTAACCTGGAAGCGCTTCTCACTGCGATTAAGGAAGAAGAACTGCCCGTCAGGGTGGTACAGGTGATTTCCAACAAGGCGGAAGCCTATGGATTGGTACGGGCACAGCGGCATGGCATTCCCTGCCGTGTGCTGTCCGGGAAAGCTGATGCTTCAGAGATGCTGGAGTGGCTGCAAGAATTGAACACAGACTTGGTTGTGCTGGCAGGATACCTTAAGAATGTGCCTGATGAGGTGTTGAAGGCATACGAGAACAGCATCATCAACATTCACCCCTCCCTGATTCCTGCTTTTGCCGGCCCTGGCTGGTACGGTATGAGGGTGCACGAAGGCGTATGGAAACGGGGGGTGAAGATAACGGGAGCCACAGTGCATTTTGTCAACGATGAGATGGACGGCGGTCCCATTATCCTGCAGGAAGCCCTAAGGCTGGAAGATGATGATGGGCCTGCGGAGATACAAAAAAAGGTATTGAAGCTGGAACATAGGCTGCTGCCCCGGGCAGTGGCTATTTTTGCAGCAGGAAGAATCAAGGTTTGTCATGGACGAACGATCATAACAAATGAGGGGGATCATCAATGATTAAACGGGCGCTAATCAGTGTTTCAGATAAACAGGGAATAGAATCGCTGGCAAGGGAACTACACCAGATGGGTGTTGAACTCATTTCAACCGGCGGTACAGCCCACAAGCTGGCCGCTGCCGGAATCCCGGTGAAAGAGGTATCAGACATCACCGGTTTTCCTGAGTGTCTGGACGGGCGGGTTAAAACGCTGCACCCTGTGGTACATGGCGGGTTATTGGCCAGGCGTCAGGATGAAAGGCATATGAAAACCCTTGAAGATCTTTCCATAAAAACCATTGACCTTGTGGTGATAAACCTGTATCCTTTTAAGGAAACCATGTTGCGTGACGGGGCTCTTTATGAGGATGTCATCGAACAAATCGACATCGGCGGGCCAGCGATGCTCAGATCGGCGGCTAAAAACCATGAATCAGTGACAGTGGTGACAGACCCAGCTGACTATAAGCAGGTATTACAGGAGATAAAAGTAAAGGGTGACACCACCCTGGCGACACGAAAAAAACTGGCAGCCAAAGTATTTCAGTTAACCAGTTATTATGACACCCTGATTGCTGGGTATTTGGGTCATGCACCAGAGATGCCGGCGTTTCCCGATCAACTGACCCTGACCTTTGATAAAGTGCAAGACCTGCGTTATGGGGAAAACCCACATCAACAGGCTGCTTTTTATCAAGAGACAGATGGATTGAAGGGAACCCTGGCATCTGCCAAACAATTGCAGGGAAAAGCCCTGTCCTTTAACAACATCAACGATGCCAGTGGTGCATTGGCACTGTTGAAAGAATTCGACGAACCCACTGCTGTGGCTGTGAAACATACAAACCCCTGTGGTGTTGGTGCAGCAGATGATATTGACACGGCCTATGAGAAAGCTTTTGACGCTGACCGTCAATCCATTTTCGGAGGCATCGTGGCTCTAAACCGTGAAGTGACAGAAGAAACAGCCGAAAAAATGGCATCTATCTTTTTAGAAGTGGTGCTTGCGCCGTCTTTCTCACGGGAAGCCCTGGAGATTTTTAGCAAAAAGCCCAACATCCGGCTGCTGGAAATAGCTAACATCAATAAAAAAGGTACACCAACCAAAGACCTAAAGAAGGTATCCGGCGGGGTTCTGCTTCAGGATGCGGATGATGTACTGACCCAGCCTCTTGTATTAAAAACAAAAGCAGGTCTTTCAAAAGAAATGCGAAGAGACTTACTCTTTGCCTGGAAAGTGGTTAAACATGTGAAATCAAATGGTGTCGTGGTGGCGAAAGACGCAAAAACCCTGGCAATAGGTCCTGGTCAGTCCAGTCGGATCTGGGCCCTGCAAAATGCACTGACCAATTCCATTCACGACACAAAAGGAAGCGTACTGGCCTCAGACGCCTTTTTTCCTTTCAGCGATTGTGTGGATGAGGCGGTAAAAGCTGGTATAAAAGCCATTATTCAACCGGGAGGTTCCCAAAAAGACCAGGATTCTATTGATGCCTGCGATGGCCATGGCATTGCCATGGTGTTTACCGGCATCAGGCATTTTAAGCACTGAACCCTCCGGGATATCAATATGAATGTATAGACGGGAGTGTATGGCATGAAAATCTTACTCATTGGCAGCGGAGGTCGTGAACATGCGTTGGCATGGAAGCTTCGCCAATGTTCTACCAGTGGACGTATCTATTGTGCTCCGGGAAACCCGGGCATGGGGCAATTGGCCGATTGTGTACCCATTCAGGCTGATGAAATCATTAAACTACGTGATTTTGCCCTTGATAAGCAGATCGATCTAACGGTTGTGGGGCCTGAGGTGCCCCTGACCATGGGCATTGTGGATGAGTTTCGTCAGGTGGGGCTTCAAATTGTTGGACCTGACCGGCATGCCGCAAAATTGGAGGGCAGCAAGTCATTTGCCAAGGATTTTATGATGAAATATGGTATTCCCACAGCAAGGTATGAGAAAGCCTATGACCAGAAAGAAGCCCTTGCTCTGCTACAGACATTTTCACTGCCGGTGGTGATCAAGGCAGATGGTCTGGCTGCCGGGAAGGGTGTGCTTATTTGTCATACGGAAGAAGAAGCTGAAAAAGCCGTAGAAGAGATCCTGGTTGACCAGGTTTTTGGAGAAGCAGGTAGTCATCTGGTCATCGAAGAATTTCTGACAGGGATTGAAACTTCGGTGCTGTGTTTCGTTGATGGTGAAACCATCCTGCCCATGGCCAGTTCTCAGGACCATAAACGTATTGGGGACCATGACACAGGTCTCAACACTGGTGGAATGGGTACTTATTCGCCAAACAGGGTATACACCAATCAGGTTGCACGAAGGGTAAAGGAAAAAATTCTCATTCCCACACTTAGGGGGATCAGACAGGAAGGGATGGATTACCGGGGGATCCTGTTCCTGGGGTTAATGATCACCAAAGATGGGCCTAAGCTCCTCGAATACAATGTGCGACTGGGTGATCCGGAAACCCAGGTAGTGATGCCCAGGCTAAAAACAGACCTGTGTGTGGTGTTTAATCAGATGTTGAACCGCAACCTTTTTAAGCTGCACCTGGAATGGCATGATGAAGCAGCCGTGTGTGTGGTACTGGCATCCGATGGATACCCAGAGGCATACGAAACCGGATATGAGATCACCGGATTGTCAAATGTGCCGGATGATGTCATGGTGTTTCATGCCGGTACAAGAAAAGAAGGAGATCGATTGTTTACCGGGGGCGGCCGGGTACTCAATGTGACGGCCATGGGGGAAACCGTTGATGAAGCACGGGAAAAAGCCTACGCGGGAGTTGAAGTAATCAAATTCAAGGGAAAAACCTTCCGCCGGGACATTGGATTAACGTAGTATTGAACTGGCACAAATCTCATTACCAAAAACGTCGATTTGGAAGGCATAAGCTGCGATATTATCTTGTCAACAAGTTGATCTTGGGGCTTGAAATAACAAGTAGAATGTGGCAAGGGGGAAAATCGATGGGTGAGCGTTCAAATCTGGTTAAATCTGTCTTAAAAGCGCTGGTCCTCTTGGAGGTATTGGCACAGAATGGAGAACTCAGTATAGGTGAACTAAATGAACACTTGGGCTGGGATAAAAGCACCATTCACAGATTGCTCAGTACACTGAAAGTAAAAGAGTATGTACAGCAAAATACTGAGAACCAGAAATACCGTGCCGGTATTAAAATGTTTGAAATGGGAAACCAGGTGGTTGACCGACTTGGGTTCAGACGTCAGTGCCAGCCTTATTTAGAATCCCTTGCCACCGTTACAAAGGAGACGGTAAACCTGGCCGTAAGGGATGGGAAAGATATCATTTACATTGATAAGATAGAAAGCAGTGCTACCATTAAAGTAGACCTGGCCATCGGAAAGCGGCTGCCTATGTACTGTACAGGGTTGGGCAAAGCCATTCTGGCCCAGATGCCGGAAGCGGAGGTCTTACAGATTCTTCGATTGGAGACGATGATTGCCCTCACACCAAAAACCCTGACCACTGTGCAATCGATACAGGAGCAGCTGGAACTCATCAGAAAGAGGGGGTACAGCCTGGACGACGAGGAATATGTGGAAGGATTGATCTGTGTGGCAGCGCCCATTCGTAATTACAGAGGTGAAGTGATGGCTGCCATCAGCATCGCTGTTCCCAAGTACCGGTTTGAAGAAGGACAGAAAACACTGCAGTACACCGAAAAGGTTGCTGAAACAGCTAAAAAAATATCTGCCGAACTGGGAAGTTTTCAACTTTAGAATTGAATAATCTGATGGACGATACTGGCAGCACGTTTAAACCGTGCTGTTTTTGCTTATAGTAAACAAAAGAGATTCTAAAAACAAATATTCCAATCAAACACTTCTTCCAACACTTTACATAACAATTCTAGGCAATCCGCTAACAAAGGAAATCGACAAAATAAATAATTGATAGACTGGGAAAGTACCAGTAATCACGTACACTATTTGAACGATTAATATGTTTATTTTATGGTTAACATTTGGAACATTGAATAAATTTATAGACTATGATATATTTGTTAATGTAATAACGTTAAAATAAAAACACAATGAGGAGATGAGTATTTTGAAAAAAATGTTGGTTCTGCTGTTGGTATTTTCAATGATCCTAAGTCTTGCAGCATGTTCTCCAGCACCTGCTGAAGAACCATCAGGTGAAGAAGAAGTTGAAATGGTTACATTGGAAGGTGTTGGCGAAGGTTTTGGTGGCGACCTGATGGTTGAGGTGACCATGGAAGGAGACACTATCACAGCAGTCGAAGTGGTTTCTCACAGTGAAACGTCTGGGATTAGTGACCCTGCCATTGAAGGTATGCCTGCAGCAATTGTAGAAGCAAACTCAACGGAAGTGGACGTGGTGGCAGGCGCTACCTATACAAGCGAAGCAATTATCTATGCAGTCAACAATGCCATGGATCCTGCTATGTATCCTGCGCCTGTGGCTGAAGAGGAAGTCGACCCATCACAGATGGTGGCTTCTGATGTTTATCTTGGCTTTGGTGTTGCCAATATGGGTCGAAAAGGTCCGGGAGCTGACAACGAAGAAGTGCAGGTGTGGAGCATCAACCAGGTGCTTGCCAGCGTACTCTTTGACGGTGAAGGAAGAATTCTTGAAATGAACGTAGATCAATTGGAAATTGCTACACCCAATTATGACGGCGAAGGCATGCCCCACTTCAGTGGATTTCCAGGCCAGGGCGGCTACAATTGGGATGAAAACCACGATGAAGTGGTAGACGGAAAAACCACTGACACAGAGGAAAATTTCTTTGCAGAAATCGATGGATGGGAAACAAAAAGGGACCGAGGCGAATCCTATGTCCTGGGAAACGGAAAAACATGGGTGGAGCAAATGGATGGTTATCAGGAAACCTTTGTGGGCATGACGGTGGATGAAGTTGAAGAATGGTTTGCCAAATATACCTCCGACAGAAACGGCAGAGCTTTAAAAGATGGTTCTGAAGATGCGGAAGACAAGGCAAAATACGACGCCCTCAGTGATGATGAGAAGGCTATGTTGGCCGACGTCACTTCTTCTGCCACAATGAGCCTGAATGATTCCCATGGCGATATCATTGCAGCCATTAAACTCGCCTATGAAAACAGAATGCCCCTTGATATTGAGGCAGCTTCAACGTATGGACTTGGTGTTGTCAACATGGGCCGAAAAGGACCTGGAGCTGACAATGAAGAAGTACAGGTATGGAGTATCAACCAGGTAATTGCCAACTCATTGTTCGATGACGATGGAAAACTGGTTGCGCTTCATGTGGACCAATTGGAGATTGCAACACCCAACTATGACGGCGAAGGCATGCCACATTTCAGTGGATTCCCAGGCCAGGGTGGCTATAATTGGGATGAAAACCATGATGAAGTAGTGGATGGAAAAACCTCTGACACTGAAGAAAACTTCTTTGCAGAAATCGATGGATGGGAGACAAAAAGGCAAAGAGGTGAATCCTATGTGATGGGCAATGGAAAAACATGGGTGGAGCAAATGGATGGTTACCAGGAAGTCTTTATTGGCATGACCGTGGATGAAATTGAAGAATGGTTTGCCAAATACACTTCAGACAGAAATGGAAGAGCGTTGAAGGATGGTTCGGAAGACGCGGAAGACAAAGCGAAATATGATGCCCTCAGTGATGAGGATAAAGCCATGCTAGCTGATGTCACTTCCTCTGCCACAATGAGCCTGAACGATTCTCACGGAGATATCATTGCAGCCATAAAAGCTTCTTTCGAGAACAAAAAAGACATAAACCTGACTGTGGAGTAATATCACATTTAAATTCTACATGTTCTGAGTAAATTAGAAAATGCAGCTATAATAAAAAACCGTTTCTGAGACAATTTTCAGAAACGGTTTTTTTATGAGGAGAATTTAGAATTCTCTAAAATAACACAAAACAATGTTGTTGATTCAGATTCGGCTGTGCTATAATCGTGTTAGACAGAACAATATATCGCAATACGAAATGAACTTGTAACGAAGAACTCTGAGGAGGACATTGAATGCGCATAGGAGTATCAACTTTGTCATACTACCAGATGAATGCCGCTGAAGCCACTGAAAATTTGGTGAAACAGGGGTTTCATTTGATTGAATTGCTTTGTGAAGAACCTCATGCCCACCCTGATGATCTGCTGAAAGGTGGACATATAGAAACCCTGAAAAACCTGTCACGTGACTTTGGCGTGGAATGGTTGATACATGCCCCTGTTTCAGATGTTAACTTTATGAGCCCCAACCGGGCCATGAGGGCTGAAGCAGAACGACAGCTGATGCAGACGATTCTTCTTGCCCGGGAAATTGGATGCAGGCGCATCGTTTTTCATGTGGGTGGCAGGCCGCGTATGGGTCTTTTTGATCCGGAGAAGGGTTTTTCACAGGCAGTGGAAATCATTAAAAGGCTGCTGGCAGTGGCAGACAGTCATGGCATTATCCTATTGTTGGAAAATGACCCAGTGGTGGATGGACTGGCAGCGATTACACCGGAAGAATGCAGCAAATTCATAAAGGCTTTTGACGGTAAACTGGGTTTTTTGCTGGACGTTGGGCATGCCAACATGGTGAGCAATACTGCTGTTAACCAGTTTATTCACCTTATGCCATCAGCGTTGCAGGGGTTACACCTCAGCGATAACAAAGGTCATATGGATGAGCATTTGGGGATAGGAGAAGGAACTGTGAACATGCAGGAAATCATAGAAAAATTAAAGGCAGTTTCATTTGAAGGAGAATTGATCCTGGAACTGCTTGCACCTGAGGATTTATTGCCAGGGCGAAAAATCATAGAAGGATTGATAAACCATTGAGACTAATGTGAGAGACATAGGCATTACCCGGAGGAGGAGAGAAGAGATGACAATCTCGTATATATGGTTCGACCTGGGGTATACGCTGCTTTATCTCAAACGGGAAACCACGTATCAAAAAACCCTGGCAGAAGCTGGTTTTCATATAACCATTGATGAGTTGAAAAAACACTTTCATATGATGGACAAGTATTTTATGAGAGAATTTCCAGGAGCACTTGGTGCCAGGCGTGAGGTGGTTATGCCCTGGTATCTGGGAGCTTTAAATTATCAGATGGGCATCGTGGCAGATGTGTCAGAACTGGAGATGCGTTGGGCAGAAATGCAGGAGACAACACCGCGGTATTGGAGGGCCTTTCCTCATGTGGAAGGACTGCTACAAAACCTACGGAAGGATGGCTACCGCCTGGGAGTCATTTCCAACTGGGACCACACAGCCAGAAACATACTGGAAGAAAATGGACTCTCCGGATATTTTGACGACATCATCATTTCCTCTGAAGTGGGAGTGTCAAAACCTGATTCCATGATATTTAGGCTGGCCTTCGAACAGGCAGGTGTGTTGCCGGAAGAATGCCTGTACATTGGTGATAATTATTATGACGATGGTGTGGGCAGTGAGAAAGTTGGCGTGGATTATCTGATTATTAACCGGTTTGGACGACTGGGGATCGAAGAACTGAAGAATTGCAGGGTCATCAGCGATGTAACTGAAGTGAGAAATTACCTGAAGAAGAGGCGGTACCAGTTCCCGGAGCTTTCCGAAGGGAGAAAGCATGAAAAGAGGGTCTGATTTTACCAAAAATTTACATTTGTCTCTTCTAAACCCGTTGGGGGACACCAGTTATTATGGTATGATGGAGGTGCAACAGGGAATGGAATATAAGTTTAGGGCTCAACTGTTTACATCATAATGGATGAAGGAGTGGATTAGCATTGGATAAAAAAATATCGGTGGTACTAATCATTGCGTTACTCATGACCCTGGCATTGGCCGGCTGCGGAGGCTCACCAAGTGAACCAGCAGAAATAGAAACACCTGATAATAGCCAAACACCAGTTGCAGAAGAACCGGTCTCCCAGGATGGCGGAAACATTGTGATGGTAGTTGAACAGGACATCGATTACCTGGACCCTCACCTGGCAGCTGCTTCAGGTACTGAAGAGATTTTGTTCAATATCTTTGAAGGATTGATGCACCCCGATTCAACAGGTGCCGTTTATCCTGCAGTGGCAGAGAGCTATGACATCTCCGATGACGGACTGACCTATACCTTCACCTTGAGAGAAGGTATCAAATTTCATAACGGTGAACCAGTAACCATAGAAGATGTGAAATACACCATGGACAGGATCATGGGAACCGAGACAGGAACACCCCTTAGAAGTGAACTGGCCAATGTGGCTTCTGTGGAAACCCCTGACGACTCCACCATCGTGTTCACACTTAACCAACGGGATTCTGCATTTTTATCCAACCTGTACTACGCAAAAATTGTTCCGAAGACCAATGAGGAAAATTTCAACACTTTCCCCATTGGCACAGGTCCTTTTAAGTTTGCAGAATACCTGCCGGAACAGCGGGTGGTCATTGAGAAGTTTGAAGATTACTGGCAGGAGGGGGTTCCCCACCTGGACCAGGTGGAATTTCGTATTATACCAGATCGTGAAGCGGCTTTGCTGAGCCTGCAGTTGGGGGAAATTGACATGTTTCCACGGCTGCCTATTGACAGAGTGGCAGAATTGGGAGAAGGCTTCAAGACAATTGAGGGCTCAAGTAACATGGTGCAGTTAATGCCCATGAACAATAACGTGGAACCTTTTGATGATATCAGGGTGCGACAGGCTGTCAATTATGCCGTTGACGTGGATGAAATCATCGAGGCTGTGGCTTTTGGGTATGGCAGAAAACTGGGATCCAACATGAGTCCGGTGATGGCTAAATATTACAAAGAAGGCCTGGAAAACACCTATGATTACGACCCTGACAAAGCCATTGAATTGCTAACAGAAGCAGGTTATCCTGACGGATTTGACCTAACCATTACTATTCCTTCAAACTACCAGTTCCACGTGGACACAGGACAGGTTATTTTCCAGCAACTTGCCAATGTTGGTATTGATGTTGAAATCGAATTGGTTGAGTGGGGTGTATGGCTGGAAAGAGTTTACCAGGGACGTGAGTATCAGGCAACTATCATCGCCTTTACCGGAAAGCTTGATGCCTATAAGGTGCTGAACAAATACATTTCAACAGACCGTACCAACTTCTTCAATTTTGAAAATGCAGAAGTGGATGAACTAATGGCCGCTGCAGCACAGGAGCTGGATGATGAAGCTGCCGTTGAAATGTACAAACGAGTTCAGGAAATCATCACGGAAAATGCCCCGGCAGTCTACATCATGGATCCTGAGTTTAGCATCGCCATGAAAGAGAACATCAGTGGCTATGTACTGTACCCAATGTATGCACAGGACATGTCTACTGTCTACTTCGAATAAAACAGAGAATGCTATCAATAATGACGCAATGAATATGAGAGGTTCACTCCTTCACCATCGCAGGAAATACGTCTGCACCTGCTGCACTGATGGGGTTGGGGTGAACCTTTCCCTATGTGGCTTATTATGATGAGGTGGGGATAAAAATGCTTTATTTTGCAAGGCGTTTCATCTCGTTGATCGTTACCCTGGTAGTGGTTTCAATGATTGTGTTTGTCCTGTTTCAGATTATACCGGGTGACCCGGCTTTAACCATCCTGGGAATGGACGCCGACGAAGCGCAGCTAGCTGCACTGCGGGCTCAACTGGGAACAGACCAACCTTTGATTAACCGTTACGCTGACTGGGGACGGGGCATATTGAAGGGCGATGCAGGCCAATCGCTGCGGTTTTCCATGCCAGTTACCAGTCTGATTAAAAGCAGGCTGCCGGTGACACTGTTATTGTCTATTATGGCGCTGGTCATGGCGGTGGCTATTGCCATACCATTGGGCGTGATTGCTGCCAGATCCCACGGAAAATGGAGTGATTATGTGATTTCCATAGTCACCCAGCTGGGCATGGCCATTCCTTCCTTTTGGATGGGCATCATACTGATACTTATTTTTGGTGTCAGACTCCAGTGGTTTCGTGCTGGAGGCTATGTCCCCTGGAGTGACAGCCCCATAGACTCTATCAAATCTTTGTTTTTACCTGCGGTGGCGATTGCCATTCCTGTGATCGCCACCATTGTCCGTTATTTACGCACCACGGTCATTGAGCAGTTAAAACTGGATTATGTGCGCACAGCCTACAGTAAAGGGCTTTCTAAAAAAAACATAGTTTACCGGCACGTGCTGAAAAATTCATTGATCCCGGTTATCACGGTGATGGGCATGATCATTGCCAGTGTACTGGGAGGCAGTCTTGTGATTGAGCAGGTATTTGCCTTGCCTGGCATCGGCAGGCTGCTGGTATCCTCCATCAGCTACCGCGACTTTTACCTGGTGCAGGGAATGGTGATGTACATAGCAGTGGCCATTATTATGATTAATTTTCTCGTGGATGTCATTTATAAATTCCTTGACCCCCGAATCAAGCTGAGGTAGGTGACGGTATGACAATCAAATTCATGAAACGAAATGTAACACTGATCATAGGAGCAGTGATTGTGGCCATGCTGGTGCTGATGCTGACCATCAGTTTCTTTTACCTGCCTCATGATGTGAACGAAATGGTGATCACTGATCGCTTTTCTCCCCCCAGCAGCACCTACCTTATGGGTACGGACAATTTTGGACGGGATGTGTTGTCCCGTATCATGAAAGGCTCACAAACCGCCTTTATGGTTGGGGCTGTATCAATATTGTTTGCCATGTCCATTGGGGTGATCCTGGGTTCAATCGCCGGCTATGTGGGAGGCTGGTTGGATGAACTGATCATGCGCATGGTGGATGTGCTCATGGCCTTTCCCACTATTCTTCTGGCACTCGTGTTCATTGCAGTCTTTGGTGTTTCCACTACCAACACACTGATTGCCATTGGTCTCCGAGCCATACCTACCTTTGCACGTATTACCCGAGGTGGTTTTATGCAATACAAGGAATTTGAATTTGTGAAAGCAGCAAGATCCTTGGGCAGCAGCCCCATGAGAATCATGTTCCTGCACATACTTCCCAACACCATGTCGCCCATTATCATTGCTTCTTCCCTGGGTTTTGCCACAGCCATTCTGTCAGAAGCGGGTTTAAGCTACCTTGGGTTAGGCATACAACCGCCGCATCCCAGTTGGGGAAGCATGTTGAGAGAAGCACAGAGTTATATGACCCGAGCGCCGTGGTACACTTATGCACCGGGTATCATGATCACTATGTCTGTATTGGGCTTCAACCTTCTTGGGGACGGCATCAGAGATCTAAGAGATCCAAGAAGACAAAAATAATGCAGGGTATTGGCAAGGAGACTGAGGAATACAATGAAAAAATTATTGCAGGTAAGTGATTTGACAATCGCTTTTGAAATTGGAAACCAGCTGCTGCCCGCTGTTGAAAAACTTAATTTTCACATTGATGAAGGTGAAATTCTGGGAATTGTGGGAGAATCTGGATGCGGCAAAAGTGTCACCTTTATGGGTGTCATGGGTTTGCTGCCTGATGAAGGTAAAATAACTGAGGGCAGTATTATTTTTGATGGCAATGACCTGGTCACTGCCGCAGAAAAACAAATGCAACACATCCGGGGCAATGATATCTCCATCATTTTTCAGGAACCCATGACATCGCTGAACCCGGTGTACCGCGTAGGCCGTCAGATCAGTGAGAGTGTTTTGTTACATACTAATCTGTCACAGGAAGAAGCCAGGCAAAAAACGTTAAAAATGATGGAAATGGTGGGGCTGCCCCAACCGGATCGTATATACAGCCAATATCCACACGAACTTTCTTGTGGCATGCGGCAACGTGTCATGATTGCCATGGCATTGGTGTGCGACCCAAAGCTACTCATTGCAGATGAACCCACCACGGCCCTGGATGTAACGATACAGGCCCAGATTCTTGACCTGATTAAACAGATCAACAAGGAAACAGGCGCAAGTGTGGCTTTTATTTCCCACGACATCGGTATTATTCGGGGACTGTGTGACCGTGTACTGGTGATGTACGCTGGCCATATCATTGAAATAATCAATGCGGAAGACCTGTTAGAAAAAATGGCGCACCCGTACACCATTGGTTTGGTGAATTCCATACCGAACCCGGGTAAAAAAGGTAAGACATTGTATGCCATACCGGGCAGGGTGCTTAACCTGGCTGAAAGAAGAGAAGGTTGTCGCTTTGCAGACCGCTGCGAACATACCATGGAGATCTGCCGACAAAAAACACCACCCCTGTACAATATTGGCGAGAACCACTTGGTAAAATGCTATTTGGTTGCTGAGAAAGGGGGAACACCTGGTGAGGAGTGATCAACCTATATTGGAAGTGAAAGACTTAAAAAAGCATTTTCCTCTTCCCAGGAAAATGCTCTTTGAACCTGCTAAGGTTGTGAAAGCAGTGGATGGCGTCAGTTTTACGGTGGAGGAAGGCGAAACATTTGGGTTGGTAGGTGAAAGTGGTTGCGGTAAAACAACCACTGGGTTTATGCTCAATGGCCTGATCCCCACCACTTCAGGCAACATTTTTTTTGAAGGCAAAGACGTGTCGGAAGCCAAAGGCAGTTTGGCAAGGCAGCGGAGAATGGATATGCAGATTATTTTTCAAGACCCTTTTTCATCGCTAAACCCTCGGAAAAAAGTGGGATGGACCCTGACAGAACCGCTTGTGATTCATCGGCAGGGGAGTAAACAGGAACAGAGAAAACGGGTGATGGAGATGCTGGAAGTCGTCGGGTTTGAACCAGAAATCTACCACCGTTTTCCTCATGAGCTCAGCGGAGGGCAACGTCAGCGAATCGGCATTGCCAGGGCATTAATGCTGAACCCAAAGTTTGTGATTTGTGATGAACCTGTGTCAGCCCTGGACGTATCTGTACAGTCGCAGATTTTAAACCTGATGCAGCGTCTTCAAAAACAATTCGACTTAACCTATTTTTTTATTTCCCATGATTTGAACGTGGTCTATTATATGAGCGACAGGGTAGCTGTTATGTACCTGGGAAAAATTGTAGAACTGGCACCGGTAGAGGATGTGTACTCCAGACCACTGCATCCTTACACCAAGTCGCTGATTTCGGCGATTCCCGCAGATGCGGAAAATCCAAACAGGGAACGGATTGTGCTAAAGGGCGATGTGCCAAACCCCGCCAATCCGCCGAAAGGGTGTGCCTTTCATCCCAGGTGCCCCTATGTCATGGACATCTGTCGGTCAGTAGAGCCGGTTTTTAGAGACATAAGAGTGGAACACGCTGCCAGTTGTCATCTATACAAATGAAAATTGAAAAAGAAGGATGCGGATGAGATGAAGATAGGCCTGCAGGTGGGAGTCATTTCAGACCTTCATGTGGATGTGAATGAAAGTGCCGGAAAACCTGTCGTTGAGACACTGGTAGAGCTCATAGGCAACAGCGGTGTAGCCGTTGTACTCATAGCAGGAGATGTTTCCAACGATTACCGTAAAACACTGGCTGTGTTAGATAAAATTGAAAGAGAGTCGGGGGTTTCCTGCTACTATGTCCCCGGCAATCATGATCTCTGGAACGAAGTTCACCCCCATAAAAATGCCTGGGACATATACCATGAATTGATGGCATTTAAAGGCAATCTGGCAAATGGACCTGTTGAGTTACCAAATGGTTGGGTGTTGGTGGGGGATGTGGGATGGTATGACTATTCCTTTGGTGGTGAAGGGATCACCAGGAAAGCCTTTGATAATATGCAGTATGAAGACAGGGTTTGGCAAGATAAGATAAAAGCCATTTGGGATCGGCCCGCCCTTGAGATGCACCAGTATTTCCTGGATAAACTCGAGGCACAACTGAAAAGGTGGCAACATCATAAGTTGATTTTGATGACACATGTGGTGCCACACCCAGCTTTTACGGTACAAGATCCCAATGCCATGTGGCAATATTTAAATGCCTTTCTGGGCAGCAAGGTATATGGTTCACTGGTTCAGCAGTACCAGGTGCGCTATGCTGTCTTTGGCCATGTACACTACCGCATGACTAAAACCATTGGCGGTACAACCTACGCC
>JAGXHW010000026.1 GCA_024635995.1 Clostridiaceae bacterium
TAATATTTCTTAACACGATGCTTCTTTCAAAATCAGGTTTGGTTTTGGTTTTTTTGTGGTGCATGGATTCAGTTTCTTGCTGATTTCTATTTCTTACTCAAAAATATGCTTTTTAAGACTTGACTTTAAGTAGCAGGTCAGCGCCTCTTTTTTGGGCTAAGCTATTAGGCTAAACTGCCCATATGCTTTAAGGTACGCACAAGCTGGGCCACGTAACTCATTTCGTTGTCATACCAGGCCGCAACCTGCACCTGGAACACGCCGGTTCCGCTTCGTGCCACTAATGTCTGGGTAGCGTCGAACAGGGAACCATAGGTCATACCAATGATGTCACTTGAAACCAGTTTTTCTTCGGTGTAACCAAATGTTTCGCTGGAAGCCTCTCTCATGGCTTCATGAAGGCCTTCCAGGGTGACGGTTTCTGAATCGTCTTTCAGCACTGCATTTAAAATGGTGATGGATCCGGAGGGCACCGGCACTCGCTGGGCATTGCCCATGAGCCTGCCGTCCAGCTCGGGAATGACCAGGCCAATGGCTTTTGCCGCTCCTGTGCTGTTGGGAACAATGTTAATGGCACCGGCCCGTGCACGGCGAAAGTCGTTTTTTTTGTGAGGTCCGTCCAGCAGCATCTGGTCACCGGTATAGGCGTGAATGGTCGTCATAAATCCGGTGCGAAGTTCCCGGTATTCATGCAGTGCCTTGGCCATGGGAGCCAGGCAGTTGGTTGTGCAGGAAGCTCCGGATACGATGGTATCATCATTGGTTAGAATATTATGATTGACGCCGTACACAATGGTGGGTAAGTCATCACCGGCGGGGGCAGATATCAATACTTTCTTAGCACCTGCATCAATGTGTGCCTGGGATTTTTTCTTTGAAGTAAAGAACCCGGTACATTCCAGGACTACATCCACGTCCAGTTTTTCCCAGGGAAGTTTTGATGGGTCTGGCTCTTTAAAGATTTCTATTTCCTTGCCATCCACAATAATAGAATGCTCAGTGTTGTCAACAGTATGGCCGGCATAGGCTTTTTGTACACTGTCGTATTTTAACAGGTATGCCAGCATATCCGGTTGACTTAAATCATTGATGGCCACCACTTCATAATCGTTATTCCCAAAAATCTGCCGGAATGCGAGACGTCCAATTCTTCCGAATCCATTAATTGCCACTTTCATTTTCATCGTATACCTCCTAAGTTTTTCTAATACCTTCAGTTATAAATCTACTAACTTGTTATGGTTAATTGCCTGCGAGGTTAATCTGTGATGCGAGGCAGGCATGCTGTGCTGTTTGAATTACTCTGTTTCGATGATTTTCGTGTGGTTCCTGTACTCCAAATTCTCCAGTTTGTCAGTAATGATCCACGCTTGATTGATACCCAGAAAAGTTACAGGGGCAACTGTGTCAAATTTCTTGCTGTCCGCCAGCACATAAACCATTGAGGAACGCTGTGCAGCGTGGGTTTTCACCATGGCTTCTTCCACATTGGGTGTGGTAAAACCATGTTCCAGGTCGATGCCGTTGGTTCCTAAAAAACACTTGGTAAAATTGTACTTTCCCAGACTTGTAACGGCTTCAACGCCGGTGGCAGCTTCTGTGGTGGCGTTCACCCTGCCCCCCAGTAAATACACCTTATGTCCTCTACGGGTTAAGGTAAGGGCATGATCCAGACCGTTGGTAACAAGGGTAGCCTTGCTGGCCGGCAAAAAATCGATGAGTTTGTCTGTGGTAGTGCCGGCGTCTATAAACACGAAGTCGTTGTCTTCAATCAAATTAGCAGCGTACCTGGCAATGGAATCTTTTTCAAGGACACTGAAAGCTGCCCTTGTTTTCACATCTGTTTCATTGGATGTTAAGTAGGTATCGCAGGAAACAGCTCCACCAAAGACTTTTCTAAGCTTTCCCATATGATCCAGCTCGATGATATCTCTTCGGATGGTGGATTCGCTGATTTCCAAGGCTTTTGCCAGAGCAGCCACCCTGACAGCCCCTTTGGCCTGTACCTGAGACAGGATTTTTTCATATCGCTCTTGTTGCAGCATGATTCACCTCCCTAAAGAAAATAATATCATATTAACGCTTAACGTCAATCATATTCAGTCATTTATATCCAATTTGTTCCATGTTAAGCCAATTTAATTCATTACTGGTAAAAACACAACAGCCCCCGCACATGCCAGAGCTGTATACATGTTTTTCAATATCCTTTTATCATCACAAGAATCAACCCTCATGTGATATTCCACAGGGAGGGTTAAATCTCTTTTTTGATGCAATCAGACTATGTTGTAGTCCAATAAATTTACTTGCCCAATTCTTCTTTAATCTTGGCAAGTTCATCATCAACAGAAGCAGTACCCTGTGAAGCGTACTTCTCCTCCAGTGCCTTTGCATCATCAATGGGTTCCATATTGAGTTCGGCCATGGCGTTTGCCTCATCCAGCATCCTGCTTGCTTTTTCCTCCATACGGTTAAAAGCATTGGCTGCTCCCTCGGATTTTGCCATGGCAGACCCAACTTCATTCATTTTTTCCTGTGTTTTCGCAACATCAACTTTTGCTTTAATCATCGAGCGACGTGCTTTCAGCTGTTCAATATCCGATGCCAGTTTATCGTGCATCTGGCGCATTTTCAACGCATTTTCATGGGCGGCAGCATACGCTGTCATCAATCCTGCACCTACGTTTTCAAGCTCCTGCTTTTTGGTGATGAATGTGCGGGCATCCCCTTCATTACCTGACTCAACTGCTTTTCTGGCAAAAGTTTCGTACTTGGCCACCGCTGCCTCGTTTTCTTCCACTAACCGTTTGGTGCGTTTTTCTTCTGCGATCACACCGGCGGTACTGCGCTTAACTTCGGCCATGTCTTCCATCATGTCGTTCAAATACTGATCAATCATCTTGGCCGGGTCCTCCATTTTGTCTAGGACCACGTTAATGTTCGCCTTAATGATGTCGCTGAATCGTTCCAATATAGCCATTTTATTTCCTCCTCATTCATATTATCGCACTGTCCGTATATGGACAGAATGCTTCATGTTAATACGTTTATTTAAAGACGTTTATTGATCTGGATCATCGTCAGGTTCTTCATATCTTTTCTCCAGCTTCTCCATTTCTATGTCTTCGTATTTTTCCAGCGGTGTGTTCAGCATTTCCTCCCGCTGCTCCGCCTCCAGGTTTTTCTGCTTCTTCATATTGCGCCACCAGACAAACAGGATGAGTGCCAGTGATGCAAGGCCTATGACCACAAGCACAGGTATCCAGGGAGAACGCTCTACGTTCATAATGCGGTCTGCTGCATCATTGAAAGCCTTACTGAAATAGACCTCGTCCGACAAACTGTCGTCATAATAATATCGGTCAAAATAATCAAGCAGAATGTCGGCGGCTTCCGAATCAATGACTGTTTTTGCCTGTGTACCGGCTACATAACGTGTCATATAGGATTCGTTGTATTCAAAGAAAACCAGCAACAAATGCGCTTCATCAGTAAATAGTTGGTCATACAGGTTGTTGGCAAAAAGATCGAGATCGGTGGTTGAAGGTGAATGTGAGCCATTAACGTTGTCTGTGATATACAAATGAGGCTGTACACCTGTTTGCTGATAAAAGTTTTTTAATCCTGCAGTCAACTGGGTCTGATTGTTAATCCAACCCAGTTCGTCAGTGAAATAGCTGGTTTCATTCACTGAGCCTGCTGGAAGTGGTTCACGCTTGATGGTGGATGCGGTTACAGTGGTGGAGTCGTTGGCATTGTTAGGTCCGCTGAACATTGAAAACATGCCAGACATTATCAGCACTGCCACAATGGCAATGACAATCAGGAGTACAATCAGTGAGCCGCAACCACATCCGGAACCGCCAGATCTTCCCCCGCCTGAAAAGCCGCCCCCGCCGAATCGGCCGGGATTCCGTCCGCTGTTCGGAAAGTTGCCAAAGAGACCGCCACTTCTTTTTCGTTTCCCAAAGAGGCCGCCGCTGTTCCCGGCACCTCCAAAAGAACCTCCTCCTGTGAGTCCACCAAAAAGACCACCGCTTTGACCACCGCTGCGACCACTACTTCCGCCGAAAAGACCTCCGCTTCGTCCGCCGCTGCTGCGGCTTCCACCAAAGGAACCACCATTGCTTCTACCACCGGAACCACCACTTCTACCCACTGTTATGACCTCCAATTCATCCTTTAAACGTAAAAAACCGATCTCAAAGATCGGTTACGCTACCAGCTCATTATGTGGGCAAGCATCCATTTACACCCACATATTCATCGCTTCCGTGCCACATCCTATTTTATTTGTATTAGATTATTTACCCTTCAGGGCATTAATCAACCATTTAGTATACGCAAATATCTAATATTATCCGATGACTACCATTGCGATTGCATGGGGTTTTTCAGCCTCTAGCAGACCTCCTGAACTCCTTCATGGAATTCAACGCTAGTAAGTTTCCCAGTGAACTCTTGAAGAATCAAAACGATCTTTAAACCGGTTTCTGTCAGAGTAGCCAACGGCGAACAAACCAAAGGCTTCAACATCCTCCGGCAGCTGGCACATTTCTTTTACCCTAGCCATATTATGCTCAACTGGTGCAATACCCATCCAGACAGTGCCCAATCCCAGGTCCACCGCTTGCAACATCATGTTCTGAACAGCCGCTGCTATGTCCTGCTGCCAGAAGGGTTCCGCTTTTAGTTGTCTACGGTTTAAGAGCACAACAATACCCAGCGGTGCCTCGGCCAAAGGGGTTGCAAATTGGTGGACTTGTGACAGTTCCTTCAGTTTATCCCTGTCTTCCACCACCAGAAACTCCCAGGGCTGCTGGTTATGAGCAGAAGGTGCCTGCATAGCTGCCCGCAGCATTTCTTCCACCTTTTCTCTTTCCACGGGTGTCGACTCGAATTTGCGTACACTTCGTCTCAGTTTAATGGCTTCCTTCAGTTCCATAAGTCTCCTCCTTGATAATGTTCGTTACTTTTGTTGTTTTCATGGTCACTTCTTACCAAGCAGATGACCAAGTGTACATATATACGTTATACCCATACGAACAAAACATTACCGGGTATTGTCAAAGGAAACTGTTAGACTTATAAACAGGATTACTGAACTCTCTTGACAACACTCTTTTATGAAATGTATTATCTATTTGCACACATAATATCTTCCATTTCTTTGTTACTGACAAATCATCTTCTAAGAAAGGAGCTACCCTAAATGACTAAAACACTGCCCATCGCTGCAAAAATGTCCATTGTTGTTGCCATACTGTCCATCATTACCTCCACAGGAGGCCTCCTTCTGGAAAACCTGTATCGTGACAACGCAAGTATTCAAGCTGTCTGGTTTGTCAATGACCTGATCACCCTGTTGATCGCAGTTCCACTTCTGCTGAGTTCCATGCACTTCGCCCTTAATGATTCCTTCAAAGCCTCGCTTGTCTGGGTGGGCAGCCTGTGGTATTTGCTCTACAATTATGTGTTCTACCTCTATGGAGCAACGTTCAACGCCTTTTTCCTGATATATGTGCTGCTTTTTGTTCTGTCCGTTTACAGCCTGGTTCTTACACTGGCCCAAAAAATCGCACCATCACTAAAAGCCCACAGTTTTGTCCGGGTTCCAGTCAAAGCCGTGAGCACGTTTCTCTTCATATTTGCCGCTGCCCTGGGCATTCCTTGGGTCACTCTAATCCTGCGTTTCATCATAACTGGTGAAATGCCGCCCTTTGAAATGACCATTGTTTTCGCCACAGACCTGTCCTTTTTGGTGTCAGTGCTGGTTTTCAGCGGTATTCTCCTGCGGAGAAAAAACCCCTGGGGAGTTGTCTTATCAGCGATGATTTTACTAAAGGGTGTCCTTTATCCCCTGGTGCTGATCATTGGCGGTATTTATGCCTTACTTACCACAGGCGTCTGGGATGCTTTCATTCCCCTGTATGCAGTTCTGTGGTTACTGTGCCTCTATTTTTACCGACTACTGTTAACCTCATCAAGTGGGAACTACAATCAACCTGAGACAGCTTAGTATAACTTTAACCATTTACATCAAAAAGTATTTTTGTCCGGTCATTATCTCTATCAACTCTTTCTCATCCCAATCTGTATTATGGCATTAAACATCAATTTTGTTCAGCAAAAAGACCCTCAAAACTTCGAAGGTCTTGCTAGACTTATATTGCAATAATAGAATTCAAACCCTATTTCTTCATGGCTAATACTATTGATTGCAGGGACGCTGATAGCTTGTGGGCTTTGCCTCCTCTGTTTTCCAGGTTTTTGTTTTGCCATAATGGTTTTATATCACCTGACAGTGACCCTCATTATTTCGTTAGTTCCTTCTTAGCAGCGGATCCTGCCTTTCCCACTTTGTTTTTCATATCCACTGCTTTTTCTACACTTTCCTCCACGTAATCCTCTGCATGCTCCGTAATGTCCACCACACTGTCGACGGCATCTTCAAATCCTTCTTCCACAGTGTTTTTGGCTCTTAGCAACTTTCTTTTAGACCGTTTACGTGTTATGCTCCCTTTGGCAGGGGCAAACAAAACACCGGCTAATCCTCCAATCAGGGTACCGCTCACAAGTCCAATCGCCAATCCACTGAATCCCTCCACTATTCCATTTCTGCGGGATTCCAAACTCACCAGTTTCAGCAAAGGTTTTATGGTTTTTCGACATTTTTTCATGATACAAATTCCTCACTTTCAGCTATTGATCGAATAATTCCTATCAGGAAAATGATACCCTCAACCCCATAAAATAATCAGATAATGCCTCGTTTATGCCTAATACATGGTATAATAATCACGCAACATGTTTCTATTCATTAAACAGGAGTCTTAGCGGTGGTAGTCATCGAATAAATCTAAGGGGAGGATTTCATGAGCAGACAATCAAAAGATATGATGTCAACGATTTGGAAAGAAGTTCAAAAAATTGACTGGAGAAATATCAATCATGAAGCATTAAAAACCTTTCTGTTCGTCATGATCGGAGATGAATCCACCTTTGAGAAAATAACAGATTCCCTGGAAACAACCACATATGATTTTATGAGTATCAAACACAAAAAAAAGATTCCACTGTCAAATGATGCAGAAACGTTAATGGCAAGGGTTTTAATAGACGCCGAAAACGAAAATTCCACCATCATAAAAAACGCTGACATCATTGTGGTGGATCAAAAATATTATCAACAGCTAAGCCACAAATACAATAATGTATATATATTTTCCGCAGAGAGCGAAAAGTCAATTTTCGAGAAAATCATCGCTGAAAATAATCACTTAAAACAAGCTTTATGTTATAATTTTCCAGCATTTCGCAGCATTGTGGCACGAGAAACCATGATTGGTGTCTCAAAGCAGAACGCCACATGGGCAGCTGGTACTTCGGTCCCTAACATCGCACCAGGCCCTCACTCACTTATTTATGCACCAGTGGAATTAGCATCAGATTTTAGTGTGATGACACTCAATGAATTGAGAATGACCTTTATTTTAGCCAGTATCAGCGGCAGAAAAGTAAACCCCTTTCGGTTAGTCCCTGAAATACTCATCATGATGGGTGGTGCAAAAGGGGCACAGGTACTTGCAACGCAACTGTTGGGAAAAGTGCCTGCAGGCGCTGGAACGATTCTAAAAGCTGGGGTTGCTTTTGCATTTACCTATGCCATCGGTGAAGCTGTTTTTGTCAATATGAATTATGGCATTACCTTCAATAAAACAGATCTAATGCATAGGGTCGAAGATTTAAAAGAGTATGGCCAGGACATGGCAAAAAGCATCGTGAACACGATCCGTAAAAGCAAGGATTAATTACCATTATCTATCCCATCATTCTCATAGAAAATACATCACCTGAAGTCTTTTATATCTTTCGTGACTTCGTCAGTTTTGCCTTATAGTCCAAAGCGTCCTTAATCACCTGGGCTATATCATCTGCCTGTAATACCACCAGGTCTCCCTTATTTGCCATCTCCAATGATACTTTGGTGGCTTCTTTCTCATCAATGACCAGGGTGATCATCTCTGGTTTAAAACCACCCTGGAGCAACCCCTCTTTCACGATCTGGGCCGTTTCACCGACTGTTCTTTGCCGTGGGTCTGAATCGCAAAGCACAATATGATCGTAGTACTTTGAAAGTGCTCTTCCAAATTCCAGAATATCTTCTCGTCTTCGGTTGCCACTGCCGGAGGCCATACGAATTTTTCTGCCTGGCATTAAGCCTTTGATAAAATCACCGGTAGCGTTGATGGCACCAATATTATGGCCATAATCAACCACCACTTTAAAATCACCCATGTCAATGACATTCATTCTTCCCGGAGACTGACCAATGGATGAACTGAAACTGACCAATCCTGCCCTGATTTGAACTTCATTTAGTCCCAGGGCTGCTGTGGCAGCTATTGCAGCCATAACATTCTCAATGTTAAACCCAGCGTTTCCGTCGAAGGTGATGGGTATTTCAATGACACTGGCAACGATTGATGTCCATCCTTTTTTTTGGATGATGAAATTACTCTCCTTAACAGTCACATTCATGTTTCCTTTATCATAATTTGTTTTAAGGGCTGGATGTTCCGGATCTCTTGAGAATAAAACAGGATGTGCTTTTGTCTTATCCAGGCAGGAAAGCACCCGGAAATCATCGGCATTGAAAACCGCAAAGCCGGATGGTTTTACCGCTTCCGTCACCGTTGATTTTAAGCGAGTCAGCTTCTCCAAGGTATCGATGCCGCCTTCTCCCAAATGGTCAGAAGTAATGTTGAGTAACACCCCTACATCACTTTCGGTGTACCCAAGGCCACGGCGAAGGATACCACCCCTGGCCACTTCCAGTACAGCAAGGTCAATGGTGGCATCCATCATGACTTTTCGCGCACCTTCCGGGCCACTGTAATCCCCCTTGAGGATGGGGATATTATCAATGATGACCGCATCCGTGGACGTCATTCCCACCGTCCTTCCGTTGAGCTCAAAAATATGAGAAATCAACCTGGTGGTTGTGGTTTTGCCGTTGGTCCCTGTAACGGCAACTATGGGAACAGCATGAGCCGATCCGCTAGGAAACAGCATGTCAAGAATGTAGGATGAAATGTTTCGGGGAGTTCCATTTGTGGGATTAAGATGCATTCTGAAGCCAGGTGCCGCATTGACTTCCACAACGCCGGAAGAACCGCTGCGAAGGGGTTTTTCCAGTGAATCCGCAATGATGTCAATGCCAATGACATTCAAACCTATAATTTGGGAGATTCGTTGAGCCATCAACTGGTTTAGGGGATGGACATTTTCCGTGACATCAAGGGCAGTGCCCCCGACACTGAGGTTAGCAGTAGATTTAATATATACTTTTTCTCCGTCTGCAAGAATACTTTCCAGCGTAAGCTGCTTCAACGACAGCAACCGTTTCGTCATGTAATCGATGGTAATGCGGGTCAGGTTTTTTTCATGACCAATGCCTCGTTCAGGGTCTTTATTCACTGTGTCGATCAGTTGCTTGATGGTGTCTTTTCCGTTTCCAATGACATAGGCGGGTTCACGGAGGGCCGCTGCGACGAATTTACCATTAATGACAAGGACCCGGAAGTCAAATCCTTCCAGGTATTTTTCCACCAGACAGGTTTCATAGATTTTACAAGCCATCTGGTAGGCAACCAGCAACTCTTTTGCATTTGTAACATTCACGGTAATGCCCCGTCCATGGTTCCCCACCAATGGCTTGACCACCAGAGGGTATCCAATTTCTTCCGCCGCCTGCAACGCTTCATCGGCGGACTGAACAGAGCGGCCTTCCGGCACGGGAATGCCCATGGAAGACAAGAGCTTTTTCGTGCTTTCCTTATCATCGGCAATTTCAACCCCCAAAGCGGAGGTGTTGTCCATCATGGTGGCCTGAATTCTTCGCTGATGCACTCCCTGGCCTAATTGCACATAACTATCTTCGTTAAGGCGGAAATGGGAGATACCACGTTTGGTGGCTTCATTGACAATTGACTGTGTTGAAGGACCCAGAAGGCTGGAAGCTGCAATTTGTTTTAATTCAATGATCAGTGGCTGCACATCTGTGGTGGTTCCCTGAAAAAGTTTTTCCACAAGCTGGACGGCCATTTCACCTGCCCGCAAGCCGGCCTGATAATCAAGGTAGCGGTAGACCAGGTTGTAAATGCCGGTTTCTTCCGTGTCAAAGGTTTTTCCGAAAGCCACCTCATGACCGGCAAGGCATTGCAATTCCAACGCCACATGTTCCACCACATGACCTGCCCAGGTGCCCCTCACCAATCGTTCATAAAAGCCACCCACCCTTCCGGGAGAACATTTGTGTTCCTGAAGGCTGGGCATCATCATTGCCAAATTATCCTTAAATCCTGGAACCATGTCCGTTGGTGTTGTTTCAAGCTCCTCCAGGTCAAGTTGCATAAAAATAACCGGGTGTCTGCTATAGTAATTTGGGCCCCGTATCGCTCTCAGTTCCATTATTTTCATGGGTATTCGCCTCACTTTCAACTAGATTTAACTTTTCAAGATCATCGGGTTTTAAATACTTTTTCTCACATAAGTCATACCCATAGCCATTTACAATGGTATGAATCACCAGGTTTTCAATGGCAATGGATTCGTCAGCATCAATGTCCGCAATGTTTGTATGCTTAATATGCTGGCCATCCAGAATCGCCGTAACCCCACTTCCAATGGCTCGAAGGATACGACCACCCTCTATGACAATGGCCGCATCTTCCCCGAGACCGATCCCCGTATTGCTTGAATTCGTACTGACAATCTGCATCAAGCGGCTGAACCGTCCCCGTTCCACAAAGTGGGTGTCGATGATGGCGTTGTCGATGAGTCCCAAACCCGTTGACACATTGATGGTGCCTTTGCGCAGCGCGACCCTGCCCTCGCCGCCATAAATCATGGTTTTCGACATGGCACTGGCGCCGGCACTGGTTCCGGCTATAATGCAATCATCCTGTTCATACCTGCGAAGCAATTCCTTTTCAATGGGAGACCCACCCAGAATACTTGTGATGCGCAGTTGATACCCACCGGTAAAAAAAATGATGTCCGCCTCAGTGATTCGTCGCACGAAGTTGATGTCAGCAGCCTGTTCACGTGTGGCGATATGCATTGACCCGACAGTGTGATCGATGTTGGCAAAAGCCTTCAAATAGGCCTCACCGGCTTCATCTGAATATCGGCTTGCCGTGGTAATGATTTCGATGTTTTTCTTTTGTTTTTTTACCAGTGACAGGATGGTGTAAAGAATTTGCAGATCATTGATTTTGTCTTCATTTCCCCCGATGGCCACTAACAGTCCTTTTGGTGTAATCCGGGGTTTATTTGCAGACGATAGATTGATGTTCATGTTACTCCTCATTTCCAAGAGAATGTTCAACTTTTTAAGGGACATCTTCTATTATGGTATATAACCATTAGATCACTTGTTCAACCTTTTCCCCTCTTCACTACTCTGGCAGATTTTCCAAAATCCGCTGTGCAATGGCTTCATAGCCTGCGGCGTTGGGATGCAGCCCGTCAAATGACAGGTATTGGCCCAGCTTAAATTGAAACAGATCATAGGTGGGAATCAACTGGGACCTGTCATCTGTTTCCAGTAACTGCTGGGTTCCATAATTCCATTCCAGCAGGTAGGCAGTCTCCTGGGCATAAGGGTTGCTGTAGTTAAGGTTGTAGAGGCCTATGAACAGAATCACCGCTTCCTCATTGACGCTGCGCATTTCCTCAATCACCTGTTGCAGGTTGACCAAATAGACCCTAAGGCTTTCCTCAAAGGCCTGGTCCTGCTGCACCAGTGGTAGCCGGCCCACGGCACGCAAATCGTTGCCTCCAATGGAAACCAAAATATACCGGGCATTCTTTATTCCCTGCATCATCTGTTCATCGTCCAGCTGGGTAATCAGGGCCTCTGACCGCATGCCTTCCACAGCAAAGTTATACAGTGTCACCGGTTCCGCCACCCGTTCTTCCAGCCCACGGGCAACCCTTTCGGCGAAGCCGTCTCCTTCCGGGTCACCAGTACCCCTGGCCAGGGAATCACCCAGTGCCATGATCTGAACCCCTTCTGTAGGAATCGTTTTCTCCTCCTTAGGCCTTTCAGGCAAGGGATCAGCGGGCGCTGAACTTACCGGTTCCGATGGCTGTGTCACGGCAATGCCAATGGAAAGGGCATTGTAAAAGCCGATGACAAAGCTGATCAGCCCGGCAAAGAAAATGAACAGTATGCCATACCAAACCATGTTTCTTTTCATGAGAACCTCCTACGCCAGGACATCCTTCCGGGTAAACACGACAAATCCAATTGCCAGTGACCCCAGGGCCCAGCCCAATAAAACCGTGGTGGAAAACAGCATGTTAAGTCCTTCAACTATCTGAAAACTGCCGGAAATATAGGCAGTCAGGTTCAGGTTGACCGTATAGAGATACCGGGTAATCACCCAGTCTTCCATGAAAAAACTGAGAAAACTACCGCCGATAAGAGAAGACATCATGATGCCGATGGAAACCGAGGTGCTCTGTACCAATACAGAAACCATCAGTGACAGGCAACCGATGACAAAGGCCACAAAGTATCCGATGGCGTAGACCATCATCAGGTATTGCCATTGGGGAATGGTGCGTACAAGGGAAGTGTCCAGCTGACTTCCGGTTGCCTGGAACCCGACGATCACCGGTTCACCAAACCCGCCATAGCGGAACACCACCAGGGAAATAACAGCAGAGATCAGGGCAATGAGGAGAATCACCAGCATTTCAAGGATCACCAGGGCCACCAGCTTGCTGAAGAGAATTTTCCACCGGGTCACCGGCCGGGTAAGAATCAGCTTAATGGTGCCGGTGTTCACTTCACCGGAAACCATGTCCCCCGCCAACAAAATGATGAGCAGGGGCAAAAAGAGAAACACCGACTGCTCCATAAACCGCCCCATAAACCGAGCCACACTGGAGTTCAGAGGATTCACCTCATTATCCAAATAAAACTGCAACTGCTCTGCCCGTACCTGGAGAGAAGCGATTCCCTCCTGAGAGATATATGGGTTGTTCATCCGCCGTTCCAGGTCAATCAGCTGTTGCTCGATCAGATTTTGCCAGTTTTCGGCACTCTCCACTCCCATTCGCTGGGCCACCCGTTCCTGGGTGCGGTTGATGGTATAGTTTTCCCCATAAGCAAAGAGACCAATGAGCACCAAAAGGATCGCGGCAATCACCTGGAGCCGTTTCTTGTACAGAATTTTCATCACTTCATTCTCAATGAGCTTACCCAATGGTTTCGCCCCCCGTCAATTCAAGGAACAGGTCTTCCAGGTTTTTAGGCTGTTTGCAAACAAAAAGTAGTTCAATGCCCGCCTTCACAAAAACGGCATTGATGTGGGTCAACCTATCGTCCTCCACAAAAGCACTCACCCTGCCGTCGCCATGGTCAAGGGCCTCCATTCCGAACTGTTCACGGAGCAGCTGCAGCACCAGGGGAACCTGGTCCATCCTGTGCACTTCCCAGATCACCTTCTGGTCCCTGCCCAGCGCATCCACCCTGGCTGTTCTGATGAGGTTGCCGTGGAGAATAATGGCCACTTCATCACACATCATCTGAATTTCCGACAACAGGTGGCTGGAAATCAGGATGGTCATCCCATGGTCTGCCGCCAGGGATTTTACCAACTGCCGAAATTCCCTGATGCCGGCAGGGTCAAGGCCGTTGGAGGGTTCATCCAGTATCAGCAGTTGGGGGCGTTTCATCAGCGCCTGGGCAATGCCCAGGCGTTGCTTCATGCCCAGGGAATAAGTGCTCACCTTGTCGTGAACCCGCCGTTCCATGCCCACCATTTCCACCACTTCATGTATTCGCTTTTCATCAATCCCCGGTTCCATCCGGCTGAGAAGTAACAGGTTGTTGTAGCCGGACATGTATTCATACAACTCCGGGTTTTCAATGATGCACCCCACCTGGGCCATGGCCTGCACAAAAGAACGGCTAACACTGTGGCCATTAATGGTGATCTGGCCGCTGGTTGGTTTGATCAGCCCCACAATCATGCGCAGTGTCATGGTTTTTCCTGCACCGTTAGGGCCCAAAAAACCATAAATCTGCCCCTTTTTCACAGAAAAATCAATGCCCTTGATAATGGTTTTCCCCCGGATTTTTTTCGTCACACCTTTTAGTTCAAGTACAGGTTCCATGCTGCATTCCTTTCTGAAATGTAATCTTGTTAGATTATTACCCGGCACAGGGTAACATAATCCACGAATAAAACACCTTCCACCATAGTCGCAGTATGACGACATATTATGTGATAAAATGGGCTAAGGAACAGGCAAAAGGAGGATAAAATGAGCCAAATATTAAAAAAACCCACAAAACAACAGGATCCAATGGATTTCAGCATAATCGATGCAAATGCATCCCACCACGAAGAAGTGTTGGCCCTCAATGAAAACCTGGTGCATTACCTCTCACCCCTCAGTCTTAAAGAGCTTCAGTCCCTTGCAGATCAGTCTGACCTTTTTAAGGTTGTGGTTCAAAATGGAAAGGTGGTGGGATTCTTCATTTCACTGCGTGAAGGACAGCCCTACAAATCTGTGAATTACAGGTGGTTTTCACAGCGGTATCCTACGTTTCTTTACATCGACCGCATCGTCATTTCACAGGAAATGCACGGCAAAGGTCTGGGAAAAGCCCTCTATCAATACCTGTTTGCTTACGCCAGGGAAAAGGGCATCACCAAAATAGCAGCTGAAATTTACTCACAACCGCCAAACATGGTTTCCTTGAAATTTCACAAAGCAACCGGATTTGTAGAAGTCGGCCGGCAAATGACCGCTGACAGTACCAAGGAAGTGTCTATGCAGCTTAAGGAAATACAGTGAATCATCAGCCAATGGAAGCATTGAGCATCGTTACAGACTTATGTATAATAGACTTAAAGAAGTTGAAATCCGTAAGTATAATGACAATCGTTGACAAGTTACCCTGTCATGAACCCGGCAGAGTTTTTCAAAATTCAGGAGCAGATTGAACCAAAGGAGGAATCGTTAATGGGACATTATTCATTGGAAACTGCCAGGTCCTTAGACCAGTCAGACTCACTCAGTCATTTTGCAGACCGGTTTTACCGACAGCCCGGGCAACTGTATTTTGACGGCAATTCACTGGGCCTGCTGTCCAAAGATGCAGAAAAGTCATTGCTGCATATGTTGGATGAATGGAAAACACTGGGTATCAACGGCTGGATGCAGGGTGATCCTCCCTGGTTCTACATGGCTGAGCACCTGGCTGCACGCCAGGCAAGTCTGGTTGGCGCACTTGAACACGAAGTGGTCATGCACAGTTCGACCACCGTTAACCTGCATGCCTTGTTATCCACCTTTTACAAACCCACCCGGTACCGGGATGAAATACTGATGGACGAACTTAACTTTCCGTCCGATCATTATGCCGTCAGTAGTTTTCTTGACAGAATGGGCAAGGATCCGGACACTTACCTGCGTATTGTGCCCAGCCGAAACGGACGCACCCTGGAGGAATCTGATATTATTAATGCCATGACGAACAGAACAGCATTGGTGCTGCTTCCTTCAGTACTCTACCGAAGCGGTCAGCTGCTTGACATGGCACTGTTGACATCTGCCGTACATGAGAAGGGCAGCCTGATTGGTTTTGATATGAGTCATTCAGCGGGCACCATACCTCATCATCTTCATGACCAGCAGGTTGATTTCGCCTTCTGGTGCACCTACAAATATATGAACAGTGGTCCCGGTGGCGTTTCAACCCTTTTTGTTCATGAACAACACCACCATCTAGGTCCTGGACTTGCCGGGTGGTTCGGATGTGACAAAAAGAAACAATTCGACATGGACCTCTCCTTCACCCCCTCACCCTGTGCCGGAGCCTGGCAGATCGGCACGCCTCACATGCTGAGTATGGCACCGCTTGCCGGATCCCTGGATTTATTCGAAGAAGCCGGCATCATCAGTTTACGCCAAAAATCATTGGCAATGACTGGCTTTTTGATGCGGTTGATTGATGAGCGGCTGGCTGACCACCACTTCACCATTGGCACACCCAGAGATTCAGGCAGACGCGGCGGTCATGTGGCACTGGAGCATGATGAGGCGGTGCGGATTAACGAAGCCTTGAAAGCCCGGGGTGTGATTCCCGATTTCAGATATCCCAATATCATCCGTCTGGCCCCCATGGCACTGTACAATACATTTGAAGACATCTGGCATTTGGTTGACATTTTAAAGGAAATCATGGATAACCGATTGTATGAACAATACGAGAATAAACGGGGACCTGTGGCGTAATGGTTAAATTAAGCAGAATTAGACAATAAAAAAACGGGTATTGTGCCCATCAGACACTCTACCCGTCAATCTATTTCAACAACATCTGCAGGTTGTTAAGCTTTTGCCATCATTTCTTCTTTTCTCTTTTGCATCTCTTTTTCAAATTTACCGACCATTTTTTCAAGCCTGTCTTTTTCGATTACTTCACGGCCTTTTTTCGTTATTTCATTTTCTTCTTCTTTCATATGGTGGTCCATAATCTCTTTCAGTACTTTGAATTTTACCAACCAGTTTTCATTGTCCACTGGGATGTCTCTTAACTCATAGACAATCTGGTCAGCCACATGGTGCTCTTCTTCGATTTCGATCCCCATGATTTTTGTTTCCTTGTGTTCTTTCAGAACTGGCACCAACACCTTTTCTTCAGCCTTGTGATGTGCCATCAGGTCTGTACTCAGTTCCATAAATTTCTTTTCCCGGGTTTTTACTGCCCTCTCTGTTGTTTCTGTGATATCCTCAACCAGTTTTCTGAATCCCTTGTGCTCTTTTTTCATTTCATCAAAAATATCCATTGAAACTATAACCTCCGTAAATCGTATTTGGTTTTTTAACATTACTTTCTGAATCATACCATGTTGTTCAGGTTATCGTTCCCAGTTTTGACCGTAATTTATACTGTTGTTTTGTCTGTAGGTGCTGTACACGTCATCACGATAGTTTTCCTTGTTTTCTACAAGGATGAGTATTTTGCCCTGCTTAATCTGATCTTCATATTTCTTGGCTTCTTCTTCGCTGACTCCAAGTTCAACCAATCCTCCTACCAAGCCACCAGCCACACCGCCTGCAACGACGCCGCCCACGATGGCCGCAATCGGACCTGCAGCCAAAAGGGGACCGATTCCAGGTATTGCCAACAGACCCAGTGCCGGCAATGCTGCAGCAATACCGCCAAGTGCTCCACCAATAACAGCACCTGTGCCTATTGATGCTCCAGCATCACCCTCGGTTTTGGTATTGGTATCCATTGTATCGTCAAGCTCTTCCATTTTATCCTTGTCTTTCGCTACAACGGTAATCTCATCTTCCTGGTATCCTATTTCTTTTAACCGTTTGACAACATTAATTGCTTCACGTTCTGTATCAAACAAGCCGACCATGGCTTTATCGTTATCACTTTTGTTGCCGTCCCTGTCTGCCATGCCTGTATGGCTGTCGCGATTGTCCATATTTCTGTTTTCATTTCTGTTATCTACCGTACCGCGTTCCCTGGTATCAACATTTTCCTTGTCTCCGCTGTATGTGTCTCTTTGATCGCTGGATGCCCGTGGTTCATCAAAGTTATTTCGGTTGATTCTGTCTTCTCCCAGATCTCCGTCACTAGTTACCTTGTTGTCTTTGTTCATGGGATCGCTATTAATCGTATCGAGTCTGTCCAGTTCCTTATTCCTATCATTTCCATACTTATCTTTCATTTATAATCCTCCTTTTAAATCATAAAAAACGCACATTCATACATTTACTTTTCTCAGTTCTGTGTCATGAATTTAATTCAGGCTATTATCTTGCTCTTTCTCAAATTCCCTGACTTCCTCTTCTGCCTCTTCCTTACTTTTACCGTATTTTTCCTGGATTTTTCCTGCAAGTTTCTGAGAGTCACCTTCAATCATATCAAGGTCATCATCAGTCAGCTTGCCCCATCGTTTTTTAACGCTTCCCACCAATTGATTCCATTTTCCTTTTAAAATTGATTCATTCATTTTAATCCTCCTTTCATTCATTTCAAAGCAAGTCCGCATTATGTTATTTGTTATAATGTCTGATATAGTATTAATGCCCTAATTAATACTTGTTAAACTGTGTTGGATAATTTCATCGAAATTTACAGAAGCACTTATTACATTGAGGTGCATTTAATTGTCTTTCCTACCTTCCTTTCCACCACGTTTTTTATAATCCTCTTCAATACGGCCCTTCCAGTTACTGTCAATCTTGCTGTTAGCCCGCAGGCTGCTCACCGTGTCACCCACCACCTGGTAATTTAACTGGGTTCCCTGGATGTCGGCATTGTAATTGACAGCACGGTCTTCACAGATGCCAAACCGCTCTGCAGCTGCCACCGCATCAATGTTGGCTCCCAGAAAGAGAAACTCCCAATTGTAGCGGCTTTTCTGATGTTCAATCATTCGGCGTACCTGCTCATAGCTGAACTCACGGCTGGCGTTTTCCATGCCATCTGTGGTGATAACAAACAGGGTGTGCTTAGACTGTTCTTCTTTGGGCGTCCTGCGGGTCTGGTCCACGATCTTGCTGATGGTGATGCCCACCGCATCAAGTAAAGCCGTGGTGCCCCGCACATAATATTCCTGGTCAGTGATGGGTACCATCTCCCGCAGGTTCAGCCGGTCATGAAGCAGTTCAACCCGGTCGTCAAAGAGCACCGTGGTCAGCAATGCCTCTCCCGGCTCCTTCTGTTGTTTTGCCAGCAGGCTGTTGTAGCCACCAATGGTGTCACTCTCAAGGCCGCTCATAGATCCGCTTCTATCTAAGATAAAGACCAGTTCCGTACATTCTTTCTTTTCCGTTAACTTTTTTTTCATGGTGTTACCTCCGTTCCTTCATTTGATTCAAGGATAACACCTTATGAAGGTCCTTTGGTCGCCTGGCAGGCGACAAATAATGTACCTGCAAGGGTTTTGTAATGAGACTACACACCCAGGATCTGCTGGTCAAAAGCAAAGAGAGCTTCGTTAATCTGAAAAATGTTGTATTCCTCCTGTTCGATAAAATACTGCACAATCAGGTCAAGCCGGCTGCTCCGGGAAAGAGCAAACCCAGCACTCAGCAACAGGTCGTTGGTTTCGTCCAGGCTCAGCTCCAGGGCAATGGCAAAGGCCAGCACCGTTGGTTTACTGGGCTTGTAGTGCTTGTCGTTTCGGATCTTCGAGAACAATTTTCGGTCGATGTTGGCTTTTTTATAAGTCTGCGTATCTGTCAGGCCTTTTTCGTCGATTTTCCGCAGCAGTCTCTGTGAGAAGGTTTCATCAACTTGACGGATGACCTCTTCCAGGCTCCGCTTGGGCTTCATTGCGGAATCTGCAGTCGGTTCCTCAGACATTTCTGCAACATATTTCTGCTGTATTTCTACCGAATAAAGTTCCTTCAACTCTTCCAGTCTGCCCATCCTGTTGGTCCGGTCAATGGGATGCGCTTCAATGTACCGGTCGTCAATGTACTGGGTAATGGAGAAAAAGAGTTTCTCCGACAAAGCAAAGGCCGTCTTGTCAAAGACCACCAGGTACACCTCCATGTCATGTTTCAGCAGAAAATCACCGATAACATCCATGGCGGTTTTCAGCGCCTGGTCCTTAGGATACCCAAAGGCCCCAGATGAAATAAGGGGAAAGGCGATACTTTTCAACTGATGAGCCTTCGCCAAAGCAAGTGAGTTGCGGTAGGCATCCGCCAGGAGAACTTCCTCTCCTGAACCACCACCCCGCCACACAGGCCCCACGGTATGAATCACATGTTTGGCCGGCAGGTTATATCCTTTGGTGATCTTCGCCTGTCCAACCTTGCAGCCATTAAGCGTACGGCACTCTTCCAGCAGCTGAGGCCCCGCCGCCTTGTGTATGGCCCCGTCAACACCCCCGCCACCCAGCAGGGTTTCGTTAGCAGCATTGACAATGGCGTCCACTTCTACTTTGGTAATGTCATTACGGATAATTTTCAGCGGCATATTTCTACCTCCCCGACAGTAACTCCCCCCCAATTGCAGTGTCTGTGGAATTTATTAACATGTTTCTTACCTCTTTTTAAGTCGTAATTTCTTGCTTTATTACTTTTATTATATTCTTATTTTTCTTTAATTATCAAGATGAGCTGAATGTTTAACCCCCGGTTATTTCCGGTAATCAATGACTTCTTCGTTGTTTCCCAGCGACAGCCGGGTGCGCACCGGCTCAGTGGCAGCCACCACCTTGCCAAGGCTAATCACCTTGGTCACAGCAGGCATTCGCCGCAGGGCATCCACCTCGTCATGGGCATCCAGCACCACCAAATTTGCGGGTTTCCCTTCTTCAATACCGTACGCATCCTTTACCTGCAGGGTCTTTGCTCCATTCAGGGTAATCATATCAAATATCTGTCTCATTTCATCTATTCCTGTCATCTGGCACACATGCAGGCACATGTTGGCCACCTGAAGCATGCTGGCCATACCCATCCCATAGAAAGGGTCCATCACATTGTCGTGTCCCAGGCTGATGTTAAGGCCTCTCTCAATGATTTCCTTCACCCTTGTGATGCCCCGCCGTTTCGGATAGCTGTCAAAACGACCCATGAGAGAGATGTTGGACAAAGGGTTAGCCACAAAATGCAGGTTAGCACGCTGGGCCAGGTTTAGCACTTTGTCTGCATAGGCATGGTTGTAAGAGTGCATGGCAGTGGTATGGCCTGCCGTGGTCCGGGGTCCGTAGCCTCTTCGATAAGCCTGTAGGGCCACATGCTCCAAAAACCGTGACTGTTCATCGTCTGTCTCATCACAATGAATGTCTACAAAACAATCATATTTCTCCGCCAGGTCAAAAACCCGGTTGATGGAGGCTATTCCCTCTTCCCTGGTGAATTCCAGGTGAGGTGTGCCGCCAACTCCATCCACACCCATTTTCACAGCCTCTTCCATCAGTTCCAGGGCTTGGGGATAATCCATAATGCCTTCCTGGGGAAAAGCCATCAGCTGCAGGGTCACATAGGGTGCCACCTTTTCCTTTACCTCCAGTAAGGCTTTCACTGCTGTCAGGGACGGATCGGAAATGTCCACATGGGAGCGAATCAACAGGGTACCTTGGCCCACATGCCACTTGATAGTCTTTAAGGCCCGAGCCAGCACATCTTCCCGGGTGATCTGCTTTTGCCGCTGTGCCCAAATCTCAATGCCCTCATACAAAGTACCGCTGACATTCTCCCGGGGTTCCCCAACCGTCAGGGCGCTATCCAGGTGCACATGAGACTGCACAAAGGGCGGAATCACCAAGGCTCCCTGGGCATCAATGGTCTCACTGGCTTCCACATCAGTATGAGTGCTGATGTGGCGTATCATGCCTTGGTCAATGGCAATATAAACCAGTTGATCCTGCCCGTGAAGCTTTGCATTTTTAATGGTTAGTTGGTTTTTCATGAGTGCCTCCTTAAAGGTTCTTGAAAGGTAAAAAAATCTTTCAGGTTTCCGGCAATTCAACCGTAACCTGAAAGATTTGATCAAAATTCTTCTTCTCTACAATACTCTCATAAGAAGCACTACAACAATAATGACTACCACAATGATTCCAATCGTTCGATACATATTGATCCCTCCACTTACAAGTTCAATGACTGCAAGCCCATTCAATAGAATGGCTAAACAACTATTCCTTAAAAATATACCCTTTAACACTGGCATCAAACAACGCTCTAAACACTTAGTTTTTCCGGATAAACACAGAAAGACTACCGCTATTCACCGGAAAAATACCCTTTCCTTCTGCATCAATCGTTACCCGTGCATCCTGATTTCCCATGAAATCTACCCAGACCTCTCCGGCATGAAGACTTCCCACTTTTATGGCGATCTCTCCTCCTTCAGCGTTGGAGATCACTACAACAGAGCCTGCCGGATGCTCCTCCGTTCCCAGACGGACCCATCCCACCCGGTTGGCTTCCTGAAAATAATCCACCTGGTCACCATAGGCATGTTCTTTTCGTAGGTACAATAGTTTTTCCAGCATCTCCTTTTGCGGCGGAATGGGATCAGATCTGCCAATACCGTAATAATCACCGTAGAAAACACAGGGCTAACCATCCCGACGCAACAGAATCAGGGCGTAGCCCATGGGTTTAACCCAGGGTTCCGTATAGGATGCAAGGACTAGCCCGGCTGGGAGTCATGGTTATCAACAAAGGTCACGGCTATTTCCGTGTGAACCTGCTGGTAATCCACTTCCACCGCCAGAAACCGCTGGCTTTCATCCGCACCCGCCTTGTGGTTCAGCACCACGTCGGCATAAACACTGATTCCCTGTTCCTGAAGCCCGCGAATAGCGTCCGGCAGCTCTTCTTTGGTGCCGTATTTCGTCCGTACATTCCCTTTCTGGTCAAATTCTCCCAGGTCGTACAGATCATAAGCACCATAACCGGCATCATTTGTACCGGTGCCTTTATAGCAAGGAGGGATCCAGACGCTGGTTATTCCCATGTCTTTCAAATGGCCGGCATCTTCCCGCAGCTGCTTCCAGAGACTTCCGTTATCTTCCAGGTACCATTCGAAATACTGCATCATGACGCCGTTTTCCGCCATATGGACCACCTCCTTTCTTTCCGACTACATTTTATTATTCTAACAGTCAATTTTGTTGAAAATGACTATCTGTTCTTCCGGTTCTGTTCATAGGTGTTCATCTATTTATCAGACTCAAAGCAAATTCCTCTGCATTTTTAAGGTCTAAACTATCCGGCTTACCCTTGTTTATTCCCCCGAAATACTTGAAAAAGCTGTGTGTATTAAACCCTTTGCAACTGAATTCGCCTACAATAGTATATCCTTTTAACATTAGCTTCTTTCTGAGCACTAAGTGATCCTTTGCAACATGGTTTTTTCCCTGTACGCTCGTTGAGAAAATAAAGCCTGATTTTTTATTAACTCTCGGCAACCTATCGACAAGATCAAGAAGAGATTTATAGTGTTTTCCGCTGTATATACCTGATCCAAAACCGATAAGATCATACTCCTGCAGCTGTTCCGGAATTACCTCCTTAGGTGTCTTTATCTCTGCATTCAATACTTCTGAAAAAATATTGGCAATTTTAGCAGTGTTTTTTTGATGATACGAATAAACAATTATAAGGCATTTCTGGCTCTCTTTCACATTATTTTCTTTCAGCATATTTTTACCTCCTCGTCTTTAGGCAATTTCACCATGGGTCTACAACCCATTTTTTATAGCAACCTTGGTAGAACTACCATGATCCGCAAGGCTAATTGTCTTTAGGACAGCTTTTTCTTTGACACTTTATGTGTTGTCGTTCCATTTATCATATTTTCCAGCCATGGATTCCAGTAATTCACTATGTCCACAGATTTACATTCAATATCAGTGGTTCTACTCTTCATGTTATAGATGATTGCATTTGCAGCGTGATGGTGCCCTGAATTCAGGCTGTCCAATAAAGAAAACATTAAAACTTTCTTCAATTTAACCCACCTCTATAATAATTCTGAGAAACGCGGCATTCATTTGCCTGGACGATGGTCAAACCCTCTGTTTGGAATTTTCATTGTATCTAATATGTAATTTTTACCCTTTTCTACCATGCTTCACGCTTCCTCAGGTTCCTTTGTTACCCTCCTTTACTTCTTGAAAAAATTTCCTTTTTGATGTTCCAATGAAATTCCCTTTTCCCCTCATTTTTATTCGATAACTTCGTCTTGATTTCAGATTAAGACCAGAATTAATACCGGAAGACATTAGTTCATTTTACAATATTCATCTTCAAAATCAATTTCGATTGTGACATGCTCCATGTTCAGATCTTCAATGCTCTTTTTAGCCTTTTCTTTTATTATTGAGATGCCTTCTAAACTCGTATCATTTTTTACGATTATATGGCTTGAAAGGACATGATGTTCACTATCCAATGACCATACATGGGTATGATGAGTGTCCAAAACATTATCTATCTCAGTGAATTTTGATACGATCTCATCCACATTGATTCCCTCAGGAACTGCCTGCAGGAAAAGTAATAGGGTCTTTTTAAAATTAATGACGACATTATAAAGTATATAGACCGTAATACCAATGGAAAGTATAGGGTCTAAGATTCGTATTTCCTTAAAATATAATATAATTCCCACGATGAGTACAGCTATCCATCCCAATACATCCTCCAGCAAATGCCAGCTAACAACCTTTTCGTTTAATGAAGTTCCGCCCTTTGTTTTGAAAGCTGCTATGCCATTCACAATGATGCCCAGGACAGCAAACCCAATCATCCCTTGTGCATCAACCTGCTCAGGATTAAAAAGTCTTGGTATCGCATTCCATAATACGAGAAAAGACCCAATGATTAATACGATTGTATTAATCATCGCAGCTAAAAGAGAATACCGTCTGTATCCGTAAGTATAGTTTGTGTTTTCTTCCTTCTCAGAATAGTTACCTAAAAACCAGGCTAGCCCTAAAGAAATACTGTCACCTAAGTCATGAAGTGCATCTGATATGATTGCCATGCTATTCGTCATGAGTCCACCAATTATTTCCAATATAGTAAATCCAAAGTTAAGGAAAAATGCCAGCTTAATATTTGAATTCCCATGATTATGTGAGTGTTTCACTCCCACGATCGTACCTCCTCTAACTGTAGTCATACTTCAAGTTTACCCACTCTAAACGAAGTAATGCTTTATCTGCTTAACAGGTTTCTAACGATCTAGGTATTTTCAGTGCTTCACCCTTATGAATCCAATTTTTTATAAACCTCTTCCAGATGTTGATCCCGCAGTTTCTTCCCTTTTTCCACTATTTCATCACATTCTTTCATCACATTTGACTTGTATTCCTCATCAATAAGGGTATATAAGTTGATTTTTACAGTAATAATGGCTCCTTCCAAACCACCGTAAGTGGTCCAGATCCCAACACCGATATCCGACATGGCATCGGTATTGCCCCACCTTACAAAAACCGTTTGAAGTTCCAAAGCTTCGAGTGATAACCTGGCTATTTTTAGTGGCGTTTGAAGAGCGTCTTTCGTGGCTTCTTCCACGGCCGTTTCCCGTTCTTTCTTTTCCTGTTCCGTATCCTTTGAAAGCCCCATAGCCTTTATCACTTCCTTAAAAACACAGGTATCCTCTTTTGCCAGTTGATTCAATTTATCCATCAGAACCTGCAATTCTTCAAAGCTTTGTTGAAACGTCTGTTGTTGTTCTTTTTTCAACTGCTGGAATGCTTCTTTATCAAAGGTCAGGTTTGCCACCATGGATGCCAGGGCACATCCAAGACTGCTGGAAATCGCAGCAACACTTCCCCCTCCCGGCGTTCTTTCTTTACTGGCGACTTGTTCAATGTATTGGTCCAGCCTCGTGGTTATGTTCATTTTGGTCCTCCAATTCTATCCATTACAGATTTTTGCCCTCCAAGTATCATACGACTCATTACCTTATGTACTTTTTACCTCAATGTCTCATCAAAGAAACAAAAGTTTACCTTCGAAATTAAGAAAGCCGGCAAAATCTGCCGGTTTTTAATGTCCATCTATTCATATTACTCAGATTTTCCAGCGTCTTCTTCCCTAAGCGTTATGTGCCTGCCCACAAAGGCAAACACAATCATCACCACACCGGTGAACCAACCTCCAAGGCTGAAGACGGGAGGCCCGTACAATGCCAGCCCCAGGCCGCTTAGCACAAGGAGTGCCGATAACACCCCATAGATCTTCATGCCATAAAGGGTGATGAAAGGCAAGTAATGGGTGCCCACAACAATCATAGCCGCCGGATAAAACCACCCCGGTCTGTAAAGGATCACCGCTCCCACCAACAGAAAATTAAGGGGTACCGTAAACGCCACCTGGGAACCCAAGCCCCACAAACCGTTTTCTGAACCGACACTGGCAGAACGCCCCATCAATCGCAAAACCAGTTGTGTCAAAGGAAAAATACCCATGCACCCAAAAAACAAAAACAGCATACCATGAAGCGAACTGCTGAATACACTGATGGCCGCCGAGGCAATCCAGATGAGGCCTGAAACAAGCTGTCCGGCAAACCCGCCTAAAAAAGCAGACCGCATTTCTTTCTGTGCATTGGTAAACCCCGACGTTCCGAGTGTTTTCTCCGTCATTAAACAGTCTCCTTTTGCTTGAGGGTTTCCATCTCTCCCTTTAGGCGATCCACATCTTTTTTCAACTTTCCTACCTGCGCTATTGCAGCCAGCGCAAAGACAAATGCAGCGGGTGCCATAAAACTAAAAAATTCCATACAATTCACCTCCAAACAAGGTTCTTTAAAACATCTGCAAAACCAGGAGATCATCCAAGTCTTTTTAGGCTTCATACTATTTGACGGTTGTTTCAGTTAAATGTCTGATAAAAGGCAAAACCGTCTCCAGCGAAATGTCGACAGGCCCGATGAAATCTTTGATGATGAAGTCGGCCTGGGGAAATGGTGTCAGGAACGGAGCAGGCGCACAAAGAGGAAGAGTTGCTAACAGCTTTGGTGGAAATGGTCAAGGAAATAAAGCCATCAACCAGGCAAACAGACCTTCCTTATCAGGGGAATGTTTGATGCCTTAGCCATTGGAATATTCAATAAGCGAACGATCAGTACGGGAGCAAATCATCCCGTACTTTTTTGCAGCTTTATTGGACATAATTCGTACATCACGTATCGTACTTCCGGAAACTGCCTCCACCAATCTGTGATGCAACTATAGTATATGGAGGCTAATTATCCCATCTTTGAAATAAGACCAAAAAGAGGCAGGAGAACCGTCCCCCCGCCTCTTTTCCAGGCGTTTACGCGTGGTCAAACTGCTTCATGTAGTTGGTTTGTTTGGGGGTGAGGGTGTCGATGACAACTCCCAGGGTTTCCAGTTTCATCTGGGCCACCTGGCGGTCCAGGTGTTCCGGCACGTCATAAACACCGGGTTCCAGGGAGTTTTGTGCCAGGTATTCTGCGCAGAGGGCCTGGACTGCAAAGGAAGTGTCCATGATTTCCGCCGGATGTCCGTCGCCCGAAGCCAGGTTCACCAGTCGTCCTTCGGCGATGAGGAAAACTTCCCTGTCATTGGGCAGGGTATAGGCCACGATGTTCTGGCGCACCGTCCGCTTGCTGACAGCATGAGCTTCCAGGGCTTCGTACTCTACTTCCACGTTAAAATGTCCGGCGTTGGTGAGGATGGCCCCTTCTTTCAGCAGGGGAAAATGGGGGGTGGTGATCACATCGCAGCAGCCGGTGACGGTGACAAAGATATCTCCCAGGAGGCAAGCCTCCGTCATTGGCATGACGGTGAAACCGTCCATCACGGCTTCAATGGCTTTGATGGCGTCGATTTCCGTGACAATGACATTGGCGCCCAGCCCCTTGGCTTTGTTAGCCACACCCTTGCCGCACCAGCCATACCCGGCCACCACAACGTTTTTGCCGGCAATGATCAGGTTGGTGGTCTGCATAATGCCTGTCCACACGGACTGGCCTGTGCCGTAACGGTTATCAAAGAGGTATTTACTCATGGCGTCGTTGACGGAGATCATGGGAAATTTCAATTGCCCTTCCGCCTCCCGGGCTTTCATCCGCAACACCCCGGTGGTGGTTTCCTCGCAGCCTCCAATGATCCGTGGAATCAGGTGGGGAAATTCGTCATGAACCAGCTGCACCACGTCACCCCCATCGTCCAGAATGATGTGGGGTTCCTCCCGGATCATCTCCCGGATAAACTGCAGGTATTCTTCCGGGTTGCAGCCATGCTTGGCAAAGACCTTCACCCCGCGGGCCGCAATAGCTGCCGCCACATCGTCCTGGGTGGAGAGGGGGTTGCTGCCGGCGAGAAACACATGAGCCCCGCCGGCCTGTAGCACTTCACAAAGATGGGCGGTTTTGGCTTCCAGGTGAATGCATACGGCAATTTTCAGTCCCTTAAAAGGCTGTTCTTTCTGGAAGCGGTCTTCGATAGCCTTTAAGACCGGCATGTGGGCAGCCACCCAGTCCAGTTTCTGGTTGCCGGTGACAAGCAGTTGTTCCCTGTTTTCCATGGGTTGTTCCTCCTTATTGGCTCTCTATTTATTGATAAACAGGATTCTCTCCTGATGTGGTAATGGCAGGTTCAATGACCATGTTACCATCAGTATAGCATATTCGGAATATCGGTGCCGGAGCAATCAAGCCGTTGCGATTTACTGGTATTCTTCAAGATGTGCTTTCAATGAATGTGCCTTCAAGGAAGTTCAAATAGATTGGGTTATTGTTGCCTTTCAAAGCAGAGTAAGGTACCCTTATATGTGATTGCCCAACTCAAAATTCTACAGGGAGCTGATACAGTGGCACTGACACATGACCAGTCAGAAGCAACAACAGAACAGAACTCTTCTGAGAGCACCTCATCAAAAAAACAGCCAATAACACAATTCACCCAATTGGGACGTTTTCTGAAGCAAAACCAGCGGTGGATTGTCTTCCTCCTATTACTTGTTCTCATGGTCCTTCATACCCGTGATATTTACCTGATTCCCCCAGAAAGTGCCATGCCCATGACCTGGCTGGGTTATGGAATCGGCAGCCTTATAACTTTGGCTGTCAGAAGGTACAAGAAAGAACCTTTGTCCCGGTTCCTCCTGTATTCCACCGTGGTGGGCCTGACCATGTCCGCCAACTATTTCCTTTATCAGACAGGCATTTGGATGCCCAGCTACGTGGTCTTCATCGCAGTGGTCGGCCTGGTGCTCATCGTTGACATCATTCAAACTGATCATTCCCATGTATTATTGAAAACCGGTATTGTGCTGCTGGCAGTGGCCCTCTTCTTCTCCTCGGATTATGAACAGTACCAAAACCGGCTGCTGAAGGACCATCGCTTTGATCACTACATACGTAACACCTTCGATCTTCAGGCACCCTTGTCTGCCGAAGATCTTCAACAGATTGAAGGCTTTTACATTACCAGCTATAATCACATCAGCCGACTGGATGGTATCGAACACTTTACCAATCTCAACCGGCTCACCATCTGGGAGTCCAGCTTAATCCAGGATCTGACACTGGTGGCTGACCTGCCCTATCTGCAGCACCTTCGGTTTTATGAAGTGCTGTTGAAAGATGTAGATCAGATGGAATCCATGGGCCAGCTGACCTCCATTCGCCTGCAGCGAACCCAGTTTGAAAATGAAGCACTGTTTCAACAACTGGTGCAGCAACAGGGGATTCAGCTGGAAGGTTTGAACACGCAGGAGGACACGATCATACACATCCCTTAAAACCGGGGCTGTTCGTTAAAATGACACCAGATCAGGACCTTGCGAAGCAATATAAAAAGAAGTATGCTATGATCAACGGATGAATGGATTAAAAGCATTCTTTGAGAAGATGAACCGGTAAGCACTCATCATGAGAAAAGAAGGTGACAAGCTTGAACATAACGCTTTACATTGTCACAGCAATACTACTGGTAGTGGCTTATGTAAAAGACCCCAGGAAAACGAAAATGGCCCTGAAGAAATCCTGGAAAGCATTCGAAAATATTATGCCGCAGATATTAGTTGTTTTTCTGCTGGTGGGGTTAATGATGGCCCTGTTGAACCCACAGATCATATCTGCCATGATTGGTGAAAGATCAGGGTGGTTTGGCGTAGTGTTGGCAGCTTTGGTGGGCGCAATAACCCTTATCCCCGGTTTTGTGGCTTTTCCAACGGCAGCGCTGTTATTGGAGAATGGAGCAGGGTATATGCAGATCGGGGCTTTTATTTCTGCACTGATGATGGTGGGCGTTGTCACCATACCCGTGGAAATAAAATATTTTGGTAAAAAGCTTACCCTTTACCGGAATCTGTTGGCCTTCGGCTTTTCCTTTGTGGTGGCTTACGTCATCGGACAGGTGGTGACACGTCTATGACAATAAAAAAAGGGTTGCACCGATACCGCGGATTTATGATCACCATGGCCCTTATGCTGGGTTTAACAATGTTCAATCGTGAACTGGGCATAAACGCACTGGAGATCTCGGCCTACTCCTTTAAAGAAATGTTCTTTATCCTGCCCCCCATCTTTATTCTGCTGGGATTACTGGATATATGGGTGCCGCGTGAAACCATGATAAAATACATGGGAGAAGGCTCAGGGCTGAAAGGTGTTCTCCTTGCCTTCTTTATCGGTTCTGCTGCCGCAGGTCCTCTCTATGGGGCTTTTCCCGTAGCGGCGGTATTTATGAAAAAAGGGGTAAAATTCAGCAACATATTAATTTTCATTGGTGCCTGGTCCACTACAAAAATACCCATGTTTCTATTTGAAGTGGCTTCCATGGGCCGTGTTTTTGCCATCACACGCCTGCTCATTAACATTCCAGGGATCATCATCATTGCTAAGGTATTAACTGCCTTAATGAAGGAAGATGAAATAAAATCCATTTACGATACTGCTGAAAAAATGGTGGCGTAAACAGAGACCATAGCCCAGTGCCTTGAGACCGGAATGGATGGTTATTTAGCCAAACCATTTAAAGTTATTCAGTTGAGAGAAATGGTTAAAAAACTTGTATAATTCCATGCGTCCCGAAAATTCAGATGAAACGAAAGGTAACAAACTCCGTCTTGTTATATAAACAGTCTACGGAGGGGATCTTATGAAGAAAAAACTGATGGCACGAAAAATAATCATCCTGTTTATTCTATCCATTGCAATCTTTACAGCAGCCTGCACGCAAAGTGAAGTCGTTGATAAAGTTGGCGCCTATACAACCGTCATTGATAAACTGTATGAAGAGGACACTGCCCTTAATAACAACATAAACTATATCGCAGTGGATACATCTTCAATCATAAATTTAAATGACGAAGAAAAAGCAGCACTGTTAAAAGAACTTGAAAGCTATGGTTTCACAGTGCTGGATATGACCATTGAGGAACTTAAAGAAGAGGGCTATATAAAGGATTTATACTTTGAAGAAGGTATATTGTTCGAAATTGAAGATGAGCCAATAGAAGGAAATTCCATCACCATGGACATCTCTAAATGGCGTTCTGGACTGGGTGCCATTGGCTATGATGGTACCGTTGTCACGTTTAAAAATGAAAAATGGGAGATCGAAACACCAGGAGCTGCTTGGATCAGTTAATTCAAATCCTTTGTATTGGGTAGTTAATACTTGTACAAAGAACATGATCGAGTTATCTCATTGATAGTGTTGGAAGGAGTTTTGATGATGAAGGACAGTTTTCGTTCATTTCGCATCACCAAAGAGGAAGATGGTTACACAAGAGCCGTCCTTCAACGACAAAAAGAGGATTTACCGGAAGGGGATGTACTGATCCAGGTGCTGTACTCCTCCCTGAATTATAAGGACGCCCTGTCCTGTATCGGCAATAAGGGCGTTACCCGTCATTATCCCCACACGCCCGGCATTGACGCTGCCGGTGTTGTGGAAGCATCATCAGATGCGGCCTTTACACCCGGCGAAGAAGTGATTGTCACCGGGTACGACCTGGGCATGAACACCGACGGCGGTTTCGGCGAATATATCCGGGTGCCGGCGCAGTGGGTGGTGAAGCGCCCAAAAGGACTGACACTGAAGGAAGCCATGATCTATGGCACCGCCGGCTTTACGGCGGCGCTGTCCGTTCATAAGCTGCTGCTGTCTGTTAAAAAAGATGACGGCGAAATTCTCATCACCGGCGGCACCGGCGGAGTGGCCACCAACGCCGCTAAAATTCTGGTGAAACTGGGGTTTGACGTGGTCATGGCCACAGGGAAAGTTGACACCCAAAAAGAGTCACTGATGAACCTGGGCATAAAAGACGTAATCTCCCGGGAAGACGCGGAAGACACCACAGGCAAAGCGATGCTGAAACCAAGGTGGGCTGGTGTCATTGATACCGTTGGCGGTAATACACTGGCATCCGCTTTAAAAACCACTCATTACAACGGCGCAGTGACCACCTGCGGCAATGTGGGCGGTGACCATTTTGAAAGCTCTGTGTATCCTTTTATTATCAGGAGCATTACCCTTTACGGTATTGATTCAGTGCAGTGCCCCATGGACCTGCGTATGGAAATCTGGCATCTGCTTTCCAGTTCATGGAAATCGGAAAACCTGGAAGCCATGACCCGCCTCATTGGTCTGGAGGAACTGGACGAAAATGTGACAAAAATGCTGGAAGGCGGCCATTCAGGCCGAATGATACTGGCCCATAAACAGGATTCTGATTGACAGTTCGCTTATGTTACGCACGTAAAGACAAAGGCACACCCCCTGGTTGATCGACTAACAACCTCAGGGGTGTGCCTTTTCGTCTTGCCCCGATTATCTGTCGTACTTAATGTATATGAATTTTCCTTCTACACTTTTGTTAACGTCTGCCGGGCTTTGTGTGTTTTGCCAATACACACTGGACCAATCAGGTTTGACACTGTCAGGTTTATTAAGAGCAACAGCCATGTCGGTGATTGGCGGCATCGTATTCGCCTTGGTCGTCCACAGATAAATAAAATCTCCGCCGGAACCCCAGTTTAAATCCATGCCAATTCGCGTATAATCAACGTAATTTGAATTGTGATTCACGGTATTTGTCGCCGATGGCGCCGAACTGGTTCTGTATTCCATAAAGAAATCAGTGTATGCCTCATTGATATTTTCGCCCAGTTTATAGGTCAAGTAGATGTATTTTCCCCCTGCACCTGCGTTCAGGTCAACGTTCACCAGCTGATATTCAGGAGGACACTTGCTTCTAGCCGTCCATTCGTTATCATCTGCGACGAATTTGATATCGATGACATATTTTTGCAGGGGCCACTGGTTTCCCTGGGCCAAATTCTGCTTTTCGAATTCGGCTTTAAGGTAAGCAGCCCTGGCTGGATCACTGCAAAGCTCCCAAATAGGTACAAGGGCCTTGGCTGTGGTAGTGCCGAAATCCACAAGCGTCCCATGCTCCTCCAATGTGGCTTCCCACTTCGTCAGTATGTTGGGATCGGTTGTAAATTGACTGACATTTAACGTGAAACCGCCGCCATAGCTGTGGAATTCTTCCTTCTTATTGCTGTCATACTGAGATTTATTCTTGACGTTTTGATATGAACCACTGCCGCCAACACTGAATACGACGGCATTAAAGTCTGCTTTTGCTGCGATTTTAAAGTTCTCGAAACTGGTTGAGGCCTCAGAGCTTGCAGTGACGCTGTAATCAACTCTTCCACCGGTAATCGTATCGACAAGTACAAAGTGGCCGAAATTTGCAAAAACCGTATTTGCAGGTGTGTTGTTGTCATTCAGCAACATCTTGGCATCTGCCGTGAGGTATTGTTTTAAGTCGGTCGCTCCGGTGACATATACGCCATACTTTTTAACGATATGGCTATAGGTGGAGAAATAGTTGTTCAGTTCCTGTGTGCGCGTCGTATCAAAATTAGATTTAACCGAACCGCCAAAACCAAAATAACTGCCCGACGCACCTATACTTGTTGATATGCTGTTACTGTATGACCTGATGGATTCGCTGACAGTTTGCGTGGAGTTTGCCTCATCATAACGAATTCGTTCCATTCTTTGGTCCTGAATGAGCTTCGTGGTATCTAAAACCGGCTGTTTTAACGAATCCACAGATGCATATTTGCCAAAGACATCATATCCCCGGCCTATTCGCATAACCACTGGAATATCTGATTCATTCATCGTTACTTTATAAGGTTTACCAAGAACGTCTATTCCCCAGTTTTCTTTGAGCATACTAATATCAATTGATTTAAGCAGTGTCAATTGAGTGGATAGATCCGGCTTTGTATCCAGTTTTATATCTGGCAGCTTGATATCTGGCTGAAGTATTGGGGATTCCACTACTTTAGAAATTGGTGGTAAACCCGGCTTAATAATACCTGATTCTCCTGATGAGGCGGGTTTTGTAACAGTTGCCTTTCTGGTGGCTGCATCCCATTCAACGTCACAGCCCAGCGTTTCGGAAACAAACCGTAGGGGCAGCATGGTACGTCCGTTGACAATCAGAGGTTTTACATTGGCATTTTCTGCATCAATGGGAACACTTATACCATTGACCATTGCATTGTTTTGTCCAATCCATAGTTCCACTTTTGTTTCACCTAATACCACCGTTACTTTTTTTGTTTCACCATCCCAGGAAACATCCGCACCTAATGGAGTCGCGGCATATTTTATTGGCAGCAACGTCCTGTTTTCAATAACGGTAGGGCTAACATCCATAACAATAAGTTCACCGTTGACAGTGTATGTATTGTGATCAAGGATGAAGGCCATCACGGTTTCCTGGTCTGAGGTTTCAGCAGTGGCCATTAATGGAAATACCAACATTAAAATCGCCAATACCCACGCTATTGATACTACCTGAGGTGAAACCCTTCGACATCTTGTAGTCATAAACGTTTTCATTAAACTTACCTCCCTTCAGATATTAACAGCCGTCCTGTTTTTTTCTGAATATTCAGTTTTTTATTGCCAGTAAAACGCTACTCAATATGGATTCCCGGAGTGGTTTTAGATGCTCCTCCTTCCCCCCTTCCGTAAACCCCAACCAATTCTTTGCCTTAACGTATCATTGATGAATTCAAACATTGATGTTGGCGTTACTGCCACTTTTTTATCATAAATATTACGTACATTCTACACCCTTACCTACTAAAAAACAATACACACAATACCAGGTTTATTTTGCTTCTTTCAGGAAAAAACTGGCTGTTAAAGCAATGGTGCAAAATATCAGGTAAACACGAACGCCATTATGATAGTTCTGGGCCGTTGCAGAAGTCTTAAGAAACCATGCAACGGCGCTGTTAATGATGGCTGTTCCAAAAAATGGCGATATGTTGACAAAGCCTGTGGCAATGCCAACATACTTCTTTTTGTTCAATTCCTTTATATTGGCGAAACATAGCAAGGGCGATATTGACGTAAATCCCATTAGAAAAAGCAAAAGCGTCATTAAAACCCGGGAGTCAACCTGAGGAACGATAAAAATAAAGACAGACCATAGTAACGACAAAGCGAATAAACCAATCTGCAAGATAATTTTTCGTTTACCCACACGGTCCGAAATCCATCCAATGAAAGGCGCTCCCACAATAGTGCCGCTTAAAAAAATCATCATATAGCGTGAAGCGGCTTCAATTGACATCCCATATGTACTGGTTAAATATGAAGGGCCCCATAATCCCGTAAAACTCATATAAGAACCAAAAACCGTAAAGAGTATGATCATATTAAACCAGGTATATTTGTTACCTGCAATTTCTTTAAATCCAATCATAACACTGCCTGTCGATGAATCACCTTCACTGTCTGCCGACGCACTTCTTTTCTCTGTGTCCGCATAAACCGGTCGGTCCTGGATAAAAAGCACAATCACAATGAGCAATGCCAATGTAAACAAAGCCACCACCACATAAGACACACGCCAACCAATCAATAAAGTGGCAAAAACAAAGGGTGACGTGGCAATGATCGCCCCCATATTGCCTAACACTGAAGTCATTCCTGCAACTGTGGCAAATTCATTGGCCTTAAACCACAAAGATTGTATTTTAAAGACAGAAGTGAACATGGTGGCTGCTCCGAAACCAATGAAGACACGTGCCACATAAAGCAGCATCAGTTGATTTGACACCGCGAAAAGCAGGGAGCCAATAAAAAGGGCCCCCATACCAGTGATCACTACTTTTCTGGGCCCATGAGAATCCACCATCATCCCGATGGGAATCTGCAACATGCCGTAGGTGTAGAAGTATAAAGACGCCAGCAGGCTTAGGCTTGTTGGGGTTAAGCCGATCTCTGCACTGAGTATATCGGCGATGACACCAATGGCATATCGATGAAAAAAAGCAATCATGTATGCAATACCAAAAATTAGCCATACTACCCATTTTGAGTTTATTTTTTTCATTTTATCCCAGCTTTCGACTAACATTTGGTTACCACTGCGAAGATACATTTACTCCGTTTCAGGTCATTGCCTCTATTGCATACTGAAACCGACGCCGCAACAATCGACCAATACCGTATTGCTGCTATAATGAATAATGGACTTCGTGTATAATCATGCCTATAAAAGGCTCGACTATACCGATTTTTTTGTAAACACTTTTAAAGTAATAACCTAACACTTTGTGATTTCTAAAGTGAGGTTTTTGTTTCATTGTTTTGTTAAAGTAAGGTTGAAAGCAGCAGATAATTCTATTAACCAATGAAATCAATGATGAAGGAGTGTTAAAAATGAGTTTAAGATTCAGAATTGAAAAGAGAGATGCCTTTCGTATGGTATGATAGAATATACAGTACCAGCAGTTACTTGGGCCGTTTTTCCCTGCAACCGAACTGAAGTGTCAGATGTTGAAATGCGTATTGTTAACGAATGGCAGCTGACTTCTGGTTATAAACTGCTTAACACTGGCTATGATACAGGGGAGATGAAATCGCAAGCGCCCGATATGGAAGTTCACGGGCAGGATGATGAGGCAGAGGTCTGGGTAGCCGTAAATAAAGACAAGCGTTAGAAAGGAGAAACTATGAACTGGTTAGACGGCATTAATCAAGTAATTGAATACATTGAAAAACACCTGGAAGATGAGATCGATTATGATAAAATTTCAGAGCTATTCATGGCGTCGCCCCTAGTGATGTTAAAAAAGAAAGAGTCATGGTTAAGGCATTTCCACCACTGCACTTTGAACTAACCATTAAAGGAGCTAAAACGCTGGATTATCGTCTTGAAAGAAGAAAAGCCTTTCGAATTGTAGGCATGAGACTGAGAACCACCCTGGAAAATGGTGAGTGTTATAACAAAATTCCAGCATTTTGGAGGACATTAGTACAGGCTGGTCGCCAAGAGGATATGATTGCACTCATGAACCAAGAACCAAAAGGTCTTTTGGGTGTCAGTCATTATTCCGCCGATTTCAGCACGGGTATTCTGGACTATTATGTTGCCTGTTCTACTGATCAACCCACCCCTGATGGAATGGAGGAATTCATCGTTCCAGAATCAACCTGGGCCATCTTCCCTTGCTTGGAAAAAGGGGCTGATGCCATCCAGAAACTTGAACATCGTATTGTCATGGAGTGGATGCCAACCAGCGGGTATGAATTTGCAAAAGCACCGGACATAGAAGTGTATGCTTCACTTGAGGAAGCAGATATTTGGATTCCGGTAAAAAAGATATGAGCACTTCCTGGGATTGGAGCAAAGTATTAAGGTGATCATCCCAACATATTTAGCCGGAAGATTCCTATGACGGATTTATCAATTCTGCCCTCACCAATAGCTTTCTAATGGAAACCAGTGCCTCTGAATAGGTTAATGACTCTTTCAGTGCCATCAATCCATTACCTCTGCCCACAAATATTTCTGCCTGAAGTACCTGTTGAACACCCTCACGTGCCCATTCAGACACCTCCTGACCGTCTCTGAACATCTTCATGTTGCCAACTTCTTCTTCAAGTTGAACCAAGTTCATCGCACGGCTATACAGGGCCATGGCTTCTTCCCTGGTTATGTTACGGTCTGGTTTGAAGGTGCCATCCGGGTACCCATTAATCAGACCCCATTGACTGGCAAGGATGATTCCTTTTCTTTCTGGATGATTCGCCGCAACGTCTTCAAATAAGCCGGCTGTTTCCAATGTATCAATCTTTTCTCCGAACAGCCCCAACGCCTTGACCATGTAAGTTGCCAGTTCTCCTCTGCTGATTGCCATATCAGGTTCATAGTGATCTGTCTCCAACAGCAGCCTGGCTGACATTTCATTGACCACTCTTTCAGACCAATGGCCTTCCACGGCATCAACTTCCACAGGATTCCAAACCACACCATACACAGAGTTTGAGAGAGAATGGATACTTGCGTACCACACATCACCATTTTCAAACACCGTAGTGGGAACATGACTCACCATTCCGTCTCCATGAAACACGACGCCCGTTGTTATTTGATTCGGGTCCAGATCACCGGGCATCTGGAATATTCGGTCAACGTAGTTGCTGAAACGGGTAATATTCACTTCTGTTATTTCTCCTTGGCCATCTGTTCTTCGAGCCGTGATATTAAACCGAACCGCTTCTGTTACCAGTTGGCGCCCCGCTGCTTCCAAGTTTTTTAACGCCTGGAAAATTTCCCCATCATCCACTTTGCTAATACTGATTTCAATTTCCACGGATGACAGTTCTGCTTCATCAATCTCCATTAGATCCATGACCTGGTCAATTCCCAAGTCCATGGCTTTTAAACGATATTCCACGTCTTCAACCTTGACGGAAACTTCAAAATTCTTTTCTTCCAGTTTTTTAGCCACATCTCCTGCAAACCGAACTTTCGCAGCATCCCCTGAGTTCCCCACCTGCATGATAACTTCGTTCAAGCCCTGTTGATCTCTGCTCACGTTCTCAATATGTTCAAGCATCTGCAACGAATCAATGACCAATAGAACCACCCGCTGTCCATCAAGATCGATAACAGTTTCGTTGCCTGCACAGAACCCTTCTCCGTTTATGATGACTTCAACGCAGCTGATTTCCGATTCCGGTTCGGGTTCAGGTTCGAGGTCCTGATCCGGTTCTGACTCTGGTTCTGGTTCTGGCGAGGGAGTACCTGTGTCATTACCTTCCTGATCGCTGCCGGATGAAACAGAATGCCAGCGGGCATGCAGGGTGACATCTTCTCTCACTGGATCTGTTATAAAATCCCATGGTTGGGTGAAACCGCTGTCCTGGTACCACCCTTGAAACGAATACCCAGTTCGACTGGGATTAGCCGGTTCTGTGGCATACCCACCATACGTGACCGACTGGTCAGTAACAGCGCTGCCGCCGTTGCTGTTAAATGAAACCCTGTGGATGGATAAGTTAACGGTCACTTCTGCCGTCAGGGGTGTATCGCTAATGCCCAGCCTGCTTTCATGCAGGGACAAGGTACCGGTTCCTTCCTTTTCCAAATTTCCGCTGATTTCCACCATCACTGTCGTTTCGCCTGTTGTGACCACCCGGTCAACGACCAGGTCCTCGAAGACACCGCCGAGGCTTATATCTCCTGTCTCATTGTAAACGTATGATGTGACTGTATCGTTATAAACCTCTAATGTGAATGTCTCATTAAAAACAACATTTCCCATCACTTTGCTGGGCGTTGTTGTCATCCAAATTTCGCTTACATCTGCCCATTTTGCATAAAGCGTCACGTCATCCAACACGTTGTCTGTTGAGAAATGCCATTGGTTCGTCAGCGCTTCTTCTTTGTACCAGCCTAAAAAGATATAACCTTCTCTGGCAGGTTCCGCCGGCGCCGAGATAACGGCTCCATAGCGAATGCCTGTTGCCGAATCAACGGTTGAACCCTCGTTGCTGTCAAAGGTGACATTATGCAGTATTCTGTCATAATAGAGTTTTAAGACCAAGGAGCCGTCTGCAGAGATCGTTCCGCTTTCAACATAGTCCCCATGCTCAGTGTTTTCGGTAAATCCAGTATAGGATTTCGCCTCTGCAGTAACGGTTGTATCTGTGGTGCCCGACAAGTTGTCTGTGTCAGAAAGGGTATAAGTATCCCCTGTCACATTCTGTTGGTAGTGGGCCACCTGGTATATAGTGTCTGTGTTCAATGTCCATCTTGCCCACAATTCTATATTGTCGGTGCTGCCATTTTCTATTTGTGTGATCTCTGTGCCACCAGACGCAGCGTCAAACCAGCCAGCAAACGTATACCCTTCTTTCGTGGCCGAATCCAGTGTTACTGTTTCTGTTTCGATTGTGTAGTCAGCTGGATTACTCTCATGGTTTGTGCCACCATTCAGATTATACGTTATGTCATAAGAAATGGCGTCCCATTGAGCAAATAAAGTGATTACTTCCGAAGGTCTTCCCAACTCATTTCCTACTTCATAATATGTTCCACTTCCATTGGATTCAGTGTTCCAGCCAGCAAACATGTAGTCTGTTTTTTCTAACCCTCCTGTATTGCCAAGAACTGTAACCTGTACTCCTTCTTCATAAACACTGCTGTCTATTGGAACTTCACCACCAGTATTTCCGTTTCCATCATAAGTTACTATGTCCCGGATGTATGCTTCTTCTCCAAATAGTTGCGTTGTTTGTAAATTTGCAATTTCGGTTTCAGTTAAAACCCGGTTCCATATAGCCGCTTCATCGATGTAACCTTCCCAGTATCTACCATTATGATCCCTGTATGATCCAACCACAAGGCCTTCCAAATCTAGTGTTATTTCTTCAGTCATTTCTCCACCAGCTTGTCCGTTGATATAGGCTGTATGGTTTTTGCTCCCAGCATCGTAGGTAACAATGATATTGTGCCATTTACCAGGGCTGGCTCCGTAGCCTTCAGCTCCGTTGTCTATAAAAAAGCTCCCGCCATACGTAAATACCTGGCCTTTAGCTATACTACCATCCGTCCGGAGACCATAAGAAAGTGGATGACTTACATTTGTTTCCACCACAAAATAACGGTCACCTACAATTTCATCTTTCAAATAATACCAAGCCATATAGGTAAAGCTGTTGCCGGTTTCCAATATCTTGCGATACGGGTTTGCTGTTAATAGATACTGCTCATCAGACCGTTGAAAACTGACAGCATTCCTGCCGGCAAATTGTCCCTGTTCCGGAGAGCTTCCGTTTCCATCACCAATAAAGTAATAGTCTTGCCCGCCAATGTCCGCAGAAAAATCATCATCAAAGGACCAATAGGCCAACAGACTTGCATCGATACCATCTGTGGCGGCTACATAATACCTCATTCCCTGCCAGGCAAGGGATGGATACCCTCCATTGGCGGGATTAGTGTCCGTTTCATCGATGCGCCAAACATTGGGAAACTGCCAACCGTCACCAGAGAAAACACTTTCTTTCTGCATATCAGCTGTTGTTTTACCTGTACCACCGGCGCTGGTATTTATCACTGAACTATCAGTATCCCAAAAGGAATTGGTTATGTTTGAATGTGTGGTGTCCGCATTGTAACCCACCAAGCCGCCTGTTTCACCCCCGTCAGTGCTCACTGTTCCCATTGCATAAGAGCGATTGATGTGCGAGTCAACACTTCTTACGCGACCGACGAGACCACCTACACCCGGAGTACCGGTATTCACTCCCGCACTTACGTTGCCTGTCGCATAACAGTCTTCGATTAGAGGCAAATCTGCTAAACCTCTACCGTTATCCATTGTCCCCACAAGTCCACCGACAGACCCTTGATTAATGGAGGTGGTTGACACATTTCCTGATGCGTAGGAAGCAGTGATTTTTGATGAGCGCACAAAACCAACCAACCCACCAATCGTTCTTCCGGGCCCTGTTACATCTCCCTGGGCAGAACACTGGTGTATGGTACCCCCCAACATGGTTCCCACCAATCCGCCGGCCTCCGTCCATTCATTATCTAAATCTTTTGTAGCTGTTACCGTCACATCTGTATGTACGTTCTCAATGATGCTGTTATCCCCAGAAAGATGTCCGACCAGTCCGCCTACTTCTTTCATTCCCGTTACCACTCCATGAATGGTTAGATTTTTAATTGTGGCGTTTTCTGCTCGCCCAAATAACCCGATGCTGTTTTCACCAGGTTGGTTGATCGATATGTTGTGGATGGAATACCCTTGACCGTCATAAGAACCCGTGAATGGGTCAACCCTATTCCCAATTGGAAGTGCTGGTCCCGACAATGCATCAATATCAGCCGTTTGCTTAAAATGGCTGTTCCAAAATGCTGCGTTTTCACTATTCGATAATGCCAGTAAATCGTTCAAATTTGAGATTAAATACGGGTCTTCACTTGCTCCGGTTCCACCACTAAACCCCTCAGCTGCAAAGGAATGCTGTATCCAACTGAACCCCACATTTTCTTCTCCCGGATCAGAGTTAACTGACATAAACAATCCAACCGCAAAAGGCAATAAGATAATAACGAAAACACTTGACAGGACTCTACTCATTCTCTTTGATCGCATATACTTCAAATAACCACCTTTCATTGCTCAAAACAGAGGCATCAAATCTGTTCTACTTAGCTAGTATTGTAATCTTATCTTTTCATTCTACAGGATCAACCCAAAATACTCAACACATACGTTATAAATATTCAGAAATTTCAAGAACCCCATTAGATCATTAATAGAGTTCCGTTTAACACAGACAAACCCCAAATTCCACTTGTGCGGATCTGGGGTTTGTAATTACTGTTTATCTGCGTAATTCTTAAGTTCTTCATAATAATTTTCGCTCGTACCGATTAAAACAATAATCAATAATTTATATTCTGTTTCATCGATAACATACGCTATTTCATAGTTTATTCCCTCATACGAAACATCGTACCCTAAGCAACCATCGAGATCCCCTTTTTTTGCAGTTCCTATACTGGGATCCATCCGAATTTCTTTAATGGCATCCATAAAAGCCATTTTCAACTTCTTATCATTCAATTTCTTGATGTACCCCTCAGCTTGTGGTGATACTTTATAATCATACATCATGGATTTCTCCAAAAAGATCATTGTCTATTTCTTCAGATGTTCGAGTGTCTTTCTTTGCTCTTTTAATCATATCTTCAACCAAGGCTTTTCCACCTAACCTGAAAGCTTCTTGTCTCTTGCGAAACTCAGTAAGCATATCGTTCCGATGGATAGATGACTCTTCAACAATCGATTGTAAAATCAAATCAGAGAAATCATCAAACTCATTCTCAACGGGCGGAGTGATAGGCTTTATAACCAGAGCATCACCCTCCATTACCATTTCAACATCCTTTACAATGTTTAACCGGTCATAAAACTCTTTCGGAATTGTTAATTGACGTTTTGAAGAAACTTTTCCTAATCGTTTTTCCATGGGAGTAGAATCATTAGTACGTTCAACGACCATATATATCTCACTCCTTTTTCTCTATATTTTTCCTTACTCTTCCTTACTTAAGTATATCAACGTTTATAATGTAAGTCAAACAATTACCATGCTCAATAAATGCCATACTCTTTCAGCAATTGTTCTCTCACCGAAATTTTTCCAATGATGTTTTTAATTTACCGTGGACGGGTATTGTAATTATTAAGGGATTATACCAACTATTAATTTAGATAATCCTAAATTTATCATTGGAAGGAGTGATATAATGGCAAAGGAAAATGTTGAAAGGATCACACGCGACACATTTGCCAGTTTAATTGAAAAGGCAACCCCGGTTCAAATTGTCGACATTCGAAATGATAAGGACTATGGAAACAGTGATAAAAAAATCCCTGGGGCCATTCGTGCCACATTCGATACGCTTGATGATGTGATGAGAAAGCTTAACAAAGACATTGAAGTTGTCACCTATTGTACATGAGCGGAGGAAGCCTCCAGCAGCGGTGCTGCTGAAAAAATGCTTGATGAGGGCTTTACAAAAGTCAGAGCTTTAAAGGGAGGCTTTGATACCTGGGAAGAAAAAGGCTACCCCGTGGAAAAGAAATAAGCTGACGTTAATGTCAGGCAAGGCGACAAGACAAATCATACGAAGATAAAAAAGAAGACAGGGACCTTTCTGTTTATGATATAACAGACCGGTCCCTGTTCCTATCCAACCCTTTTTACTGGCTGGTATTTCATGAGAAAGTAGAGACCTAGCGCCCCCATCAACAGAAAGAGCACCCCCAGCCCGCCAAAGGTGAAGGACACATGGATCGTGCCAAGAGCACCCAATAGCGGTGGCAGCACTGCCTGGGATAAAGACCAAAACAAACCGATAAAAGCCATGGCGGTGGCCATCTGGCTTTTGGGCGTAACCTCTCCCACAAAAACCAGGGCAACTGTTTGCAGCGCTCCGCTGGAAAAACCAATGAGACAAATAAAGAGCACCTGTAGGCCAAAATTACTGGTCAGGGGAATGAGAAAAAACCCAACCCCCCCCATTAAAATGCTGCCGATGAACATCCATTTGAAGGAAATCTTTTCCAGGTAAATGCCGCCTAGAAACCCGCCCGGTGCCGAAGACAGGGCGCGCAAGCCCACCAACAGCCCCACCAAAGTGGAGGAAAAACCCAATTGGTTCTGCATGTAAATAGGGTAAAAGGAACTGACCAAAGCCCAAGAAGTGGCCCCGCAAAAGGTGGAAATGCCGGCAAAATACAGAGGTTTTTCCTTGATTACCACCAGTATGGTTTCCAGAAAACCCAGGCTTTGTTCCGTGCTCTCCGCTTTAACCGGCCGGGGCAGGGTGAGGGTCATGAGCATTAACACCACCGACACTCCCAGCAGCACATAGAAAGATTTCTCCGGCCCCACCAGGTCTTTGCTATAGCCTCCGGCCAATGGCCCCACAACCCCAGCCACCCCGGTCAATAAATTAAACATACCCATGCGGTACCCCAAAGTACGGTGGCTCATTGACACCACATAGGCCTGAGCAGAGGGCCAGAACAAGGTTGAAGAAACACCTGAAAACAACTGAATGATAATGAAAAAAGGCAGTAAGGGTTTGGCAAAAAAGAAGACAATGGATAAAAGGAATGTGGCGCTGCTCAGCTTTGTGGCATTGCGCTCACCGATGCGGTCGATGTAGGCTCCCATGGGCAACCGAAAGAGTACCTGAAACACAGCAGAGACCGACACCAGGGCGCCAATGAGCACCGGATTGAACACCAGATAGTCCAAATATAAGGGAAACAAAAATATGTACATCGATAAGGCTAGATTGTATAGCACCACCACAGCGTAGATGGATTTAACACTCATTTTTACGATTCCTCCGTTTAGTCATTCCTTGATTGTTTTGTCCGACAGCGCACCTGGTCAGGTTTCAACCTTAAAAAGCAAACCTGTTTCGAGATCAAACAGGTTGTCAAACAATATAATAACCATTGTACACGACTTTAACAGAACATTGAAGTGTCTTTTTGTTTGAAGCCTTACAAGGGTAATTTTTTTCACTATTTTACCCACGTTTTGTTTGCATAGGTAAAATTGCATAATGAAAATTCAGCAAGGTTACCCCGGGGATGCATTGCTTGACGAGAAAGCAACAACCCAATCAAAGAACAAACTTATGCCTTGGCTTTCATTATTTTAAATGACGAAGAAAAAAATTCTTCCTCAGGTAAATGAGCGCAGCTTCTGTGATAGTAGCTCATCTTCATTTTTTCATAATACCCCTGTGCTTTCTGCTTGGCGGTTTCGTAATCAAATCCAGGTATCACACGGTCCTTCATCACAAATTTTCCGTTGATAATGGACGTTTTGACATCTCTTCCAGAGCCTGCTAAGCAAAGTGTTCTCAAAGGATCATCGATGGTACCCATATGATATCCATCCAAATCGATGACAATGATATCCGCCTTTGCTCCGGGCGCCAGTCTTCCCAGGTCTTCTCTGCCTAAAGCCTTTGCCCCTCCCAGTGTCGCAGCACGGTAGAATTCACTGAAGTAATTTTCTTTTCTGCCTTCATCCATGAGCAGCGCCAGACTGCTTCCAATATTGATGTTTCTAATCATATCCGGCGGAAAAGTGTCTGTGCCCATTGACATATTGATTCCTTTTCGCACATATCTACCGAAAGATTCGACTGCTTCTCCATCCCTGGAGAACACCAGAGGACAGTGGATCACTGAAGAACCTGCTTCTTTGATAATGTCAAGATCTCTGTCTGATTGATCGGCCAGCTTGTGATAGCCGGAAGCAAAAATGGCATGGGGAATCAGTGTGTTTTCATCCAAAAAATCAAGATTCTTTAAATAGGTGATGGTTGATACCCCATGCCGTTTCATTATTTCATTGTATTCAAAGGCACCCTGTGCCGCATGCAAACGGATGGGACAGTTAAGCTGCCGGGCAATTTTCTTTGATTCACGAAGAATTTCTTCCGTTTGCAGCTCAACGCGCTCAGGGACCAAGACTCCATTTATCAGACCATCGTAGGCTCCGTTATAATTTTCAACAAAATCAAAAGCCCTCTTTAAACCGGCTTTTCCCTCTTCCGGCATCCAGCTCACAACCATTTTGCCATCTTTTCCTATGGTCTGCATTCCAGAAACGTAGCCAGGCCCAAGGTACACTCTTAACCCTAATTGGCCTGCATGATGGGCTGCTGCAACAATCTCTTCGTATGTCTCACCACACTTTTTATAATTCACCGAAGTAATGGGCATGGCTGTCGTAATGCCATTCATAATCAACTGGCTGTAAGCATAAAGAGACTTGAAGGCTTCTTCCTCAACACTCATCCATTCTTTTCGGTCTTCCTGGAAGTAATCTTCAGACCAGGAAAAATGGTGCTTCTTATCAATGGGAATCTCACTGTCGATCAACGCATGATCAATATCTCCCAATGCATCCAGGTCAATAAATCCCGGACTGATGACAGCATTGCCAGCTTCATAAGTGTCGTCAACTTCACCTTTGTAGTGATGCCCTACATAAATGATTTCATTGCCCTCAAAGACAATTTCTCCGTCCTCATAGATGACATGGTCTTTGTCCTTAAAGCCAATCACATACTTTCCTCTCATTTTTGTAATCATTTTTTTCCTCCAGTCTGTTTTGCTCACCAGCGAGCGAAGTCATACGTGGGTAATTTATTCAATATTTTACCCACGTTTTGTTTACATAGGTACATTCTTCTCCAGTCAGGATGCTTTAGTTTCTCCATTAACATTCATCTGTCTTCGTAGGTGCGTGTTGTCATCAGCCGGACGATAACCCAACGTTAACCGGACGATTATCTTATTTATTTGACTTTCGTGATGATGTATTGTGTTGATGGCCCTTGTCCAACAGTTGTGATCAGGCCCAGGGATCGAATTTGATTAATAAGCTCAATGGTTTGTGACTTTCCCAATCCAATTTCTTTTTCGATCATCGACCGGGCGATGGGGCCTTTCTTTTCGATGAGTTGGTAAATCTTTTTTTCCTTTTCTGACATCTGACTATAAGAGGCTTTTCCCATTGAATCTTTAACCTCATGGACAGACTGAATGCGGGGCAGCACCACCAAAATGCTATTTTCCGACACATGAAAGACTGGTTTTACCATCGCATCTCTGTAGTATTCACGAATTCGTCGAATGCCCGTTGCCAGTTTTTCAATGATTTTAAGTCGATAGAAAACGTCTGCGACGATTTGATTTCGGGGCAAAGATATTCTGCCCTGAACATACTCCTCCTTGGATATACCAATGGGAAGTCCTCCAGGAGAAAATATTTCAACCCTGTCTGCGAATATTTCAACCCGTGCTTCTTCCCTGCGCGCATAGTTTCGATGCACAATCATATTAGCAATTGCCTCACGGTAAGCCACCAAAGGTATTTCTTCCATCGTTTTTCGATACGGCCCTTCGATCATTTCACCCACATTCAAGTGCTTGCGATAGAACAACATACACTCATCGTATTGTTCTAAGAGTGAGATTTTATCCAGTATCTGTCTATCTTTTATGGACATCACAGTATTGTCATGGTAAGCAATCAGTTGAATCTTTGCATTTTCCATGGGGTTTTCATCTGACAGCAATGCTGCTGCATGATTATATCTTCCTTCTTTTTTAAGACGCAGGGTTATCAAAAGGTCTTCTGTCAGGGTGTGAATACCTATTTCATTCTTCAGTTTCTTCTCCAGGTCTTGAAAAGCCAGTGCTTGATTTGCTGCAACCAACTCTTCAAAACTTGAATTGCGGCCCTGTAAAATCAACTCCTCGTAAGCAAAACGGTCAACAGCAACAGTCGCTGTATCTGTGCGTCTATAAGTCTTCTGCTTATGCAGGTATGGTGTGTGATCTCCTTTATAAACATTGACTAGCAAAACAGTGCTCGATTCAAGTATGACTTTTTCTATCTCAACATAGGGAACAGGATCCAATCCATCATTTATGGCATTTTCTATCTGCAGCCTGGTAGCTTCCGGATTATCAACTCCAGTAGTTTCCCCTTTATCATTGACACCAAAAATGATTATTCCATCGTGATAATTGGCATAGGCACTCACTGTTTTTAAAAAGGATGAAGTATAAGACTGTTTGTATTCAATATATTTGGATTCTCCCAGCAAGTATTTCTCTATCATAAAACGCCTGCCTCCTTCCGAATTAAACCGGACGAATATTTATCGTCCGGTTTAAATGTATCATAGTCCCACTCTGATGTCGATACCCCTTCGTGATTTGTTGTAGAAATTTCCACTAACTATGTCGACATCTCCGATGAACTCTTTGATGATGAAGAAACAGAGTTGTATTTTTGGTATAATTCCATTGACGACGAGGTATGGAATGATAGTTGAAGTCAATATAGAGCTCATTCATGTTTGTTGCAACGACTTTTTTGCTTTACTTTTATAGAAAACATATCCACTGCAAAGAATGTGAAAAACCAGAATGATCAAACCCAAAGGCAACTCAATATTGATAATCTGCCCTGTGTCTATGGTGCTTATGTAAATCCAATGAATGCCCGTTAGCATCCCAAAAGCGCCGCCCCAAAATATATCTTTACTTAACAGAACAGCACTACTGAATAGCAGCGCAATCCAAACAAAGACAATCGGGGAAAATCCACTAAATCCCATATAGACCGTTAGCCAGCCATAAAATGCGGCAAATAAAACTGAAGGTATGTAATAGACTATTTTCATCATAAAACCCTCCATAATTGAATCTGAGATTTAACAGTTTTCATTGAACTTATACACCATTGGAATATCTCACCGGATCATCAGCCATACCCGGTATAATGCGACTCCAAGTATAACTGCAAAAAACAAACTCAAGGTTCCTTGATCCAGGTCTGTACCAGTGATTAATACAGCATACATCCCCAGATAAAATATGTAACTAAGTAAAACGTATTTACTTCCAATGATGTTTCCTTGGTCATCCCGTATCCCCTGGTCTTTTTGAAGCATCTTCCCGTAGAAAGCCCCACATACGAGGCCAAAAACAAGTAAAATCACCCGGAATGAATCCATCTGCAATGCATCAGATGCGGAATCCGGTGAATCGCCACAGTGGTTTTGCCGCTGCCGGCCATCCCTTTCACCAAACAGTGTCCCGACGGTTCAAGCTGGATCAGCTTCTTCTGCTCCAGATTTAGCTGCATGATGGTCACCTCCGTTAAGAATTGCTGGTTGATCACAAAAAATGAGCCTGTTTTGTCGCCAAAAACAGGTTCTCCCAAAATCGCGGCAACCGGCTGCCATAGCAATTTGCTTTAGGCCCTTGGCTTTGCGTCTTCATCTTTCGATGAATTTGCTTTTTACACATGTTATATTGGTATCATTGTACACGACTTCACAAACTATTGAAGCATCGTTTTGTTTGAAATCATACGCGGCATGGTTATTTAAAGCAAGTATTTTCTTGCCTCCCCGGAGGCGCAGACTCTTTATCTGTGTAGTTTTAACAAAAACATTATGCTATACTGGTATACATACCCTGTCGAAACAGTATGAATTAAAAAGGAGTGATTACAATGGCACATGTATCACAAGTAATTTATGAAAATGCCTCTCTAGAAGTAAAAGAACAATTTGATGATCAAATAAGAAAAAATGGCAGAATTACTAATATGAAAAAAACGCTTCTACATTCTTTACCAGCATTTCATACATTAATGGAATGGTATACGCTGGCAGGAGAAGTTGAAAAATTCATAGGGAAGAGGGCTTTAAATTTCTATTGCTATGCGATTTCAACACAGAATAGCTGCTTAATCTGCTCTACTTTCTTTAGTAAAATTTTAGCAGATTTGGAGATAGACTTTGACAACTTCTCATTTACAGAAGAAGAATCCGATATCATTGAATACGGTCAGTATTTAGTAAATGATCCGGGAAATATACCAGATGAATTATTTAGTAAACTGAAACAACGGTATAATGAGGAACAAATTGTATTATTAACGGCGTTTGGAAGCATTATGATAGCAACAAATCTTATCAATACAGCGTTAAAAGTTGAACTCGATGATGTTTTAGTACCATATTCAAAATAGGGGGTAATGACATGGCAGGAGAATTTGAAAATAAAACGATATTTATTACCGGAGCCGCAAAAGGACAAGGTAGAGGTGTCGCAATAGCGTTTGCAAAACAAGGTGCCAATATTATTGCTTTTGATCTTGAAAAAAAAATTGAATACCCGGCTTATAATAAATCTTCTACTCAAGACCTTGAACTACTGAAAGAAGAAGTTATTGCACTTGGAGGCAAAATCGAAATCTATTCAGGGGATGTTAGAAATGCAAAGGATCTTCAAAACGCGGTAGAAATGGGCGCAAAATCATTTGGAGCGATTGATATACTATTTAGTAATGCAGGTATCTGTGCTTATGGTCTATCTCATGAATTAACAGAAAATGAATGGGATTCAATGATTGATATCAATTTAAAGGGCAGCTGGCTAGTATCAAAATATGTTATTCCTTATTTTATTAAGCAAAACAGTGGTGTTATTATATATAATTCATCAATTGCCGGCTTAAGAGGAATGAACCGCATTGCTCATTATGCAGCCTCAAAACATGCATTAGTTGGACTCGCCAAATCACAGGCAATTGAACTGGCTCCATATGGAGTAAGAGTATTAACAATCCATCCAACTGGGGTTAATACGCCAATGAATGATGGTTTAGCTGAAATGGAAGGAGCTACCCCAATAGAAATTGCCGAAAGATCTGCAGGTAATCTTTTACCAGTACCTTGGGTTGAAGTGGAAGATGTTACAAATTTGGTATTATTCCTTGCAAGCGATAAAGCAAGGTATATAACTGGAAGCCAATATCTACTCGATGCCGGATTGTTAACAAGATAGAAGCCACCCTGTTTCATGAACTGGTACAAAAACAACAATCAATTAATGAACTAGCTTATACCTTAAAGCCATAAATTCACTCATAAGGCACCCGCCAATCTTCCCGGTGAAACACATACAGCATAAACCTAGCTCGGGAACTGCCCACATACACATCTGCTTCTTTATGGCCCGCTTGGGATTCTTGGCTGTCATTCATTCATGCTTGTTGCAACGACTTTTTTGCATTTCCAGTTAGCATCCAAAAAGTGCCGCCCCAAAATATATCTTTGCTTAACAGAACAGCACTACTAAATAGCAAAGCAATCCAAACATAAACAATCGGTGAGATTCCGCCAAATCCAATATAGATTAATAGCCACCCATAAAATGCGACAACTAAAATTAACGGGGTGTAATAGACTATTTTCATCATAAAGCCCTACCTAATTGAATCTGAAATTTAACAGTTCTCATTAAACTTATTTGCAACTGGAATAACTCACCGCCTTTGTTGGCAAATGCTGATCATTGTGATACAGTGTGCATTTTCGGTGACAAAAAGTATGCGAGGGGTATAAGTCCATTATTCCTTTGGAACCTCACTATCAGAAACTAACATTACTTCTAAAAATAGTTTAACGATCGTTGGATCAAATTGGGTACCAGAGTTCTTAACAATTTCGGTGATAGCAACTTCTTTTGCCAACGCTTTTCTGTATGGTCGGTCAGATGTCATTGCATCATATGCATCAGCGACAGCAAGAATTCGAGATAATAATGGGACACTTTCTTCTAGTAAACCTTGAGGGTATCCTTTGCCATCCCATCGTTCGTGATGGCATAAAATATATTCAGCTATGGGGCTTAAATCGGGTGAAGTCATCGCTATTCTGTAACCAATTCCTGGGTGTTTTTTCATATCGAGCCATTCGTCCTCGGTAAGCTCACCAGGCTTTGTTAGAATATTATTATCAATACTTAATTTCCCTATATCGTGCATCGTAGAAAGAAGCTCGAGTTCGTCAAGCTGGGATGCTTGCAATCCCATAGTTTTGCCAAGCATTCTTGTCAAGTTAATTAGTCTTTCCGCATGCTCCTCAGTTTCTTGACTTCTCTCGAACAATGATTTTTTTAAAGAATTCAATAATGAACTATGAAAACTATCACGCTCAAGTAGCTTTCGTTTGTACATAAAGTCTTCTGCAACTTTCATAATATGAGAAAGCGACTCAGTGGTTGCCTTTTTGGTAGCACATCCAATGGATATAGTCAGTTTCAGTTTTTGATGGCCTATATCGACAATTGTTCCTTGGCATTCTGAGCGTATGCGTTCCATAATTGTCTGTGCTTCACTATGGCCGGTTTTCGGCAGTAAAATGGCAAATTCATCGCCTCCGACTCGTGCCAAAATATCATCTTTTTTAGTATTCCTTTTTAACACTTTTGCAGTTTCAATCAGAATTATGTCTCCTGCGGCATGACCCATGGTGTCATTAATCATTTTCAATCCATTACAATCAGAAATGATGTATGATAGCGGAAGGTATTGTTGCGTGTCCAGTCGGCTGAGCTCCTCTTCAAAAAAAGCTCGATTATAAATGTTGGTTGTTGAATCGTGGAAGCTTAAGTATTCGATTCTTTGTTCACGCTCTTTACGTTCAGATATATCAGTACAATAGGCAATAATACAATTGTCATTTATTTTTGTGCCGATAAAGCTTATCCACTTCACTTGACCGTCCTTTTTCCTGACTCTATATTCCCCTTCGGCAAATCCTTTTTCTTTTATCTTGCTGAAGTCTGCAAGACCTCTGCTTAATTCTTCCGGCAATAAATAGTCACTTATGGATATACTTAATAACTCTTCTTCTGCGTATCCTGTCATCTGGCATGCCTTTTGGTTAACTTCAATATACCGTCCATAACGATCGATAACGAATATACCGACTGGAGACAGTTCGATGTATGATTTGAATTTCTCATTGCTTTCCTGCAGCTCTTTTTGACTCTTGATAAATTTTATAATCTCTTGTTTAAGTTCCTGTGTTCGTAGTTGAACCAGGGACTCAAGCTTATCTTTTTGGGTTTCGATCAGCATATTTCTCTCTTTTATTTTCGCCATAGCCTTTAATTGTGTTATTAATACAGTATCGTCAATTGGTTTGAATATAAAAGCCTCTGCACCTTCTTTAATGGCTTTGATTCTTAATTTTTGATCCGTTTCCAAGTCAATGATAAACAGTATTGGTACCAGTTGTAATGCTTTATCTTTTTTAAAAACACTGCTTATTTTCAAAGCATTATCTTCAGCCATAGAGATATCAATTAGAATAACATCTGGATCAATGGCTTTGGCTTGTTCAATGCCCTTTGATCCAGTTTGAGCAGAAAATATTTCGGTTCCTGGAATTGCTTTCGAAATTGCAGCTGTAGCAGATGTCAAATTATCCGCATTGTTATCAATCAGTAGGATTTTTAAATTTTTCGTTTCCATATATACCTCCATGCATCTTCATTCTTCAGATTCACACATCGGTTCATTCTACCTTTACAGTATCCCTCAATAAACTGACAGCTTGCTCTATATTTTCTTGAATAATATATCTCGATTAATTTCCTGGCAAATCAGATTGCCAGGAATAGAACACCTTTATTTCTTTAGTAGCTCCCGCGTTTTATCAAGTGATATCAGATGGCCAATTTTCTATCGTACGTTAGTGGGAATAGGTTAACAGATTTATTAGCATTTTCGAGGTATGCGGAAACATATCAACAATTTTACTGTCTGTGGGAACATGTCCATTGAAGGTAAATAAGAAAAAATCACCATTCTTTCCCTACAACTTTCTCAACGAATATTCTTGCAATTATCGGATCAAAGTGCGTGCCAGAACACCTTTTTATTTCTTGCTTTGCCTTATCAATAGATACTGCATCTCTATATGACCTTTGGCTGGTCATTGCATCATATGCATCTGCAATAGCTATGATTCTGGCCTCAGTTGATATTTCATCACCTTTAAGTCCTCTCGGATATCCGCTCCCATCCAACTTTTCATGATGCTGATGAATATATCCAGCCAATTCCGCGAACTCATTCGATGAGCTTAGTATCCTCCAGCTTGCTTCAGGATGTTTTCTCATAATCTCCCATTCATCATTGTTTAATTTGCCTTGTTTATTTAGTATTGATTCGGTTACCCCAATTTTACCTATATCATGCACAAGGCCAGCCATTTTAATCTTATTGATATCTTCTTTTCTAAGGTTCATCATGGATGCAATCGCTTCACAATATTCACTGACCCTTTTTGAGTGAGCTGCTTCATTATTGCTTTTCTCAAACAATGTACTCATAAGGACATCAATCATTTTTCTATTCATACTTTTGTTATCATATAACTTGTTTCTATACATTTTGTCCTCTGCATCTACAACTGTGCGATGGATTTTCTCATCTTCATCTATTTTGGTGGCACATCCGAATGAAATAGAATAAGCAAATGGCATCAAGTCTTTATTCAAAGATATCCGTTCCTTAATTCTGTCGATTATCTCCTGCGCTTTATTATTGTCCGTATTTATCACTACTACCATAAATTCATCTCCACCGATTCTCGCTAAAACATCTTCAGCTCGAAAATTCTGTTTAAGAATATTTGCTGCGCTTTTAATAACTACGTCACCATGAGCATGTCCAAAGGAATCATTTGTGAATTTTAATCCATTAATATCCGCCATAATTATAGATATTGGGAGACTTCTTTTTACATCAAGTCTGTTAAGCTCTTCATCAAAAAATCTGCGGTTATATAACCCTGTAAGATGATCGTGATAACTGTCAAACATCAGCTTTTCTTCTACAGCCTTTCGCTCACTTATATCTTCTGCTACATATGTAAACCGTACATTGCCCGTTGATACTTGACCGATCAGTGAAACAGTCACAGAAAGCCATTTCCCTCCTCCTTTAGTTGGATGGATATATTCGAACTTGAAAGGGGCTTTTTCTGCTTGACTTTTTCGATATGCTATAGTCCAGGATTCAACTATGTTTAAAGGAAACCCCAGTTCATTAGTAGTTATTCCCTCCATATCTTGCCGTTCTACATTAAAAAAGTCTATTGTTGCCTGGTTATTTTTTATATGGATTAACCTATCATCTTCAGTCAATTCTACTACGCCCATCAATATTGGTGAACTATCATAAAAGCTTTGAAGAATGGATTGACTTTTCTGAAGTTCAGTCTCAGAAAACTTTAGTTCTGTCAAATCAGTTATAATCATAGCAAACCAAACCGTCCCATCTGTGGTTAATCGATAAGACGATAATAAGACAGGTATTATAACATTACTGCTTGAAAGTAAATGAAACTCCTCTCTTGTACTTCCCTCATCAGATTTAGCCAAGAAGTTTTTAAATCTATTTTGTTCGTCCGGAACAATTATTTTTTGGAACGGAGTATCAATCAACTCTTCAGGCAGTGTCTGGATCATGCCACAAAAATGAGAATTACAATAAATGATTGAGCCATCAGGGATCAACGACACTGCGCCTTCTCCCATAGATTCTATCATGGCTCTATATGGATAATCAGCTTTCCCAAACGTTACGATCTTATCTTTTTCATTATTAGAAACAATGAAAGCGTCAACTTCATAGTTGCTTATAGCCCGCAGCATTTCTTCCGCTTCTTCAAGTCGTAAGCGAAGCTCTTTATTCTCATTTTGCAGAAGCACATAACTTTTATTTTTCATAATTTACCTCACAATCCGTGCAGAAACAGATTGGATATTCTTTTTACACTTTTTCGCGTATATTTAGCCCGACAAGCACACGCTCAGTATTAGATAAATCTCCAATTATCTTTCTTATTGGTTCTGGAAGTTTTCTGACAAGTGTTGGAATCGCAAGTATCTGATCTCCCTTTGCTAATTGTGGCTCCTTGATCAAATCAATAATCTTGATCTTATATTTCCCTGCTAAATGTTCTTCACATATTTTTTTCAAATTTGCGAATGCAAGGATGCTCTTTGGTGTCTGACCAGCAATGTAAAGAAGTAACTCATATTCCACATCATTTTTTGATCTTGATTTTCCGTTACTCATGGTTTTCTCCTTCATGCTGTTTATAGTCCTGCCGGTTTTTCATAAAGATATTACGGTTTTTCAACTCATTGGCCCTGACGATATTAGCTTGCTCAATGACCAAGTCTATTTCCTTTTGTTCAGCAACAAGTTCTGCCTGCAAACTGGCAATGTTGGCTTCGACCGTTTTACACTTACGTTCATATACATTTTTCTTGCGTTCGATTTCTTGGTCGTATAAATATCTTTCAATCTTATCTAACGCCTGTTGTTCCGATCTTGCAGAGCCTATAAGAATCCCATCAGGTCCAATATATGCTTCAACCAATTGTACTCCCTGATCAGTCAATAAAAATTCACGAACTTGATTTGAGTGGGCCATCCCCCTTGATTTGAGTATATACAGTGCTCTATTACGCTCACCGTTGCTCTCCATATCACGTAAAAGCAGCCATGTATCTATAAGTGATGATATACCAAAATCAGTTGATTCCAAACTAGCACCACCGGAAGTAAGACTTGTAAATATGACCGTTACCTGGTTCAACTTCAATAAATCAACTAAGCGTACGAATAATGCTTTTACTTCTTGCTCATCCCCTGCAGATAAAAAGCTAGATACAGGGTCAACGATCACACTATCCGGCTTAAACTCGTTGATCGCTTTGCTCATTGAATTCAGATGATGCTCTATCCCATACATTGTTGGTCGAGTCATTTGAAATTTCAGGGCGCCTTTATCAGACCATTCACCCAGGTCAATACCGACCGATCTCATATTTCTTACGATCTGGCTTTCAGATTCTTCAAATGCAAAATAGAGGACACGTTCTCCTCGACGACAAGCAGCTTGTGCATAACTAGCTGCCATACTTGATTTTCCACTTCCCGCTGTTCCTGATAACAAAACACTGCTGCCTTTATAAAACCCCATACCGCCCAGCATCTCATCAAGCTGAGCAACCCCAGTCGATACATGATCAGTTGATACTATATAATCCAATTTCATCGTTGTTATAGGCAGAACTGAGACACCACCTTTGTCAATAATGAAAGGATACTCATTGGTGCCATGAGCCGAACCTCGATATTTGACGATCCGCAAACTTCTTGTTGTTACTTTGTTCTTTATTGTCTGATCAAGAAGGATAACGCAATCAGAAACATACTCTTCAAGTCCTTGTCGCGTCAATGATTCATTACCGCGTTCTCCCGTGATTATGGCAGTAACACCCTTCATTTTGAGCCAGCGAAATAATCTTTGTATTTCGTTGCGAAGGATTACAGGATTAGAAAAACCCGAAAAAAGAACTTCAATCGTATCTAGGACTACTCTCTTTGCATTTATTGAATCAATTGCATGACCTAGACGGATAAACAATCCCTCCAGATCATATTCACCAGTCTCCTCAAACTCACTTCCATCAATGTGAACATCGTCGACAAAGATTTTTTTTTGTAGTATCAGTTCATCCAAATCGAATCCAAGGGAGGCAATATTTTCTGATAACTCATCAACATTCTCTTCAAATGCCATGAATACACCTGGTTCATTATAGTTCACAGCACCGTTTAGAAGATATTCGATCGATAAGATTGTTTTACCGCTTCCTGCACTTCCACATAAAAGTGTCGGCCTGCCTTCAGGTAAACCACCACCAGTTATCTCATCAAGACCCATTACCCCTGTTGGTGACTTTGATAATTCCTTCGCTTCTTTTTTCATTATTATCCCCTTCTTCTTTCAGCAATTGATCTTGCCTAAAACAATTTTATCTTCATTGAACATAAAGGAATCAACTCGATTTTAATAATTTGCTTTATTAATTTAAAAATACCCTAGTTTCATCAAATGAAACGAGATTGTATTTAGCAGCTACTGCATGGAATCTTTTACAGAAACGTGACCTTATCACCAATTTTGTACCAAGCTAAGTGTTAGTCCAAGCTGATTTCGAGGATTCTATTGGATTCGTTTTTTCACTCCACTCAAGAGAAACCATTTCCACTTGACTTTTCTTCGCAAAGGCATCCAAACATTCACACCTATTCTGTCACCTCAACCCAACTGTAAATCAGCCATTATCTAAACTGTCTACTCAACCCTCTTGCATCAAGGCAGCTATAAGGCTCTCTAAAAATGGTGTTTCCGGACATTGTACCCTCCAGCGCCACAACCGTGAATTGGTTCAGTGACTGAAAACCCTTTATTTTCAGTTATTTCAGCTTTCATATTTCTATTTTCTTGACATCAATACTACCGTCTCAACATGGATCGAGAGCACAGAACGAATGTCTTTCAACTATCCGTTCTCGGAAACATATCCATAGCATTTTTTGCACTATCGGTAGGTGGGAACATATCCACTACATCAGCATATTAAAACTGAATGGGCTTTCAGCATAAATTGGAATTTATCTTTGGGATATTATTTTTACAGTCCGTGTACAAATTTGTCTCTTGAATAATTAACAATGACGTATATGTTTAATTTCATTTTATTTGGTTATTTTATGAACAGTACGGTTAAATTTCAAAAGGGAAGTGTTTTATATGTCTCAGGATGAGAACTGGATTTCAAAACAAAAGAAAGATGCAGAAGTGCTTAAAATGATTTTAAGCACTTCAAAAAAATTGTTGAATATGCCTCTTGATGCCGTCAATTATCAGTTGGTTGTTGATGAAATCAAAGAATTGTCAGGAGCCTGGATCGTAGGAATTAATACATATGAACAATCCGGCACCAAAAGTGTAACGAGAGCAATCAGCAAATTCCCTTCGATAATCAAAGACATCACCAAAATTTTGGGATTTTCA
>JAGXHW010000027.1 GCA_024635995.1 Clostridiaceae bacterium
CTTCGGTACTATGCTCAACTGGCACGCGAAAGTCAGTTTAATGGACTTTTTGCAGTGGTTTCTGACCCTGTCGACCAATTATGTCAGGTTGCATTTATTGAAAGCAATCGTAACCAAAAGGGTGCGTTTGACGGTCTGGGATTATTTCCTGAACAGGTGAAAGGGTTTGGTTTAGGTGTGATGAATGCGCGCGCTCATTTCTATGCCTCATCTCGTGAAGATTTGTCACATTTTCATCGTGAAGGCAGGGTTTTTGGACCCCACGGGCTGGGCTTGATTGTCGCTGACAGCATGACTGATTTTAACCCAGTTTTCTCAGAATGGTTAACCGATAAAACCTTGCGTGCCAATGTAACCATTCGAGAGATTGGTTTTAAACCATATATTGCACCGGCCTTATCTTCAGGATGTTTGTCCATATTGGCAGCCATTAATGGCGACTGGCACTACAGTACCGTTTTTATTGGCGGTGTTTACTGGGGTTGTTTAAACCGTACTCAAAACTTTACACAGGAATGGGAACTTCATGATTTCCCGCAACCTTTGTATGCAGAGATTGAAAAAACATACAAACAATTGGAGGCTTTTTCATGGTCATAATCATGGCGTCAACCGTTTCTTCTGAATTGGAAAATTACATGCTCGATTTATTTAAAGGCATAGCCTACACACGCTTATCCACGATGGAAATGCTTCACAACTACGTCATTCAACACCCAGAAAAGAGCATGCAACAATGTGTGTTTGTGGCTGATCTGGATATTTTTGGCCTTGATTTAACATTCTTAGCACTTGTACAGCGATTAATGGTTGAATACCCTTCTCTTTTGAACCATTCATCTGGCTTACTGATTGTGAAAAGTGATAACCAATGGCATACAAAAACCTTTTCTTCATGGCTTATGTTTAACCTAAACTCATTAGGCTGTCGGTTCATCGGACACCCTGTTATCGAAATGACGAAACATCTTGATAACCTAAACCAGTGGGAAAAAACCACAGGATTAGACCGCCAATCATTGCTTCATCAACTAAGCCATAAAACACTTGACCGGTTTCTAAAACCAAATATGATATCTGACCACCTCCTTAAACCAAAAATCACTGCCCTTCATGCCAGTTCGCGAAGCACCTCCAACACACTTTCTTTATGGAACATGGTAAAGCATCACTTGGATGGCTGTGATGTTCAGGAATGTCATGTTGCGAATGGTACCATCATGGACTGTATTGGTTGCACTTACCAGACCTGTCTTTACTTCGGCAGGCAACAAAGTTGCTTCTATGGTGGTGATATCGTAAAAGAACTCTTCCCTGCCATTGAACAATCAGATGCACTGGTATGGATCTGTCCCAATTACAATGATTCGTTGTCTGCAAATTTGATGGCCGTGATCAACCGGTTGACGGCGTTGTATCGAACACGAAGCTTTTATGACAAAAAAATTTATGCTGTCATTGTATCCGGTAATTCAGGCAGCGATGCAGTAGCCCGTCAACTGATTGATGCATTGTGTATGAACAAGGGTTTTCACCTCCCTCCTCATTTTTTCTTAACTGCGACGGCTTATGACCCTGGCAGCATCTACCAAGTACCTGAAATTGAAAAAAGAGCGGCAGAATTTGCCGCTCTCATGGAACTTGAATTGCATTCACCCATTCCCTAGCTCAACATTTCAAGAACACTATTTCCCTTTTTACGGGCTTCATCAAGGCTGATTGATGATTCGATCAGCTTTTTCATTTTGACTAACTTGGATGTATCACCGTAAATGACGCCGCCTCGTATTTTCCCGTCTTTGATATACAATTTATAGATAGTTGTTCCATCAGTTGATTCTTCTTCCACTATTTCATCAGGTCGTTGGACATCTCCCGCTGAAAACAAGGAAATGTCCATAATGGTTGTCTGGGTATGATTGGCGCCTAAATGGTACTCAGTGAGTTTACCCGACATGTTTTGTCCCGCTATGCGTCCCTGTTCTGTTGAGGCACTCCACAATCCAAAGCTTACCCCTTCAAATTCTGCAACATCTCCTGCAGCAAATATATCCGGATGACTGGTTCTTGAATAATTATCAACAACAATGCCTTTATTAACTTTTAGCCCGGCAGTAATTGCCATTTCAGTGGATGGTCTGATCCCGGAAGAAAAAATGACTGCATCCGTCTTTAATGATGTTCCACTTTTTAACCTTATCCCTTCCACTTCAGAGTCACCAAGAATCTCATCCACTTCTTCACCTGTAAAGATAGCCATCCCCTTCTTCTTCAAAGACGCTTCAAATTTACGTGACAGGCTTTCATCCAATTGTCGTGGCAACAGGTATGGAAAAAATTCAATAACCTGAACTGTTTTACCGCTGTTAATCAAGGATGCAGCTGCTTCCAAGCCTAATATGCCCCCTCCAACAATAGTAATTGATTTGCACATAGCAAAATATTGTTCCATGTAGTGAATATCTTTTAATGTTCTAACTGCGAAAACACCCTGTTTATATTTCCCTTCAACAGGAGGTACAAAAGGTTTGCTTCCAGTTGCCAATAAGCATTTTTCATACTGGATGGTACTTCCATCATCCAAAACCAGCGTATGCTCTTCTGGATGAATTGCTTCAACAATGGAGTTGAGTTTAATCTCTATTTGGTGATCTTCATACCAGCTTTCATTATGCAATAAAAGGGAATTATCATCTGCATGACTGCCCAATAAATGAGATAGCTTTAATCTGTAATAGGTGAGGTATTCTTCCGATGAAATCATGAGTAATTTTCCATGAGCATCGATTTTTCTAATGGCCGTTGCAGCATTAAGTCCAGCAATTCCATTGCCTATTATTGCATATTTTACTATTTGGTCCATCTGATACACCCCTTTCTGGTTTGAAAATGTTAAAAACCTTATCTGTTGACATGAATGATCGAATCGAACAGCGAAGAGGCTTCGTTAATCTTTGTTTCATTCCCCACAACGCAGTAGATATTGTCTTGCATCATTTTATTAACCAATTCACTAAACCCACGAATGTCATCAACAGTGGTATGAATGACCTGGTTTCTTTCCATCAATTCATCTTCCCAGGAATAGTTCGAAAGATATAAATGATCGGCTCTATCCCCTTTCATGGAAGGGGTAAGGGGCATATCCATTCGGCTCATGGTACCAATAACATATTTTGTCATTTCCCGACGGCCCGCTTGAAACGTTTCTAAGTAGCCTGCCATCCCATTGTATACCTGAAGTGTTTCTCTTAAGTTTGGATCTCTGTATGAAACAAAGAAACCATTTCCATTACGCGAAAATCCTGCCATGGCTCCGTAAGCGCCCCCGGTGACACGGATTTTCTTCCACAAATAATCAAGGCTTACAATGGTTTTTAATACTTGCATGCTGCCTGAATAGTTAAAGCCATGTTTCTTAAAATTGGATGCTTTTGCCACATATTGCACTTTGCTGGATAAAATCAGGCCTTCATTTCCCTGCGCCAGGGGCTTATATTCCATAACTTTATTATTAGCATCATCATTGCTTTCAAGTTTATCCATAAAGTCTTTTAGAGGCTTAACATATTCAGGGTAATGTGCTTCTTCCCCTGTATAACTAACGATACCATTCTCTTTTACAAGCACCTTATTAAGAATATTTTTCATGCGACTGATGACTACACCAATCTGTTGTTCAAAGTTTTGGTCCAGTTCACTCATGAAATGGTAGAATGAAATGCCGCCTGTCAATTCATTAAAGGCTGACTCAGTAGAGAATGAAGCCAGAATTCTTCTTGCCGCCACCATGTGGCCTTCCTGATGAAGGCTCATTTCCAAGCGCGACTTAATTTCCCTGATCACTTCTCTTATCCGGTCCATGTCTTCCCACTGGGTACTGGTAAATATTTCGTCCACCAGGTGCCAAAACGTTCCACTTTTCGCTGCCAAAGACTTACCTTTGATCTTCAGTAAATATTTATTTGATTCTGGTTCGTCTATCACTGTGACAACATCAGTTGTTGCATGAAGACCTCCTGTGTGAAGGTTTAATTCATTGGATAATTCTTCGTAGGTATATGAGCGGGTGTTAAGCCGACCCAGCATCCTCACCAATAACCCCAGATAAGGGAGATCTGATTCCGGTACGGCACTTGTATCGAAAAACATACTTGTGTACTGGATTTGATTTGTAAAAATGTTATGTTTTAAGATAGAAAATGAGCTTGTTGTGTCAATATCCGTTGGAATTCTCTCCGGCTGTGCTTCCAAATCATCAATGGTTAATAAGGGAATAGACGACAACGCTTCTTCTGTGTGGGGCTGATCCTGCCATTGCTGAAGATGCTGGTTTTCGTTCATTAATGCCAACACTTCTTCTTCTTTCATGGATGTTTTTTTATCAGCCAAGGCCTGTATCAACGACAACTCTTTCTTTTCGTTCAAACCTTTTTCCGGAATCACTACCAATACATTTCTATGATTATTATTGAGCAGCATTGATTGAATCAGGTTTTCAAAGTAAGGTGTGTGCAGCGCTTCTTTTATCTTTTTTAACGGTGCTTCATATCCCAATTGTAATGCTGGGTTTTTATCATATAGCCAGCTTTCCATCAGTTTCATGCCATAGATTAAACCTTTGGGATACCTGCCATAGTCTGCTTCTCTCAGTTTAAATTCATGGATGTTAATAACAGATTCAACAAGTTTTTTGTCAATACCTTCGTCAACCAACCGGCGCAGTGTAGCTTCAACCAACCCGGTAAATGTTTCTTTTTTATCTTCATCACTGTTTTTTACAATGATGCTAAACACAGGTTGCAGAATACTGCCGTCGAATGAGCCAAAAACATCTTTCCCAATACCGGCTTGTAGCAAGACTTTCTTTAAAGGTGACGCAGAGGTGCCCAACAATAGGTAATTTAGCATCTCCATGGCCAGCTGCATCTCAGGGTCAGTGGTATTACCCGTTACATAATTCATGCTGAGATAGGTTTTTCCTTCTTCCTCCTCTTCTTTCCCCACAGGGTAAGGGATTGTAATTTCCTGAGGTTTTTCGAAGGGTGTTTGCAATGGTATGCTGGAATTTAATTGTATCTTATCGAATCGACTTAAATAGTCGTCATTGATGTGGGCTAAATGTTTTTCCAAATCGCCGTTACCGTACAAGTAAAAATACGCATTGGAAGGGTGATAATAGGTTTTATGAAAGTCAATGAAGTGTTCCTGTGTTAGATCAGGTATATCGTCTGGGTCTCCTCCAGATTCAAAACCATAAGGCGTGTCCGGGAACAATGTTTCCTGAATTTTACGGAACAGTACTTGTTCAGGTGATGAAAAGGCACCTTTCATTTCATTATAAACAACGCCTTTGATTTCTATGGGATCATCTGGTGTTGTCAGGTGGTAGTGCCACCCTTCCTGTTTCAGTATTTCTGGCTGGTGAATTAAATTCGGAAAAAAAACAGCGTCCATGTACACACCCATTAAATTCATAAAATCCTGTTCATTCTTACTGGCGATGGGATACATTGTTTTATCGGAAAAAGTCATGGCGTTTAAGAAGGTATTGAGTGATCCCTTTGCCAATTCTACAAAAGGGTCTTTCAAAGGGTATTTTTCTGATCCGCAAAGTACCGAATGTTCAAGAATATGGGGTAACCCTGTGCTGTCATTTGGAGGGGTTCGAAAAGAGACTGCAAAGACCTTATTGTCGTCTTCAGCTTGAAGATAGTATAATTTTGCCCCACTTTTTTCATGAAACATTTCATAGCCCGTTGCTTTCAGTTCTTCAATCATTTGAATGCTTATTACTTTAAATCCATGAATCATCTGGTGTAATGCCATATTCATAGTGTAGCTCCTTTCACTGCAAATAGTTTCTTTACGTTTCTTATGAGGTATAATTAATCAACAAGCATTTTAGTAATTCGTCTGATTTCATGGTATGTCTTTTCTAAATCGATGGTTTTTAATTCACCTTTTTCCATCACAATTTTTCCGTTAATAATGACAGTTCTTACATCAGAGGCTTGGGCAGAATAGACAAGTGAGGCATCCAGTTGGTAGTGAGGGTATAAATGTGGTTGTTCCAGATCTACCAGTATAATGTCTGCCTTCATACCTGGTTGGATCATACCGATTTCAGTCCCCAGGTTCAATGCTTCAGCGCCATTTTTTGTAGCCATTTCCAGAGCCTGGTAAGCCGGTACAACGGCTGGATCATGCGTTGATCCCTTAGCCAGCAGCGCTGTCAGGTGGATTTCTTCAAACATATTTAGGTTATTATTGCTGGAAGATCCATCTGTACCAATGGATACGCGTACACCTGATGACAGTAATCTGGAGACCGGAGAAATACCATTACCCAATTTCAAGTTGCTGGATGGATTATGTACCACATGTACTTTATTCTCACGAAGTATATCAAAATCTTCATCAAGTAGATGCACACAATGTGCCGCCAGTGTATGATGATTAAACATGCCCAAATGATGCATGTGTTGTATGGGTGATCGTCCATGCTTTTCTAGACTGTCCTTTACTTCTTTCTCACTCTCCGATAAGTGGGTGTGGATGGGTATGTTCAGTTCTGAACATAACTCAATTACTTTCGTGAGAAAGGCATCGTCACACGTATAGGGAGCATGTGGGCCTGCCATGACTGTAATAAGCTCGTCACCCGTCATGTGCCAATCCTGGAATAATTGTCGCGTTACATCCAATTTTTCTTTATCTTTAGCTGATGAGCCAATCAGCCCCTGTGCTATTGAACAACGCAAACCAGCTTCCACTGATGCTTTGGCTGTTTCAGCAGAATAAAAATACATGTCAGCATAGGCTGTGATCCCCGATTTGATCATTTCGGCATTGCTCAGCATGGTGCCCCAATAAATTTCATCCGGTCCCATCTTCTCTTCGATTGGCCATACTTTTTCTGTCAGCCATTCCCAAAAAGGCAGGTCATCTGCATAATTTCGCAGCAGTGACATAGAACTGTGTGTATGCGCGTTCACAAGGCCTGGCATTGCTAAATGTCCTTCTCCTTCAAAGACGACATCCGCTTCATATCCATCTGGTGCATTGCCTACAAAGGCTATACGGTCATTTTCGATCCCAATTTCCTGTTTCTCAATTGGTTCGCCTGTCATAGTGAGCACCTTTGCATTTTTAATCAGCATTTTCATGACAATCACTCCTGTTCAGTGGTTTTAATGTCTTTTATAAGAAGCTGGATGCTTTTTTTTCCTTTAAACTCATTCATTTGAGGATAAAACACAAGGTTGAATGGCTGTCTCGAATGAATAATATGCTTAACCTGCTCATCCACACTAAAGCCGATGATTTCCAAATTATGGTTTATCTCCCTTTGTTTCTGAAGAAATCTTTCCACTTTTATATGTTGTTTTTCTTTCCCTAGTTGCCTTACAAGACTTGCTTCATCAATTTCTATGTGTTCACACAGAAAATATGGTTTTTCATTGCCCATACCATAGGGCTCCAGATTCATAACTAGTTCTACTATTGCTTCGTCTAACTCTTTTGCATCAACCTTATCAACAATTTTTATTTCTTTTGACAAAAGATCAGGGTTGCTTTCCTTTGCTAATAATACCCTACCTTGCAGGTGATTTCTCAGTTTTTCAATGTTTTCTTTCTTTATTTTTAAACCACAGGCATTGGCATGTCCTCCAAACTTTTCCATAAACCCTGCCGCTAACTGTAATTCATTGAACAAATGAAAACCATCCACACTTCTGCCGCTGCCAGTATAAATATCAGGGTTCTGAGATGGTGTCAGCACAATGGTTGGACGATAATATTCATCTCTAATCCGGCCAGCAATGATGCCGATAACCCCTTCATGTAACCCGTCTGCTTCAACCAACAGAAAACAATCCTCACGATATTGTTCCTTTAATCGATCCCGACAAACATCCAGTCCCTTTTCCTGTATTTCACGACGCTCCCGGTTTAGCTTTTGTAGACGAGAGGATATTAATTCTGCCGTTTTGAGGCTCTTAGTTACCAAAAGCTGTACCCCCAGCCTGGCATCGTCCATTCTCCCGGAAGCATTAAAATGAGGACCGATAACAAAACCCAAATCCCGTACATTGATTTTTTTCTGATTCAGTGATAGTGCATGAAACAGGGATAAGAGACCTTGACGTTTGGTGTTTTGCATCTTTTTCAAACCATATTTTAACAATGTTCGGTTTTCATTAATCAAGGGCACCACATCACACACCGTGGCCATGGCAACCAAATCCAATAGCTCATTCACATTCTTTTTTGGTAATGAAAGCTCCATCTGCAGTGCCTGAGCCAATTTAAAAGCCACACCACACCCACAGAGTTCTTTAAAGGGGTATTGACACTTCGATTGCTTAGGGTTGATCAATATGGCATCAGGCAATTCTTCTCCAGGGCTGTGGTGATCTGTAATGATGATGTCTAATCCTATGTTTTTTGCATATTCAACTTCATGAATTGCACTGACACCACAGTCAACCGTTATGACCAGGTCAGCTTCATAATCTTCACGAATTTCTTTCAGTGCCTCCTGGTTTAACCCATAACCTTCTTCCTGCCGAAGTGGAATATAGAATTCAATGTTATTGGTAATTGAAAAGAAAAAATCAACTAAAAGTGCAACGGAAGTTATGCCATCAACGTCATAATCACCATAGAAAACAATTTTCTCGTTATAATCAATGGCCTTTTTAATGCGATGAACTGCTTCTTTCATACCTGTTAGTTGAAAGGGATCATGCGTTAATTGAGGTTTATCCGATAAAAACTCTTTCATTTCATCATGAGTGTGGACACCACGGTTTCCCAGTATTTTTTTGATGAGAGGATGATGCACACCCGAGAATTCATTGTCTTCCAATGAATCAATCAATTTCCATTTTGTATGATACAGCCTTCCAACCGGCTGATAATGGTCCTTCACTGAACGTCAGCTCCTTTGCTTGTCGATAATATATTGTTTGTCATTAGCACATTATGAGACTAGTAACATCCGAATAATATCATACCACAATGACATGGAAGAACAGGTTTTTCATTTCGTTTTTTGTATAGTATGTTATAATATATAAAGTCGTAACCAATCATATTTACAACAAACGCAAGGAGGAACAATTTATGAATATCGTAAATCAGCTTAATCCTTTGGCCATTGCCATCACTGTGTTTATTCTCGCAATCTTTTTTATCGCTGTTATTGTATCCATAACAATTCGAAGCAAATATCACAAGTTGGGTGAAAGTCTTCGGGAGATGAAAGATAACCAGCAAGGCCATCCAGTATTGGAAGGTATTTTTGAGAGTTACCGAACGGCTGCAAAAGGTAATCATTCTGAAGTAAATACCCAAGCTATCATCGAAAGACATTTCAACCAGGATTTCAGATCCCTTAATGTGGGTGAGCGTTTCGTTAAATCGGCTGTTTCCTTAATGATCATACTGGGTCTGTTGGGTACATTCTATGGTTTAACCTTGTCCATCAGTAACCTCGTTGAACTGTTAAGTGCAGGCCAGAACACTGAAATGCTGACAAGCATGGACTCAATCATAGGAGGATTAATTAATTCTGTCAGAGGCATGTCTGTCGCTTTTGTCACTTCTCTGTTTGCCATCGCATCAGCTGTTCTTTTTACCCTGTTCTCAATTTTTAACAACATTGAGGCTACCAGGGAAAAGCTGTACATCGACGTTGAAGAATATTTAGATAACGTTGTGGCCCTTGAAATCTCCAAAGAATTAGACAGTGAGTATGAAATGTTAAACAAAGCGTTAAAAGGTACCCTTGATGATTTTTCAGCCAATATGGAAAAAAGTTTCTCATATGTAGTGGAAAGCTTCCAGGGTCCTCTGACAGCAGCTACTTCCGAAATTGGTAATGCTTCAGATCAATTGTTAAAAAGCATTGCTCTTTTCGACAGATCTTTAAATAATTTTAGAGAAAACACCAGAGATTTTGCCGAATTTAACCATCACCTGCGCACCAACATTGATCGAATGAATGTAGGCTTTGCCGATTTAACGGAAGCATTAATAGAATCGGCCCGCCAAACGGATCAATCCAGCTAATAAAATCCCCCGATGGAATTAATCCGATGAAAAAAGTTTTTGAAAGGCGGTTCCTTATGAAAATCCGAAGAAGAAACTTTCGAAAGATCGCCGAACCCGAAAATTTCTGGCCTTCTTTTACAGATTTAATTTCAACCATTGCATTAGTGCTTTTCTTTCTAATGCTGTTGGCTTATCTTCAGAACATTATTTCAGGAAAAAACCTTGAATTTGCCCAACGGCAAGTAATCGATACCCAGCGTCAACTTGAAGTGGCCAACGCCGAAATCAGTCAGGCTGAAAAAAACCTGCGACTACTTATGGATAGATTGGAAGAGGTGAAGGCTGAAGTAGAATTAGGAGAAATTGCGCTCACTCTCTCTGAAGAACAAATTGAAGAACAACGTCAAATCATCGCTGAAAGCAACCGTGAATTAGGGGATCTAAGAATGCGCCTTACGGGTATTGCCTTGCTACGGCTTGAAGTGTTGGAACAGGTAAAAGCCAATGTTGAAGCCGAACTTGGGAGAAGAAATGCTGCCGGCGAAGAGCTCGTATCCATCGCAGACAATGGGAATATCGTTATTAATGAAGGTCTCGTTTTCAATTATAACTCTTTTGCCATCAAACCCGAAGGCCGTGATCTTCTAACACAATTAGCCACTGCCTTAGAGCGGGTGTTGGACGATATGAGCACCCAGACAAATATAGATGCCATCAGCATTCAAGGCCACACAGATTCCACTGGCAGCGCAGCCTATAACCGTGATCTTTCAACAAAAAGAGCCACCGCTGTGGTGACCTTTATGATGACTGAAAATCCAAGTCTTGAAAGAAAGTATGGCTCCTATTTTGCAGCCAGTGGTTATTCTGAATTTCGTCCAATTGCTACCAATCAAACGGAAGCTGGCAGGGCTCAAAACCGACGTATTGAAATTGCAATCATTCTTAAAGACGATCAGGTTCGAAACATTATTGATGATTACCTGGAAGACTCTTTGGAAGTATTTAATTCACCAAGAGGCAACTAGTTTATTCTTCCTGTGAATCACAATTCAATGAACCACACACTTGGTTACGCCCTTGATTTTTTGCCATATACAGCCTGTCGTCCACACGTTTTATCAGGTCGTCAGGCTGATCACCTTTTTTGTACATGGAAACACCAAAGCTACATGTCAGTTGTTCCCCATGACTAAAATCGTTATTGGCTATTTCTTGTCTGAGCTTTTCAGCCACCACCATTATCCCTTCCAAGTCAGTTTCAGGCGTCAGGATGATGAATTCCTCGCCGCCAAACCTGGCAAAGATATCCACTTCACGGATATTTTTCTTAACCACATCAGTCAGTTCGACCAGAATTTTATCACCCTGTTGATGTCCATGCGTATCATTTATCTTTTTAAAAAAATCAATGTCGAACATCATCAATGCAAAAAAAGTATGATATCGTTTCGCTTTATGGATTTCTTCAGTAAGTGATCGGTTGAACTGTACGCGGTTGTATATTTGGGTTAATGGATCTGTAATGGCGAGCTGTTGATAATATAGACGTTCATTTTCCAATTCTGTGATATCTGTAAAAGAAATAATTTTTAGTACTGGTTGATTTGGGAATCGATCTGCTTTCACATGAAAATAGCGATAATCGCTTGTTTCTTTGTCAAATAATTTAACTTTCAACACATCATCAATTAAGTTTTGCCAGTCTTTCTCCTGGTACATATGAAATTCTGGTATTTCATCACTGATGGAAAATATATCTACCAGCGGAATTGATTCTTTTTTCGCCAATGATATATCAAAGAATTTTTTAAAACGCTGGTTTGCATCCAATAAACTGGCGCCATCCGTTACGATCACTAAACTTTCCTGAAAATCAATGACAGTTCTAACATATTGTCGTTGGCGTTCCAATTCTATTTCCATGGTAAACCACTGATGGATTTTATCCATAGCCTGGTCCAATTTTTCAATGTTCAATGGCTTAATAAGAAAGTTTGACACGCCTAAATCAATAGCCTGCGACAAATACTCTGATTCATTGTAGGCTGTAATAATAAGAATGGCGGTTTTACTGTTAACTTCCCTTATTTGTTTTATTAATTCCAAACCAGATAAGTCAGGCATATTTAAATCTGTTATGACAACATCCGGATGATAGAATACAAATTTCTCCCATCCATCCTGACCGTTTTCAGCCACTCTCACATAACTAAACCTTCTTTCCAGAAGTTTAGCGACTCTCTCCCTGGTTCCTTTATCATCTTCAACGAATAAGACTTTAAGTGGATCATGCCGTTTATTATTCATCCTTCGGTACCTCCAGTACAAATTTTACACCGTAAGCAGTGTTCTTTGCAGACAATTTCCCCTGCATGCCATTTTCAATAATCATTTTACTGATGTATAAGCCCAAGCCGGCACCCTGATGGCTGTCTTTCGTTGAATAATACTGATCAAAAATATGTTCCATTGTTTGCTCAGGTATTCCACCTGCATTATCTTCAACCGTTATCCTGACTTCTTTTGTTTTTTCAGTAATGTGTATTGTGATTTTCGGTTCTTTTCTCTTACGCCTCATAAAAGCGTCCCTGGCATTGTTCAATAAATTCAGCACAACCTGGGCGAATTCGCCTGGATAACCAACAATGCTGACTGGGTGATCTTCGACAACACTGATACGAATACCCAACTTTTCAAAATGAGGTTCAATCAGATCAACACTCTGCTGTACTATATCTGATATTCGAAATGTGCCTTTCTTATTCCCTCCAACAAAGAATCTTCGAAAATCATCAATGGTTCCTGACATTTGCTGAAGTAAATCCATACCTTCTTTTGTGCTGCTTACAATGTATTTTTCATCTAATTCATTGCAGAGAAAAGCGTCTCGCAAATCCTGAAGAATGAGACCCAACTCATTAATAGGTTGACGCCATTGGTGTGCCAAATGTCCAATCATTTCTCCCATGGCTGCTTGACGTGCCTGGTAAAACATCAGTTGGTCGACTTTCTGGTATTCCAAGGAACTACTAACAGTTGATGTTAAATCCTGCAGCATCGTAATTTCTTCGTCAACAAAACCGTCATCCTGATGGGTATAAATCATTAAATAGCCGAATGCGGAACGTGGTTGTATTTGATATAGTAACGGGATCATTACCCAATGTCCTAATAACCGATTCTTTCCACGCATTATTTCCTTTGCTTTTACTTTTTTATCCAATTTTTTATGAATGTCCTGCATGTATTTTTGTTTCTTCATTGGTCCAATGGATTCTTCGCCAATAGTGAATTCTTTGTAAACTTTCTCCTGGTCGAGTAATCCTATCCAAACATACTGATAAGGGTGAACTTCAATGAGTTTCTGACACATATTTCGAAATATGTAAGCAGGATTTTTGGCCATTCCAATCATTTTATTTAATTCTGCAATGGAAGCCATAATGTAACGAAGGTATTTCTCTTTCTCATAATAAGCTTTCAGTTTTTGCTGTAATTCCACATTTTCAGTCACATTATATTGCACCCCAACGTAATGTGTCACAATACCATTTTCATCCTTAATTGGTGATATGTATATATGGTTATAAAAGAGTTCTCCATTTTTCTTGTAGTTTCTAAGGATAACATTCGCTTTTTTTGAATGTTGGATGGCATCTCTTAATACCTTAAGTTCTTCCTGAAACCGATCTCTCTGTTGTAAAAATCGACAGTTTTTACCCAAAATATCAGCTAATGTATAGCCTGTCAATTCTTCAAAAGCATGATTGGCAAAGATGATAGGCATGTCTGGTAGCTTTGCATCGACAATAATAATGCCATTATTCGCACTGTTAATGGCAGTCCGCATCAGTCTTAATTCTTTTTCTACAGCACATTGTGCTGATACATCCTGTATCGTTCCGTCAATTCTAATTAACCTGTCCTCAGCATCTCTAACAGCCGTTGCGGAGTCTTTAAACCATTTTACGGTGCCATCTTTACATACAAAACGGTATTCCATGTTTAGCGTACCCATTGTTAACAAATCTGCCATTTTTTTCCTATAGAAATCCTGGTCAGATTCGTGAATGTAACTCAACCACATTTCATTATTCATAAAAGAACTCACAGAATAACCGGTGAAAGATTCGCATTGTTGACCTATGAACAAATAGTTGCTCATAGGATCCATTGAATAGATAAGGATGTTAAGGTTTGCAAGAATTTGTCCGACCAGCTCGTTGCGATCAATTGGATTCACTCTGTTTACCTCCCGTGTTCTCCAAACTGTTCATATAATCAATATACCCATCTACATCAGATTTACGACGACAACCCAAAAAGAAGCCATCAGATAATCAGACTGGCAGCCATCAGACGGCACTTTTATACCTCCTCCTTCTTCATCCCAGACCCTATGATTTACCACTCCACACCCATACGGCGGTAAATCCAATGATGAAAAGGACCGGCATAATCAGAGAAAAATCATTTGGTATCAATGCTCGGGAAGAGCCTAAAATTAATCCGGCAAAAAAATATGAAATTAAACCCCGGTGCCGGTTATAAATTTTCTCAAGTAACTTTACTAAAAGCACCATTCCAGTTATACTTCCTGCGCCAAGTACCATGAGTCTTGACCATACCAGTTCACTTAGGTAGAAAAGAGCTGTGTCGTAGATGCCCATAGCGATAAGAACAGAACTGCCTGGTAGACCCGGAAGCACCATGGTGGCACTTGCCAAAGCACTCCCAACGAACAAGTACATCAAACCAACTTCTTCAACTACCACTACACCTCCGATAGGATCTGCCCCCAGCGCAAATCCCAAAGCTGCACCGGCAAGAAAAAACACAATCCTGCCTATCGTAATATCATAATAATCTTTAAGCACAGCACGAATCGATGCTAATAAACATCCCAGTAAAAAAACTGCTGTCTCATCACGGTATGTCTGAAAAAACAGCGAAAAAAGCGACCCACTGATAAAAATGCCAATCAGCATTCCTCCGAACAAGGGAAGGTATGGTTTTAACCTTAAACGTACCAAATCACGCACAAGATCTTCGTAAATGCCAAAGATAACAAACACAGTTCCCCCGCTCATGCCGGGTAATACGACAATAAACCCCAGTAGTATTCCTTTTAACCAAGAAATCATGAAAGTCCCTCCAAATGTTGATTACTGATAACGCATGACCTTAAACCGGGATAATTGATATTTTTCCGACAAGTTAATGCCTGCCTTTTGACAGGCAATGGAAATTTGCTGTTCAACCGTATCCACGCCTTCAAGTGCAGGAAGCAGCAAACCGCGACGATACCCCGATTCTACCACTACTCCATATTCTTGTACATCTAATTCTTCCATGCTTTGCACCTGTTCCAAGGGACCCATTTCATCCACTTTAATGTACAGTTCATCCAGTTCATTCTCATGAATCGGGTGAAACCTGGGGTCTCTTGTAGCTGCTTCAATGGCATTGGCAACAATCTCCTGCAATAAGTTGTCATGTACACTTTCTATGGTACCAATACATCCACGTAAATTACCCCTTGAATGAATCGATACAAAGGCGCCTGCTTTTTCCTTTAGACCTCTCGTGATAAATGGGTCATCCGGTAACTTTTGTATAAAAGATTCCACATCCAACACGACCTTTTCCTCAATGTATTGTTTCATGGCTTCCTTTGCCAGTAATACAGCCGGGTGATGTTGTAATTCAACTTCAATTGCAGCAAACCCACATAAATAACCGACCCCATACGGGTTTTGGTAACTGAAACATGTCGTATTTAAATGATATTCGTTCAACATACCTGTAGCGATGATAAATGGTATCAGACCACACTGTCCAGCCTCTTCAATGATATCCTTTCCCATATCAAGCAACGTCCCTAATTGATTCGTATCAAAGGCTTCCTTGATTTTTTCATCAAAGAGTGGTCCCTTTGGATGAAATCCATAAGGGCCGTTCTCCTTCAGTCGATGAGACAGATCCCCGCTGGCAATCACCACAATGTTTTTCTCGTAAGCTTCACACAGTGATCCTAATTTTACACCTGTATCATAAGCTTCGTGTAAATCAGACCATCCAACGGATATGTGGACCATGGGCAGATCAATACCCGCTTTATTCAAAAAATACAGCGGTACTAACGCTCCATGATCCAATGTGATTTTATTGCTTATTATGGATAATTTGTTTCTATTTCCTAAAGCCACTATTTGTTCTCGTAATGCTTTCTCACTGCTGGCTTCTAATACCAAACGCGGAAATCCAAAAGCAGCAAAATTTCCCCTGTACACATCAGATTCATTGACTGCCAACAAATGATGAGAAGCACTTCCGTGGGGTGTTAACAAAATCAACACATCAGGATGAGAGCGTTTAATCTCATCAATAACTTTCGAAAATCCTTCCTGAGTTTCTGAAGCAGATCTTTCCTCTCCATTACCTATCTCCGGAATAAGTATTGGGGGGTGTGGCAAATAGGCTGCCCCTGTGATGGGAGTCATACGTTTCACCCTTTCGAATTCAGTGCTAAACGGACATTTCTAACAGTGCTTGTTGGGAATATCAAATTTAAATATTTCCTGTATAGACATATCTTAAGTGATCTGAGGCCATTTTTCCAATTTCAATAACATCCTCAACAGGGGTGGGTGGTTCGTGATATTGATAATGAGGAAAATACCGGCTGATATGAAGTGGTATATCCCTGGAAATGGAGGCCAGCCATTCTATCATTTCCTGGAGTTCAATTTTTGTGTGCATTCCCGTTACCAGCAGTGTGGTAATTTCTACTTGACAATTTTTGACAGATTCCTCAATGGTTTTCATGACGGGTTTTAAACTGCCTCCGCAAATGTGCCGATATGATTCTTCACGAAATGACTTCAAGTCAATGTTCATGGCATCAATCACAGGAAGCAATTCATATAGCGGCTCTCTGTTAATATACCCATTGGTCACCATGATGGTAGACAATCCGTTTTCCTTTGCTAGTTTGGCTGTTTCCAATACAAACTCAAAGGATACGATAGGTTCATTATAAGTAAAAGAGATACTTGGCAGGCCGTGTTTTATGGCATTTGAAACAACATCTTCTGAAGTCATTTTACTGGTGCTGGGAATCTCCCTGGCAATCTGGTAGTTCTGGCAATAAGGACAACTCAGATTACAACCATAGCTGCCAATTGAATAGGTCCACGTGCCGGGCATAAAACGGGCCAGTGGTTTTTTCTCAATCGGATCAACTTGTACTGCACTTATTCTCCCATAATTTAGACTTACCACGCCTTCATCATCCGCTTTTCGCACGCCACATATTCCCGTGCTGCCTGTTCGCAGCAGGCATAAGTGTGGACACAGCTGACATCTAAATGCCTGTTTTTCTTTCACTACATACTTAGCCCGCATAAAATTGCCCCCTTTTGATCACATGACTGCCGCGACTATCTATTGAGCCTTTGTTAGTAATTTATACTAAAGCAGGCTCCTCATTCATGTATTTTGACACAACTTTTAATTCCCCTTCTTCAACAGTCACTGTCACATGATGTCGCGGGCCGACATCGCCTACCAACAAATGTCTTCCCAGTTTTGTTTCCAGTTCTTTTTGTATGAAACGCTTGATCGGCCTTGCCCCATACATTGGTGTGTACGCCCGTTCTAAAATAAGCTCTTTGGCCTCTCTGGACAGCTCAATGGTAATCTGTTGATCTTTCAATCGATGTTCAATTTCTTCTAATGAGAGATCAATGATTTCAAAGATTTCTCCCCTGGTTAAGGATTTAAACAACACAGTTTCGTCAATTCGGTTTAAAAATTCCGGCCTAAAACTGTGCTGTAGTTCACGTTGTATCATCTTTCGTGTTTCTTCAGATATTTCATTTGCCGTTGTTAAATTTTCCAGAATCAACTGGCTGCCAATGTTTGACGTCATAATGATAATAGCATTCTTAAAATCCACCGTTCTGCCCTGACTATCTGTTAATCGGCCATCATCAAGTATTTGAAGCAAAATATGAAACACATCCGGGTGAGCTTTTTCAATTTCATCCAACAGAATCACACTGTATGGTTTTCTCCGTACAGCTTCTGTTAGCTGACCGCCTTCCTCATAACCAACGTATCCTGGAGGAGCTCCCACTAAACGTGACACAGCAAATTTCTCCATGTATTCACTCATATCAATGCGAACCATATTGTTTTCTGAATCAAAAATGGCCGCAGCCAATGCCTTGGCCAATTCTGTTTTGCCCACTCCCGTAGGGCCTAAAAACAGGAATGACCCGATGGGTCTTTTAGGGTCTTTCAACCCTGACCTGGCTCGAATCACGGCATCCGTAACAGCTTCCACTGCTTCATTTTGTCCGATCACCCTTTTATGAAGCATTTTGTCCAAAGACAACAATTTTTCCCGTTCACTGGCAAGTAAACGTGAAACCGGAATGCCTGTCCATTTTGATACAATTTCACTTATTTCTTCTTCCGTTACTTCTTCTTTAACCATCCGATCGCTTTCCCCAATATCAGTCTTGTTTTGCAATGCTTCTAACTGCTTCTCCAAATCAGGCAAATCCCCATACTTTAAGCGGGCTAATGTTTCAAGGTCATACTGACGTTCAGCGTTTTCGATCTGGATTTTTATTTGTTCGATAGCTTCTTTGGTTTCTTTCTGATTAACCAGAGACTCCTTCTCCTGGTTCCATCGCGCACTCAGTTGCTCAGTGTTTTCCCTTAACTGGCTGATTTCTTTTTCCAGTTCTTTAAGCCGTTCTTTAGAAGCCTGGTCTTTCTCTTTTAACAGTGCCTGGCGTTCAATCTCCAGTTGCATGGTGCGCCGCTGGTATTCGTCTAACTCAGCTGGCATACTGTCAATTTCTGTGCGAATCATGGCAGCTGCTTCATCCATCAAATCGATGGCCTTGTCCGGCAAAAACCGATCTGTAATATACCGATCTGATAACACAGCACAGGCCACAATGGCGTTATCAGTAATGCGTACACCATGGTGAATTTCAAATCGTTCTTTGAGACCTCTCAGGATGGATATGGTGTCTTCCACTGACGGTGGATCTACCAACACTTTTTGAAATCTCCGTTCCAGTGCTGCATCTTTCTCAATATGTTGACGATATTCGTTTAAGGTTGTTGCGCCAATACAGTGAAGCTCGCCCCTGGCCAGCATGGGCTTGAGAATGTTACCGGCATCCATGGCACCTTCCGCTTTTCCTGCACCGACGATGGTATGAATTTCATCGACAAAAAGAATAATTCTGCCATCAGAATCTACAATTGCTTTTAAAACTGCTTTCAAACGTTCTTCGAATTCCCCCCTGTATTTTGCTCCGGCGATCAAAGATCCCATATCCAGTGAAAAGATGGTTTTTTCTTTCAATCCTTCCGGCACATCGCCCTTAACAATACGCTGGGCCAACCCCTCGGCAATGGCTGTTTTGCCAACCCCCGGCTCACCAATTAAGACCGGGTTATTTTTTGTACGTCGTGTTAAAATCCGAATCACTCTTCTGATCTCTGCGTCTCTTCCAATAACAGGGTCCAGTTTTCCTTTTTGCGCTTGTTCATTTAAATCCCGGCCATATTTATCCAACACCTGGTAGGTGTCTTCAGGGTTTTCAGTGGTCACTCTTTGACCGCCTCTTATTTTTTTCAACGCTTGTAAAAAACCATTTTCTGTCACATGATACGCAGCAAAAAGTTTGCTTGAAGGCGAATCCTTTTCATCCAATAACGCAAGGTATAAATGTTCCACTGCTACATAGTCATCCTGGTACATTTTTGCCTTATCCTCCGCTTTTATCATTAACGCATTGAACCTCCTGGTGGCATAAAGCTGCACGCTTCCACCATGCACACCCGGCATTTTCTCCAGTATTGTGTTAACACCTTCCCGTAAACCATTTACATCTACGCCCATCTCTTTTAGAATGGTTGTGATTAGTCCATTTTCCTGGTTTAACAAAGCAGCGTGCAGGTGTTCTCCATCAATTTGCTGATGAGAATGCCGCACTGCTAATTCTTGGGCTGATTCCAATGCTTCTCTTGACTTTTGAGTAAATTTTTCCAATTGCATAACCTAATCACCTCTTAGTAATATTTTCTTAATCCATATTTATGATCCCATTAGATCCCTTTACTCCACTTGTAATCCCTTTGTGAGTCTCTTTGTTAATCCCTTAAAATCCATTTTATGAACCACTTATAATTCCTTTATGAATCCCTACCGCTGCGGTTGATAGGTTGATACATCTTTCCATTTTTTTAACAGTTCTTGTTCTTCTTCGTTGAGTGATGGTGGAACCACTATTTTAGTCTCAATGAATAAATCGCCTGTTTCACCTTTACGGTTTTTATAACCTTTCTTATTTAAGCGAAATCGCTTTCCACTGCCGGTGCCTGGTGGCACTTTTAACTTCACAGCCCCGGAGAGTGCATTAACGCGTATTTCACTTCCTAAAGCAGCTTCCCAGGGAGTTATTGGCACCACTGTGATTAGATCAAGCCCATCCATCTTTAAAGTGGGAGTGTCCTCAATTTTTATGTGTAGGTAAAGATCGCCTGATGCACCGGATGAATGAATGGTTTGACCCTGACCTTTCAATTTAATTTTTTCACCTGATACTATTCCTGCAGGTATTTTTACACTTAAGGTTTTATCATGCTGGTTGATACGAATCCTGAATTTTTTCCCCACTCCCTGGTACGCTTCACTGGGTGTTAGCGTTAGCTCTGCCTCCATGTCAGCTGCAGCTATTTCACGTTCATTGTTTCCTCTGCTAAATTGAGTATTTGACTGAAACTGATTTCCTGAACCACTAAAAAGATCATCATAATTAAAATTACTCTGGTCTCCAAAAAAGGCTTCAAAAAAATCACTGAAATCACCTGAGGTTTGGTAATGTCTGCTTCCTCCCTGACCTGAATATTGATAACCAAATGCAGAAGGGTCAAACTCGGCGCCATTGCCTCTTGCTGCCCTGCTGGACAACTGGTCGTATTTACTTCTCTTATCAGGATTTCCCAACACCTCATAGGCTTCATTAATTTCTTTAAACTGATCTACCTTTTTACTGTCATTAGGATGTTTATCAGGATGAAATTTTTTGGCCAATTTTCGATACGCCTTCTTGATGGTATCCTGATCAGCTTTTTTATCAACCCCCAGGGATTTATAATAGTCTTTATATTGCATGGCGTTTCCCCCTTTTTGTTATAATTTGACTTTCTTTGACCTTATCATTATTATAACCATTTTTCGCGTGAAAATCAATATATTAACCTTTGTTATTAAATTCATATTATATAAAATACCCTGTTTACATATTAATAACTACTTTTACTAATAATCAATGTTTGCAATATGTTTAATTGTTGCTTTTTGAGGTAAAATTTTAAAGAAATAAATATAATTCTGGAGGGATTTCAATGAGTCAGTTAAACAGTACGTTATACGGTATCCCACTTAAAAACCCGTTGGTTGCAGGCGCTTCATCATTTACTGCGCGCCCGGAAAAAGTTAAGGAGATGGAAGCTGCAGGTATCGCAGCAATTATCATAAAGTCCATTTTCGAGGAAGAGTTACAATTAGAAGAGTTTAAACTAGACGAATCGTTGGAAAGGTACAATAATTTACACGCAGAAATGATCACCACTCATCCTAACCTTGAATATTCAGGTGATCAACAACATTTGCTGATGGTAAAGAATGTTAGAGCAGCTGTCACCATACCTGTGATTGCCAGTATCAATGCTGTTACCCGGGAAGGCTGGGTAAAATATGCAAAAGACCTGGAAGCTGCCGGTGTGGACGGTTTGGAATTAAATTTTTATTCTTTGCCCCTTATGGAAAATATCTCTGCAGAAGAAATCGAAACAGGTCACATAGAGATCCTGAAAGCGGTCAAATCCGTTGTAAAAATTCCCGTAGGTGTTAAGTTAAGTCCTTACTATACAAATATCACTGGTTTTGTGAAAAGACTTGATGATGCGGGCGTAGACGGCGTTACCTTGTTCAATCGTTTCTTCCAGCCTGATATTGATACCCTTAAGGAGAAAGAATCCGTTACTTTTTCATTCAGCCAGGTAGGTGATAACTTGCTGCCTCTACGATGGACGGCACTGCTCAGTGATAAGCTGAATTGCCCAGTAACAGCTGCCAATGGCATTCTTGATGAGGAAGATGTCATCAAAGCGTTGTTGGTTGGCGCATCTTCTGTTCAGATTGTCAGCACACTTTATAAAAATGGCCTCCAACAGATCACAGAGATGGTTGAAGGCATAGAAAAATGGATGGAGTTAAAAGGTTATGCATCCATCGAAGACTTTAGGGGTTCCATGAGCAAGGATAAGCAACAGGATCCATGGGCCTTCGAACGCATTCAATACATTGAAATGCTTATGAAAAAGAGCATTATGTTTTAATTAAGTTGAACATATTAATATTCAATGAAATTTGTCTGAACAGATTATTCTGATTCAAGTAAAAGAGGGAGGCCATATCGTGAATAGTCCAAAAGAAATCATTGCTTTTGCCATGAATATGGAAAAACAGGGACAAAAATTCTATGAAAGCTTCATGCAGCAAGTTGATAATACGGATGCAAAAAAATGGTTCGAAACCTTGGCAGAAACCGAAAAGGAACATTATGAAATCCTTGAAAAACAGTTGAATCAGCTAAATGAAGGTACTGGCTGGATGTCGTTGGATGAATATAAACCGGATAATGATCCTGAATTATTTAGAAAGCGCCAACAAACCGAAGATGTTGACCCCAATGAAAACAAATATACGTTGTCAGATTTGTCCGTTTTAAGAATGGCTTACTTAATTGAAAATGATTTTGCAGAATTCTATTTGAAAGCCATTGACCAAGTTGACGATGAAGAAGGCAAATCATTGTTAAAAACACTCTATGAATGGGAAAATGAACACCGCAGGGTTTTTCATGAAGCCTATAAACAAGCCATGCAAGCAAACTGGTTTGAGCAGGGGTTTGCACCATTCTAAGTTGACTAACCCATGCTCAATCACTATAAAAGAAAAGACCTCTCTTTCGAGGTCTTTTTATGTTGAAACAAAGGAATAGTCGGATCATATTTCATTGAATTTATGAAGTATTAAAAGTCTTCTCATCCAGGTGTTTCTAGCCCAAAAAATCATAAAGCAAGCGCATAACATTTCGTGTGGACGCCTTCTGAATGTTTGCCAATACCACAATGCTTATTTTTTTGTTTGGAACAATGGCATAGGAAGTGCGAAATCCAATGTCATTGCCTTCATGCCCAATTAATCTATGTTCCCGATAATTACTAAGAAACCAGCCCAAACCTACCGATTCATTCTTCTTTATCGTTGTTTCTTCCTGCAGCATCTTTTGAAGAGACCTTTGCTTAAGTATGTCATCTCTCTTGCCCTCAAGTGTTTCCAATACAGCTTTTGAGAAAACAAATAGATCTTCCATGGGTGCGTATAATGTAGAGCTGGGTGCATGGGAACGATTATAAGGAAATATTTTACTCTTTATTACTTTGTTATTGTCGTCTTTTATATGAGGTTGAACCAGCCGTTTATCAGAAACATTGACTTTTAAAAAGTCACTGTTATTCATCTGGGCAGGTGTAAATATATTTTTTTGGCAATAATTCTCAAAATTCATGCCTGAAACCCTTTGAATAACATACCCCAGCATTTCATAGGCAATGTTACTATACAGGAATCTTTCTCCCGGCTGGTGTACAAATTGAAGATTCTCTTGCGCCTTTACATAATCGCCCAGGGCTTGGTCGTCGAACCGGGCATGATCCCACTCATAGTCTTCACAGTCAGGTAAACCAGAAGTATGGCTTAGCATCTGTCTTATTGTAACACGATCAAAGATTGACTTAGCAGGGCGAAACTCAGGTAAATAATCAAGCAGTTTATCATCTATGTGTAAACTCATTTTTTCGTGTAGCTGGATGATTGCTGTAGCTGTGAATAACTTAGATATGGAAGCCATGTGAAATATATCATCTAGTTTCATAACACGCTTCATGTCAAGATCTGCCATTCCAAACACTTCTTCGTAAACCATTTCTCCAGCAAACCAGACACCTGCCACCAATCCTGGAATATCCAGGAAAAACATATGCTCCTGAATTTTTCTGTCTAATTCATTTTTCTGATTATGCGTTAGGTTTATCATGTTTTTTTCTCCCGATCATGAAGAGTTACCATCACCCGCGGAATGAATTTGATAATATCTGATGCAATTAAACTGATTTCTCCAACTTCTGCTGCTATGTCGCCTGCTGTTCCGTGAACCCAGCAACCAGCCACGGCTGCTTTATATGGATCCAATCCCTGGGCCAGTAACGCACCAATCACACCGGCAAGCACATCGCCACTGCCGGCAGTTGCCATGCCAGCATTTCCCGTGTTATTGATCATGATACTTCCATCGGGAGCTGCTATCACTGTGCCTGCTCCTTTCAGCACAACCACTGCGTTCCATTCCCTGGCTGCCTTGGCAGCCACCTCCACCCTGTTGTTGTTGATCTCTTCAATACCCATGCCAGTAAGTCGTGACATTTCACCTGGGTGTGGTGTTAAGACAGCAGGCAGTTTACGTTCTTTTAACATGTCTAATTTCGGTTTTAACAGGTTCAGAGCGTCCGCATCAAGGAGTAAGGGTTTGTTTTCCATGGAAATCAGCCCATGCACTACGCCTGCCCACTCGTCAGCCTTTCCCCAGCCAGGCCCTGCCACCACAGCGTTGACACTTCTCGCCAGGTGTTGAATGGTCTGCAAGCCTTTTTCAGATAGCTGAGAGGTATCATCGTTTAAACTCATGGGTGATTCATCAAGTGGAATGGTGACCGCTTCCGGCAGCAAAAGTTCATATACCTGGTTCACACTCTGACGAACAGCAGTCTTGACCAATCCCACACCACTTCGCTGTGCCGCCATGGTAGCCAACACACCCGCCCCTGAATAGCTTTCCACACCACCAATGATTAATAATGAGCCGAAAGTGCCTTTATGCCCATCTACTGGCCGGTGGGGCATCCATGTTGTCATTTCTTGTATTGTTGGCAATGCTGCTGCCGTTTCACTTTCCATTATAAGCTCCCTTGGAATACCAATGGAAACCACCTTCAATTCACCGTTGTAGGCAGCGCCTGGATAGCAGACATTACCTACCTTTGGTAGTTGAAAAGCAACTGTGTTGGTAGCCCTCACTGCTTCACCCATCACTTTTCCAGTGTCACCATGAACACCGGAGGGTATGTCAATCGCAAGTATTCTTGACTTTTGTGCATTAATCCATCGAATGGCTTTTATGTATTCTCCTTCCATGGGGCGTTGAATGCCGGTACCAAAAAGTGCATCTATGATTAATCGTTTATCCATATCAACCTTCAGTGCTGTGATTATGTCTTCTATTTTATTTATCATCATCACTTTGCGGCAGGTGAGCATATAATAATTTTCCAATGCATCACCACGTAGTGATTCCGGATGAGCCATTAGCACCACCTTTACATCCATGCCTTCGGCTTCCAAATGACGAGCCACTGCCAGTCCATCCCCACCATTGTTTCCCGGCCCCACAAAAACGACAACCTCTTCCAGGTTATGCTTTCTGATGAGTTCAATGCATGTGGAAAACACTTCCAGACTGGCTCGCTCCATTAACAGTAATCCAGGAACTTTGAATTCTTCAATGGTTCTGTGATCCAACTGCTTCATTTGATCATTATTAACAACTTTCTGAGCGTTGTTCACCATGTTCATGATCTCATCTCCTCAACTTCTTCATTGTACAAGGAAAGTGAAATTTTGTTTATGTTGCGGTCACAAAAAGTATATACATCATCACCAGATAACCCAACATGATGGCCAATGAATCCCATCCCAATGTAAAAATGGTTCTTTTTGATCGATAGAACAAGCCAATGACTGCAATGCTACTGAGGATAATTCCTGCGACAGCCGTGATCATGTGCTGCATGCTGACAGCATGATACACCGATCCACCAGTATAAGCCACATCAGTGACAACAAGAATCATAATGTTAAAGACATTACTGCCCAGCACGTTACCCACTGCCATGTCATACGCGCCAATGCGAATGGAGGCAATGGCAGCCACCAATTCTGGTAATGAAGTGGCCGCGGCTACCAACAGGGTGCCGATGAAAGTCTGTCCCAAACCTGTTTGTAGAGCAATTTTTTCGGCAATGACTGATAGCATAATCCCGGCAATTACGATGATCACCGCCATGGCAGCAAAACCTGTGATGGCGTGTTTTAATGTTTTACCGGGAAGATCAGTCGCTTTTTCTTCCTCCACCGTTTCTTCATCTAGTTGTGTTCTCGTTTTTCCTTCATATCGCATCATAATGATGACTGCGAAAATATACAATCCCATCAAAACCACACTATAACTACTGACCCAGCCTATGGTAAATTCAAGTATCCCATAAGGCGCTATCCAAATTGAAAGGATACTGAAACTGGTGAGCAGTATCCCAAACATGGCAGTTAGTATATGACTTTCCCGCACATTTTGTAATAATCCACCTCTTCCCTGCACAATGTCGACAATGGCTAAGATCATCAGGTTAAACACATTACTACCGTAGACATTACCAAAGGCAATGTCTGGCGCACCAATGAGGGCTGCTGATATACTGCTGGAGAACTCAGGTAAGCTAGTAACACCTGCAATCAGTATTCCGCCCACCAAACCCTGGCCAAGGGAAGTATGGGCTGCCAATGTATCACCATACCCTGCCAACCTGTTTCCTGCTAAAATTACCAATAATGCGCTGAAGGCAAAAGCGATGTATACCATTCTCTTCTACTCCTGTCTCTTAGACTTAAAATGCATTTCCTAGCAAAAACTAAACCAATAAAAAATGCATTCATCACTAAATATTTATTCTACCCTGGTCAGACATCCACACTGTACTAAGATCAGAAACCGGCCTATCTTCGGGCCGGCATTCTTGATAGCGCTTTACGTATTTTTTATGAATAAACCCGATGACACCTTTCTCTGTTCGTATCTTTAACCATTTTTCATGTGTTTCATACACAAACAGCCTATCACCCGGCACCAGGGTAACCTCAAAAATCGGTGCCTTTATACTTGGTTCTTGCCTAAGCACAGCCTCTTCAACAATCACCTCAGCCATGAGCCTGCAATCCCTGTCTTCTTCCATGATCAGCATTTGATCATCTTCACGGTAAATCCAGTCAATGGTTAAGAATAAGTCTATGAATGATATTGGCAGGTATGGTTCATTATCAACCATTTGAAGTGGTACCGCTAAGTCCACTGGCCGGTTATTTTCCATGTAAAACGCTGTCTCTGGTTGGAAACGAAAAACCTTGTCTAATGTGGTTACCACTAGGGTTTCTTCGTTATTGTCCCAAAAAAAATGAGCATCAGTGTACTCTTTTATATAAGAGACTTTTAACAAAAGTTCACCTTGTTCTTCTATAAAAACATCCCTTTGTGTCTGCGGAATGCCTTCCATATAAACCATCTGTGTATTTTGTGGATTCATCACCGCTATTTCATCGGACGGCCAATAATTCACATAGCCATAATAACCCGCTGCTGCCAACAAAATGAGTACCAATAACCCCATAAATTTCTTCACAACAATCATTCCCTTCAACATAGCAGAAAATGTAAGATAGCCTTATTTGTAGTGCCTCCTAAATTGCTATAGAGCTATTTTCTCATAAAATGAAGGGTAACACAACATGATCAATCAAATCGTAATCTATCGATTAAATGGTTATGTGTCTAATCGAAACCTTTCTGTCCAACGATTGAACTGTTCTTTCGTAGGCTCTAAGGGTAGTTCAATCATCGGTGTATTATTCGTAAGGTGATGGTTTTCTTCAAAGGTTGGCACATCCGATTTTTGGTAGATGATGCCCCGAACAAGTCCCTGGGTTGCTTTAAGCGTTTTCCATGCACTTGTCAGGTCTTCCAGGTCATGATGTCCCGCTTTTTCACAGGTTACCAGATGTTTTCGAAACCAATCATAGGTATTGGTTTTGTTGTAGGTAACGCAAGGGCTAAAAATATTGATGAATGAAAACCCTTTGTGTTCTATACCAGCTTTTATCAGTTCAACCAGTTCTTCCTGTTCTGCGGAAAAACCATGTGCATAAAAAGTGACTCCGGCACTTAATGCCAGTAATCCAGGGTGTATTGGCTCATCCTTGGAACCCCCAGGGGCAGATTTGGTTGTTAAACCTATTTCACTGACAGGTGAAGTGTGACCTTTTGTCAGCCCATAAACCTGGTTGTTCATGACCAGGTAAGTAATGTTCACATTACGTCGAATCGCATGTAGCGTATGACTCATGCCTATAGCAAATGCATCTCCATCTCCACCTGCCGCCACAACTGTCAGTTCTTTATTGGAGAGTTTCACGCTTTGTGCCACTGGCAAACTTCTCCCATGTACACTATGAAACCCATAGGTGCTCATATATCCTGACAGACGCCCGGAACATCCAATACCACTAATCACTGCCATTTTCTCCCTTGGAATTCCCAGATGAGCTGCAGCAAGTTGTATTGATCTCAATACTGAAAAGTCTCCACAACCAGGGCACCAGGTAGGGTGTACGCCATTGCTGTAATCCTTCATTTCCATTCACTGCACCACCTTTTTAATTGTTCTGCCACTTCTAAAGTACGAAAAGCTTCACCATCGTATTTGGTTAAACTAACGATTTTATCATTAAACCCTACCTCTTGTTTAATGATCCCTGCCAACTGACTTCTCTGGTTTTGTTCCATAACAACCATTTTATGATACCTTGAAAACAAGGTTTCAAGCTGTCGAACTGGCAGCGGTTTAATCCGTGATATATGTGCAATATCAATCGGCAGAGCAAACTCTTTTACAGCCGTTTCCAACACACCCCAGTTAGAACCAAATGTTAGACACAATATCTTTCCTTCACGTTCTTCAATCGTTACACTGTTTTGATCCCATAAAGCCTCCAATTTTCTGTTTCGTTTGTTCATCATGTTAACCCTGTTACCTTTTCGATCGGAAGGCCTGCCAGAAACGGTATGTTCTAAGCCAGTGACTTTATGGATGCCGCCTTTCGTGCCTGGAAACACACGCGGTGATATACCCGATTCAGTTAAGGCATATCTTTCAAACCCATCAGCGTTGTCTTCCTTCAGCTCCTGATCAGTGGCTAAAAATCCCCTGTTGATAACAGGTTGTTGGTATTCAATGGCCGGAATAGTCTGAGGTGATATGCTGAGATTAAAATCCGAAAGTAAAACCACAGGGCATTGGTACTGATCTGCTAGGTTAAAGGCCTCCATGGTTAATTCACAACATTCTTCAATGGTGGAAGGTGAAAGAATAATCATTGGAAATTCTCCATGGCCAGCAAAATAAAGTGAAGCCAAATCACTTTGTTCATTTCTCGTTGGCATACCTGTGCTGGGGCCAGACCGCTGAGCGTCCACTACCACCAGTGGGGTTTCAGTCATACCGGCAAGGCCAAGCCCTTCCATCATCAACGTAAGCCCCGGCCCAGAAGTGGCTGTCATGCTTCGCACTCCTGCATAAGAGGCGCCAATACATAAAGTCACTGCCGCAATCTCATCTTCAGCCTGTATCATGACTCCTTCTTCTTCTGGAAGGACACGGCTCATGAATTCCATAATATCTGAAGCTGGTGTTATGGGATAGGCTGCCACAAAACGACATCCTGCCATTAAGGCACCCAGGGAAATGGCATCATTTCCGATGAGCATCATCAAATCCTTGTCTTTTGGTTCCAGTGGAGGTAATCCTTTGAACATTTCCAGCTTTTCCACACGGGTTTCATAGGCTGCGCGAAGCACCTGGTTGTTTTCATTAACCACCTTTTCTCCTTTTCGATGGTAGGCTTTTTCAATTGATTCTTCAAGTACACCTTTGTCAATGTCCAGCATCTTCCCAAGAAATCCAATGGCACTGGTGTTTTTCATAAGCAATGATCCATGTTCTTTTGCTAATTTTGTCAAAGGCAAGGAAATAATCTCTGTATCTTCAATCTCCAACTGCTCATCAGCCAGAATCAAGCCATCTTCCGTTAATAAATGCCTGTTGTCTTGAATGGTTTCATGATCAAAAGTCAGAATAATGTCTATATATGAAGTAACACAAGTGACAGGTTCATCACTGATGGTGACCATAATATACGTATTGCCACCTTTGATCCTGGAGGAGAACTTACGCTCTCCATAAGCAAAATAGCCAATTCCAGAAAGGGATTTCATAAGATTGACACCAGTACTGGCAATCCCTTCTCCCTGGATGCCTCCTATTAAAATGGTTTTCTTCCAGCTCACCTTGTTTCCTCCTTCCAAGAATCCTATATTATACATACCATCAGGAAAACAGATCAAACGTTTAACCTGTTTATCCGATAACTACCACCCAACAGCATCAATAAGGTCAACGCTCACCAAAACACTTGTATTTCAAGATATAATTGCATAGAATGGAATGGAGAATATAAGGTTATTAAAGCTATAAATCGTATGACTAATCGACAAGGAGGATTCATCATGTTTAAGTGGCAAGACAGTTTCAGCAGCAACGTGAATGTATTTGATGAACAACATAAAAAATTATTTTCCCTGGGTAATAGATTGCTGGATGTTGTTCATACCAGCCGGGATGCAGATCACTATGACGATATTATTGAAGTACTGGATGAACTGAAAGCGTATACCGTCTACCATTTTAATGCTGAAGAAGCATTGATGGAAAAATATAACTATCCAAAAATGATGTCGCATAAGATGCAGCATAGAAAATTTCTCGCCAAAGTAGAAGAACTGCTAAGCAAAGACATTAATACCAACCAGATTGATATCACCCTTGAATTACTCACTTTTTTGGCTGACTGGATTCAGAACCACATTCTTGATATTGACAACCAGTATGGCGAATTCTTTAATGAGCAGGGCGAATATTAATTAAAAAAGACGCTAAAAAAACTACCCGAAGGCAGTTGCACTGCTACCTCTAAATCGGACAGCAAAACTGAACCACATCAGTTATAATGTCAGAAAGAGGTGAAATTCTATGGGACCACACCCTACCCAGGACGAAAGAGATGAAATCTTAAAGCTTCATTTTGAGAAGGGATACTC
>JAGXHW010000028.1 GCA_024635995.1 Clostridiaceae bacterium
CCTGTAACGGGGCTCACCGTCTACCCTTACTTGCCGGCCCAGGGCCAATCTTTAGGGGAGTCTGCTCAGGAGGGATTCTCTTGTGACAACAGTATCGGTTTGCAGCAACCACCGACTCTCTTAAACTGTGAAATCGTCACCAGACTGTCTCCGTCTTCGCATTTCGTAATCACTAATTTAAACAGAATTGTAACAGGGAAAAACATCCTTGTCAACCACGAAATTGATAATTTTTTAAATATTTGCCAATTTTCTTCAATTCCGCCTATATGACATCGTTTTCCTACTCTTTTGTCGTGGCTTCCTTCAAGAGTGCTTCCATTTCTTCCCGTTTAAACTGGTAGGCTGACAGACAGAAATGGCATGTTATTTCTGCACCACCATCTTCGTGAATCATGTCATGAATTTCTTTTTCACCCAGACTTATGAGGGCTTGTTCCATTCGCTCACGGCTGCAATCACATAAAAACATGGGTTCAAGTTCTTCTGTAATCACCGGATCAAGACCTTCCATGACCACTTCCATCAATGCTTTGGCATCCGTGTTTTCTTCCAGGATCTGGCTTAACGGTGGTAATCCCAGTAAACGTGCTTCCAGTAAACGGAGGGCTTCTTCAGTGATCTCCGGTAATACCTGAATGATAAAACCGCCTGCTTCCTTGATGTGGTAATCAACGTCCACCAAAACACTGAGCCCCACAGAGGAAGGTTGCTGTTCTGAATGCATGAGGTACGCTGTCAGGTCTTCAGCGATTTCACCTGTGGTAAGGGCATAGGTGCCAATGTAGGGTTGTTTCATTCCAAGGTCTTTGATTAAAGTAATTTCACCATCGGTGCCCACTGCTGCACCCACGTCCATTTTCCCCGGTGTTTTATTGACGGTTTCCACCAGTGGATCATCCACCAAGCCTTTTACCGTGCCGTTTTTCTGAGCCACACACAATATGGTGCCGATAGGCCCGCCACCATTAATGCGCAGCGTCACTTTTTGGTTGTCACTTTTCAGGGTTTGGGCCATCATGACGGCTGCTCCCATACTGCGGCCCAGTGCGGCTGAAGCCACTGGTGATAAATTGTGAATTTCTCTTGCTTTTTCAACAGTTTGTGTGTGCTGAATAAAAAAACCGCGAATCTGGTTGTCCGCTGCTGTGATGCGGATTAATTGGTCTTTCATTATTACGCCACCTTTCTTTCATGCCATTACTGCCAGTACAACCATTCACTGCCAAGTTTGGCACATTAACTGACTTCAGGTTTTTAGTATAATTAAAAAACAGGCCGGTAACTCCAGCCTGTTCAGGTTCGGGTCTATTTTGAAATCCGATTAGGATTAAGCCCTTTGAACGTTTGTTGCTTGAGGACCTTTATCACCATCGATAATTTCAAAGCTAACTTCTTGGCCTTCTTCCAGCGTTTTGAATCCATCCATTGTAATTGCGGAGAAATGAACGAACACATCTTCACCATTTTCTCTTGAGATAAATCCATACCCTTTTTCTGCGTTAAACCATTTTACCGTGCCTTTTTCCATTCTTACATGACCTCCTAGATCCTTAAAAAATTAATGAAAATATCGTGTATTCCCACCAACTAGAATAGTAACACAGTTGTTCGACATTTGTCAACCAAATTGATGAATTTTGGGCCAGAAAAGAAATCGTTTGCAAAAAAACTAGCCGCTGGTTAGAACCGTCCCAGTAACATGGAAATTTGAATGATCGCCACATGTATAAAAAGGGGAATGACTCCGGTTAATGGAAAATACTCCCACCACTGCACAGAATCATCATTCTCTTCCTCTTCTGTCGTCTCTACATCTGACATTTCGGATTTTTCTTCCTGATGAATTTCTTTTTGCATAGCAGGATCAGTGACTAATTTCAGTTTATTATACAGGAAGTAGGAAATCGCCATCCCCAGTACTGCCAGCACACCAAAAAATATCAGGCTGGCCAGCAGTGAATCACCCAGTGTCATTTCTGCCATTTCTATTTCTTCTGCTGGCAAAACATCGGACAAAAGCGTAAACACATATCCAAGGGTGATGGCCAGGCCGTTGTTGACAATGTGACCAACGATGCCTGCATAAAGGGAGTTGGTTACCCATACCATGGTGCCAAAAACCAATCCCAGCACAATGGCACCGAATAAATTGTAAAGGTTGTAGTGGAACATGCCAAAAAGGATGGCGCTTATAATTACGGCCTTCCGTTGCCCCAGGTTTTCATAGCCCCTGAGTACAAAACCCCGAAAAAAGACCTCCTCACAAATCCCTGCCAGCAGGGAGACGATGAGCATGAGGCGAATGTATTCAAAGGGAGTGGTTGCTGTGGGCATCTCAGGAATATCAATGGTGCCAATACGTGTTAATATGTTGATCATAATCAGGTTTCCTGTTACGGCAGCCGGATACATGAAAATGGTGATTAAGGCTGCCAGGACACCCTGTTTCAGGGTGATACGATTAAAGCGCAGGGCCGTACGCACATCCATTCTAAATATCTCGAGATAAAGAAAGGGAGGTAATAACACCACAGCCAGCTGTGTTAGGATGAGTCCGGTGAATAATTCCCGCTCCTGAACCGTATAACCTACGGTAAAAAACAATAAACTGCCAATGAGAAAGAGTAAGTTGGCATCAAATACGCGAAGGGTTGTCCTTCTAACCATGTTGACTTCACTCCCTTTGTGCTGTCAAGCCCTAAAAGTCAAAGGCTGCTTTGTGAATCAGAATGTTTAAAAAGGCCTGAACGCCTGTGGCTAAAACCTGGTCATCAAAATTAAAACGTCCGTGGTGTAATGAGTGAATCAAACCCTTCTCTTCGTTTCTGGTGCCCAGAAAGAAAAAGACTCCTTGGTATTTTTGCTGGTAAAAGGCAAAATCCTCTGCCAGCATCACCGGATCCGTCAGCACCACATATTCCTTACCCTGTGCCTGAATCCATTCTTCCACCAGCTCCGGCGGGTTATTTACTGCCGGGTACATTTCCCTCAAGTCAACATCAATTTCGCAGTTGTATGTGATTTCCATACCATGGGCGATTTCCAGCAACCGCTGTTTCAATATGGCGTATGTTTCTTCCCGGAAGATTCGGATGGTGCCTTCCAGTACAGCTTTTCTGGCCACCATGTTGCGCACCTCTCCACCCTGCATTTTACCAAAACTGATGACAGCCGGGTCCAGGGGATTCAGGTTACGACTTACGATGGTTTGGTATGACAATAACAGGTTTGCTGCCGTGATCAGGGCATCCCTGCCTGCATGAGGGGTTCCCCCATGAGCGTTTTCGCCCCACACTGTTATGTCGATTTCACTGTTCTGGGCCATCATGGGGCCTGGTCGGATTCCCAATTTACCCTGTTCAATCCCTGGAAACAAATGCAGTCCATATATCTCATCCACTTTGAATTCATCCAACAGCCCTGTATTGATAATCTTCTCTGCGCCGCCGGGGCCTTCTTCGCCTGGTTGGAACAACAACAGCACATTGTCGCGCAGCTGGTAACCACCCCTGGTTAACACTTCAGCAAACCCCAGAAGAATGGCCATGTGACCATCGTGGCCGCAAGCGTGCATGAATCCTGTGTTTTGTGAACGAAAAGGCACTTCATTCAGCTCCATCACTTCCAAAGCGTCCATGTCTGCACGAAAGCAATAGGTTTTTCGACCCTGACTGCCAGGTATATAGGCTGCAATGCCTGTTTCAACAATGCCCGTGCGGCAATCAAGCCCCAGTTCTTCCAAACGAGTCTTAACATAGGATGCGGTGTTGTTTTCATGAAAGGCCAGTTCTGGCATCTGATGAAGGTCGTATCGGGTATGAATGAGTCTGTCCATCACCTTATCAACTTCTCTTGACCAGGGCATTCCCCGATTCATAGCACATCCCCGCTTTCACTGGTATTTAGGTTTTGTTTTCATTAACGATCCTGGTCAGTCACCACAAAAACATAGGGTACATTCCGGTAATAGTCACCATAATTCAGCCCATACCCGACCACAAACCGGTCCGGTATGGTAAAACCAATATAATCCGGCTCCAGGTCCACTTTTCTGCGGGATGGTTTATCAAGCAACACGCAGGATTTTACACTGTTTGGGTTCTTTGTTTTCAGGTGTTTTATCACACAACCCATGGTAAGACCTGAATCTGCGATGTCATCCACCACCAGCACATCAAAACCGGTTAAGTCTTCTTCAATGTCCTTTAGAATCTGAACTGTCCCACTGCTTTCTTCACCGTGTTCATAGCTGGAGCTGGTCATAAAATCAACCTTTAATTTTAAATCGATTCGCCTAACCAAATCAGCTGCAAAAACAAAGCTGCCCCGTAGCAACGACACAACGAACAGGTTTTTATCTGTGTATGCATCGGTAATTTCTGCTCCCAGTTCTCTCGTGCGCATTTGGATTTCTTCCTCAGAACAAAGAACTTCCCACACTTTTTTTTCGATATCCACTGAGCAATTCCCCCTCTTTGTCAGCTCATCATAAAATCCACTTATCTTAAGAATTTAACTATGTTATTGAAAGGATGATTTCTGTTCATTTTATTCGATAAATCAAGGTATGTCAATGAATGCAGCAGTCAAAGACAATGGATTGAAAAAAAATTACGCAAAGGGTGGATTTTGGTCGTTGGATTCATCATTGTCCAGTATTTTTTTAATTTGTGTTAACAGGTGAACAATCCGGTTCAAGGCGTACTGGATGGAAATTAAAATGATAAATAAAACCACAAGTGGTACGATGATGATTTCATTTGAAAACATAAGCACTCTCCTAACTTGACATCGCCGTTCATTTAGTCAACCTATATTTTTGTTTAGGTTGACAATGAATCGTTGGATGATTATACTCTTAATTGTAAACGATTTGAAGGAGGTTCGTCCATTGAAATTACATTTAACAACCAGTGATACAACCCGCATTTCCCTTTTGGCAGCGCTGATCTGTATCTCCGGTTATTTAATCATACCACTACCCTTTTCTCCCGTCCCTGCAACAGCCCAATCCCTGGCAGTGATGCTGACAGGAAGTTTGTTATCCCCACTCCATACCTTTGTCACACTCTTGTTGTTTATTCTTCTTGGCACCATTGGGTTGCCAGTATTTGCAGGGGGTGCTTCCGGCGTAGGTGTTCTTATGGGCCCCACCGGCGGATACCTGGCAGGGTTTCTGCTTGGTGCTGTGACCATTAGTCTGTTAAAAGGGCGAAAACCTGCTCTTCTTCGATATGGGATCGCCAACATTGTCGGCGGGATTGTGGTGGTTTATTGGCTGGGCATACTGCGTTTATCACAGATGACTGGCATGACACTGAACAATGCCTTTGTTGTCGGTGCAGTACCTTTCCTGGCAGGCGATGTGATTAAGGTGTTTCTGGCCTCCACCATAGCCTGGAAAACAGTGCCTCACCTTATACGAAAACACTAAATGACATAAATGACATTCAACCCCCTGGCAAATGAAAATTGCCAGGGGGTTGTTTTAGTCGTTATCCCAACACTTTTTTGGCGATATCAACAGACGCTTTGGCGTCTTTTGCGTAGTAGTCGGCACCAATGAGAGCAGCGTATTCCGATGTAAGCACTGCTCCTCCCACCATCACTTCACAAGAAATCTCAGCCTCCCGTAAAACCTTAATGGTTTCTTTCATGGCACCCAGGGTGGTGGTCATTAACGCACTCAGCCCCACCAGCCGTACCTGGTGTTCAACTGCAGCCTGTGCAATTTGTTCCGGTGGAATATCCCGGCCAAGATCAATGACCTGGTAGCCATAGTTGGCAAGGATGGTCTTGACAATGTTTTTCCCGATGTCATGAATGTCTCCCTTTACCGTTGCCACAATAATTTTACCTTTTTTTACTTCTTCCTGTCCTAATGCCTCAAGATGTGTTTTAAGTACCTCAAAAGCTGCCACTGCAGCATTGGCGCTTTGCAGCAGCTGGGGCAGGTAGCAGGTGCCTTTTTCAAAACGATCCCCCACCATGTCCAGGGCAGGAATCAACAGGCTGTTGACAATTTCCTCCGGCTGCATGGTCTTCAGGGCTGTTTTGGCAGCGATGGCTGCCGGTGTTTTAAGCCCTTGTATTACAGCTTCCTGCAATGACATCTCATTCCCCTGGTTTTCCACCGGTGGTGACGTCCCTGCATAACGCTGCAGGTATTTTGTTGCCTGCCTGTCATGGTTGTACAACACATTAAAACTGGCAATGGCTGCCATCATGGGTTCACTGAGCGGGTTAACAATGGGCATGTCCAAACCATGGGCCAGGGCCAGGGTTAAAAAGCTGGTGTTGATTTGTTCACGGTTGGGGAGTCCAAAAGAGATGTTTGACACGCCCAACACGGTTTTGACACCCAATTTTTCTTTCACCATCTTCAGTGCCTCCAGGGTTTCTTTCACATCTTCCTGTTGGGCACTGGCGGTGAGGGTGAGGCAATCGATATAAAGATCTTCCCGTGCCAACCCATGTTTTTCTGCTTCTCTCACAATTTTTTCAGCAATGATGAATCGCTTTTCAGCACCCGTGGGGATCCCCTTTTCGTCCAATGTCAGTCCAACCACAGCAGCACCGTATTTTTTGCAAATGGGTAGCAGTTGATCCAGCACTGCCTGTTCACCGTTCACAGAATTGACAATCGGCTTGCCATTGTAGACACGCAGTCCGGCTTCCAACACGTCTGCCCTTGTGGAATCAAGCTGCAGGGGTAAATTGCTGACGCTTTGTATTGCCTTTACAGCTGAAACCATCATAGATACTTCATCTATTTCCGGCAGTCCCACGTTGACATCCAACACCATTGCCCCCGCTTTTTCCTGGGCTATGGCCTGTTCCAAAAGATAATCCATGTCTCCGTTGCGAAGGGCTTCCTTCAAGCGTTTTTTACCTGTGGGGTTGATGTTTTCCCCAATAACCGTTACCCGGTCCACTGTTACGGCTTTTATCGCGCTGCAAACAACACTTTTTCTCATTTTTTCTTCCTGCGGAGGTACAACCCCCCGAAAAGAAGCGGTTAACAACCTTACATAATCCGGGGTTGTTCCACAGCAGCCTCCGATGGCCGCCACACCCAGTGATTTGTATGCTTGCATTTCCTCACAAAACTGCCTGGCAGAAATAGTATAAGCCCCTGACCCAGGGTCAGGCAGCCCTGCGTTTGCCTTGACAAACACCGGCAAACTGGCTATCTCACACATGCGTCGGGCCAAAGGCAACACTTCCACTGGTCCCAGGGAACAGTTTATGCCCAATCCGTCAACACCAAGCCCTTCCATGGTGGCCACCATTGACTCAATGCAGCAGCCTGTAAAAGTGCGTCCGTTTTCCTCAAAGGTCATGGATGCGAGAACAGGAAGGTTGGTGTTTTCTTTTGCTGCCAACACACCGGCTTTCAACTCATACAGGTCTGTCATGGTCTCCAATAAAATCAGGTCGGCACCAGCTTCTTCTCCGGCAACGACGATCTCCCTGAAAATCTCATAAGCTTCTTCAAACCCAAGGGTCCCACCAGGCACCAACATTTCACCAATGGGACCAATGTCCAGCATCACACGGGCATGGGTGCCCTTACAGGCTTGTTTGGCACAGGTCGTTGCTGCAGAAACAATGTCTCTCACTGTGTAGCCGCTGCCTTCCAACTTTTTAGCATTTGTTACGAAGGTATTGGTACAAATCAATTCCGCACCCGCCTCCACATAAGCGCGGTTAATCTCCGTTACAATGTCTGGATGTGTCACTGAGTATAAATCCGGCTGCTCACCCGGAGGCAAGCCTTTGCTTTGCAGCATGGTTCCCATGGCACCGTCCATGATCAAAATCCTGTTAGTCTCAAATAAGCGTTCTTGCACAGGTTTTTCCCTCCTTCTTACTCTGGCAGACAGATTCCAGCGTGCAGGTATCACACCCAGCCAGATGGCCTGTCACAGGCTGCGTGGAAATACCACACACAGCCGTAATGCTCTTGCGGGGTGTCAGGATGTGGGTTGGTGTTGCATAAAGCCCTATTTTCCTGCCAGCATCCAGCAAATGCAGAAAGTCATTTTGTACTGTGATGGGAAAATCGCCATATCCAGGAGAATACCGGGAGGTGATAAAATGTCCCTGGTGACGGTATTCTTCCCGCACCTCTGCTTCAAACTCTTCCATCACCGCTTCGATTAAGACACTCGTTACCGCATCCATGATGACTGCCTCATTCATGTCACTCACAGAAGCTTTGCGGATCAATGTATCGATTTGTGACCCCAGCGTTGCGGCAAGCAACAGGCAACGGTGGCAATGAACCAGGTGCTTCTCGATGTCTCTTCCAGTAAGGTATGGTTCAAGGGATGTTAACGTAAACTCCTTTTGTGTGGTCCTGGGTGCGGCTGTTGTCATTATCTGGTCCGCCACTTCATTTATCTTTTGACAGGTATAGACATCTGGCTGGTTTTCAGCAGGGTACCCCAATCGTCTGTATGCATCCTGGATGATCATTTCTGGTTGTATCATTTCCAGTTCCTTTCCGGCAATAAATCTGAGATGCCTTCATACACCTTGCGGGCAACATCTGCATTGTTCATGGCGTAAAGATGAATGCCGTCTGCGCCACCAACGATCAGGTCACGGAGCTGGTGAATGGCAAACTCAATGCCTGCCTCGTAAAGTGAAGGAGGATCATTGTCGTATTTGCTAAGGATCTTTGTCAAAGATGGCGGCATACTGGCAGAACTGAGGGCAATGGTACGCTGTACCTGCCGTTTGTTGACGATGGGCATGACCCCCGCCTGTACAGGCAGCACGTACCCAGCTTTTCTCGCCATGTTCAGAAAACGATAATAGCTTCCGTTATCGAAAAACAGTTGGGTGACCAGGTGAGACAACCCCGCCTGGATTTTATGGCGCATGTTCTTCAAATCCTGGGTCAGGTCAGGGCTTTCAACATGCCCTTCCGGATAACAGGCGCCTGCCACATTAAAATCTCCCTGACTGTGAATAAAATGCACTAAGTCACTGGCATATAAAAAGTCTGTTTTTCGGGGCATGTTGGGGTTTATATCCCCACGCAGTGCCAGAATGTTTTTCACGTCATTCTGCTGTAGTTTTTGTAAAGTGCGCACCACTTCTTCCCTGTCTGCATTGACGCAGGTAAGGTGTGCCAAAGGCTCTATGTTCAGGTTGTCTTTCAGGTAACAGGCAATCTGACAGGTATCATCTCCTGCTGCAGATCCGCCGGCTCCATAGGTGACACTGATATAATCCGGCTGCAGTTCAGCCAGCTCATTTAACACCGGGTAAAGGCTTTCCGGTGTGCCGCCGCTGGTTCTTTTAGGCGGAAACACTTCAATGGAGAAAACGCAGGGCGACTGCTCAAACTTTTCATATATAAACATAATCATCATCCCCTAAATATTAAACTCTATTATAGCCCCGCGCTTTATCATTGTAAAGCGAAATACCGTAGGAAATTGAAGGAATAGTGGATCAATAAAAACTGCTTGCTTTGATTGAGGTATGAAAAACCCCTGGTGCAGTGCACCAGAGGCTCTTTAAACAACTACTATTTAATGTAAAAGGTTCGTGACGCTTAACCCAGTTGTTCGTTGAGGATTTCAATCAGTTTACGTGTCACGTCAGCGGTTACACCTGCACAACGGCTCTTTCTTTCAGGATCGCCATACTCACAGCCTTGAGCTTCCATAAACTTGTTTACAGATTGTTCACAAAGAGTGCTTTCTGCAACGGTTGAGGGTAGTCCTAATTCTTCAGGCTGGTACATGGGGAAGGGCGTTTCCTTGTACCACTCAGACAGTTCATAAACAATTTTCTTCGCCTGGTCACCTTCACAGACTGCACCTGCACAAGCTGCTGCCACGCCGATACATCCGCACAAGCTTGCCTGGCCATAACCACTGGCGGCAGGGATAAAGGCTTCTGTAGGAATTTGGTTGTAGGGGTAACCAACTTGTGTTGCCAATGTGCCGAAGAACCCTTCGGCTACGCCAACACCTCAGCCACCTTTTTCTTTGTAACCTTTGAAAGCGTTCTCTTCGGCAACTGCAGGGTCAACCTTTTCATAAGGCAGTGGCCAAGCATATGGCTCTGGTGTCGCACTTGCGGTGGTGGTGGAACAGGCTGTCAAAACAGTACCCATGGTCCCTGCCATGGCCACGCCTGCCAATGTCACTCCAGCACCTTTTAAAAACTCTTTACGTGATAATTGCTTTGTTTCCAATGTTTTCTTTTCCAATTAATTCATCCTCCTTGCATATGTATTGTTAAAATTTATACTATTAAGCAAAAAAATATATCCGGTTATTTATAGATATATATTTAACGATATGATCATACCATAAGCATAATTACATATCAAGCTTTTTTATGATAGTATTTAATTTTTTTATACTTATTTATACTTTCTTAAATCGATCCTGCGTAATCTTTGAAAACTTGATAGCTTGTGATAGTATTTTCAAAGCATTTTGCAGTCAGTGCATTTTTCATTATACTTTTTTTTATTAAATCCTGGACATGAAAAAACATGCTGCATTTTTATTATCAGCATGTTTTTTTCTTATTTCAACTTGTTAATTGGATGACGAATCGCTTGTTTAATAGACCAGCATTTCATATCCAGCCATGTCGTCCGTTAAAAATTCCAACCGGTTTTCGGGAATGGCGATGGTCTTTGGATCGCCGTCACTGATATAGCGGGGTCGGCCTCCAGATTCAAAAGTGGCCAGCCAGTCATACATTCCCACATTGTCCACCTTGGTCTCGCTGGCTCTGATCCGCCTTATTTTATGGGGGTTAAAATCTTTATGAAATGGCGAGTGGTAAGGGTCCCAGCCTACTTCCAGCACAGCTTCATTTTTGTATGAAACACCTTCATGTTCTCCGGCAATCACAAAAGGAACCACCTCTTCATCCTTTGGCCTTGATCCGAAGGGAAGGGAAAAGGTGTTAACAATGTAATTATCCACATTGCGGTCCACCAGCATTTGGATGCGTGCCAGTTCCTGTTGCAGTCGTTCTGTACTGGTGTCGCCCAGGTGCAGGTGTGTCTCGGTGTGGTTGCCAATGTCCATACCATGCTCCACCAGGTAATTCAGTTTAAATTCCACCCAGTCTGCCTGTCCAAAAGGTGTGCCACCATTGATAAAGAAGGTGGCATGGGGTCTAAAATCCGGGTATTCCTCGTGAAAGGCCATGAGAACCCCCACGGCACTGTCTGGGTCGATGACCCATTCGCCTCTTTCATCTTCTATCATACTGAAATTATTATCATTGCCATCGTCGAAGGTCAGTACCACAGGGGTTGTCCCTGCCGGCACGTTGATGTGTCCCCTGGCATAATCAATGAGACGCACAGGTCTGAAGTTTTGTTCGTAAAGTACTTCCAGATCACCACGAAAGTTTTCCGGTGTTCGTGACCATTCTTCTTCCGGTTCCTTCACATGATGGTACATCAACACCATCACCTGCCCCAGTTCGTTGGCTTCCACCTGGGCAGGGTCCATTCGCTCATACGAAGGTTCTTGCGTTAATCCAGGGTTTTCTTCCACTTCTTCAGAGCTATTTGCATCCACTTCATCGTTCTCTGGTGCTTCATCTTCTTCTTCCTGCGTCAAAGCTTCCTCTTGGGGAGCATCATTGGTAACGACCTCTTCTTCACCTTCAGAAGCTGCAGAGCAGCCTGTGACCAGTAACAATAATAGCAGCATCAAGGCTGCTGTTATTGCGATTGACCATTTCAACTTTTTTCGGTTGTTATTTTTGTTATTATTCATGAAATCATCTCCAGCATCATGGTGGATTACCGGCATCTCAATGGATGCCAGTGGATTGTGTGTCAAATTGTTGTCATTATCATTTTGTTGTCGTTCCTCTTTTATTGTTACCCCAGGGACAAACCCTGAAACAGATCCCGCAAACGGCACCACGTCCAATATGCTGGTACTTATTTTTCATATGGTGGCTACACAGAGCAGGTTCCACCAGGGCTTCCCTCTCCAGTCCAGGCACCCAGTTGACGTTACCCGCCAAGGCTCCTGCCGGACAGGCATCTGCACAGATGCGACAGTCGTTGCAGCGGCTTTCTGTGACTGGCTCATTAACGACCAGGGGCATGTCTGTGAGGATGGTGACCAAACGAACCCTGGGGCCATATGCCGGGGTTACGAGGCAGCTGTTCTTACCAATCCACCCAAGGCCTGCCCGGGTGGAGGCCATGCGGTGGGGGAATCGTCCCCGAAATTGTTGGTCTTTTTCATTAAGGCTTTGGGAGGCGGGAATGGCCATGGCGCTGTACCCCCACCGCTGAATCTGCAACATACCCTGTGCTGCTAACTGATCCAGCATGGTATTGATGGTACGGTAATGATGAAAATAGGTATGGGTGGGTCCTATCTCTTCTGTGATTTCATCAATGATCCGATCTGAGAGATGTATGGCAACGCTTACTGCCTGTGTCAGGTCTTTCAGTGAAGCAGGCAAAAGCCCGCTGACATCCCCCACGCCCACCAGGTCAGCCCCTGCTTCTTTCAGGAGCTTTGTCAGGGTTTTCATTTCAGCAACCATTTGTTTGTCTGTCACGCTTTTCTTCCTTCCAATATCCATTGTCTCACACTGCCTAACATATACAAAGAACCTGCACAAATAACGGCACCCTGTTCCGGTGTCAGTGCTAATGCTTCCTCCACGGCTTTTTCAATGTTCGGCTCAACAACCACTTTTTCCATTTGCTGGCCAAAGGTTTCCACAATCATCCCGCCCAGTTTTTCCGGTTCCATGGCCCGGGGGTTATCCGGTTTTGTGACCACTACCCGATGTACGTAAGGAAGAATGATGCGCAGGAATCCGCGCACGTCCTTGTCGACCATCATGCCGGTGAGAAAGGTCACCGACTGCTCCGGGAGCAGCATCTGTATGCTCTTGGCAAGGGTTCTGGCCCCTGCCAGGTTGTGGGCTCCATCCAGTATAAAGAGGGGGTCCTGCTGTAAAATTTCTAACCTTCCCATCCAGTGCACGGTAGCCAACCCTTTTCGAAGGGCTTCCTCCGGGATGAACAGTAGTTGTTTCTCTTCCAATACCTGCAACACCATCAGTGCGATGAGACAGTTGTCCACCTGGTGCAGGCCTGGTAGAGATACGTTGATTCTATCATAACGCCGGCCACCCAACACCGCTGAAAACACCTGTCCGTGAAGGCTGCTTTCATGAACCACCAGCTCTTCCGCAATCCCTCTCACCAGAGGTGCTTTCAGAGCCTTCGCTTGTTCTTCAATGACTTCAAGTGCTTCCGGTTCCTGTTGACCCACCACCACAGGACAATGGGTCTTGATGATGCCTGCTTTTTCACCGGCAATGGCTGCCAGTGTGTTGCCAAGAAATTCCATGTGGTCATAATCAACGGGTGTGATTACCGCTGTCAAGGGCTGGTCTATGACATTGGTGGAGTCACCACGACCTCCCAGACCTACTTCAAGTACAAGGATGTCCACCTTTACTCTTTCAAAATACAGAAAACCAATGGCTGTTACCACTTCAAATTCTGTAGGATGGGTCAATCCTTCCGACAGCATGGCATCAACTGCCACTTTTACTTCCGCAGTCAGATCGGCCAAATCTGCATCGGGAATCATCTCTTCGCCGATGCGGATTCGTTCATTAAAACGTTGGATGTAAGGAGAGGTGTAGAGCCCGGTTTTATACCCTGCTGTGGTCAACACCGATTGCAGCATGGAACAAACAGAGCCTTTGCCATTTGTTCCTGCCACATGAATCACTTTCAGGTTTTTTTCCGGGTTGTCCAGTTTTTTCAGTAGGTTATTGATGTTATCCAGTCCCAGCTTACTGCCAAATTTATAGGTGCCGTGGATGTATTCCAGGGCTTCTTCATAATTCATGGGGGCTCATTGCCTCCTCTACTCTAATTTTAATGTTACGCTTTCAATTCTTCAATTCGTTTTTCAAGTGTCCCCAGCATGTCCTGGAAGCCGTCTTTTTTCGCTTTTTCTTCCTCCACCAGCTTAGCAGGAGCCTTTTTCAGAAACCCTTCATTGGCCAGTTTACCTTCCACCCGTTTGATTTCGGAAAGGGCTTTTTCTTTTTCTTTCTCCAAACGCTGGATTTCTTTCTCAATGTCGATCAGTTCCGCCAGAGGAATGTAGAGCTCTGCCCCTGGAATGATGGTGGATACTGCCAGCTCAGGTACTTCTGTGGTTTCCTTCAGGAAGGTAACTTCTGCAATTCCCGCCAGGCTTTTCAGGTAGGGCGTGCCCGTGGTGATGACTTCCCGGCTTTCTTCCGTATGTGCCATCACCTGAAGCGCTGCCTTGACATTGTGGGGTACATTCATCTCCGCCCGGATATTTCGGATGTTACGAATGGCTGTCATGAGATGTTCCATTCGGGTTTCAATGTCTGGCTTCAGGGCTTCTTCCTGTGCCTGTGGCCAGGGAGCCACCATAATGCTGCCTTCTGCGTTAGGCAGGGTTTGCCAGATTTCTTCTGTAATAAAGGGCATGAAGGGATGAAGCAGACGCAGGATGCCTTTCAACACTTCTGTCAGTAACGCCTGGGCGGTTTTACGTGGTTCCACCTGGTCGCCGTACAATCGTGTCTTAGTCATTTCAATGTACCAGTCGCAATATTCATTCCATGTAAAGTCATAGACTTTTATCAGTGCCAGTCCCAGCTCGAATTTATCCAGGTTGGCGGTTACCTCCTGGCGGGTACGCTCCATGCGCGACAAGATCCATTCATCTTCCAGGGCCAGGTTACCTGCCACCGCTTCCATGGTGGGCACCTCTTCCTCCAGGTTCATGAGGACAAAGCGGGTAGCGTTCCATAGTTTATTGGCAAAATTCCGTGCAGATTCCAGTTTTTCCTGGCTGAAGCGCAGGTCGCTCCCAGGGCTGTTGCCGTGGATTAGGGTGTAGCGAAGGGCGTCGGCACCGAATTCGTCGATGACTTGAAGTGGGTCAACCCCATTCCCAAGAGACTTACTCATTTTTCGGCCTTGTGCATCCCGTACCAAGCCGTGGATCAGCACGTGTTTGAAAGGAATCTCTCCCAAATTCTCCAGACTGGAGAATACCATGCGAATGACCCAGAAGAAAATAATGTCATATCCGGTCACCAGTACGTCGGTGGGATGGAAGTATTTCAGTTCCGGAGTCTCTTCAGGCCATCCCAGTGTGGAAAAGGTCCAAAGAGCCGAGCTGAACCAGGTGTCCAGGGCGTCTTCGTCCTGGCGGAGTTTTGTACCACCGCAGTCTGGGCAGGCTTCCGGTGCTGTTCGCTGTACGGTGATGTGACCGCAGTCATCACAATAGTAGGCAGGGATTCTGTGACCCCACCACAGCTGCCGTGAGATGCACCAGTCACGGATGTTGTCCAGCCAGTGGAAATAGGTTTTATCAAAACGTTCCGGCACAATTTTAATGGACCCGTCCTTAACCGCTTTGATGGCAGGTTTTGCCAATGGTTCCATGTGAACAAACCATTGCTCAGAAGTGAGGGGTTCTACAGCGGTATGGCAACGGTAACAGTGTCCTACGCTATGGTTTCGTTCTTTGGTGGATACCAGAAGGCCCATTTCATCAAGGTCTTTCACGATTTGCTTACGGCATTCGTAACGGGTCATGCCCACATAAGGGCCGCCCAGTTCATTGATAGTGGCATCATCGTTCATGACGCGAATCTGTGGCAGGTCATGACGCTGGCCCACTTCGAAATCATTGGGGTCATGGGCTGGGGTGATCTTAACCGCCCCTGTTCCAAATTCCGGGTCCACATAGGTGTCTGTCACAATGGGGATTTCCCGGTTTAGTATGGGAAGGATAACGGTCTTACCAACGAGGTGGCTGTAACGTTCATCCTCCGGGTGAACCGCCACGGCAGTGTCTCCAAGGATGGTTTCCGGGCGGGTGGTGGCAACTTCAATGTACAGGTCTTCATCTTTAATCGGGTATTTAACATGCCAGAAGTTGCCCATTTTTTCTTCATGTTCAACTTCTGCGTCGGAAAGGGAGGTTTTGCAATCGGGGCACCAATTGATGATCCGGTTTCCCCGGTAAATAAGACCCTTTTCGTACAGTCTCACAAAGACTTCCGTAACGGCTTTGTTACAACCTTCGTCCATCGTGAACCGCTCCCGCTCCCAGTCACAGGAACTTCCCAACTGTTGCATTTGTTCTACAATGCGGCGGCCATAGGTGTCGCGCCAGGCCCAGGCTTCATCCATGAACTTTTCACGGCCCAGTTCCTTCTTGGTGAGGCCCTTTTCTTCCTTCACTTTTTCTACCACTTTCACTTCTGTGGCAATGCTGGCGTGGTCAGTGCCGGGCATCCACAGGGCTTCATATCCACTCATGCGTTTGTAACGTATGAGGATGTCCTGGATTGTCTGGTCCAGGGCATGCCCCAGGTGAAGGGCACCGGTGATGTTTGGTGGCGGCAGCATAATGGTAAAAGGTTCTTTTTCCTCGTTGACTTCAGCGTGGAAATAGTTTTTGTCCAGCCAGTTCTGGTACACCTTTTTTTCAAATTCCTTTGGGTCGTAATTTTTGGGCAGTTGGTTTAGCATACAGGTTCCTCCTTATTTCTTTTTGTTGATCTTCAAGACATCAAAAAACCCTTCCATCCTGTATAAGGACGAAAGGGTATCGCGGTACCACCTTACTTTCGGCAGTCACCAGGGGGTGATGCCGACACTCTAACAGGGTAACGGCCTGTACCGTCTGAATGTACGCATCAGCACCAATGTCACCGGTTGCCAATTTCCATCCAAAAGCTCAGAAGCTACCTTCAGCAGTCAGGGTTCCAAAAAAGCCTTGCAGCCGGGGGCTTTTCTCTCTGGGGGATCTGCTCTGCCTACTCCTCTTCATCATTGCCTGATGTATGGGGCTTTCTTTGGTTCATTATATCGTACTGAAAAGGTTTGTCAATACAGATTATCCAATGTGTTGGGTTTCCACTGCCTGCAAATGGTGATGATTGACCACCTGAATGGTTTTTACTTCAGGGTCTTCAGTTCCCTGAATCCATAATCCGGCGGCACGCTGTGTTTCAATGTACTTCACAATATCTTCCGTGATCATTTCACCCGGGCACAACACCGGAATGCCTGGCGGGTAGGCCATGAGAAACTCGGCACTGATGCGGCCAATACTGTCGGCCAGGACCATGGGTGTGGTGTCACAATGCATGGCGTCCCGGGGGGACAGCATCAGCAGGGGAATGCGGGGCATTTCCATGAAGGCTTCCTCCGGGTCATGCAGTGTGATGGTGTTACCATAGGTGGCGCTAATGGCCTCCAGTGCTTCCACCAGCGCGTCCACCTGCTCCTGGGTGTTGCCCAGTGATAAGGTGCACAGCACATTGTACAGGTCGGATAATTCCGGTTGTATAAAATAATCCTTCGCCAGGATCTTCTCCAGCTGCTGGCCTGAAAGACCCAGTTTCCGGCAGGTGATGGTCAGTTTAGCCGGGTCAAAACCGTGAAACCCGGGTCGGCCCATTAACTCTTCCCCAAAACAACTGAACCCTTTGATGGCATTGATGCGCTGACGTGCCTGACGGGCCAGGGCTAAGGTGTCATCCATCAGTTTTCTACCTTCCATTGCCATCTGCCGTCTGGCGACGTCCAGTGAGGCCAGTAAAATATAAGAGGGACTGGTGGTATGGAGCAGGTTCATGGCTGCCTGCACCCGTCGGGGGTTTACCAACCCTTCCCGCACGTGGAGCATGGAGCTTTGGGTGAGGGATCCAATGATTTTATGGGTGCTCTGGGCACAAATATCGGCTCCGGCTTCCATGGCGGAAACCGGTAAAGCCTCATGAAAACATAAATGGGGGCCATGGGCTTCGTCCACCATAAGGGGAATGCCGTAGTCATGGACCACTTCCACAATGGTTTCCAGGTCGGCTGCCACACCAAAGTAGGTAGGGTTGATTACAAGCACCGCTTTTGCGTCCGGGTGCTGTTCCAGGGCCTTCTGTATGCTTTCAGGGGTCACATTCAGGGCTGTGCCTGTGAGTGGGTCCAGCTCTGGCTGCACATAAACAGGCACTGCTCCGCTGAGGGCCAAGCCGCCAGTCACTGATTTGTGCACGTTTCTGGGAATGATTACTTTTTCCCCTTCCCGCAGCACACTAAGGATCATGGCCTGTATGGCACCGGATGTACCGTGAACACCAAAAAAGGTGTGGTCAGCATGAAATGCCTCTGCCGCCAAGGCCTGTGCCGTAGCAATAGGGCCGGATGGATGATGCAGGCTGTCCACCTGCTCAAAAACAGTAACATCTATGCTCATGGCATTGACACCAATAAAATCACGAAACTGACTGTCCATACCCTGGCCTTTTTTATGGCCTGGCACATGGAAAGGAATGGTTTCATTGTTCACATACGTTAATAAGGCATCAAACAGGGGTGTTTCAAATTGGTTCAAGTTTTTCAACGGAGCATTCCTGCCTTTCATTCATATCAAAATTTATAGATGCATATGCTCCTAAATATACGCTGTTTTTCCCAAAATAGCAATGATTATTTTCACTTTTGAGAAAATATCCCAAATGTAAGATTGTTAATCTTACACTACGAAGAAGATGCCAGTGTCCGAGAAGACCTTGGCATTGGTCAGCTCATTATTGTCTGTTTCTAGTACCCCTTTCTGGGGTCCACTACATTCATCATTTCGCCTTCCCCGGTTTGGTACACCGTCAGGTTATAACCGATGATTTCCATGGCTTTTTTCATGTACTTGGTGGATTCACCGCAAATATGAGGGGTAATCACCACGTTTTCCATCTTCCACAATGGACTGTCCTCCGGCAGGGGTTCCTGTTCGAAGACGTCGGCCCAGAAAGCCTTTATTCTGCCTTCCTGCAGCACGGGGATCAGGTCCGCTTCTTTCACGGTGCTGCCCCTGCCCATATTGATTAAGCAGGCTGACCTTTTCATTTGGTTAAGCAGGGTGGCATCCACCATATGCTCTGTTTCCGGGGTACCGGGCAGCAGGTTGATGATGTAGTCACTTTCACTGAAAAGCCACCCGATGTCTTCCATGCCCACCACCTTTTCCACATGGGGTACTGGTTTAGGATTGTTTTTTAGCCCAATGACCCTCATGCCCATGAAGGCTGCTTTTCGGGCCACTTCCTGGCCGATGGTGCCCAGACCCAGAATGCCCAGGGTAGCACCGTTGATTTCTCCCTGATCTGACCGTCGGTCCCAGGTGCCTTCAAACTGCTGTCGCATGAAAATATGCACATTGCGGGCCAGCATCACCATGGCCATGGTGGCGTATTCCGCCATGTGAATCCGGTGAATGCCTTTTCCATTGGTCACCACAGCTCCCTGGGCTATCAGTTCTTCCAGGGGAAAGGCGTCGACTCCCACGCTGAGGGCCTGGACCCATTTCAGTTTTTTGCCTTTCAGTAGAATGTCTTTGTTGCAGGGTAAAGCCACCAGGATTTCTGCCTCCGGGATGATTTTTTCCAGTTCTTCCGGTTTCAGAACGATGTCAAGCTGCCAGTCCTGGGAAGGATCAAGGTATTTCTCAATTTCGTTTCGTTCCACCTTCAGGTATTTTGGGGCATACACCACCATTTTTCCCATGGTTTCATCATCTCCTTATTATTGAAACAATCCCCCAGGGTCAAGACACCTTGAGGGATCACTCTTGTTTATATCGTTTGCCACACTTAAAAGCGAATGATCACTTCTTCAAACCATTGTAGAATTTCGCTGTGCACTTCTTTCAGGAAGACTTCTGAATAAGGATGAAATTTTCCTTTGCCTGCCAGTACATGCTGGCTGTCTCGGAAATTTTGCAGCACATACCTTTTACTGCCTTTTACCCAGTAAGCGATGGCGATAATATCATCCTTGGTTAACAGTTCCTGGCACACCGTGGTACGAAATTCGTAATTGGCCACGTGTTCCTTAATCAAAGCGATGCTTCTTTCCAGGGTTGCTTTATCTACAGACACCCCTGTCGCCTTTTCGTATTTTTCCGGGGGGGCTTTTATGTCCATGGCCACGTAATCCACCAGGGATTCGCGGAACAGTTTTTCCAGGAGCTCCGGGTTCGTACCATTGGTGTCGATTTTCACCTGGTATCCCATTTTTTTGACGTCTACCACCATCTCATATAAATCGTCGGACAGGGTACATTCTCCTCCGGAAAACACCACTGCATCAATGAGATGTGATCTTCTTGCCAGTTCTGCCATGAGCTCATCACGGTTCAATGCTTCACCATCCAGGGCCAACAGTTCACTGTTATGGCAATAGGGACACTGTAAGTTACAGCCCCTGGTAAAAAGCACGGTAGAGAGCCCGTTGGGAAAATCGATGAGAGACGTTTTTTGTATACCGCCAATGGTCATCCATGTCACCTCGATCAGTTAGTTTACATTGCCTGTTACCCTTTCATGTTAATGCATTATCTTCCGATTGACAAGCAGCTTTTTAAACAGAATAGAGCACACACATAAAAGCAGGGAAATGCGGCGGATTCCCAGCAGATCCCTGCTTTTGTAGTTCAGTTCAATTGTTTCCAGTTTATTAACCAGCCTTGCTTTCAGTTTTTACACTGGCTGTCGTCTGATGTTGGCTGTTTAGGCTGACTTCTGTGTCGAATTCCAGCCGGTCTTTAAACTCTTCCTTCTTGCCTTTGTTCCAAGACTGCACCGGACGGTGGAAGCCAACCACCCTGGTCCATACCTCGGATTCCTCGCCGCAGGTGGGGCAGGTAAAATGCTCTCCCTTGAGATAACCATGCTCCGGACAAATACTGTAAGTGGGTGTCAGGGTCATGTAGGGCATATGGGAGTATTGGAAACTACGCTTAATCAGCAGCTTGGCTGTTTCCACGTTTTCAATTTCCTCTCCCATGAAACCGTGGAACACGGTACCGCCAGTGTATTGGATTTGCAGGGCTTCCTGTGCCTGAATGGCTTCAAAAATATCCTTGGTGTGACCCACAGGCAGCTGGGTGGAATTGGTGTAGTATGGTTCATTTTCTCCCTGGCTGATGATGCGAGGGTACATGGCCTTGTCAATGCGGGCAAAACGGTATGAGGTGCCTTCTGCCGGTGATGCTTCCAGGTTCCACAGGCTGCCGGTTTCTTCCTGGAAGATGGAGATCACACGGTTCATGAATTCCATGATTTCCACTGCGAATTCATGGCCCTGCTCTGTGGTGATGTCTTCGCCAAACAGGTTCAGGCAGGCTTCATTCATGCCATTAAGGCCGATGGTTGAGAAGTGGTTTTTAAAATATTCTCCCGTAGAATCTTTCACGCTTTGCAGGTAAAAACGAGAATAGGGGTAAAGCCCTGCCTCCATGTAGTTTTCCAGCACTTTTCGTTTTTCATCGGAAATTTCCCTTGCCAGTTCCATCAATTCACGCACCCGGCGTTTAAAATCTTCCGGGCTGGTGGCCAGGTAGCCGATGCGGGCCATGTTCAGGGTCACCACGTTGATGGACCCGGTCATGGGGTTGGCTCCAAAGAGACCGCCACCCCGTTTGCGCAGTTCCCGGTTGTCCAGTCGCAGTCGGCAACACATACTTCGGATGTCTTCCGGCGCCAGGTCTGAGTTGAGGAAGTTGGCAAAATAGGGGGTGCCAAACTTTCTGGTCATCTCCATGATGGCATCCGCCACCTTTGAATCCCAGGGGAAATCATGGGTGATGTTGATGGTGGGAATGGGGAAACTGAAAGCACGTTCCGCTCCGTCACCTTCCATCATCACTTCGCAGAAGGCTATGTTGAACATGTCCATTTCTTTCTGGAATTCACCATAGGTTTTTTCCACGGGTTTACCGCCAATAATGGCAGGTTCGTTCTTTAGCAGGGGATGGGGGGCTATGTCCAGGGTTACATTGGTAAAGGGTGTCTGGAACCCGACCCGTGTAGGTATGTTCAGGTTGAATATGAAACGCTGTAACGCTTTTTTAACCTGACCATAGTCCAATTGGTCATAATAAATGAAAGGTGCCAGGTAGGTGTCGATGCTGGAGACAGCCTGTGCACCTGCTGATTCGCCCTGAAGGGTGTACAGTAGGTTCACCAGCTGGCCTAAGGCAGTTTCCAGGTGTTTTGGCGGTCGTGACTCAACTTTACCCTTTGCCCCTTTGAACCCCCGGCGAAGGAAATCTTCGATGTCCCATCCGCAACAATAGGGTGCCAGCAGGCCCAGGTCATGGATATGTAAATCACCTCTTACATGAGCGTCACGCAACTCTTTGCCATAAATTTTATTCAACCAGTATTTTGAACTGATGGATTCGACAATGTGGTTGTTCAGTCCCTGGAGAGAAAATCCCATGTTGGCGTTTTCATTGACACGCCAGTCTGCCAGGCTGACATATTCTTCCACCATTTCTTCAGCGTCCATGAACAGGTTTTTCACTTCACGAATTTCTTCTCTTTTCTTACGGTACAGAATATAGGCTTTGGCGGTTTTCGCATGACCTTCTTCAATCAGTACCTTTTCCACGATGTCCTGTATGTCCTCCACTGAGGGAATACTGGCTCGGTAGGTTTCGTTGAGAATGTCCTCTGCTTTTTTTGCCAACATAACAGCCTTCATTTCGTCGTTTCCGCCCACAGACTTTACTGCAGCGAAAATGGCATCCTTTATTTTTGTCAGCTGAAAATCGGCAATTTCGCCATTTCGTTTCTGTATCTTTGTGATCGCCATAATTCCGATACCTCCCTATTTAGTAGTGCAAAAGAATTAGATGTACAATATATGGTATAGTCTAACGGATTTTCAAGAAAATTCAAAACACCGTTATGATTGATTTGCTTTGTTAATATCCCATTTTCTGCCTTTATCTTTCATTATCTACTTCTTTTCATTTGTATAATGATTTTTTAACGAAACACCCCTTGACAAAAGCCGAACGACCATTTAATGACTGAATTGTTGGCTGGATTCAGCCTAAAGGCAGGCCTTCAGGCTGTTCTATGCCTGAAGGCCTATTTGTCCGATGACTACCACCGCTAAGACTCCTGTTTATCCGATGACAATTATTGTTTGAGAATCCTATTTATAATTGGCTTTGTTGTTCAATGGTATCTGCTTTTTCCGTTAGTTCTGTCCATCGTTCCAGCAGCCTGTCCATTTCTTTTTCCAGGGATTTCTTTTCTTTTCCGGCTTGTTCCAGGTAGTGAAAGTCACTGGCGTTGTTCGCCATGGCGTTTTCCATTTCTGCAATTTTTTGTTCCAACTGTTGTATGTTCGTTTCAATGTGGTCAAATTCCTGTTGTTCTTTATAGGAAAATTTCAAAGGCCGATCAGAGGCTTGCCGTTTTTGACCTTCCTGCGCCTGTTTTTTCGGTGGATCAGATTTACCAGCATCTTTCTCTGCCGCTACCCATTCTGAGCAGGAAAGACCCGTTTCCTCCACTTTGCCTTTCCCTTTGAACACCAGCATCCGGTCAGCCAATCGGTCGAGGAGGTAGCGGTCATGGGAGGCAATGACCACCGTTCCGGGAAAGTGGTCCAGGTAGTCTTCCAACACTGTCAGGGTGGTAATGTCCAGGTCGTTGGTGGGTTCATCCAGCAGTAGTAAATTAGGTTCTTCCATCAGCCGTCTCAGCAGCAGGAGTCTTCGTTTTTCACCACCGGATAGAGAGCCCACAGTGGTCCACTGCTTTTCCGGTGAAAACAGAAACTGTTCAAGCATTTGTGAGGCAGTGATCCGTTGATCTTTACTGAGGGTAACGACTTCACGCCCTTCCTGTATGTATTCCAGCACCTTCTGGCCACCATCCAGTTCAAGGTTTTCCTGACGGAAATAAGACAACCGCACTGTCTCACCCCGTTCAATGATGCCGCTGACAGGCTCCAGTTCACCGGCAATCAGTTTCAGCAATGTGCTTTTGCCGGTGCCATTGGGGCCAGCCAAGCCCACAATTTCACCAGGCTTTAGCAACAGGTCCAGTGACTTAATAAGGGGCTGGTCATCATAGGAAAAACTGACATTTTTCAATTCAATCACTTTTTTCCCCAGACGCCGTGTTAACACAGGTACTTCCAGCTCAGCTTTGGATGTTTTTTCAAGGGTTTCTTCCAGCTGTTCAAACCGTCCAATACGTGCTTTTTGTTTGGTTGTGCGTGCCCGTGCGCCTCTTTTCATCCATGCCAATTCCTGCCGGTACAGTGTTTGAAGACGTCGCTCCGTGGCAGCGTCCTTGGCCAGTATTTCTTCCTTTTCCACTAAATACTGTTGGTAACTGCCGCTATACTGGGTTAACTGGCCTGCTTCCAGTTCTACAATGGTGTTGGTAACCCTGTCAAGAAAATACCGGTCATGGGTGACCATGACCAGGGCACCATTACGGTTTTTCAGGTAGTTTTCCAGCCACTCAATCATGTCCAGGTCCAGGTGGTTTGTTGGTTCGTCAAGGATCAGTACACTGGATGGCCTGATGAGAGCACCAGCCAGGGCTATGCGACGTCGTTGTCCTCCGGAGAGGGTTTCCACCAATGCATGGTAGTCTTCAAGTCCCAGTTGATGTAACACTGTTTTTGCCTGGGTTTCCAAGTTCCATACCTGTTGGTCGTCCATCTTTTGTTGAAGTTTCACCACTTCTGCCTGCAACACTTCATTTTCCGGATGCTTTTGCAGCCTGTCCATGGCCTGTTCATAGCTAAGCAACAGCCTGCACAAGGCATCGCCACCCTGAAGTGCGGCTTCCAACACCGTCATACCGGAAGGTATGGGCGGGTCCTGGTCTACCATGCTAACCACTACTGAAGGGTGGTGAATCGTGTCACCGGACTCAGGCTGAATTTCCCCGGCGATGATCCGCATCAGGGTGGTTTTGCCTGTACCATTGACGCCGATCAGGCCTACTTTTGTTTCGTCTGTGATATGAAGTGTCACACCATCAAGCAGCCTATGAATGCCGTAATGATGGGTCACCTGTTGTAAGGTTATGAGGTTCATGTTCATTCCTCTTCCGTAAAAAACGTGATATGTTGCTGAATAAAGTCTTCTGTAATTCCTCTGAGAATCAATTGCTTCACCAGAATGTGTTGCATGTGTTCGATGGTCTCAGGCTTAAGTGAAGAAGATTTTAGGGTGACACGGGTTTCTGCAGGGTTTCCTTCTTCCTGTAACAAACGCATTACCTGTCGCAGGGTTCCCTTGTTTCCATCGATGAGCTGCACGTTGTCGCCCATGAGTTGCTGCCACTTATGACGAATGAGTACATAATGGGTACACCCCAACACCAGTCGGTGTATTTCCTCGCATTCATAAGGGGCCACCAATGTCTTCAGCTTTTCATCCACCTCCGAAGCATCTGGCCCCTCTTTTTCAATGATTTCCACCAACCCCGGACAGGGTAGCAGCAGTACCCTGTTAGACCCCCGCCACTGCTCCATCAGACTGGCAAATTTCTTTTCCCGCAACGTTAAGGGTGTGGCCGCTACCAGAATGGTGTTGCCTGCACTTCCCACCACCGCAGGTTTAAGGGCAGGTTCCATGCCCACCACAGGAATAGCGGTTTTTTTTCTGATAGTTTCCACCGCAGCACTGGTGGCTGTGTTGCAGGCAATCACCAGTAAACGAATGCCGGAAGTGACCAGTTGATCGGCCACTTCCAGCACTCTTTTTTCAAGGTCTTCCCTGCTTTTAATACCATAGGGGGCATAATGGGTATCTGCATAGTACAGGTAATGGTCATGGGGTCTTTCGACAATGAGGTCCGCCAGTACACTAAGCCCACCCAGTCCTGAATCGAAGATACCGATGGGCCTTTCACTGCCCTTTGTTACTCCTGCCATCGACTTTCAAGCTCCTTTTTCAGCTTCTCATAACCCGGTTTGCCCAGCAAGGCAAACATGTTGGCTTTATAAGCCTCCACACCGGGTTGGTTAAAGGGGTTGACCCCCAGCAAATAACCGCTGATAGCACAGGATTTCATAAAAAAATAGAAGAGCTGCCCAGCCCAGTAGGGGCTTTTTTCAGGTATGGTGATTTGTAATACAGGCACACCTCCATCTGTGTGTGCCATGGACGTGCCCTCCATAGCCTTTTTATTGACCAAGGACAAGGGTTTACCTGCCAAATAACCCAGACCGTCGTCATCGCTGCCGGTGTCAGGCACCAGGATGTCTTTTACAGGTTTTTCTGTTCTTACCACTGTTTCAAAAAGGTTGCGCAGGCCTTCCTGCACGTATTGTCCCATGGAGTGGAGGTCTGTGGTTAGTTGGAGGGAAGCTGGGAAAATACCCTTACCATCCTTTCCTTCACTTTCTCCAAAGAGCTGTTTCCACCATTCTGCCATGTAATGGTAGGACGGGTCATAGCTCACCATGATTTCGGTGGTTTTACCTTTTCTTGATAAGGCGTTTCGGTAAGCTGCATACTGGTAAGATGGATTGTCGGTGATCACCGTTTCATTGTACAATGTCTGGGCATCCCGTGCACCCTGGAGCATACTTTCAATGTCAATGCCCGCCACCGCAATGGGCAACAGTCCCACAGGGGTAAGCACAGAGTAGCGTCCGCCAATGTCATCGGGAATCACAAAAGTTTGGTAGCCTTCACTGTCTGCCAGGGTTTTCAGTGCTCCTTTGGCAGCATCTGTTGTGACCACGATACGGTCCTTCGCTCCATCCCGACCGTATTTTTCTTCCATCAATGCTTTAACCATTCGAAAAGAAATGGCTGGTTCAGTGGTGGTGCCTGATTTGGAGATGACATTAACGGTTACTTCCTTGTCCTTCAGGTATTGCATCAGACCAAATAGATAATCGCTGTCCAGGTGGTGGCCTGCGTAGATGATTTCAGGGTTGCCTTTTGCGTTTGGTGTAAAGGGTGGTGTCAGCCATTCAATGGCGGCCCGTGCACCCAGGTACGATCCGCCAATACCAATGACCAAAAAAACCTCTGATTGTTCCCGTAACTGTTGTGCCGTTATTTTTATTTTTTCAATTTCTTCAGGTTTCATGGTGGTGGGCCAGTCCAGCCAGCCCAGAAAATCATCGCCAGGTCCGTCCTGTTCTTGCAGCATGGCTTCAACGGCCTCCAACAATGCTTTCATTTCCTGCAATTCCCGTTCACTGATGGTTTCCCTGGCCAATGTTGTTTCCAGGTTTAGGCGTTGCATTGATTTCACCCCTTAACATATTTTATTCTTCTATCCTGTTTTCCAGTGTGCCTATGCCTTCGATGGTGCAGGTGACTGTGTCTCCTGCCTTCAAATATTTTGGAGGGTTAAAACCCATCCCAACCCCTGCCGGGGTTCCCGTGGCAATCATGTCACCAGGTTTTAGTGTAAACCCTTTTGACAGATCGCTGATCACATAGGGCAGGTCAAAGATGAAGTTTTGCGTATTGGAAGATTGTCTGATTTCTCCGTTCACTGCACAACTCAGGTTTAGTTCTGGTGGATCATTAAACTTACTTCGGTGTACCAGTACGGGACCCATGGCCGTGAATGTATCCAGGCTTTTACCTCTCACCCATTGGGTGTGGCGGTGCTGGAGGTCTCTGGCAGTAACATCATTCATGATGGTATACCCAAATATATGATTAAATGCGTCTTCTGCTTTGATATTTGTGCCACCCTTGCCAATGACAGCCACCAACTCCACTTCGTAATCGATGGTTTCTGTTACGCCTGCATGACGACTGATAATCGCACCTGGCCCTACAATTACATCGGCCATCTTGCCAAAATACACTGGTGCCGACGGCTCCTTCCGATCCTTTCCGAAGCTGTCTTTTAACTCTGTCGCATGGTCTGAATAATTCAAACCCAGGCAGATGACATTACGAATTGGATGAGGAATGGGTGCCATTAGTTCAACATCTGCCAGGTACAATGTGTCTCTGCCCGGATTCTCCTGGGCATCACGCAGGGTTTCTAACATTGTCTCATCGTTATGCCTCACCAATTCCAGTAATGTGTCAGGGGCATTGTCTCCCAATGCAGCGGACAAAGGCAGTATTTCATGGCCGTCCCGCACCAAAAGTGCAGGTGTTTCTTTTCCCTCAATTTTAACTGTAATGAATTTCATAAAAAACCTCCTTTTTTCCATCTTTATGTTCATATTTTTGATACACCATGGATTCTATTTAATGAATACCCAAAATTAGGGTGGCAATTCTGAAATAAACGATCAGGGCCATGGCATCTACAATGGTGGTAATCAGAGGCCCTGCCATGATGGCGGGGTCCACCTTCAATTTTTTAGCTATGATGGGCATTAGTCCACCGAAAATCTTTGCCAACACCACTGTGATGGCCAGCGTAAAAGATACCGTAATGGCGATGAGCCAGGATGTTTTAACCATGATCAACATTCTTGCCAGATTGACAACGGCCAGCATGACTCCCACCACAATACTGATGCGAAATTCTTTCCACAATACTGTCAGATAGTCTCCCATCTCAATTTCACCAAGGGCGATGCCGCGGATCACCAGGGTGGATGACTGGTTCCCAGCATTACCGGCTGTGTCCATGAGCATAGGAATGGCGGCGGCCAGCACCACCACCGCCTGCAAAACATCCTCAAAGCGACTGATGATGCTGCCGGTGAAAGTGGCGGAAATCATCAGTATCAGCAGCCAGGGAAGTCTTTTTTTTGCCATGTTGAAAATGCCGGCATCAAGGTATTCTTCCTCCCCTGGCAGAAGGGCCGCCATTTTCTCAAAATCCTCTGTGTTTTCCTGTTCAATGACATCCACAATGTCATCGATGGTGATGATTCCCACCAAACGGCTTTCCTGGTCAACAACGGGTATTGTCATTAGGTCATATTTTTTAAAGAGATCTGCCACCTCTTCCTGGTCGTCCAAGGTGGTTGTATAAAGCAGGTCTTCATCCATGATGCTACCCACGGTCATTTCGGGTTCTGCCAGTACCAGTTTGCGAAGGGAAACGATTCCCTCCAGCTTTCTGGTTTCGTTTAAGACGTAGGAGGTATAGATGGTTTCCTTATCAACCCCTGTGTTTTTAATGTATTGCAGTGCCTCTGCCACCGTCATCTCCTTTTTTAGGTCGATGTATTCGATGGTCATCAGGCTGCCGGCTGAGTCTTCCGGATAGTTGAGAAACTGGTTAATCAGCTTTCGTTCCTCTTCAGTCACATTCAGTAGAATCCGTTTCACCACGTTGGCTGGCATTTCTTCCAGAAAGTCAATTTTATCGTCAAAGTTCAGTTCTTCCACAATTTGTTTCAACTGATGTTCATGCAGGACGTTAACAATATTCTTTTGGTCACTTACTGACAAGTGTGAAAACACATCTGCTGCCAGGTCTTTTGGTAAAAGCCGGAACAGCAGGATGGTGTTTTGGGGTTCTTCCTCTTCCATTTCTTCTATGGCTTCCGCTATATCCACCGGTTTGGCTTCTGCCAGTAACTCCCTCAATCGGGTAAAACGTTTTTCCTCTAACAACTGAAGGATCTCATCAAAGAAAATTTTCATTTCTTCATTCATTTTTATGTCACCTCACCTATCTGTCAGGTAACACACCGCCTGGGAGGACGGGTGTCATCCTGACCGTATTCATTTTTACTGGATCTACTGTCTATATCAGGTCCTGAATCCATCCGTTTCCACCTCCCAAAGGAATGATTTTTTAGAAGTTGATTAAGTCTCGCCGCATGTTCACATTCAGCACCATCCCTATGGCAATGAAGTTCGTCAGCATAAAAGTGCCCCCGTGGCTTATAAAAGGAAGCGGCTTCCCTGTTACAGGAAAAAGACCAATGGTCATGCCAACATTGATAATGATATGAAAGGCCAGCATAAAGACGACACCTATGACCAGGTACATGCCAAAATCGTCCCTGGCATTCATGGCGATACGAACGCATTTAAACAATAAGATAAAAAAGAGCCCCATCAAGACAGCGGTACCAATGAAACCCAATTCTTCCGCAATCACTGAGAAAATAAAATCCGTGTGTCTTTCCGGCAAAAATCCGTACTGGCTTTGGGTTCCCTTGTATAAGCCTTGTCCCCACATCATGCCTGAACCGACCGCACGTTTTGACTGAATGATCTGGTACCCTGCGCCGGATGGGTCCATCTCAGGGTTTAAAAAAATGAGAATTCTTGTCTTTTGATAATCTTCCAGGAACTGCCAAAAGATGGGCAAGGCGACCAAACTCATGCCAAAACCTGCGAAAAGGTAACGGTATTGCAATCCGGCGATGTACAGAATACCTATGGTAAACGCCGCAATGATGACAGTGGTTCCCAAGTCTGGCTGCATCATGATGAGGCCCATGGGCAACGCCATCAACAGGCCAATTTTAATCAAAACACCAGGACTGTCCAGGTAATCTCTGTGATCTTCCGCCACCCTGGCCAAAAAGATAATTAGCCCCAGTTTCACAAAGTCTGCAGGCTGAAACCCAAACCCGCCGATGCGGATCCAACGGTTGGCGCCCCATTCTTCCGCCCCTGTACCGGCAAACAATACCAGGAGCAGCAGCAGGATGCTGACCCCGTAGATGGGCAGAGCCAACCTTCTGATTGTTTTATAATCGATGGCCACGGTGACCACCATGGCCACAATTCCCACAAGAATGGACCTTATTTGACTTTGTATAAATGTGCCTGCTCCCAGGCGGTGGTTCAGGGCAGCACTGGAGATGGCCACTAAGCCATAGGCACATAACAGCAACACAATAATGATGAGACCTATGTCTATTTTTCGAACCAGCTTCATATCTGGCTTCATGTTTTCAACTCCTGCGAAATAGAATGAACGATTTGGTGTACTTATCTGCATTTAGTGTAACGCAGTTTAGAGGCTTTTGCAATCGATAACCATAACGAATAAAACCGCCATTTTTTAAATGACGGTTTCTTATTAAAGACAAAAGGAATGGCTGGGTAGAACAGAGATGTCCTCTCTCTTACAACACAGTTTTAACAGAATTTGTCCACTTTCCACATCGATCGCCCCAACGGGCAACGATTTTTTTATCCAGACGGACTTCCACCACTTCGCAGTGGTTTGGACAATCTTCACATTCAAAGGTGCTGGGAACAAACTCCAGGTCTGCCGCTTCAAACCCTCTAAACTGGGTTTCCACCCGAGAATTCCAAATCTCATCACGTGCTAAGATGGCAGAACCAAGAGCACCCATGATGTTATAGTGTTCCGGTATAATGATTTCGTGATTAATTTCCTTTTCAAAAGCAGCTTTGATCCCTTTGTTAGCAGCAACTCCACCCTGGAACACAAAGGGAGGTTCCAGTTTTTTGCCCCTGCCCAGGTTATTGATATAGTTTCGTACCAGTGCCTCACATAATCCTTTGATAATTTCAGATTTGGAAAAACCAAATTGTTGCTTGGCAATCATGTCTGATTCTGCAAAAACAGTACATCTGCCTGCAATACGAACATCTCTGTCGGCTGCAAGCGCTTTGTCGCCAAAATCTTCAATGGGAATGCCCAGTCGTTCAGACTGGTGGTCCAGAAAAGAGCCTGTACCTGCTGCACAGACTGTGTTCATGGCAAAATCTGTGACCATCTGGTCATCCACCACGATAATTTTAGAATCCTGTCCACCAATTTCAAAAATGGTTTTGACATTTGGTACAAAATGAATGGTGGCTGTTGCATGGGCAGTGATTTCGTTTTTAATCACATCAGCCCCTATCATAACTCCTACCAGCTGTCTGCCGCTGCCGGTCGTACCAACACCTTTGATCATGCCATCGGCTGGAAATTCTGTTTTAAGCTTCTTGAGCCCTGATTTTACTGTTTCCAAAGGTTGCCCATTGGTACGAATGTACTGGCTTGAAATCACATTAATTTCTTCATCCACCAGCACAATGTTTGTGCTGACAGATCCCACGTCTACTCCCAAATAAAGCTCTCGCAACGATTTCATCCTCCTATAATCAACAAATAATCTGCTTAACCAATGGCGGAGACTTGTTGTGTACTTTTATTGATGTTTTTGTCGGCTTGGTTTAATCGCTCTTTATGTTTGTTTTTAACCAAATCAATGAAAGCTTCCACCCTGGTTTGGTTATTGGCTATGCCTGATTGTTCGTCCAGGGATATGGTGAGTACCGGAATCCCAAAATCTTCAGTGATTTTAGGAATAATACTCTGTGATACCAATTCAGGCAGGCATCCAAAGGGCATCAGATGAACGACTCCGTCGAACCCTCTAAGGCTGTAATCAACGATTTGGCCTACACTTTGTTTGGCGTGTCCGCCAATTTGTATGGGTAAATATGGGTCACTTAGTTTCAGGACATGTTTTTCATGGGACCAGTTTATCCATTTAGGCAGCATATTATAGGTAACCCACTGTGACAGGTATTGGGATCTTTCCACCTCAGCGCCAAGGCTGTTAAGAAGCTGTTCCATTTTCATGTTGATGGAATCTTCCATGACCACATAGATTTCTCCAACTATTCCGATGCGGATGCGGTTTTCTTCCTCCACAGGGTTCAACTCGATGGCCGCCAGCATTTTTCTTCCTTTATTGTAGGCATTCCGCAATGCACCTCGTGTATATGCCTTGTCAAACATTTTCTGTATGTGTTCCCATATACGAGTGGTTTCCCCCCGGTTCACTTCATGGGCACGTATGCGTTGCACCTCTATTTCCAGTTTGTCCAACTTGCCAATCATATCGTACACCGTCCATAAGGCGTGGGCTACCTTATGCAAAGGCGTTTTACCTTTGAGGCGTTTGACATTTTTAATGAAAGTTTTACGATCGCGGAACATGGAATCGAAGACAATAAAATCGACAAAGTGTCCTTCTGCTTCCAGAATACTTCTGTGAACGCGCTCGTAAAAGCCCGCACGGCAAGGCCCGTGACCACCTGACGTTATAATAACCTCAGCACCTTTGTCGATGGCTTCAAAATAACTGCCCATGATCACCTTTAATGGAAAACAGGCAAACTCAGGACTATATTTGACCCCCAGGTTAATGGTTTTTTGTGTGGGTTTCGGCGGCATAATCACCTCATGCCCCAGCATTTCCAGTAATTTCTTATAAACGACAGTGGTACCCATATAGGGAAATGACACTTTCATGGCTAAGCACCTCTTTGCGTATTCAACTGTTTTTTACGCCGCAACATATCCACGTACGCCTCAATCCGGGTTTGTAAATGATTTTCGCCGGAATGCTCATCAATGCGTACGGTCATAAAAGGTTTCTGGTATTTGACAGAATCCAGTTCAAGCAATTTCCCCAGCATGGAATCCGGTCCGCAGCCAAAGGCTGTTACATGGATCAGGCCGTCAATGTTTTCTTCGTTATAGAAGTGATACCCTGCTGCAAACAGTTTGTCGCTAAATGTCCAGAACATGGTTTTGGGCATTCCTATCAGCCGTTCTTTTAACATGCGTTCAGGGATCATCTCAAAGGTTTTCACCTTAACATTCATCTCCCGCAATTTGCTGAGAACATCCAAGCTGATCATGGAATCATACAGGTTATATACATACCCCAGAACGCCCAGGGTGATTTCGTCCTTTTGTAGCTCTGTATTGCTTACTGCCACTTCCTGCGGTTTTTTGGTGCCCAGGGCAATGGCCATTGCATCGGGAACCTCGTAGCCTTTCAGGCTCAATCGTCGAAAATCCAGCCATACCATTTCTGCTTTTTTCAATGCCTTTTTGTTGGCAGCGTTGGTAACGCCTAACTTCTCCTCGATTTCACGGTATTGCTTCGGCGAAGTGGCTAAATCGTCGGTGGTGCTTTCGATGGCCGGTATCAATAAACGTGAGGCAATGTGGGGAAACGAATGGCGGATCATGTCCGGCAGCCCCATGAATTTGGGACAGAAAAACTGACCTTTTTGTATGGACACGAACCGGGGAACAAAAATCCAGTCTGCTCCCATGTTAACCAGCTGCAAGACATGCCCCAGATAGACCTTAATGGGAACGCAAATTTCCGGAACGGAAGCTTTGACACCCAGGTCCATCACGATTTTATTGGTAGGCGGTGAAACCACGACTTCTATGCCCAATTCTTCAAAATACGTTTTCCAGAACGGGTAATAATAATGGTAAAGCAATGCTCTGGGAATTCCAACTTTCATCAACACAACCTCCTGTCATGCTGTCGCAATATGCGGGTACAATCCATTATAACGCTTTTTTGACATTGTGCCAATCATAAGATATATACCCTTATTCCCAGGTCATTTCCCATTTTTTTTACAACTTATCGTTATAGTTCAATGGCTTTCAATTTTCACTCTGACCAATGACCTGCTTCTGTTTAATAGTTTTGACAATGTCATCCAGGAGTCTGTTTCCGCAAAATCAGCTGCCCTGGATTCAATTTGTTTTTGCATCATCAAGATGTCAGCGTCAATAAGCTTTGCTGTTTGTTTCATTTTTTTTATTTCACTTTTATGAAGACGTTTTAACATCCATTGGCGTTTCCAGTCAGGGTAATGAAGAAGCCATTTGGCTGAACGCCAGGCCATGCCTCCGGCAGCCAGGGTGATGAGCAGGCCGGGAACCAGGCTTTTATGGCGGTCTCTTCCCGGACTAATAGCTTTTAGACCGCTGGCGATGCCCCTGGGTGTCAAGCCTCTTTCTCCTGACACTGCCACCATGCCTATGGGTACACCCAACCCAATAATTCCTGCAAGGGTTTGACGGGCAACCTTACTTGTTAGTTTTTCAGGCTGTAGTTCCGGCAGGTATGCGCTGTCATTTTTGTACATTAGATGGATCATATCAATGTGCTCTTCCTGAACAGACAGTTTTTCCAAAACCTGGTTAAAGAGTCGAACTTCTTCGTCTCCTTCATCGTGGTCTGCCATAAGCATGTGATAGATATCTTCCACCAATGAAAAACGCAACAGATTTCGTTCTTCCTCCAATTCCACTGACATCAGTGTGTTGCATAATGTTTGCAGGTCTGTGTCCGGCGATAACATAAATTCCAGTACTGCTCGTCGTTCCTTGTCTTTTAATGCCAGTTCCTGTAATGACCTGTAAAAAGCCACCACCACTGAGGTTTCCGGATAAGGGGTTGCCATTATTATCAACCCGGCTATCTTAGCATAGGCAAGACGTATTTCCTGGGGCATGTCTCCCGGGGTTCTGTTTTTTTTCATGTTAATCTCTCCTTCACTCAAATCGATGATTATGAGCTTTACATCCATATTGTATCTTATTCCCCATAAAAGCACAAAGTAAAAGCACATGTAAAAACCTCCAGCCCAACATGTTTACCCATGTTGGCTGAAGGCTTTACTTTTTACATGAGCCATTAACCCCCTCCAAGGGGACGTAAAACTTTAACCCGGTCTCCTTCGTGAAGCTGTCGGGTTTCGTACTCCTTTTGCAACAGCCGCTGGTCGTTCACCCAAACAGCTACCCTCTTTGACAGCCCCGCTGACACCAGCAGGTCAATGACCCGGCTTCCTTCATCGATGTGCATGTTTTTCTGGTTCATCGTTACAATCATTGTAACACCTGCTTCAAGGATGAATTTATTCGATGACACGCTTTTTCGCTTACTTATCCAACAACCAGTTTAAGGAAAGCTTTCTCAGAGTTGCCTCCGTTGGTTTGCCATCGTTGTCCCAACCCATGAACCCATAGTAAGATGCTCTGGCTTTTTCGAAGTCTGCTTTTTTCATCTGGTGTCCCTCAGAAGGGCCATTAGGCATGGGGTCAAAAAGACGTTCCGGCAGTACATCATCCTTGGCACTGAAACCATCTCGCACATTAAACCAACGCATCATGTTTATACGTCGCTCCCCGATATCCATTAACTCCTGCACAGATGTCTCCCAGCCAATGCCATATTTACATGCATCGACCAATTCGGCAGGTCCGTACAACTGCCAGGATGGTCCCCAGGAAAATTGACACAGACACAGTGAATCCATCATGGAATAAAACTTCTGACCTGCAATGGCAAAACGGACTTTTCCATCGTCCAGTGTTTTTTGATCATCATACTGGAGATTGATACCCAGCATTCCCAGCCACACTTGTTCTTTTGCATCTGCCGGCATAGTGAGAAAAGGATCATGTTCACAGGATTGGTGGTCTGCCCCAAAGTTGTTGACAGCATAGATCAATCCCATGGCCGGTTTATACTGGGGCATGTGGGCAGGCAGTTCCTGTTTCTTCACACTTACACTGAGTGGCAGCGCTTCGGGTCCCAGTTTTTCTGCCATACGGTAGCTGCCTTCTGCCATCATGTTGCCTATTCCTTCCCGCAGGGCAATTTTTTTAATCAGCTCCGGATAAATTGATCCATTACCGAAGGTGATGTCCATGCCATCCGCATCTTCTTTGGTCAAAATGCCTTTTTCCATACACTCCATCACAAATGCGATGGTGGCTCCACAGGAGATGGTGTCCAGGCCATACATATTACAGTATTGGTTTGCCACGGCTATGTCTTCCAGGTTCTCTGTCTGACAAAACGAACCGAAAGCAGCACAAGTTTCATATTCCGGGCCGCCATAGAAAGGATCCACTTTACCTTCCACTTCGACAACACGCTTACAGCGTATGGCACAACTGAAACAGGTGTCTCTGCCTTTCAGAATGGTTTTAGCCATGGTTGTACCGGTAATTTTTTTGGCGCTGTCTCCAAAATACCCTGAGCTAAAATTGCGTGTGGGCAGAAAACCGTCCCGGTTATGACTATTCAGTTCACCGTCTGTACCAAACTGGCCTAACGCCTCGACGCCTTCATTTTCGGTAATACGTTCTTTCACATTACCTGTTAAAGTCTTAAAACCTTCCTGATCCACCGCCTTTCTTGCCTTACCTTTTTTTACCACCACAGCTTTCAATAGCTTGGATCCCATCACTGCCCCTGTTCCGTTGCGGCCGTTGGCACGATTTGACATGTTCATAATGGATGCATATTTTACCATATTTTCCCCAGCTGGACCGATTTGAGCAATTTCCAGTTGTTCGTCTTCCAATTCTTCCTTAATTATTTTTTCTGCTTCACCGGTTACCTTGCCCCACACTGAAGAAGCATCTTTTAATGCCACTTTTTCTCCATCAATGTAAAGATATACAGGTTTTTCTGACTTTCCCCGAAAGATGATGGCGTCATAACCGTTAATCTTCAGCTGAGCCGGAAAAAAACCACCTGACTGGCTGTCACCTATGGTGCCTGTCAAAGGACTTTTTGTGGTGATGGTCAACCTGCTTTGACCGCTGATGGGCAACCCTGTCAGCACTGAAACTGAAAAAATCAACATATTCTCCGGGGATAAAGGATCAATGCCGGCTCCCATTTCCTGCAAGGCCAGGTATAACCCCAGGGAAGACCCTCCTGGGTACAACCTGTAAATCTCTCCGGACAGTGTTTTGGTATCAATGGCACCTTTGCTTAAATCAACGTCCAATATTTTTGCATCAGGAAACACACTCATTTTGTCTTTCTCCTCTCTTTCTTTGCTTTCGGGTCAACCTTTTCTTTGCTTTGGTCAACCTTCGCTGACCCGCTTCGTCGGTTATTCGACAAAAAACTTAAAATTCCTCCCAAATTTTCACATTTTTTGTAATTTCCATTCCACTTAACTTTGTGGTATCATAATCATAGAGAACAGTTATCAACTATCCCTTTTAAGATTGAAGGTGAATGAATGAAAAACAGTAAAGATCATCTCCTGGGTGCCGGTGCTGTTGTTGGTGCTTTCTTGTCAGCTATATGCTGAGTGGTGCCCATGGTGGTTGTGTCACTAGGACTTGGTGGCTTTGCATTGTCATATGTTTCTGTGCTGGCTCCTTACCAGCGTTACATTCAATTTGTAACCATAGGATTGCTCATGTGGGCTCATTACCGTATGGACAAACAGGTTATGAAACGCAGTACCATAATTTTTATCTGGACCGCAACAGTGGCTGTCATGCTCTTTCTGCTGTCGCCACTCATCACACGTCTTCTGCTCTATTAACAAAACCCCGGAAACCCGGGGTTTATGTTTTGTGCAGCTCTCTAAGTTTTTCATACAGGTCCCACAATGCGTCTTCATTGTTCGTCAATGTGACGTAATCTGCCTGCTCCTTTATTACATGCTCCGCATTACCAGTGGCAAAACCAATCCCTGCCATTTGCACCATGCTGAGATCATTGTCATGATCACCGATGGCAACAATCTCTTCCATTGAGATGCCTACAAATTCCGTCAACCAGCTCAATGCGTTGCCTTTGGTTGCATGCTGGTCAAGTACTTCCAGGTTGTCATTTCCCGAGCGGGTCAAATAAATTCCCTCAACAAGTTCCAGTTGCTGTTTTTTTATGTCGAGGGCTTCCAAATCCCGTGATATGATAATAAGATTTGCCAGACGTCCACCGTCTTTTGAAAACGTTGAAAAATTAACTTGCCGGTGTATGGGCGAGAGGCATACCGTGTTAAAAGCGTGGAAAGCTGCTTTCACAGGCGGACTCAGGCTCTTTCGTTCAAAGCCATAGATGTTTTTCATGCGATCCCATTGGCTTTGAATATACGTATTTTGGTTATCTGAACCGTGGTAATACAGTTTAGGCGGTTGACCCAGAATGAACAGTACCTTTTCCAATGCTTCGTGATGGATATACCGGGTGTGAATGATTTCGCCTTCCGGGTTTCTGATCACGGATCCGTTATTGGTGATGAGCCAACAGGGTAAGTCTAACTGGAGCAGGTATGGTTTCACCGTATGATAAGGACGGCCAGTGCACAGCACAATCTGAATACCTGCTTCATGTAAATTTTTCAATGCCTCTTTATTTTTGGCAGATAATCGTTTGTAGTCATCCAGCAAGGTTCCATCCAGATCTGTTGCCAATAGCTTGATGTTCATATACGGCCTCCTATTTCATGGCTCAGTTTTCCAGAAGCTAAGAATCCTGTTTAATTACAAGCAATAGGTGTATAATACATATAGTACCTTATCTACTAAATTTTGAACAGGAGGATGAAGAATGTTATCCGAAAACCTATTAAGAGAAATGAATGATCAAATTAAGTATGAAATGTTTTCAGCAAATTATTATCTGGCAATGTCAGCCTGGTGCCAAGAGCAAAACCTTCCGGGCTTTGCTTCCTTTTTTAAAGTACAGGCACAGGAAGAGAACATGCATGCCATGAAATTCTTTTCTTTTATTGACGGATTAGCACAACGCGTCATTATACAGGGATTGGATGAACCCGCCAATGAATTTGAATCTTTGAAGGCTGTTTTCCAGGCTGCCTATGAACATGAGCAATTTGTAACAAAAAGAATCCATTTACTGATGAGCATTGCCGTTGAAGAGAAGAATTATCCGGCAGTCTCATTCCTCAATTGGTTTGTTGATGAACAAGTGGAAGAAGAAGCCTCCATGTTGACTATCCTGGAAAAAATTAAGATGGTTGGCGATAAGGGTCATGTGCTTTACATGCTTGACAAAGAAATGGCAGCCAGAGGCGCTCACTAAACACAGCTTCTATCTGACAAATGATTCTGGCCGGCATCTTACTGAGATGCCGGTTTTTCTATGTGCACCAAGGTGTCTTTATCGCTTCGTTTCATTTTTTTTATTTGGTGTTCCCTTTTTAAAGCGTCTGATTTATCCGCAAGTTCTTCCACATAAACCAGACTGACAGGCATACGAGACCTGGTATACCTGGAACCCTTGCCTGTGTTGTGCATGATAAGTCTTTTTTCCACGTCTGTCGTCCAACCGGTGTAATAGGTGTTGTCTGCACAACGCAGCATATAGACATACGGCAATGAAAACACCTCCTGAACTTCTTTTATCATCTTGACGAAAAAAGTTGACTCTGTCGGAATATTTACATTATAATAGATTAATCGCCCGGAGGTGTTAATCATGACTATTAAAATCGCCAAATTTGGCGGAAGTTCTCTGTCTGACCCAGCACAGTATGAAAAAGTTAAGTCCATCATACTCTCTGACCCCGACCGTTTATTCATTATACCATCCGCACCTGGCAAACGTCACCGGGAGGACATTAAAATTACTGACTTGCTTTATTTATGCCATGCACAGGTCTCTCACCGTGTTCCTTTTTCAGAAATTTTCCGCATGATTGCCGACCGGTATCTTCAAATAGCGGACGCATTGTCCATTGATTGTAACCTTGAACAGGTGTTGGAGGATACCAAACACAAAATTGGCAGCGGTGCCAGCCTGGATTATGTCGTCAGCAGAGGCGAGTACCTGAACGGTCTTTTATTATCCCACTACCTGGGCTGCCATTTTGTGGATGCGGCAGATGTTATCTGTTTTAATCAGGATGGGTTTGTGGATCCTGATGCCACCCGTGAGGCATTGGAAAAAATGACATCTCCCGGTGAGCGTGTCGTTATCCCCGGTTTTTATGGTTCGTTACCTGATGGAAGCTTAAAAATCTTTCCCAGGGGTGGCTCTGACATTACAGGTGCCGTGGTGGCGCGGGCAGCTGCTGCAGATATTTATGAAAATTGGACAGATGTTTCCGGATTTCTTGTCACTGACCCTGGCATTGTCCCAACATCAAAACCCATTCACACCATCACGTATCGTGAGCTGAGGGAGCTGTCGTATATGGGAGCACAGGTACTGCACGAAGAAACCATTTTCCCTGTGCTGGAATCTGGCATCCCCATCAACATTAAAAACACCAATGACCCATCAAACCCGGGAACCATGATTGTCAGCTATGCTGATCCGGTCACTCCACGGGGTTCCGTTACCGGCATTGCTGGCCGTAAGGATTTCACTGTCATCGCCATCGAAAAAAACCTGATGAAACGAGAGTCTGGTTTTGTCCGAAGGTTGCTGACCATTCTGGAACAGCTGCAAATTCGTTTTGAACACATGCCTTCGGGCATTGATACACTTTCGCTGGTCATTAGTAACAGTGAACTGAACAGCAAGTTGGACAAATTATTGGAAGACATTCAACACCAATGTCAGCCGGACCTGTTGGAAGTGTACCCCAATATGGCCCTGATTGCCACAGTGGGTCATGGTATGGCTTATACCCCAGGTATTTCTGCCAAATTGTTCACTGCCCTCTATCAATCAGGTGTCAATGTGCGGATGATCGATCAGGGATCCAGCGAAATTAACATTATTGTTGGTGTTGAAAACAAGGATTTTGAAAATGCCGTGGCAGCGATCTATCACGCCTTTTTCCCGGAAAAGGTATCATGATGAAATAAAATGATTGAACCCAGTGATCTGATGGGTATCTAGCTATTGATCATAATGTGTACATAAATTTGGCGAATGGAGGGATTTTATGAGCGCAAATCCTGAAAAAACTGCATTTTTAAAGGATATTAGAAGTATTAGGACTTATCTGGACAAACCCATCGACAACGAGATTCTTAAAGACCTGGTGGATGCCGCCCGGATGGCGCCTACCGCTCGAAACATTCAACCCTGGGAGTTTGTTGTGATTGACGACAGGGCAGTACTGGCTGAATTGGCTGAAACCCACGGCAATGGAAGGTTTATTAAAGATGCTGCAGCTGCCATTATGGTATTGTGTCACAAAAGTTCAGAGTATTATATTGAGGATGGATCTGCGGCCACACAGAACATCATCATCGCGGCACGCCTCTATGATCTGAAAAGCTGTTGGATTGGAGGGTGTAAAGGCCCATACTACGAAAATGATGACATCCCCATGTGCGAAGGGGTTCCATGTATAATACCACCCTTATACGACGACTTGTGCACACGTTTAAAGGAAATCGTAAAAGCTCCCATGGATCTGGAAGTGATCTCTATCGTATCCCTTGGTTACAGTGATGAGGATTTTAAAGCACAAAAGAGATCTCTTAATGAAGTTATGCACTGGAACCAATACGCACGATAACATAAAATATTGTTAAATGTTTAAAAAAAATCCGCCTACCCTATCGTACAAAGCTTGGCGGACTTTTATTGTGCTGATGCCAGTTATAAAACATTCACATTACATTTGTGATAATGCGTCTTCAATGGCTTCCAAAATTCCTTCGCTGGAACTGGTTATATATTCCGCTTCGCCGGCTAAGTAAACAAGTAGATCGTAGAGTCATGGGACTTTTATCCTAGTTTCTTTCATCCGCTAAGAGTACTGTTCATCGATCAAATAGCCGATTACCCGGCTTATGTTTTAACCAAAATGCGGCTGCTTCTGTGCGGTTACTAACCTCTATCTTTTTCATGATTTTTGTAATCAGGTTTCTCACTGTTTTTTCCGCCAGGAACAGGCTTTCACCAATTTCTTTATTGGTTTTGCCTTTGCTGATCAGGTTCAGCACCATCTGTTCTCTTTCATCCAACTTTGCTATAACAGAGTTCTCAACTGGTGACATCATACTGTTACCCACGGAGGGGTCTACCACCATCAATCGATTCAACACATTATGAATGGCTTGGGTGATGGACCTGCCGTCAACGTTCTTTAACAAATAACCATCAGCTCCATTTCTCAGGGATTCCTGTACCATATAATCTTCAGCATAAGCTGTTAATATCAACACCCTGACACCCGGTTTCAATTTTTTTATTTCCCTGACACCTTCCGATCCATCTCCATCAGGCAACTTCATGTCTAACAGCACCAGGTCTGGTGTTACTGTTTTCAACAGCTCATAAGCCTCTTCCAGTGTGGATGCTTCAGCACAGACATTTAGCTCCGGGTCTTTATCAATGAGTCCTCTAAGACCCATTCTGATGATGTTATGATCATCCACCAGCATGATTTTATTGACGCTAGTGTTCATATAAACGCTCCTCCCATGGAACCACAATGATGACATTGGTAAAACCATTTTTTCGTTCAAAAGTTATGGTGGCACCGATTTCTTTTGCACGATCCTTCATTGTTTGTAGACCAAACCCTTCCGTTTCCTTGTGTGACGGGGTTATGCCAACACCATTATCTGATATATGAATCACCAGCTCCTGTAAGGTGGAAGACACACTCACCTTCACAAACGTGGCAAGAGCATGTTTTTGAACATTGAATAATGCTTCCTGAACGATAAAGTATAGCTGCGCGTTTTTAACAGGTGACAGCTTTCCCAGTACCATTGGTGGTACATGGTATTCAAATTGCACTTTGATGTGTGTGTTCATTTTGATTCGATCGATGAGATTCTGGATGTTGTCCTGAAAATCTTCCATTACGATGCTCGTTTCTGAAAAGCTTTTTAAGAATGTGCGTGCCTCACCAATGGTTTCGTTCAATTCTTTTTTTAACAACAACAAGTCTTTTCGGTAGGTGGCAGGGTCGTTATCCATCATGTTTTCGATAAACATCCCAGCGCCAAACAAACGTTGAATTATTTGATCGTGTATCATACGTATGGTTTTCTTGCGTTCCTGCAATAGCATCTGTCCCTGGGCATATTTATTAAGCCGTTCCTGCATTTCCCACATGAAAGAATCAAAAAGTCTAATGGTGATCAGAGAAATGCCGATGGCTGAGATTACCCGAAGCATTTCCATATACTGACGGACAACCTGGTTGAACGCCAGCATCAGTACGCTGGTGGTTATGGCAAAGAATAACAACAACAGCCCTCCGAGATGGTACATGCGTGCATACGTAATCAATTTCATTCGTTCCAGCTGTCTGCCATTGATGAAATAAGCGGCGCCTGCCAGAAGTGCGCCTGGAAGTCCCAATAAATACCAGGTGATACGATCGAATACCTGTATATGGGCAACGTAATCCATAGAAACAGAATAATACCTGCCAAGAAAAAAGAAACTCCATAACACAAAAATCATCCAGGGCAACCATATATGTAAATTTAAGTGTCTCAAGCGAGTCGTTGCCAATAGCGCTATGCCAAAACTAAGTAAAATTGTAAACGCAAACCCATGTATTTGTGTTTCTGCTAAATAAAGAAACTGATCTTTTTCAGGATAAACACCCATCAGCCTGATCATGGTAATCCACTCAGCTATGCCATAAGAAACGCCAAATACGCCAAGCAAATGGATCCATCGCATCAATGGAAATTCACTGCTGTGTCGCAGTTTTTGTTGTAACGCAGAGACACCCATGATAAAGAAAGCCAACCCATAAAAAAAATACAGCCAAATGTATGATTGAGCACTCAATTCAAACAATCCAGAACCTCCTGCCATCGTTCTTTGTACTTCTTATATTTTATCAGATTTTTGAATACATATCGAGTATGAACACAGGAGGTTTGCATGTAGCAGATAAAAACCCGCAGCTTAGGTGGCTGCGGGATCGTCTTCCATTATTTTCCGTACTCTTTGTTCGCTACGGTACAAGATTGGTGCGGAAGAAAAAAATTGTCCTTTTTCAAAAGCATTACGTTCCATGGCTAATAGCTCTTTGGTAATCTGCGTAATGTTTCGGGGTGTTTCAGGTGGCAACACCACATCAACTTCCCCATAAGCTGTTCGGCGATGGTAGATATAACTCTTCCAGAGCCGTTGCTTTATTCGGTTTACACTTGATGGTTTGCGCAAAATCTCAAGAACACTTGTCTTAAGGTCTTTTGCATCAGTCGGGGAAAAACCCTTTGGAAGATTAGCCAGCTTCTTCCCAAGGTTTCTGGCCAGAGACTCATCCAGTTCCTGGCACAAAAATTTAACAGTATACCACATGTTATACAAGTCTTGCTTTGATGTTATTTCCTGCTGCTTAACCCAAACAAATGCGTGCAACCTTCGTCGCCAATCCCACCAACGCAAAGGACTTTCCAGGTCTATGGCTGGAATGAGAAAAAACCCTTCCCGTAATAATAATGCACCAAAAACACCTGGCGGGTGCCCCAATCGTTTGTTTTTTAAACTTGTTCGATACACACCACAGGTGGGACTGCCTTCCATGAACACATACCCCACTGCACCTGCCTTTTTCAACGTCTCAAGAGATTGCAAACACGCCTGCTTAAGGCGTTCCGTAACATCCTCACCTTTCCGGTTAAGCACTTTGGCTGTTCCGTCCCACACGTCTTGTCCATTGCCACCCGAAATTCTGATGGGTTCTCTTGGAACACCCAGTGCAGCTATCACTTCAGGACAAACCGGATGCCAGATAAAATCACCCTGTTCCCGGTTCAGCTTCTTGATACGGTCCCATCCTTTACGGTTATAGCGGTAAGGAGCTCCAAAATTACATCCGCTCACGCCCAATACTACTTTTTCCTGGAGCAGAAACTTCATTGTCATCAACTCCGTTTCATATGATAACATCCTGAGGTTACTTGAACTGCCAAGATCTTTTACGCTTATACCCCAACCTGGTTACCATAAGCAGAAATCTTCATGATGACTTTCAAACAAAGTTTCGTTTCTATAACGTGGTCCTCAACCTTAAAATGTATATTAATACATTTATAATTATATTAATTCATTTGGCAAGTCTTGCATAACACAAAAACCGGCTTCCTGGGGAAACCGGCTATTTGCAATTATTCATATTATGTTACTTAAAACCATCTCTTCTTTTTGGGTCCGCCAAAAATTGATTTAATCATAAGTAATATTTTAAACACTTCCTTGAGAGGTTCCACCACTTCTTCATTAATGCCTTCCACCATGTCTGTTACATAGTCTGAAACATCACTGACATTTTCAATAGTGGTTTGTACATGAACCATGCTTTTGTTTACATTATCCGTGATCCCCTCAACATTTTCCAACACCCTTGGAATTCTCTCAAGGGTTTCATCCAGGTATTTTTCATTGCGATTGACAAGCCCCTGGATATTTTTAAGGGTTTCATTTACTTTCATCAATAATATAACCAGGTATGCCAAAACACCTACACCCAGAATTGACATTAATACTACCAGCAGCTCACCTACGGTGATGGTCGCATTCATGTTATCCCACCTTTATGTTGGTTATTTTTCAAGCTCATTCTTAGCCGCAGAGGCAGCTCTTTCCATCCTATCTTTTGCTTCTTCCGTTCTTTCCTTTACCTCATCCACTTTATTTTCGGCTTTTTTCTCTGCCTCTTTCTTTTTTTCCTTTAACTCTTCCGCTTTCTCATCCATCAGTTCTTCAGCTTCATCACCGGCTTCTTTTGCTTCTTTCTTAACGATACCCTTGATTTCCGAAGCTTTTTCTTTTAAATCTGCAGCTTTTTCGCCTAACACTTCTTTCGTTTCTTCATAGTAAGCCGATAGTTTCTCTTTGCCTTCACCGAGGTTTTCTTCCAGTCGGATTTTTGTTTCCTTCAATTCCTCTTCAACTTTGTTTTTTGCTTTTTCCAACTCTTCTTTGGTTTTTTTCCGTGTGTTTTCACCTTTGTCAGGTGCAAAGAATATACCTGCCAGGCCTCCTAAAAAAGTACCGGCAGCCAATCCTTTGACAACTCCCTTACGCTTTTCCTTGCGCACTTTTTCGGGGTTAAAGGTGGCAACTACCTCTTTCAATTTTTCTCCAAGATCTTTCATATTCATTATATCCACTCCTTTTTTAGCATTGTGACTTATACATACCCGTCGGATTGTATGGTAAACAAGGGTTTCATGAGAAAACCCCGGATGTCCGGGGTTTTATTGGTTAAATTGTTAATTAGTTACCATTACCATTCGTCTCTTCCAACAAATTACGACGATATTTCAAATACAGTTCTTTTAGTGATACCACTTTATCTGCAATCAGCAATTGAAGTCCGGACACCTTTTCGTAGTCCTGTTCAATGATGGCTTCCCGGGTTTGTGTGATGTAGGATTTCTTCTCCAAACTGTCTTTCATCAAATCATAGCGTATGGCATTGATTTTTTCCCAGTTAACGACATCAAGGTCTGTCACATAATCTAACCCATGTTGTTTTTTTGTGTTTCTGACCAGCTTCATGTATTGAGGTAGCAGGCGGCCGGAAATTTCCATTACCCATTGGTCCAGCGTAGCCAGTTCGTAAGACCTGACAATGGCCTCTGTAAACACATTTCCAGCAAACAGTTTAGAACGCTTATCAACAGATTTGTTGAAATTACTCACGTTTTCCCACACGGTTGCAGGAGGTCTTCCAAATAGATTGTTACGTTCTTCTTCTGTATAATCATCAAAAACATCGTGTTCACTACGAAACATCCTGTCTTTAGCCAGGTAGAGCTTTTCTTCCCCTGCCCCTTTGGAAAACTCCATTTCCAACTGTTTTGAATTCATGCCTGATTTTGCTGCCGCAGTCAACCCATCCAACATCATTTGGTAGGAAGCTGCTACGTACAAATAAGTGTTGGACATAGGGTTGGGTGCTCTTAATTCAAAGCGGGTAGCCAGCGAATTTTTCATGTCCCTCACTAAACCCACTAACACGGTTCTGTTTCGCGATGGGATTTCTGGTGTGTGCCCAACAGATGCCACAATGCACACAGGTGCTTCAAAACCTGGTTTTAGCCGGTTGAACGCATCGTTGCTGGAAGTGATAAAAGGGTTAATGGCTTCATAGTTTTCTAGCAACCCCATCAAACAACCCCATCCTGCCACGCTCATGAATTCATCACTCTTGCTGGTGGCCATGATGTTGACCCTTTTGCCATTTTTTAGGACCAGGGCGATCCCCATATGTGTGTGCTTTCCGCAGCCAGCCACACCTTCAATGGGTTTTGCCCTGAATGTAACTTCAAGGCCATGGTGTTCAAATACCTCTTCAACAATATCACGGACAAAGGCTTCATTGTCAGCTGTCTCAATGGGTGTGTTGAATTTCCAGTCTATTTCCAGCTGTTCCATGACATGGTTCAATTTACCGGTGTTGCTGATTTTAGCCGTTACGCCACCCACTTCTTTATGTCCCATTTCAGGTTCCAAACCGTAGTATTCAAGCATGAGAATTGATTCTTCCAGCGCGGTGCGCACGCTTCCTTTTGTTCTTTTCCAATACTGTTCTTTCAATGTCTGGGATGCAGTCAGTTTCTCTTCATCCGCTTTATCCTGTGGCGTCTTTACCCAAAATTCCATCTCAGTGGCTGCTGTCAAATTCACCTTCTCAATTTCATCCGCTGAACTGACACCGTATTCCTCCAACAGGTGCGGGTTCTGTGACAGCACGTCCATCAGCTTTCGGTCCAGATAATCTTCCATACGTTTCAACACACCTCTGGACCCTACGTACGTGCCATTGTGTTGTAGGAAAGCAGGAATACGCAATGTCCCTACAGGCAGACCCGATTCTTCCTGAATGTGATCTCTGTTATAATCAACATACCAGCTAACGTCAAGGTCCGGGATCAAATCAACCTTCGCATTGTTCAATGTAGCGATTTCATGTAACATAACACTGGAACCATCTGTCTGTACACCACGTTCCAGAAATTGATCCATGTCACCCATCATGATGGCAATGGGAATTTTTTCATCAGTGTTGTTTCCCCGCAGATCGACACCTACCAGTGAAACAAACTGAATGTTAGTAAATTTTTGCAGCAACTGGGTTAAAACATCCTTGTCATGTGCTCCAACCGGCACACTGTACAGCATTTTTTGAGATAAAAGTGATTCTACATTTTTTTCCATGCAATGCCCTCCTCGTCTCTACAAACAATCATCTATGTGAATTAATTGTTTACACTAAAAGATTTCTCAACTTTAAATGAAGTTTATTTCATTATGCAGCTTACATGCGTTATCCTTTTGAAGCGTATCTTCCAATAGAGAAGCGGAAGATTTAGTATGTTGTCATATGATAAATAAATTCTATTATAGCATTCCAGTATTAATTGTAAAGGAATTTTGCGGCGATATTTGAAAAAACGTATATTTATGCAAACCTTTTCCCACACTCACCCATTCTATTTCATGCCTTTATTGATTCTAAAAAATAAAAAGCCCCACACTTCGGGCTCCTGCAAACACAACATTGCCTGACAGATAGGGCTCCTGCAAACATAAACATTGCCTGACAGAATCGGGCTCCTCCAAACACAACATTGCTTGACAGAATAGGATAAAAAATATTCAAATAGCTGTTTCGCTGCTTTATCCTTCCAGGGATTGCCAAACCATTTCAATGAGGGTTAGGTCATCTTTAACTGCCCCCTGTTGGTCAGCCATTCTCTTGAATTTCATGGAAAATGGACGGTTGTCATCGGATGTCATGTATTCCTGTGCGAGTCGAAACAATTTATCATAGTCCAGGTTTTCCCTGTGTTCATCTTCAAGTTCCAATAAACCGTCTGTGTAGATCATGAGACGATCACCAGGATTAAGATGTAAGACCCCTTCTTCATAACCTTGTGAAAACTCAAATCCTACAGGGGTGCCATAAGCGTTCAATGTTTCAATGTTACCGTTCTGCCTCATAAGTAAAGGTTCTGGGTGTGCACCCCGCACATAATGTAATTCCCCTGATTCTATGTTAAACACCATGTAAAAAATCGTAAAATAATGTTGGTACTTGGAAAAGGCAAATCGTTTGTTTAAATATCGTATCACTTCCAGGGGTGATATGATTTCATAATAGGGAACTTCTTCCAATACTCTTTTTAGCGGTGTTCCCCGTTTTGCATCCACCACCAAAAACTCTGACAATGCCACGGCCAACATGGATGACGCCACACCATGGCCCATCACATCTACCATGTAAAGACCCATGTGAGTGTCATCCAGCATAAAAATATCGTAGATGTCTCCCCCCACCCTGCCTGATGGTTGAAAATGGCAGTAAAAATTGCAGAAGGGGACTTGTATGAGGTTGCTGGGAATTAGTGATTCCTGAATTTTTGCTGCCAAGGCCAGGTGATAATCCAGTTCAGATTTTTGTCTTTTAATTTTAAACAAACTCTCTTCCAGGGCATTTTGCGAAGCATCCAATTTCTTTTGCAGCAGGGCAGAAGCTATGTGCTGCTGTACACATGCCCTTAATTCCACATCAAGCACAGGCACCACCAGACAGGCATTCACACCTGACTGGTAAAGGTCTTGTTTTAGAGATTTAAGTTCTTCCGACAACAACACAATTAATGAAACCGAATAAAACATACCGTATGCCCGTATGCTTCTAACCGATTTCATGACTTCCTCTTTATTAGATTTTTCAGCCTGCAACACAATCAGCTGGGGATCTGTTTTCGTTACATCAATCACAAGGTTGTCACTATTTTTGTTGCCAACAACCTCATGACCCCATTTACGCAGTTTGTCCTTAATTGAATTTTCCGTTACTGCATGATCAATGTTGCTGGCGCTTCCGACGATAAGAATTTTTCCGATAATCATCAGATATGGCGTCCCTTCTTTGGTCATTGGTCATTGCTCATTGACTTCATCGATCGATAAATATTTAACCGACATCATGTTTCTTATAGTGTAACGCTTCTTACATTTTTTCGCAATCAAATTATCAATCTCTGATGTTATCCGGCTCTTATTTTATGTTGTTTTGCTTTGCATACCTTTGGGGTATGATAGATAACATATAATGATAAACGACGAAAGGTGGAGTCTAATGGAAATACAATTCTTAGGTGCAGCTCAAGTGGTTACCGGTTCAAACATTCTCATCAAAACAAAAGCGTGTAATCTTTTGATCGACTGTGGTTTATACCAGGGTAGCAATGAACTGGAAGCAATGAATTTCAAAGCTTTTGATTATGACCCTTCCACCATTGATTACCTTTTTCTTACTCATGCTCACGTAGATCACAGCGCACGGATTCCCAAGCTGGTGAAAGAAGGGTTCCGGGGTAAAATTTATACCACACAGGCTACATCTGATCTTTCGGAGATCATGTTGTTGGACAGTGCACATATACAGGAATCTGATGCTGAGTGGACTAACCGAAAAAGAGAGAGGGCCGGAAAAACTCCCGTCGTACCCCTTTATAATGTTCACGATGCAGAGGAAAGCCTTCGTTATTTTGTTCCTGTTCAATATGGTCAAAAAATCGATGTCAATGAAATCATCAGTATACGATTCCGTGATGCAGGACATATTTTGGGGTCTGCTATTTTGGAACTATGGATTACCGATGAAGAAGATACCGTTAAAATTGTTTTTTCAGGTGATTTGGGCATGAAAAACAAACCTTTGATCCGTGATCCGGAACTGATTGAAGAAGCAGATTACTTGATCATGGAATCAACCTACGGCGATCGCCTGCATGAACAGGTTGATGACCGTATGCACCTGTTGATTGATACCATTAACCGGACCATTAAGCGACAGGGTACCGTGGTGATCCCCTCCTTTGCAGTGGGAAGAACACAGGAGCTTATATATGGACTCAACAAGTACTTTGCCGAGACCAGTAAATTAGATGTCTTTAGAAACACACCTGTGTACATTGATAGTCCAATGGCCACCTCAGCCACCAGGGTGTTTCAAAAAAATGCCCAGAACTTTGATGATGAGACCAAGGAATTAATTCTTAGCGGTGATAATCCCCTGGAATTTGAAAACCTGCATTTTGTACGTGATCACTTGGAATCAATGAAATTGAATTCCGACAGAACACCTAAAGTCATTATATCTGCCAGTGGTATGGCCACAGCCGGCCGAGTAAGGCACCATCTAAAACATAATTTGTGGGATGAGAAAAATACAGTGATTTTTGTCGGGTACCAAGCCCAAGGAACCCTTGGGCGCATTTTGAAGGAAGGCGTTAAAAAGGTTAAACTGTTCGGTGAAGAAATTGCTGTTAAGGCCGAAATTGTCAGCACTGATGGCTTTTCTGGCCACGCTGACCAGCAGGGCCTGATGGAATGGCTAAGAGGTTTCAAGAAAATGCCGAAGAAAATTTTCCTGGTTCATGGGGAACCGGAGGCAACCGAAACATTGGCTGGTCTGATTCGGAATGAAATGAACATTCCAGTGGAAACCCCCACTGTGGGGTATGCTTTTGAAATGGAAGAGGCTGTGCTGAAGGCAGATTCCAAGGAAATGTTGTTGCCGGTACAACGCAGAGAGAACATAAAAAAGGAATTGGACGAAGTGTTTGCACAGATGGAAAGACTTGTACCAAAAGCCGACATGTTTCTTGATGAAAAAGTGCTGGAAAAAGAATATGACACCCTTAAAAACAAGCTGATTGATCTACAACGGGAATTAATGAACCTGAGTATACTCCTTGGTGAGTAAGGATACGTTAAAATGCTTTCATTGTTGTTAAAAACAGGAGAACCGATAGTTCTCCTGTTTTTTCAATGATACCCTGATGGTGTTACCTGTTCAAACCATATGTTTACAGTAACTTTTCCGGATTCAGAACCTGCAGTGAGTCAGGCACAAAATAGCCATCTTTTCTCACAAGTACATCGTCAAAGTACATTTCTCCGCCGCCATAAGCCGCTGTCTGGATGCAAACAAGATCCCAGTGAACCGAAGAGCTGTTGCCATTATCTGCTTCCTGGTATGCATTGCCAGGCGTAAAGTGAAAGCTTCCCATAATTTTTTCATCAAACAGCGTATCTTTCATGGGGTTTAAAATATAGGGATTGACGCCAATGGCAAATTCGCCAATGTACCTGGCGCCTTCATCCGTGTTGAATACATCAGACATTTTATCACTGTCGTTGCATTTGGATTCAACTATTTTTCCATCTTTGAAGGTTAGTTCTATGTTTTGAAATACAAAACCCTGGTAGAGTGAAGGGGTGTTGTAGGTAAGTGTACCGTTTACTGAATTTTTAACCGGTGCTGTATATACTTCACCATCAGGTATGTTACGTTTTCCTGAACACTTAACAATTCCCATGTCTTTGATAGAGAAAGTCAGGTTCGTTCCAGGTCCTGTGATGCACACCTGATCAGTCTTTTCCATCCATTCCACAAGGGCATCCATTGCCTGATCCATTTTTTGATAGTCGAGGTTGCATACGTTAAAATAAAACTCTTCAAAGGCTTCTGTACTCATGGACGCAGACTGTGCCATGGCTTCATTGGGGTATCGAAGTACAACCCATTTTGTCTTTGCCACCCGTTCCTGGATGTGTACCGGTCCTATCAATAGTTCTGAATACAGTTTCATCTTATCACTAGGGACATCGGCCAGTTCATTGGCGTTGTTACCCGCCCGAACGCCAATATATGCGTCCATTTCTTTCATTCTCATCAGTTCAAAGGAAGCTGCCATTTTTATCTGCTCTTTCGTAGCGCCCATTAACCATTCCCGAGTAAACCTGGGTTCTTTCACTGTCACAAAGGGCAGTCCCTCTGCCTTATACACTTCTTTCACAAGGGCTTCCACCAAAGGTGTTTCCAGACCCACTGCCTCTATCAACACTTTTTCTCCAGGTTTCAGTGAAATGGAATAATGAACTAAATTGTTTGCCAATTGGTTAATGCGAGGATCTTTCATATCACTCTCTCCCATTCTTTTTGAAATCTTTGCTTGATTCTGTTTATTCTACCATACAACACAGGTTTCTTCCATTGACTTCCCACATTCCATATGCTGTAATAAGAGTGTTCCCTGTGCATCTTTCAGAAGACATACATATATTTTATGAAAAGAGGATTGCTCTATGCTGCTGCAGATTAAAAACAAATATCCATCAATGATTTTTCTTATGGTTATCATTTTTACATTGTCTGGCTGCACTTCACCAGACAGTGGATGGTCCGACAACCAGATGACCATCATGAACACCTCTTCTGAGATCAGGGTGTTATACCAGGATCGGTCACTGGGAAGCGATGCCATTTCAGAAGCATTTGAAAGAATGTTGGAAATTGAAAGCGCCTTTTTCACACATCATGCGCCCAGTCAAATCAGCCGCATCAATGCTTCTGCCGGAATTTCTCCAGTGTCTGTTGATGATGAAGTCAGGTTTCTTGTGGAGGAAGGATTGCGGCATTACGAGTTGAGCGGTGGCTTGTTTCATATAGGTTTGGGTAATCTCACTGCTTTATGGGGTTTAAACAGTGAACAGCCACATATACCGGATGCCGATGCCATTGCCACAACACTCGCGACAGCAAAAATTGAATCGGTCCAGTTGACGGGCAACGAGATCATGATGCTTGATAGAGAATCATCCCTTGATCTGGATGAACTTGCCAAAGGCTATGCCCTGGACGAAGCTGCCCGGGTTTTGCGAGACCTGGGGATTGTCAGCGGGCTCATTACCTTGGGTGATGATGTGTACGTTTTGGGTGAGAAACCAGGAGGAGATTCCTGGCATGTATGGATCAAGAAACCTTTTGCACCAAACCATGAAATGCTTGGTTATCTGGAAGTGATTAACCTGGCTGTTATCACCACGGGAAATGACACATCTGTCAATTTCATTGATAATGACGCCGAATATTATCACCAGGTTATCGATCCCCGGACTGGTCGGTTGGTCTCAAACGACCTGGCCAGTGTCACAGTGGTCACCGACACAGGTCTGGACGGCAGTGTTTATTCGATGACAGCCTTCATTATGGGTTTGGATGAAGGCTATCGCTATCTCCTTGAAGCACCTGGTTTGGAAGGATTATTTATCACTAAGGATAACATCATCTATACCACACCAGGCCTGACAGAGATGTTCCAATTGATTGATGAAGAGAATTATACCATGGAGATCATGGTCATTGAAGATGAAGCGGATAATGATCAATAAAAGAACTCCCACAGCCAGCATTTATTAATATTGCCGGCTTTGGGAGCTTTTGTTTATAAAACTTTTACAGATGCGTCAAATTGGTAAATAACATCTTTGCGTTCAATAATGATCAACGTACGTTTAGCAAGATTTTTGTCTTTTTTAATTTCAAACAAAAGCTCTTTGGCTGGGTTGATGGCCACCGGATGCCGGACTACCTTTAGCATAGCTAAATCGCCTTTTGTGTCACCGTAGGCGTAGCTTTGACTTAAATCAATGTCATAGACTTCCACCAGCTCCTTAATTGCTACAGATTTACTCTGTGAATCCCACATTCGTTTGATTTCGCCAGTAAAATTATAGTTTTTATCCACCATATACTCTGTGGCCCGAAAGTCATCGGCCCCAAATTTCTCTGCCATACGTTCCACCAGGTAATCAGGACTTCCCGAGATAAAAATGACACGATGTCCCTGTTCTTTATGCCAGTCGATCCGGTCTCGTGTGAACCGGTACACCCGGTCTCCCTTGGTTTCAATCACCTGGTTAACAATGAAGTCAATGTAATTTTTGTTTTGACCTTTCATGGAATTCAGGTATATTTCAGCAACTTCCAATAAGTAGTCTTCATAATTACCCATACGTTTATCCCAGTCTTGAAAGGCTTTTTGGGCATGGCTGTACCAATAGCGAGGATCAATGATCTCATAACGAATCAACCGCTTGAAATGTTCCATCATTAAGGAATCTCTGTGAAGTGTTCCATCGATATCAAAAAAAGCTGCTGGTTGACCCATGTTGTTCCTCCCTATTTATACCTGCCGCCACGAATCTCGTCACGTGCTGCCAGAGCAATGTTGGCAGCGTGGTCTGAAATTCTCTCCAGATTACTAATCATATCCAGGAAAATAACACCGGAGCTTGGTATGCATTGGTGGGCATTTAACCGGCTGATGTGATTTCCCCTGAAACGTTTTTCGAGTCGGTCAACTTCTTTCTCTTTGTGTAAAACATCATTCACCATGTTTTCATCCAGTGTGACCATTGCACTAAGTGCCGTTTCATAGGCTTCAATGGTGAGTGTGGAAATCTCCCTTAATTCAACAAAGGCTTCGTCGGAAAAGTGAAGATTACCATCCAATTTGAATTGTGCCAGTTCTGCCAGGTTTTCCGAATGGTCACCCACCCGTTCAATGTCATTGATTGTGTTAAACAGCCCGTCCACTGTCTCACGGCTTGAGGCTGAGAGGTTTGAATTGGACAGTTTAACCAGATACATGGATATTTCCCGTTCCAGCTCATTGGTAATACGCTCAACCCGCATGACCTCGTCAATTTTTTTCTGGTCTTTATAAAAAATGGCATCCATGGAAGCATGAAGTGTTTGCCCTGCCGTTTTCCCCATATGAAGGGTTTCTTTAATGGCCGCACCAAGGGCGATGGCAGGGGTGCTGAGAATACGTTCATCTATGTATTTCACACCCAATACTGCTTCTTCTCCGCCAGGCACCATCTTAAAAGCTACTTTAATGAGTAAGCTGGTGAATGGTAGTAAGATGATCGTAGTAGTTACATTGAAAAAGGTATGGGCATTGGCAATTTGCCGTGCTACATCACCTGGGCTCAAATACGTTATGAGAAGATAAGTTGGTTGTCGTAACAGTGAGACGAAAATCAATGTGCCAATCACATTAAAGAGAAAGTGAAAGGCAGCTGCTCTTTTTGCCGTTTTATTGGCACCCACACTTGAAATAATGGCCGTGGTTGTGGTTCCCAGGTTAATACCAAATAAAATTGGCAGACCTGATTCGATAGGGATTAATCCTTCTATGGCCAGAGCCAATAAGATGCCTGTGGAGGCACTACTGCTTTGTACAACCACTGTAATGGCAAATCCTGCAAGGATTCCCATAAAAGGATGCGTTCCAAAACTGACCAACATGGTTCGAAAGGCTTCAACATCTCGCATTGGTCCGAGTGAGTCACCCATCATTTTCATCCCGATGAATAACATTCCGAAGCCAATAAACGCTTCTGCCATCTGTTTTGTTTTTCGATTTTTGGTAAAAAGCCAAATGCCCACAGACACACCAATGATAATGGGTGCATATTTGACAATTTTAAAACTGATGATCTGTGCTGTGATGGTGGTACCAATGTTAGCCCCCATAATGAGACTGGCAGCCTGTGCTAATTGCATCATACCTGCATTGACAAACCCGACAACCATGACTGTGGTGGCACTACTGCTTTGAACAATGGCAGTAACCAAAGCGCCTACCATAACCCCCATGATTCGATTGGACGTCAACATACTGATAATGTCTTTCAGTTTACTGCCCGCCACTTTTTGCAGCCCGGCACTCATGACATGCATACCGTACAGGAATAAACCCAATCCTCCCAACACGCCAAAAACAATATCCATTCTATATCCTCCCTGTCTACGTCTTCAAAACCATTACCATTATACACTGAGTCACCGTGGAATGTCATGTTATAAAAAAAAATAAAAAAAATAAGGAAAATTCTCTTGAAATATTGGCAAAAAACCGATGCAAAAGAAAAGGAAGTATGGTATCCTTATGTCGGATGTTTTTTCAATAAGCATTACCATAAAAGGAGGATCCTCATGGTACTAACAACAATACAAAAAATGATTGCAAACCAGCTGGGCATAAACGATTCATCAAGCATCACATTGGAAACCAGTCTCCTGGATGATCTGGATGCAGATTCCCTGGATGCTGTGGAAATTATCATGGCTATTGAAGATGAGTTTGGTCTTGAAATACCCGATGAGTTGGCTGAATCGCTAAAAACCATCGGTGAAATTGTTGAATACGTTGAAGAGCATAAACAAGAGTCTTAACGGTGGTTGTCATCGGACAAAAATGCATGAAAAAAGTGCTGAAAATCAGCACTGAACCTTAAACGACCTGACCTCAGGTCGTTTTTAAATTGTGGACAAAAATATTTACCTGCTGAACATTGATTTCGGTCATGGTTTCCACTGCGTCTTTCACTTTTTTCTGGGCTTCTTCCACCAACCGCGGAATTGGCATGCCATAAACTATTTCCAGTGATAAATTCAGCACCAAATGATCTTCTTCCTTCTCAAGAAGGACTCCGCTTCTTGCCGTTGTATTTCGATTAAAAATTCTCACTATTCCACCAGGAAAGCCGCCGCTGATGTCGGTAATTCCTTCAATTCCGCTGACTGCATTTCGGGCGATGGTCATAATAATGTCTTCCGATATTCTGATTTTACCCTTTTCGCTTTGCATCACCAATGGATCTGTGTTTGTCATATCTTTGCTCCCTCCTTCGGTTGAGCTGGTCACAATCTGACCATTCATCATACCAGCGATTTTTATGATTTTCCCACATCATTAAAAGCTGTTGGTAATCCTCTTCACTGTTCACATTCATAAAACTGGTCAGTTGGGGATCAAATCGGTGAATGGTTTCTTCATCCACTGTCCTTACCAACACTTCATCATAAAAGTGGCTGACTTTATAGTGTCCTGATTCGATGGACTGCCGCATATAGGGAAGACAGCTTTTCCTGTAAAAGGCGTGTAAAGGTTGGTAGTGTGGTCCCATGATCGGAACCCGTACGTCCTCCCCATCCAGAAGACCAATCATGTGTTCAATCAACTTTCTATTAAGCAGGGGCATGTCACAGGGTACTACGAAGATGGTGTCATGACCTGCTTCCATTAAACCGGTGTAAAGGCCCACCAGGGAGTTTCGACTGGGTGTATTAACGGCATCCTGGACAAAACTAACATTTTCAAGGGTAGAAAAAAGTTGTGGCTGGTGTGTTACCACGATGACCTCGTTGAACAAGCAGCTCATTGAACTGACAATCCATTCAATCATTCGCTTCTCACCCAGAGGCAATTGTGCTTTGCTTCGTCCCAATCGTTTACTATTGCCTCCTGCCAAAACAACGCCTGATATGCTGTGCTTCATCATGACTTTCCCCCGTCTGTGAATCTGTTCATTAAGATATTTACCCCTATTATACCATAGTGGTGCACGCAGTTACAGTTCTATAACAAGGATGGCAGCTGTTCAACATAATGCAGAAAATCAAGTGATGATCCCTGATGATCCGGGATAAAATGCTGCTGGTCATCCTTAATCAGGCAATCTGTGACAAGGTAGGTGGCAACACCTAAATGGCCAGCAGCCAGATCTTCTTTAGCATCGTTTCCCACCATCAGTACCTCTTCAGGTGCAACGCTCAATCGGTCCAATACCTGCTGATAAAACATGGGATTGGGCTTACAAGCATGCATCGTTTCGAAACTGGTGATTAACTCAAAATCACTGGCGTTCAGACCTGCCCACGCTATACGTTGCTCCACCGCTTGGATGGGAAACAAAGGGTTTGTGGCAACAGCAAGGCGATAGCCTTTATCTTTGAGCTTTTTAACCGAGGTGACCATATGATCATTCTGTTCTGTGGCAGCCTTTGCCAGGTTAAAACCGGTTTGATAAAAATCTCCAAACACATGTACCAACAACTCTTTTCTGTCTTCCATGCCATTAAAGAAAGAATCATAGAAGACCCTTTCATTACTTTTTCTTTCATCATTGTTGATCAACATCAACTTTGTACCTTCCCAAAGGCGTGCCTGAAATCGATCAGGATCCATATGGGGTGTAAAAGCTTTTATCAAAGATTCCATATACAGTTTCATAAATTGTTCAGTGTTCATGGTTAATAGTGTACCGTCCAGGTCAAAAAGTATAGTGTTCATTAACAAGCTCCTCACAGATAGATTTTTCACTTCAATCATACCATAAAACGCCATTTGCTGATCCCTTTCACAGGGTAGCGTTTGATATATTCGCTACCGGGTATCAGCTATTTGAGGAGGGATTTCTATGGATTATAATGTATTAATCGGCGGGGCTGCTGGTCAGGGAATAGACACATTGTCAACTTTATTCCAACGCAGCCTTTATCGTCATGGATACCATGTTTTTGTGCATAAAGATTATATGTCCCGGGTGCGGGGCGGACATAATTTTATACAAATTCGCTTTAGTGACACGCCATTGCTGTCACATCGTGATCCGCTGGATCTGATTGTAGCCCTTGACGAAACAACTGTTAAAGAACATATGTCTCGTTTACAGAAAAGTGGATTTCTGATGGCAGATGAAGAAATCAAAAAACAATCAGACCGGATGATCACATTCCCCATCCATAAGTTGGCTAAAGAAGCCGGTAATTCCAAAACCTTCACGTCTGTCTTTTTGGGATTACTGCTTAAATGGTATGGTTTACCTTTGGAGCAGACAGAAGCTTTTCTGTTGGAAACATTTCATGACAAATCGCCTGAAGCTAATGTGAAAGCCCTTCAGTCAGGTGCGGCTCTGATTAAAGAGAAAGTGTCCCTTCCTCCTGGATCACTGTCAGACCATCTGCTGGTCGACGGCAACCAGGCAATTGCCTTGGGCGCCATCGCTGCAGGCGTCACATTCTACTCCGCCTACCCAATGACGCCTTCCACCAGTATTATGAACACCCTGGCATCATATCAAACAGAAGCGGGGATTGTTGTGGAACAGGCTGAAGATGAAATTGCCGCCATTAACATGGCCATCGGCGCCAATTATGCCGGTATCCGTGCCATGACAGGCACATCCGGCGGTGGTTTTTCCCTTATGACTGAAGCTCTGGGTCTGGCCGGCATCACAGAGACACCGTTGGTCGTGGCCAATGTACAACGACCGGGACCCGCCACTGGTTTCCCCACACGGACGGAGCAAAGTGACCTGAGCTTTATCCTCACCGCCTCCCATGGAGAAATTACCCGCATGGTGATTGCTTTACGTAACCCGGAGGAATCCTTTTACCAGACAACCCGTGCCTTTAACCTGTCTGAAAAATACCAGGTACCTGTTATTCTTCTCAGTGATCAGTATTTAGCTGATTATACTGTGACTGTGCCCGCTTTTGATGTGTCCCATGTGACCATAGACCGCCATTTTGCTGATGGTTCCTCTTATTCTGAAGATCATCCGTACCAACGGTATGAACTAACTGATAATGGCCTTTCTCCCCGCCTCATCCCTGGAAAAATCCCAGGACTTGTGGTGCTTGCCGACAGTGATGAACATGACGAGGACGGGCACATCACCGAATCGGCCGAAATGCGGATCAACATGATGAAAAAAAGAATGGGTAAACTGGAACTTATAAAAGAAGAGTTGCAGGAACCCTGGATGTTGGGCGATGCTCAACCGGATATTCTATTATTGGCCTGGGGATCCATTGCCGGTCCCCTGGAAGAAGCCATTACCCGCCTACGGAAAGAAAATGAATCGTTGTCCATTGGCGCCCTGGTCTTTGGTGATCTGTGGCCGCTCCCCACCAAGCAACTGACATCATTGGCAGAAAAAGCCAAAGTGCTGGTAAACATTGAACAAAACTACACCGGTCAGTTGGCTAAATTAATTCGTCAGGAAACAGGGTTTCATTGCACAAAAAGTATTTTAAAGTATGACGGCCGGCAAATGACGCCTGAATTCATCCTGGAAATGTTGAAAAAGGAGGTGCTCTAAATGAATGAATCCAGTCGTTTTTATTCGTCTGATGAAGTGGCCTGGTGCCCAGGTTGTGGTAACCACGCTCTTTTGGCAATTTTAAAGCAAGCACTGGAAGAATTAGACAAAAACCCTCACGAAGTGTTGATTTGCTCCGGTATCGGTCAGGCTGCTAAAACGCCCCATTATGTGAACGTAAACGGCTTTAACGGTCTTCACGGACGAGCCATCCCCCCAGCCTTTGGCGCAAAGGTGGCAAATAAAGATCTGACTGTGATTATTAATTCCGGTGATGGTGATTCCTATGGTGAAGGTGGCAACCATCTGATTCATAACATGCGCCGAAACCTGGACATCACGCATTTTGTCCATGACAACATGATCTATGGCCTAACCAAGGGACAGGCTTCCCCCACAACCAGACCAGGGCATACCACAGGCATACAAACAGAAGGCGTTGTGCTTAACCCTCTTAATCCTTTGGCCTTGGCCATCACCATGGGTGCCACCTTTGTTGCTCGGGGTTTTGTTGGCGAAAAAGAACAGCTTGTGGAACTGATGAAACAAGCCATTACTCATAAGGGGTATGCTTTACTGGATATTTTTCAGCCATGTGTAATCTTCAATAAAATAAACACCTTTCAATGGTATAAAGAGCACACATTCAAACTGCCTGAATCCTACGATCCCACTGACCGGGCGACTGCGCTGCAGATGGCTTTTGAATGGGATGATGGCATTCCTCTGGGTGTGTTGTTTAAAGAGGACCGAACAACCTACACCGAATCCATTGAAGTGCTTCGTGAAGGTCCACCCCTTGTTGACCGAAAGTTAAAACCTGATCGTGTGATACCGTTCCTGGATAACTTTAAATAGGGTAATTTTTTTACCTTTCACAGGGTCTTTAAGTTATCAAAAAAAAAATGCTTAAAGGTACGCTAAATAATAAAAAAACGAGGAAACCAATTGGTTTCCTCGTTCTATGCTTTAGCTTTCTTTTTGGATTTTGACTTTCCCTTCACTCTCTTCAGTCTAAAGAAGTCTTCTCTTTCCTTCTCCTGCAGTACTTCGTCAATGTACTTGATTGTTGTCCTGTATTTAGGAATTTGTATTTTGTCAAGTGCATTGGCTCTTTTCTGGGTCTTCTTTATCTCCATTGCCAGTTTGTAAACTGAGTTTTCGACTTCAGCAAGCTGATAAATTAGTTTTCTTATTTCAATAAAGCTCAGAACCGTTCTGTCAAATGCTGAATTCGTTCTAAAAAACCCATACTCTGTTGTGAATTCTCTTTCTTCTATCTTGATAATCGGCACTTCTACACCCATTACTGACTTATAGAGAATTGTATAATCAGGTTCTTTTTCAATAGACTGTGCAAGCTCCTCGATATATTCAGAACCCTTAGTAATGTTTGCAAGCTTCAGTGCCTCATAGGCTACAGAAAATTTTTCATCGATTTTATTTTGAAGCTCATTTGCATTGTCTATAAGGGCCATCATTTCCCTGATCAGCACAACTCTTTTTTTATCAAGAAGCTCAAAACCCTTAAGTGCGAATTGCAATGAACTCTTTGATTTTATCAAGTTTGCCTTGGTTGGAGTCACTTTATAAACAGCCATAAATTCACCCTATTCCATGTACTTTGCTATAATATCCGGATTTAGTCTGTCCAGTTCCTCTCTCGGCAAAATCTTCAATAATTCCCATGCCAAGTCCAGCGTGTCAAATATTTCTCTATTCTCATTTAAGCTCTGGGTGATAAATCTGCTTTCAAAAGCATCACCAAACTTCATGTAGTATTTATCTCTATCAGAAAGGTCCTCTTCTCCTACTATCTGAGCAAGTGCTCTTACCTCTTGTACTTTAGAGTAAGATGAAAACAACTGGTTTGAAACATCAGGATGGTCTTCCCGGGTAAATCCTTCTCCTATTCCATCTTTCATCAGACGTGAAAGTGATGGAAGTACATTGATAGGTGGATATATTGCCTTTTGATCCAGTGTTCTTTCCAATACAACCTGGCCTTCTGTTATGTACCCAGTAAGGTCTGGTATTGGGTGAGTAATGTCATCATTTGGCATTGTCAATATTGGTATCAATGTTACGGAACCATCTATTCCATGAATCATACCAGCTCTCTCATAAAGAGAGGCAAGGTCTGAATATAGATATCCTGGATACCCTCTTCTACTGGGCACCTCTTCCCGAAGTGATGATACCTCTCGTAAAGCCTCACCGTAGCTGGTTATATCAGTCATAATGACCAATACGTGTTGATTTTCCTCATAAGCTAGATACTCAGCAGCTGTTAACGCACACCTTGGTGTGATGATTCTCTCCATGATTGGATCATCTGCATAGTTTACATACATAACTACCTTTTCCTGTACACCTGCTTTTCTAAATGCATCTTCAAAATAGAATGCTTCATCGTGCTTTACGCCTATCGCAGCAAAAATGATCGAGAACTTATTGTCTCCTTCTTTGGACTGGATTTTCGCCTGGCGTACGATCTGTGCGGCCAATTCATTATGTGGAAGTCCTGCTCCTGAAAAAATAGGTAGCTTCTGTCCTCTTATGAGTGTTGTAAGTCCGTCAATTGAAGATATCCCTGTCTGAATAAAGTTTCTGGGATACTCCCTTGAAACGGGATTTATAGGTCTACCGTTTACATTGAAAAACTTTTCCGAGTAAATATCTCCTCCTCCATCAATAGGTTCCCCTATTCCATTGAAGGTTCTTCCGAGAATTTTTTTGGAGAGTGGTATTTCAAATGGCTTACCCTCAAAACTTACTTTTGTGTTCTCTACAGAAATTCCCATTGTTTGTCCAAATACCTGGACAACGACACTATCCTTGTCAATCTTTATTACACGGCCAACCATTGTATTTCCCAGTCGATCCTCAACCTCTACTATTTCACCATATCCTACTGAATGGACCTTTGATAACTCTATCAAAGCTCCGTGTACTCTGTCTAATTTTAAATATTCTCTTTTCATCTAATCACCCACCATACTGAACTGAGATTCTAATTGATTGTAAAATTCGTTTATCTTAGCATTCAGCCCTTGTATTTTTTCTATATGGTCATTGGAAATGGTATATTTCATCTTGATTATCTCTTCATATATGTCTGCGTTTCTTACTTTTGATATAGGAATTCCTCTCTTGACAGACTGCAATCCTCTGTCATATAAAAGTTCTATGGTCTTAAGCATTTCAAGCTGCTTCTTAAGAGGTACATAAGTATCTATATCATTGAATGCATTCTGTTGCAAGAATCCAATTTTGATTACCCTGGCAATTTCCAGTATCAATCTTTGATCATCTGGCAACACATCTTCACCAACCAGCAATACAATTTCAAGGAGTTTACTTTCTTCGTAGAGAATACTCAGCATTTTCTTTCTTATTACTGCAATATTTTCTCCCAGTTCTTTCTCATAATACCTTTGTATCATCTCACTGTAACCACTGTATGAGTTAAGCCAGTTGATTGCCGGATAATGCCTTGCATAAGCCAACTCTTTATCAAGTCCCAGGAATACATTTACAAATCTTTTGGTATTCTCTGTTACCGGTTCCGAAAAGTCTCCTCCAGCTGGCGATACTGCTCCGATGACTGTTATTGATCCAGGCTCATCTGACAGCGTTTTAACATAACCTGCTCTTTCATAGAATTGTGCCAGTCTTGATGGCAAGTAAGCAGGATAACCTTCCTCAGCAGGCATTTCTTCAAGTCGACCTGATATCTCCCTTAAAGCTTCAGCCCATCTCGATGTGGAATCTGCCATTACAGCGACATGATATCCCATGTCTCTGAAGTACTCAGCCATTGTAATTCCTGTATATATTGACGCTTCTCTTGCGGCAACAGGCATATTTGAAGTATTTGCAATAAGTACGGTTCTTTCCATGATCGGTCTGTTTGATTTTGGGTCGATAAGTTTCGGGAAGTCCTCAAGTACCTCGGTCATCTCATTACCTCTCTCACCACAACCTACATAAACGATGATATCTGCATCTGACCATTTTGCAAGCTGGTGCTGTGTCATGGTTTTACCTGTTCCAAATCCACCGGGTATGGCTGCTGTTCCGCCTTTTGCAATTGGGAAGAATACATCCAGAACCCTTTGTCCAGTAATAAGCAGCTTGTCAATCTGCAGTCTTTCCGCTACAGGTCTCTGAGTCCTGACAGGCCACTCCTGATGCATCTTTACCTCATGCTCTTCGCCTTTAAGGTCTTTTACCTTCAACAAGACCTCGTTGATATTATATTCCCCCGGTACAATTCTCCAGGTTACTTTTCCTTCGACACCTACAGGTATCAGAAGTCTATTGGTAATAAGAGGCGTTTCCTCTACCGTCCCAAAGATTTGACCCTGTTTTACGTAATCTCCTTCTGACACCTGGAATTTTACTTCCCAAAGCTTTTCCTCATCAATAGATAAAAGACCGATCCCTTCAGGAATAAAACTTCCATGAACCTCTTTTATCTTTTTCAAAGGTCTTTGGATACCATCAAACATATTACCAAGCATACCTGGCCCAAGTTTCAAAGATAGCGGTTTTCCTGTAGATACAATGACCTCTCCTTTTCTAAGGCCTTCTGTTTCCTCGTATACCTGTACCGTTCCTTCATCACCGTCGATGGCAATAATCTCACCGATAAGCTTTTTATGACCCACAGTAACCATTTCTCTCATTTTGAATCCTGTCATTTCTACTCCACGTATTACAGGACCATTAATCATCTCAATCTTACCGGTTAAATTATCCATTGACCTCACCTACCTCTCCAAGAGCCTGATTCAGTTTTTTGCCTATCATATATTCCTTTTCTTGAATCATGGTTCTCAATGTATGGTCAATATTGAATGTTCTCTCTTTGTTGCTCAGCATGAATCCACCGATTTTTTCTTCTGATAATGCTTCCACTATGAAAGTTTTGCCTGTTTTCTTCTTAAGCTTCATAAGACAGCTTTCTGATATTAGTCTGTCCTCATCTCTTAAAATAAGAACTACTTCGTCTTCTTCTTCTTCAAATTCCACTAAATATTTATCTAAATTCATGCAAAGATATTCTCCGTACTCCTTTGATTTAGCAAATTCCTTGGCTCTATCAATAATTGATGAAATCAGGTCCATCTCAATCTGTTTTCTCTTCTGTCTTAGCCTGGCTTTTGTGTCCTCAAGTCCTTCTGATTTTAATTCATTTCTTTCCACTTTTGCCTGAGTGACCTTCCTTCTAATTATTTCCTCACGCTGTCTTTTCATTTCTTCTTTTTTGTTTTCAAGAAGCTTTTGATTGTTATCTTCCAGTTCTTTCAGGGCTTTTAAATATTTCTCTTCCTCATCCTTGTAAACAATCTTATAGAAAATCTCTAGTTTATCTTCAACTGTTATCATAAGCTCACCACCTAAATTTTAATGCCTATGGATTCTTTAATATATCTAATAATAAAGTTCTTATCCCTTAGGCCGGTCCTGTCTGGAATAGTAACTACAAGCTTGTTCTTTTTACTTATTTTCAACTCCAGAATTCTATCTGCATGCTCATCAAAAATTTTCTCTGTTATTATTATGATGCCCACTTCATCGTCAAGTACGGCCTCATTGAGCTTCTCTATTGTCTCTTCCCTGGTCTTTACCAACACACCATCTATACTGGCCAGTCTTAATCCAATTACTGTATCTTTATTATCACTGATCAGGATGGATTTCATTTTATATCCTACCTAAAATCATGATTGATACAATCAGACCATAGATAGCAATACCTTCTGCAAGACCTACGAATATAAGTGTTTTACCAAGTAGTGTTGCATCTTCTGATACAGCTCCCAATGCAGCTGATCCAACTACTGCTACCGCATATCCTGCTCCAAGCGTTGCCAGACCAGTTGCTAATGCTGCTGAAATAAAGCCTAGACCTGCAGATGAAGAAAGTACACCAGCAGCTGCTTCTGTCTCAGCTGCATTTATTCCTTGTGGTACCATAACAATAACTGCAATTATAAGAAGTGGTAAAAATATGAACAGATTTGTTCTTAAAATTTTCTTTAGCTTGTTCTTGCCACCTTCCATTTCCCTATACATCATAAATGCTCCTGTTCCAATTGTTAGTAAAACCAATAATGTTGTTGATATCAATACAAATGACATAAAATCTCCTCCTAAATTTAATTTGATTACTTGCTAAGTTTTACAGGGTCGAACGCTATTCCATCACCTCTGTAATATCTACTGAATAACTCATAGTACTGAAGTCTCATACCTTGTATAAATACGATAAGACCTTCAAGTCCCAGAACAAATATATTTCCAATGATAAGAACTATAACATTTCCTACGGCTGATCCCATCATGTGACCGATGGTTTCAAAAGCCAGGAATAGACCAACGTGGGTCAATGCAAACGCTCCTACCCTGATAAAAGAAATGGTACCACTTAACATACTAAGGAAAGTCTCTACCAATGAGAAAATTGACTCTACATAATAACCACTGACGTCACCGCCATGAAGTGGTCTTTTCCCTTCAATTAAGTGTGTTAACGGCAATCGGAATACTATTGCCAGTAAAGCTATAACTGCTATGCCTATAGCGACAGGTAGTGGTATTATGCTTAATCCAAGCATACTTCCACCTACTGTCACAAGCAATGTAATATACAATATTACTCCTGCAACTCCTTCTTTCCCGAATACACCTTCTTCGAGGTCACGTCTCTTATATGCATTAATAATTCCATAAATATATGCAACAAGTAGAACAGATACTCCGACAAATATTGCGACCATCAAAATGTCGTTGATATTTTCAAAAGGCCTCATCCACAATGCAGGAATCCATGTCTCTATACCAAAAACCGATCCATATAATACTCCAAACAGCATTGACGAAAGGCCTATCCTGGAAATAAGTCCTCCGAATAGCTCCATCTTCTTTCTTAGGAAATACCCTGCAACAACCATCACAAAGCCCTGTCCCAAGTCGCCAAACATTATTCCAAATAACAGCATATATGATATCCCTACAAAAGGAGTTGGGTCAATTTCATTGTAGCTTGGTGTACCATACAGATTTACAAGCCACTCGAAAGGTCTAAAGAACCAATTGTTCTTTAATTTAGTCGGCGTTTCCATGCTTTCTTCATCTTCATATTTAACAAGCAAGGGCTCGTCGTTTTCAAGAGCTTGCCTTACTTCATCCTTGTCAGATAACGAAACCCATCCGGAAATATAGAAAAAGTGGCTTGAAAAGGCTACTTTTTCCTTGATATCATCCAACTTGGATGTAATCCATATCTGCTCCATTATTATCTTTATTCTATCACTGTATTTTTCTTTTATTCCATCAATGATTTCCTGCTGCTTATTTATCTCAGAGTTTAGCTTCTCTTTCTGCTTTTCTATGTTGTCCTTGATTTCATTTGGAGTACCGGAATATGCCTTTGGCAATTGTATTTCCTTGAAATTCAGGGACCTCAGAATTCTTGAAATTTCTGATTCAAGCTTAATGGGATAGAATACGAAATAGACTTCGCCCTCAGAGCTAGATCCTGTGTGCAATATAACAGCTAAAATATTTTCATAATTTTTCTTGACTTTGTAAATATTTTCCTTTGAGAGAACACCCATTTTAAAATCAAAGTAATCCATATTTCTTAAGTCTTCTACCTTGACTGGAAATCCTTCCATTTCCTTAAAGCTGTTTGTATGAAAGTTGTCGAGATATTCTTTTTCCTTTCTTAAAGACTCAATAAGCCTACTTGGTTCACTTACTTCACTGCGAATCGTTTCCAGCTCATCTTGCAGCTCTTCCTTGCTTACCAATTTCAGATTTTCATCGATTTTTTCAACTTCAAAATCAAGGTTTAAGATAGCCTTCAGTTCTTCCCCTTTTTGGAACATATCTTGGCATTCTTCACTTGTTTCAAATGACCTTACGTCATTTAACTCCACCAGCATGTCAACATTCTTGTCGCTGACATCAAAAAGGAAGCTGCTTTTTTCTATCTGCGATAAAGCAGATACCAAATCAACTTTTCTTGTCTTTAAAAGATCTCTCAGGACATCATCTACTGAATCAATGTCGCCAACAATGTTCATCATGGTCATTTTTTCAATGGACATCAATAATCACTTCCTTCTATATCCTTAACTAGGTACTCTTTGGCCTCGTAGTAGGATAATCCGTATTTTAATGCTTCTAATATAGATATAATATCTTTTATTTCATATTCAAGCAAATGAAGATATGCATTTGGTATGGATATATCCAATTTCCCCTGGCTGAACTTTGCCTTGAAATAATTATACATATGCCTTTGAACTCGTATTCCCATGAAAAGGTCTATATCCTTTTCTTCATTGACCATTTCCTTGTACTTTGTCCCAGAAACAATCTTTTTGAATTCTTCGATATCCACATAGCATAGTTCTTTTAAGTCCTTGAAATCAAGGTGCTTTCCGTAGGGGAGAGTGTAGTTAATCAACTCTTCTGGAGAAAGATTATAAAATTTTAATCCTCTGTATATCCACTCAATATTCAAGATATCGATGTTTTCACCAAAAGCATCTTCAAATGTTTCCCTGTCAGCCTTACTCATCTCTTGAGCACTTTCATGAATGGTATCAAAGTATAGCCTGTCCAGATTCATCTCCATGTAGAACATCAATTTGCCATAATCCTCGTGTCTATAAGGATAAATTACTTCATAATATCTTGTGCCTTTTAGCTTGTCTATCATTTCATCAAGAGTCTTTGCATTTTTTATCTGATCGTAGGAAAAGCTGTAGTACTTCTTACGGGTTACGCTGGTCTTATCATACTTCTCCAGACTCTCACCCCTTGCTAGCGCCCTTAAGTATATTTTAAGATCTTCTACCTCATGTCTTAGAAGATATGATTTAAGATATTTCTCGTAGTCATCCGAGAAATACTTTAAGATTTTTTCAAATTGCAAGGTATGAAATTTCTCCAATTTAAGCTCGATTTCCTGTATGTCATCGTACTCCTCAACATCCTCCAAAACTTTACCATATGCTGTACTATTGATTAGATATTTTACCTGTTCAGGCACCGATTCCTTTTTCATAAGAGCAACATAGTCTTCATCCTTAAGGAATTTGGAGCGCATTACTCTTAGTTTTGTGTTTATTGCTGAAAATCTTCTTTCATTCCCCATAATATCCCTCTATTCTTTGCTTTCCATGATTTCTCCCCAGAGCGTCTCCATTAGATTCGGTTTTATATTGCTATATTCCTGTGCTAATCGATCAACTTCAATATTCCCTGGAAGGACCTGTTCTTCATCTAATACACTCATTTTCTTGCTTTCCAATTCATATATTCTATCTTCAGCTTCTTTTAGATACTGGTTTACAAGCTCTTTTTCCAATTCAGATACTTTGTTTTGTCCTTCCAACTTCTTCTTCCTTAAGTTTTCTTCGTGCTTCTTCCTGATGGCAACAATTTCATTGTCCATTCCATAAATAGCCATCCCAAAATTATTTTTATACTCATTGTCATCTATGTTGTTCGGAGACGCATCCCTCTCAGAATATTTTTCATTCCGTTCAAGTATCTTCCAAATTCTATTCCCTGTTTCATCAAAGCTATGATCATCGTAAAAGACAGTGAATATATCATCATAACCATGTAGAATCTGCTTAATCTCATTCATGTCAGTACTGCTCAACATTCCTGAATAGTAAAAATATTTCTCTGACACGGCAGTGGTTCTTTTAACATCTTCAAGAATCTCAATTTGGTGCAGTTGGTCCATAAGATATATAAACCCTTCTCTATCCTTGGATATCATCTCTTCCAAAACTTTTTCTTGATCCAGTATTTCTTTTCTTATATTTTCCTTTTTTTTCTCAATCTTAGCTAGTATCTCCTTGGGAGTTTCTTTGTACTCTTTTGGTATGATAATCTCTTTGAAATTGTGCGCTCGGAGTATTCTTGATATTTCTTCCTGCTGATTTCTGAGATATATGATCATAAATACTTCACCCTCAGAACTAGTGCCAGTATGTTGAATTATTGCAAGGATATTTTCATAATTCTTCTTAATCTTGTATCTATTGTCTTTTGACAAGATGCCAAACTTAAATTCAAAGTAATTCATATCTCTTAATTCAGAGAGTGATGTTCCAAGATTGAGCATTTCCTTAAAGCTGCTTACATTTAAGTTCTCAAGATATTTCAATTCTTGATTTAATTCATCAAGCTCAGTCTTTGAAACTATTACATCATCATAGATTCGATCTAATCCATCACTTATATCATCCATACCAAGTACAAGATCATTCTGAGGCAATTCTTCTCCACTTTCTAAATTGAGAATTGATTCAAGGTCTCTCCCCTTGTTGAAAATACTTTCAGAATCAATATCCCTGTCATAAAAAGACACAGAATTGATATCAACCAATCTATCAACATTTTTATCGTTTACATCCAAAAGAAAATTATTCTTCTCAATCTGTCCTACTGCAGACACTGCTTCTACCTTTTTTGTCATAATTATGTCATTTAAAATCCTATTGTAATCCTGTATTCTACCAATGATATTAACCATTATAGCCTTCTTCACGGACATTACATCTCACTTTCTTTGTTATACTCGCTGGCTGATTCCATGATCACTAAATCTATCCTACTGTTCAGCCACAATATCTTCCCACAATGACTCTATAAGCTCATGCTTCATCTTTAAGTATTTTTCATCTGTACTTTGTATATGGCTTTCATATTCCTTCTTTATCGATTCAATATTCTCCAAGGTACTGTCAGTTTCTTTCAATGCTTCCTGATAAGCTTTTTCGCCTTCTTCATGAAACTCTTTTAAAAGCTGTCGTTCAAGCTCTTGTACTTTATCCTGTCCCTCGAATTTCATTTTCCTCAAAAGATCCTCGTTCCTCTTTTTCATATGAGTGGTCTTGTTGTCCAAATCAATGATATTTTGTGTGATTTCATTCATTTTTTATCACTCCTTAACCTTTATTATTATACTCCTCTGAAATTATAAAACAATTGACACATAATTCAAATACGCTTGAAAACCATCTATTTCTCTTGGTTCTGTTTGACAACTGTCTATCACAGGGAGTTATCTTAAGTTTACTCTATTTTCCTTTAAATATCTCCTGTTTCCTTAATTGTTACATATTGTTAACAATTTAGAGGGACTAAAGTCCCAGGAGTTTCCCATATCTTGTATGAATTATATGTATTCCTGGTTTTTATATATTTTATATATAAAGAGCGCCACTAAATTAAAGTGGCACTCTTTTCCTAGAGGGCTAAGCCTCTTTTAAACGCTTTAATATTAGCTTCATGAAATCTCTCAGGAAGGAATTTCTTAATCTTGCTGACCCAGTCTATATTTTCGATTCCCAATGCCTTTACCATTAGTCCAAGCATTACTATGTTTGCTGACCTCGGTTCTCCAAGTTCTTCTGCAATTTTTCTGGCATCAACTGACACAACATTAGCCAGTTTTTCCTTGATTTCTTCCATTACACCTTCAGGATACTTCTCAAGACCTGCCAAAACAGTCAATGGCCAGATTTCCTCTTCATTTATTATAAGAATTCCATCTTTTTTAAGTTGAGGTATATATCTTAAGGCCTCCACCTTTTCGAACGATACAAGTACATCTGCATCTCCTTTATTGACAGTAGGTGAATATACTTTTTCACCAAATCTTATCTGTGTAGTAACACTTCCACCACGCTGTGACATACCATGAATTTCTGCCATCTTTACGTCATAGCCTTCTTCTAGAAGACCTTCAGATAATATCTTTGAAACAAGGATAGTACCCTGTCCGCCTACTCCTACCAATAATAAGCTCTTAGTCATCTATTTCACCTCTTCCCCAAATGATTCAATTGCATCAAACGGACATACCTGCACACAGACCTCACAGCCATTGCACATTGCTGTATCAATTGAAACTACGTTATCCTTCATTGATATTGCAGGACAACCTATCTTAAGACAAGTCTTGCACTTTTTACACTTGTCCTGATTAACCTGGGAATATAGGTTTGCTCTTCTACTCATAACATCCTTAATCAACGCACAAGGCTGCTTGGTTATTATTACAAAGGGCTCATCAGCATCTATTGCAGCTTTTACAGCCTCCTTGTTTGCATCCATATCGTATGGATCAATAACACGGACATTCTCTTCCTTGACACCAATAGCTTTTACAACTCCCACAAGATCAACCATTGGAGACTCTACACCGGAAATTGTTTTTCCAGTTCCAGGATTCTCCTGATGTCCTGTCATAGCTGTAATTCTATTATCAAGTATAACTGTTACCATCTTACTCTTGTTATACACCGCATCCACAAGACCGGTCATTCCCGAGTGAAAGAAAGTGGAATCCCCAACTACACCGAATACCTTCTTATCTCTTCCAGCCAGTTGGTTTACCCTATCAAATCCGATTCCCGCACTTATACCGGCTCCCATGCAGATAACGGTATCTCCAACATTCAGAGGTGCCATCGCTCCAAGCGTGTAGCATCCTATGTCAGAAGTTACGTTTATCTTGTTCTTATGCTTGGACATTTCATAGAATATTCCTCTGTGAGGACATCCTGCACAAAGTGCTGGTGGTCTGGTTGGAGCAACTATCTCCATGCTGTAACCTTCTTCTGGTTTTTCACCAAGAATAGCCTCTCTAATTATCTGTGGATTTATTTCACCACATACTGAGAAGATTTCCTTGCCGGTACACTCAATACCCATTGCCTTTATGTGCTTCTCCATATAAGGCTCATTTTCCTCGATAACATAAATCTTCTCTACACCAGCTGCAAATTCCTTGAACTTCTCATCTGGAAGTGGCCAGCTGAATCCTACCTTAAGGTATGAAACTGTATCTTCAAATACTTCCTTTGCATGTACATAGCTTGCTCCGGATGTTATTATGCCGATTTTTCTGTCATTCCACTCAATTTTATTCAATCCTGTCGTATTTGAAAACTCCTGCAGTCTAGGAATTCTCTCCTCTTCCATTTGTATATGTTTCAATTTTGAGTGAGCTGGTACCATTATGTATTTTTTTGTGTCTTTAACATACTCTCTAATTGGCACCTCAACTCTGTCTTCGAGTTCAACTGCACTCTTGCTATGACAGATTCTTGTAGTTACCTTGAAAAGTACAGGTGTATCAAACTCTTCTGATATTTCAAATGCTTGTTTGATGTAGTCCTTGCATTCCTGACTGTCTGAAGGTTCCATTAGTGCGATCTTGGCATGGATTGCCGTCAATCTGTTGTCCTGCTCATTCTGTGAACTGTGCATTCCCGGTTCATCCGCAGTTATAACTACAAGACCTCCATTAACACCTTCATATGCAATTGTGTACAATGGGTCTGCAGCTACATTAAGTCCGACGTGCTTCATGGCTACCATGGATCTTGCTCCGGCAATTGATGCACCTGCTGCAACTTCCATTGCTACCTTCTCATTTGTAGACCATTCTGAATAGATCTCCTGATACGTGGAAACGTTTTCCAGGATCTCAGTACTAGGCGTTCCCGGGTAAGCTGTGGCTACATGACAACCTGCCTCGTAAGCCCCTCTTGCAATTGCCTCGTTTCCGGTTAATAGCTTTTTCATTTAATCACTCCCGTATAGATTTTATTATTACGAATAGGAAAGTTCGTTTTTCTTAAACTACAAAATTTACGTCCATGCTATCAAGAAAATCTACCTTGACCTATCGTTTATGGCTTGTCTTACTCTCTATTATATAGGATAATTCTGAAAATATGTAATAATTACAAAAAAATAATATATCGATTGCTTTAAATCAATATATTACTCTCTGTTTTTTCTTATCTCATTTGATGTACGTTCTGGTTTGGATCAGTTGCAAGTTCTTCTGGATCTTCACAATAAGTGTCTACATTCTTGGCTCCACTCTTAAGCTCCCAGTGAAGTACAAATGAAAGAACAACCCTTAGTATCGCAACGGATGCAAGTATAATAAACTCATCAATGGTTCTTATGACTACTGTCTTGATAATCTCCGCAGCAAGCTTGAATTCCAAACTAAGAGCCATGGCCTTTGCAAAATCAATAGATACATCGTCGCCGCGAAAGTTGAATCCATTTTCAAAAAACTGAAATACTCCCCTAACCGCAGCTATTGATATTATCGCAACTCCAATAAGCTCCAAACTACTAGTTATGTATGGCACTAACATTTCTAGAAAATGTTCAATTATCACTTTTACCGCTCCTTATAAATAAATTGGTTTATAATTCCCCTGCCCATTATTGTATCATATAAACACCCATTATCAAATTTTTTTTGCAATTTTGTTGAATATATGCAACAAAAAATTCAGACTCTCCTTTATGGAGAATCTGATGAGTAATGATTTTCTACTTAACTATCAATACTGATGTATTGATGTGATGAATTACTTTGTCTGATACACTCCCCAAAAGAGTTCTTGAGAATGCTCCTAAACCTCTGCTGCCCATTACCACAAGGTCATAATCGCCTTCCTCAGAAAACTTAACAATTACATCCACGGCGTCTCCAACTTTGTAAACAGTGGTCATCTCTCCTTCAAATCCTACAAATATTTCCTCTGCTTCTTTTAATATGGCTTGTGTTCGCTCCATCTCTGATTTTCCAAGCTGCGCCTTTACATCCATGTTGTGAGTATAGATATTGTCCCATAGATTTACGACTGACAATATCGTAACCTCACAATTCATTTCCGTTGCCATCTGCTTAGCCTTGAAGAGTGCTTTTTGGGAATATTTAGATCCATCAGTGGTTACTAGGATTTTTTTCATAGTTTTCCCTCCCTGCATAATGATTTATCAAACCGTCCGATATCCCTCTTGTGTATTATATCTACCCATTTAACTTCTTGGTTTAACGCGTCGCTATGCAAAATCGGTTGATTTAAGGCTTTAAGGGTATAAAAATATGTAACGAATGTAACGAATGATTGTTCGCTGTTTATTGAAAGGAGGCAGGCCAATGATAAGTAAGCTTATTGTCTATACGGTTTTGTTTGTAATGGCATTGTCGCCTGCCATTTCGAATTCAAATGTAGAATCAGATCCTCCGGGAGAAACAAGCGACCCAGTAGTTCAGATTGAAAGTGAATATAAAGCACTTCCAATTGATGACTATTTGAAAAGTCCTTTGTTAGAACTTGAGATTGGTTCATCATATTCATCTCATGATTACTCAAATATTGCAAAGGAACTTGCAAATCGATATCCTGAAATTATTTCGTATAATACAATTGGGTATTCACACGATAAAAAGGAGATTTACTCGCTTGTAATGACAAAAAATGCTTCGGAAATGGTTGCTAAATCAGATTTCAATGTCGCGAGGATGCATTATTATATTGAAGCTGGTGTTCATGGAAGAGAAACGGTTAATCCTGCCATACTTATAAAGCAGATTGAGGATTATGCTACGGATTACTACAAGGATTCACATATTCCAAATTTTAATCTGCAGGAGATACTTTCAAAATCAGTTTTACATTTTGTACCACTCGTTAATCCAGACGGTCATGATTTGTCTAAATTCGGACCTGATTCAGTTATAACACCTTCTGCGCGTGAGATGCTACTTGGAATCGATGACAAGAATTATTCTCAGTGGAAGGCAAATATTGCAGGGGTTGACTTAAATAAGAACTTTCCTGATTTTCATCTTGATAGACAATCTGGAATATTGGAAGACAAATGGCAAAAATACCCTGGAAGCTTCTTTTCCAGTGTGCCTTCAGGTGAATTTTATCCAGGATCTTATGCAGGCAGCGAACCTGAGACAAAGGCTGTTATGAACTACATGGCTTCTTATGATTTCCGGAGTTATGTTTCCTATCATTCCAGAGGAGATTTGGTCTATTATGAATATATGTGGTATCCTGATTCGTACAGAGAAAATGCTCTGGAGCTGGCTCAAATAACCAAAAATATAACCGGTTACAGATTAATTTCTGATACAGGAAAAGGCAGCGGATATTCTACTTCTTATCATGTTTCAATTTCATTGAAGCCATCCCTGACGGTCGAAACACTGCCCTATAATACAGCATTGCCTTCAAGTAACAAGACATATTTGCAAGTTTACAAAAAAACCTGGTTATTGCCTTTGTACTATGAAGCATTGGGAGAAAAAAAAGGATACTTCCCATACAGGCTTTATTCTGATGGGCAATATGTAAGAGATTTCCCTGACAAGGAATATGCAGAAGCAATTGCAAGTAGTATTGGTGGAAAAATATTTGAAGGATCAGGAGTACCTGAGTTTATTATTGAATAATACAAAAGCAGTTGCAAACCGTATAAATGGCTGCAACTGCTTTTTCTAATTCTACATTTTCTGTCTTGGTACGTAATAGGTATGAAGAAGCTCATGGGCCTTCTTGCCGTAAGGTTCTCCCAGGTACTCCTCGTATATTTTCTTAATCATTGGGTTTTCATGTGACTTTCTTATAGTCTTAGCCCTATCCTCCGAGTATATTCCCGCTATTCGCTTTTCGAGTATTTCCAGATCCCCGTGGTGGAAAGGCTGTCCCCCTCCTCCAATGCACCCTCCTGGACAAGCCATGATCTCTATTGCATGGTACTGAGCCTCGCCTCTTCTTATTCTTTCAAGAAGATTTCTTGCATTTCCAAGTCCATGAGTTACTGCAATATGGATGTCTTCTCCATTTATACTAATTGTTGCTTCCTTTGTGCCCTCAATGCCTCTTAATGCTTCAAATTCAACATTCTCAAGCGTTTCTTCCGTCAGCCATTCATATGCCGTTCTCAATGCCGCTTCAATAACACCTCCTGTTGCTCCAAAGATAACTGAAGCACCTGTTGATTCTCCAAGAGGATTGTCAAACTCCTCATCTTCCAGATGATTGAAGCTTATTCCTGCTTCATTTATCATTCTAGCCAATTCCCTGGTGGTGATTACTATATCAACATCCTTTGTCCCGCCGTGGCCTAGCTCTGGTCTTGCTGCCTCATACTTTTTAGCGACACATGGCATAACAGAAACCACAACCATCTGTTTAGGATCTATTCCCATTTTCTCTGCCAAATATGACTTGGCAACAGACCCAAACATCTCGTGAGGTGACTTGCAGCTTGATGGAATATCGAGCATATCATTGAACTGATGCTCAAAGAATTTTACCCATCCAGGACAACAGCTTGTAAGCATTGGTAGCTTTCCGCCATGTTTCAACCTATGAACGAATTCTGAGGCCTCTTCCATTATTGTAAGGTCTGCAGCAAAATCAGTATCAAAGACCTTGTCAAATCCAATGCTCCTCAATGCTGCAACCATCTTTCCTGTAACTACAGTTCCCGGTTCCATTCCAAATTCCTCACCCAAGGCAACCCTTACTGCTGGTGCAGTCTGAACTACAACATATTTTTTCTCATTGTTTATGGCATCCCAAACCTTTGGTACATTGTTGACCTCTGCAAGTGCAGCTGTTGGACAAACTGCCAGACACTGCCCACAGAATGTACAGTTTGTTTCATACATCGGGAGATTGAATGCAGTGCCTACAACTGTATCAAATCCCCTTCCAAGTCCCGAAAGAACGTGTACCGTCTGCACCTCATTGCACATGGTTTCACATCGTCTACACATGATACATTTTGTCATATCCCTTACAATAGAGAAACTGCTGTCATCTATTGGAAATTCAGAAATTTCTCCTTCGTACTTTACGTGTCTCAGACCCATCTCCGCAGCCAGTGCCTGCAGTTCGCATTCCGTATTTTTCTCACATATCAGACAATCCTTCGGATGGTCTGAAAGTAATAGTTCCATAACTGTTCTTCTGGCCTTGACTGCTTTTTTAGTATCTGTCTTAACAACCATTCCATCGAATACAGGGGTTGCGCATGAAGGTGCAAGAGTTTTTCTTCCTTCCACTTCCACAACGCACACTCTGCAACTTGCAGCCTTGTTGACCATCTTTATATCGTGAAGGTCAAGATGACACAAGGTTGGTATTTTAACATTCACAAGCTTAGCTGCCTCCAGGATAGTCGTATCTTCAGAAACCTGAACCATCTTACCATTTATATTAACATTTACCATTCATCTCACCTCTATCCTTTCGAAATAGCATTAACGGGACAAGCATCAAAGCAAGCTCCACATTTTATGCACAAATCCTGATCAATTACATGAACTTCCTTTACTTTACCGCTTATGCAGGAGACCGGACATACTCTGGCACATTTTGTACAGCCGATACATTTCTCTTCACTGATAGTATATCGTAGAAGTGACTGGCATACTCCTGCCGGACATTTCTTGTCCCTTACATGTGCAAGATATTCCTCATGAAAATACTTCATTGTCGAAAGTACAGGATTTGGAGCAGTCTGACCCAGACCACACAAAGATGTAAGCTTTATGGTTTCTGCTAATGTTCTAAGGGTTTCAAGATCCTCTTCTGTTCCCTTGCCTTCTGTTATCTTTGTGAGCATCTCATAAAGCCTTTTGTTTCCAACCCTGCAAGGTGTACATTTACCACATGATTCTTCGACTGTAAACTGTAGATAGAACTTAGCGATATCTACAATACAGTTGTCCTCATCAATAACAATCATTCCGCCTGAACCCATCATGGATCCTATGGAGTAAAGGGATTCGTAATCAATCTTTACATCAAGCTGATCAGCGGTAATACACCCGCCTGAGGGTCCACCGGTCTGAACTGCCTTAAACTCCTTCCCATCCTTTATTCCACCGCCAATATCGTAGATTATCTCCCGTAATGATATTCCCATTGGAACCTCAACCAGTCCTACATTGTTAATTTTTCCTGCGAGAGCAAATACCTTGGTACCCTTTGAGGTGTCGCTTCCAAACTTGTTGTACCAGGATGCTCCGTTGATTATAATTGCCGGTACATTTGCAAAGGTTTCAACATTGTTTACAGAAGTAGGCTTATCCCACAAGCCCTTTTCTGCAGGGAATGGTGGCTTTGTTGTAGGTTCTCCTCTTCCACCTTCAATTGAATGTATCAGAGCAGTCTCTTCACCGCAGACAAATGCCCCTGCCCCATACTTGATATCAATATCAAAATTAAATCCTGTTCCCATGATATTCTGCCCGAGCAAACCCGCCTGTTTTGCTTGTTTTAGTGCATTCTTCAATCTCTTTATAGCCAGGGGGTATTCAGCTCGAATATATACAAAGCCTTTGTTGGAACCTATTGAATATCCAGTAATTACCATTGCTTCTATTATGCTATGTGGATCTCCTTCAAGAATTGATCTGTCCATAAAAGCTCCAGGGTCTCCTTCATCCGCATTGCAAACAACATATTTGATTGGAGAATCCATTTTGCTGGCGTATTCCCACTTCAGGCCAGTCGGAAATCCTCCACCGCCTCTTCCTCTTAAACCCGAAGTTTTAATTATATGTATTACCTCTTTAGGTGTCATTTCAAGCAGACACCTTCCCAATGCTTCATAACCCCTGTTTGCAATATATTCCTCAATAAGTTCAGGGTTTATAAGTCCACAGTTTCTTAGGGCAATTCTCTTCTGCTTCTTGTAAAATTCCATTTCATGCTGGGTATCCACCTTCTTCTTAAGGGCCGGTTCCTCATATAGTAGCCTTTCAACTTTTCTTCCTTGTACAAGATGAGTGCTAACAATATTGGCAGCATCTCCAGGAGTCACTCCCACATAGAAAACATCCTCAGGAAATACCTTTACAATTGGTCCTTTTTCACAAAATCCAAAACAACCGGTTATCGATGCTCTGACCTTATCTTCCAGTCCATGCTTCTTTATTTCATCTTTTAGATTTTCAAGGAGTTTAAGACTCTCGGAAGACACACATCCGGTTCCACCACAGATAAGAAGTTCTCTACGTTCTGTATTTGTTACAGTGGATTTTCTTATCTCCATTATATTCTCAAACTCTTTTTGCATTTGAATCAGGGTATCAAGATTATTTATTCTCTCCATAACATCCACCTCCTACTCAGTATATTTGGCAATAATCTTGTAAACATCATCCACTGTTACTTTTCCATAAACATCTTCATTGACCATTACAACAGGCGCGAGTCCACAAGCTCCTACACATCTGAGACAGTCGATTGTATACTTTTTATTCCCAGTTGTTTCGCCTGTCTTAATGTTCAGAGCCTTTTCAAACTCTCTCACTATAGACTCGGCATTTCTTACAAAGCATGCGGTGCCAGTACAAATGTTTATGACATACTTACCTTTTGGTTCGGTGGTAAAATATGAGTAGAAGCTAACAACGCCAAAAACCTTTGATGCGGGAACATGTAGCTTCTCACCTATGAACAACTGGACTTCCATAGGTAAATAGCCAAAAATATGCTGTGCCTCGTGCAGGACTTCTATGAGAGCTGCCTCTGTTGGTTCAATTGAATCAATGTAACCCTCCAGCTGATCATACAGGTCCTGGCTTAATGTTCTAGTCATCATATTATCACTCCTTTGTTAATTGTTTAACGCTACAACTACGAATACTATAGCAGACTTTTACCCAAAGTAAAATAGAATTATGTAAATTAAAATCTATTTTCTTATTAGTCGGAATTTAGCCACAAATGAGATATTTTCTGAACTTTGTAGTTAATTTATGACAAATGTTCAAATTTCAATATTTATTTATGAAGTCATTTTTTTATTTAAAATCTTGGTGCACTATTTATTGTGCATTTTCTTTTTTAGATGGTTTTTATATTATGTTAATTGAATACAGTTTAATACCTACAAAAATTTTAAGTGCACCTTAAAGCTTATAAAAGCTTTTAAAGTGCACTTTGTATTTTAGCTATTTATTTACTGAGAATCATAATTGTTTCTACTTGATCTTTTGAGAAACATTGCTTTCTTGACTGGATGGTATTCTTATCAAGGTCTGATTTCAAGGATGTCGAATTGATTTTCTCTTGGGTTACCAAAGATATTCAGAGCATCACCAGGCTTGGCAAATACTATTTCCGCTCCCAAGGTCTTTGCATTCCCAACATATACATCAGAGTCATCCTCGGCCATAATGTAAAAGATGGTATTACCTTCAATTACCACACTCTGAATCTTTTCGATCACAATGGTCCGTTCATCGGCATCAGCACCTGGAAGACTTGATGTGTCCGATCTCGAGTAGTACTGGTCAATTACTTCTTGGACAGTGTTGCCAACGCTAACATTTTGATAGTTTTCAGCATCTACAAGCGCGAACATTTTAGCAAGACCGGAAACATCCTTCAATCCGATCAAATAAGTTGGACGATCCTTAATGTTTAAAAGAATTGGGAAAGCAGGAGTGTAGTTCTTCTCTTGAATCTGTCCGGCAGCCGAGTTCATTGCAGATACCTCATCCGCTGATGGAACTGAGAAGAAATTAGCTTCCTTGGTTCTCAAATTTACAAAGTAGAATCCCAGATTTGAGGAATCGCTTCGAATGGAAGTTACCCCTGTGTAAAGGTAAATATCATCGTTCAGCGGAACATAGTTGTAGCCTTGAGTTGTTTTAGTAACATTTTGCTGACCGATTATGGAGTTTATAAATCCACTTGTAAATTTACCCCTGTAGTCCAGCTGTTGAATAATCAGGCTGGATGGATAAACACGGTCCACCCAGGATGGGACGTCTGTTATCTTGTAATAGTTTGATTCTCCAGTGCTTCCATTGGTGACGATAGCCCCTTCGACATCGGTCCCCCCCAATATCCCAATGCGCCTTGTAAGAACAGAAGTTATATAGAAACCATTTTCCTCATCATCCACTTCAAAATTGGTTTCACCAAACATTTTAGTAGGATACTTGAATCTATTGTGTCTTGTTATGTTCCTCATCAATATATCGCTCTTTGAGTATTTCAAAGGTTTGACTAGTTTAGTCAATTCTGCTTCCTGTGTTGCCATATCTATTCTGACATAGTATGGAATTCCATTCCTGAAGTTTATGAAATACTTAATGATATCTGAGTAAGCAAGCGGTGATACTCTAACTGGTACACCTTTAATATTTATCTGAGTGTAATTATCATTTATTTCAAATTGGGATACAACTTCCTGGACAGAACCCATTTGTCTAGATCCTATTACTACAGCTGCATCTCGATCCACTATGGGTACCTTGTCGTAGCTTATTTCCTTAACAGTATCTGCAAAGTTCGCATCTTCAACAAGTATAAGTCTAGAGTAACTCTTTGCCCTAAAAATCGGCTGAGATAAGAATCCGAGAACAATTGGCGCAATGACTAGAATAGCTATCATAGCTACTGATATTGTGCCCGTACGTAGAATTGACATTTTACCGAAAACAAGATTCAAGACGTTATACACAATAACTGCGGTTATCAAGAAAGAATAAAACTCTGGTGCCATGTAATTCAGAGCAGGCAAAGTCAAAAAGAATATTATGAACATGATGACCAAGGCTGCAAAGATAATTAACAACGGATTTTTACCCTTGCGGTTGCTGTCGCGATCCTTTATCTTTCTTTTTAATTCTGCAAAAGATTCTTTAAAGCTTTGAGATTGACCTTTCATGTCTTGTTGTTGCCCTTTTCCGAAATCAAAATTAAATTTAAAACCCTTGTAATTATTCTGATTGAAATCCATCACGTACTACCCCTTCCTTTTACTATCTCCTGACCTTAGCTTTATACCCAAATTGCACTAATTAATTACTAAACAAGCAACAGATCTACGATGATTATAATAGAATGCCGATTAAAAGCATGCAATATCTTTATATATACAATCCAAAGAACAACGAACCCCTGAATCAAAGTATTTTTAATGTATTCAGGGGTTTCTAAATCTATAATGGTATTAGGGTCATCAGAAAAGTCTCATATTGCTTCCCTTACAATTAATTCTGCGCTTATTTTTTTAAGTAGTCCCTGGCATAATCAAGACCGGCACCGGATAGGCCCTTGTCTATTGCCAGCTGGTAGTACTCTTTTGCACTGGACTTATTCTGCCTTTTCCATTGTATCGGATGATCTTGATATCTGAAGCTCAACTGTCTTGGTATTTCCATTCCAGTTTACTTCTCCTCCAAAAAATTCAGTAATGAACCTAACTGGTACATAGGTCCTGGAATTTCTCAAAACCACTGGTGCATCCATGGTATTCTTCTCACCATTTACATACACATCCGGACTTCCCACCTTAAGTCGAAGGCTTGTTCCCTGTCTATCAATCAGAACAGATGACGTCGCCTGATCCCAGCCTACGATTGCACCAAGTGATTCTGCTATTCCCCTAAGTGGAACAAGCGTCCTGTTGTTTGCTGAATCAATAAAAGGATCTGTATCAAAAATTATTGGAGAACTATTCAAGTTTACTGATATTGGCTCATTGTTAAGGTATTTTATAACAATAGCGTTACTTAATAGTCTACCTTCCCTTACAACGTTCTTCCCATTGTATACCGTTCCACTGGAAGCTCCACCATCAAGATTCATGGCATCCTTCATTCCAAGAGCTTTGGCTATTTCTGCAAGTTCACTTACATTTACACCATCTAGACTTGCAAAACCCATTCTGCCATCAGCTGTAACTCCGATAAAGCTTCTTCTTGCTCTGTTGTTAAGTATTTTTTCCTCTGTAAATCCTTCCAATGCTGGATTTACAACAATCTGCCCGTTCTTCACAAGAGTGGGGCCTGCTCCAGTTGCTGTTCTTACAGTTGTAAAATCAACCTCTCGCCCAGTATGTGGCTTTGCTATATAATCGTTTTCATATATTCCATATCTGAAGTCAGCAGTACTTCCGACTTTAAATTTACCTATCATATTTTGATCATTCGTAAGAAGCAGGAATCCTTCCTGAGGGATATTAAAACCACCCTTTCCGATTGATGTTACAATCCCCTTATCTACTTGAATTGACGTAAAGCTGTGGGCTGGTCTTGGTCCTTTATAGTTGGAATCAAACACCATCACCGCAGCAGGGTCTGTATAAAAGTGGTTTATATTCCACGCATACCAGTTATTTGGCCATTCCCATTGGTTGTTGATTCCTCCCTGAATTCCTATGTAAAGAGAATCCACCTTTGCCTCTCCATCTGTATCAACAATAAACATTGAACCTGTGTTTGAAATATGCCTTATCTGACCGGCACTTACGAGTGTCCCCGCTGGTTGAAAGTCAGTATAAGCCTCAAAGAATGAACCGTTTATTCCTGCAACTGCCTTGCCATCTGAATCAGATGCTGAGTTAACAATATTTACAAGTGTATCTGTTTGCCCAACTGCACCCTTTGCCAATACTGTTTCAATTCTTACTCTCTTGTCATTAAGATTCGTCCAGATTACACTAATAGACTTTGTTCCTCCAGAGTAATTTACATTGTGGTTCTGCAGAGTTGCACCTGTCGCTCTTGCATAAGCTGGCATCAGCAGAACTCCCACTGCAATAAAACTAACAGCCAATCTCTTCATTAAGTTTGTGCTCAATTTTCCTGTCATTGTCTGTCCTCCCTTTTATGATTTACGTCTATTTCCAATATGATACCATGTAACCTCTTATCAATGCTATTTATTATTAATATCCCTTTAGTCTTTGAGATAATAGGCCTTATTGGAAAATATGAAATAAATCCCTTGATTGCAATCTTGATTTTGGTCACAATCATTTCCCTCTAGATAAAAACTATGACTGGTGTGGAAATTGATTCTTATCTGCAAAAAATATAATAACTGATGGATTCGGGTTTTCTAGTTTGTAATAAAATGTTATAATCATCAAAAGATTCATACAGAAAGGAAGTACATCAGATGATAATAAATATTGAAAACGTATCAATTTGGAGAGATTCAAAATACATATTGAAGGATATGAGTTGGAAAGTTCAGAAGGGAGAACATTGGGCTATACTTGGATTGAATGGTTCTGGTAAAACTACACTTTTAAATATGATAAACGGATATATATTCCCTTCAAGGGGCGATGTCTCAGTACTTGGCAAACAGTTTGGCAGGTATGATCTAAGGGAATTGAGAAAATCCATAGGATGGGTTAGTACTGCTCTTCAGGAAAGATTGTATGGTAATGAAACAGCGATGGAAATTGTAATCAGTGGAAAATATGCTTCAATTGGTCTTTTTAATGAGCCTCTGGAAGAAGACAAGGATTATGCGCTTGAACTCTTGTCTTCTCTAGACTGTGGAATTCTCGCCAATAGAAGATACAACACCTTATCGCAAGGTGAGAAGCAAAGAGTTCTTATTGCAAGAGGACTTATGTCAAAACCTAAGCTCTTGATTTTGGACGAGCCATGCTCGGGGCTTGATATATTCTCCAGAGAAAAGCTACTAAAATCCATTGAAGTTATGAGTAGAAGCAAAGATTCCCCAACACTTGTTTATGTAACACATCAGACCGAAGAAATCCTTCCTACATTCTCACATACCTTATTGATGAGAAGGGGAGAAATTCACTCCTCTGGCTACACACAGGATTTATTGACAAAAGATAATCTTACTGATTTCTTTGAGACAGAGGTAAATTGTTCAAGGTCCAATGAAAGGTATTCAGTGGAATTTGATCTTTAATTGGTTTAATCCCTCAAAGAAGGGGCTGTCGGGAAATAGCCTTAAAAAAAAGAATCAGTACACTCTTAAATGAGGATACTGATTCTTTCACTTTTTTTGCAAAAAAAAGGAAAAAGATGGCCAATTGCAGCCATCTTACTCCCCGCTATAGTGTATACTA
>JAGXHW010000029.1 GCA_024635995.1 Clostridiaceae bacterium
GTGGGCTCGGAGATGTGTATAAGAGACAGGTACATCACATCCCCCTGCTTCACCTCAATGGTCATGGGGTTTACATCGGGAATCATCCTGGCCATGGAAAGACCCTCCTGTCTACTTGAACAGTTTCTTCAACATGCCAAACAGGTCAAAGGTGGTTTTCTTGTAGATCTTATTCTTTATGGCTCGCTTGGGGTTCTTCGCGTAACCCATGCCTTTTATACCATATAGGGGATTAACAGCTCCCTTTACCTGACGCTTGATCTTGCCAGTGGTGCGGGCTCTTACTCTTTTCTTTAAGCTTGGTGTGCGTAGGCCGATTTTCATGGAATGCTCCTTTCAGTCGCTGCTAATCGGGTATAGATTCATCGTAATCTGAGATACTCAAAACTTCATCATCTCTAACAAAGGCACATCTGCCGGTGCCAAGCGATACTCCTTCATCTCATCCATCGTCACCCAGACCACCTGATCATGGTCTGTCAACTGCATCTCACCCGTTACAATTTCAGTTTGATATGCCATGAGTCGAATAGAAAATCCCTCATAGTGATGCACATTCTCCCCTACAAATGAGCCAACACGCACCACCAGGTTCATTTCTTCCTTTAACTCACGCGCTAGGCTTTCCTCCGGGGTTTCGCCATCTTCAATTTTGCCGCCAGGAAACTCCCAGTAACCCGCCAAGGACTTTCCTGGCTTTCGACGAGCAATGAGTATGCGATTGTCGTTATCGGTGATGATGGCTGCAGTGACACAGATCATCATACTATTCCTCCAAGTACATATTCATTTTTCATTAATGTCTGAGAATGTTGATTTGATGATGCTTTGAATTCGTAGCGCGCTTTCTCTGTCCATTTGAATAGATTGACTTATCTTACCTTGCATTTTTCTTGACCCTTTCCCATACGTATCAATCTGAAGTATCGTATTTAGCTGATCATCTTTAAAAACAGTATAGGTCCACTCAACTTCGTGATGTACCCGAGTCTTATTGACTTTTTCCATTGCTGATCCATTGCTTTTTCCTATAAACGCCATGATTAACCCTCCTTTTCAAAAATCCAGTCATTCCCAATAAATATCAGTCGACCTGTTCAACCCTACCGATCAATCTAAATCGCTTTTCTCGTTCACGTTCTCTTATATCACGAAATTGTTCTTTAGACTTGCAATTAAGTTCTGAAGTTATCTCTGCGACATCCATTAGTCGTCGATTCGTATAAATCCTGTCTCTCAATCCCCCACCTTCTATTTGAACCGGGTTGGTGAGTTCAATCCATTTCATAATCGAAAAGTAGTAACACAATTCATCCGAATGTGATGGTATTTCAGTGATTTTATACCTTGGCAGCTCTTTCACCACTTCTATTTCGCCGACATACCGGATCGCTGCATCACCATTAAATAAGTTGATGGACTGATATAATGCAATATATTTGATATTGAGTCGATGTTCAGCAACTGCCTTTTTAGGAATGTAGTAAAAACTACCCTCAATACACTTCTTGAATTGTTCTGTGCTTCTCAACATGCCGACCAATACATTTCGGTCTGCAAAATCGATTTTTTCAAGATAATCATATACACCAACGGGTAATACGGCTTTGTCGAATGCCGAATCTGATGAACTTTCAACGAGCTCCTTTATCAAATTGGAGACCAAGGTTGTGGCACCTGGCAAGAATGGAAGGCCTCCAATGTTTACTTCCTTAATGCTTTGGTAAAAACGGTGTTGCTGATATTGTTCTTCCTCACAGTATGGAAACAGCACATATGCTCCATACATTCTATGATGAAAAGCTGTTTCATTCTCTTTATTCTTGATGACGATGGCATCACGGTATCGATGCATGGTGTTAATGTCGTCTTCTTCTGGTCCAGGATTCCGATAGACTTTATAATAAAGTGTATCTTCGACTGCAGGATTGATACGATATTTTGCATCGAATATGTACTCATACTCACATTTTGAACCTTTCTTTTCAATGGATAAGATGCTGTCCGGCCGCTGCGAAACTGTAGGCATACGTTTGTTGCTTGGATTATACGTAATTCTAATTCGTTCATCCGTTGCTGGGACACGGTACTGCACTGTTGAACTGGCACCTTTGACCAAATTAACGGTTAGCCCAGAATGATCGACTTTTATACAATCTTGTTTAATTAGCTCATACTCCTTATTCACCATAAGACCATTAAGCTTCAGAAAACACCAGTATTCATAAAGCTCTGAAACGTTTTTCATGGATAACTGATAGATTTCACCATTGACAGAGAGACCCTTTTGAAGCATAAGATAGTACTTGTATATGTCTTTGTAGCCTGGTGCCATATTCAGGACAAGTGAAAGAGACTGGGCTGTATGTAAATTCCCAACTTGACGTAAAATCGAGAACTCCAAACGCTGATTCACCTCTTTGGTCATCCCGTTTAGCAGCTGAATAACCAAAGGATCTTGTTCTCGATTAATGCTTTCATATCTCCGTAGGATGGCATCTATTTTTCTCTTAACTGAAGTAGCAACAAATTTGACGAAACGGTTCTCATAGGTATCAAATGACATGCGTTTTTGAACAGAGAGAGCCTTTTGAGGCAATAGTTGATGATTAACTCGCTCTAAATGCTGAGGATTCTTTTCAATCCACCTGAGTGTTTTACTGTGGGACCGTTTTATTTTGTGAAACGGTATAATTTCAGTTTCTTCATGTAGAATATGGTGCGGACGTTGCAAGACGTAATCAACGCTTTTCATTAGTTGATCAAAAATTAGTCGAAGCATATGGTAGTACTCTGCCAAGCTATTGCCAATGTACTGGTTAGGTGATGCAAGCTGGTAGGTCTTTTTCAAAAAATCAAAAGCTAAGTTGTGAATCTCATGATTTACATCTTCAAGCAATGCATAATAATCTGCTTGATAGTCAAGTTTCGATGGAAAAACTTCGATTTTGATTGTCATAGTTTCTTCCCGATCTACCATGATCACCAGTTCCGTATAACCGATTTCAGATCTAAAATTAAGAATACCTGTCATTAAGCGACCGCGGTTCCCAACTGGCTGAACTTGCCGCCGGATCAGTTGACTCTCATGCCAAAAGTCAATCTCTTGATCACCGTTGCGTTCAACAATCAATTCATATGACTGTTCTTCAAAAAAGCAGGGTCTTGTTTGGTACTGCCCATAATAAGTGTGCTTCTCCTCTTTTACCTCAGCCTCCATAGACGGATGAAATACATCCGCCTCAAAAGGCACTTTACTGGTTATCCGAATTGTTGAAGTCGCATCACTGGTCCGAAGCTTTTCATATTTTGGATGAACTGGCTTTCCCTTAATGGTTACATCAAAAGCTTCAGTTACAATGCTAACCAGTTTTTCAACGTTAGATCCAGAATGAGGTGAAGCCATCTTCTTCAAACCTCCGCATCATATAAGTTAGTTTTGTGGCGGAATGGATGTACGTTTTTTCCCCAGTATCTCCTTTAATCATTTGCTCCATCTCGGGGTAAATGATACTATCTGGGTTGAGACCACTGGACGAATCGTTGATGCAAATCTTAAAGACGTCGAGAAGGGCACGTTTTATGACCGGACTACTTCCCTGTATGCGCGGCAATATCTTTTGAAGTATCATCCGGTCGATGGCTTCTTCAAAGCTCATAAGCTGACTTTCTTTATTGTAGATAGTATAGAAGCATATCTCGTCCCTAATTCTATAGCCGAAATGAAGCTGCGCCTCCATCAGTTTATCATTGATGATGGTCAATTCTTGGATCACTTCATTCACAAAATCGCTCTCTTTGACGCAGTCATTGAGAATCAAGTAACGGCTTTTTAAAAATTGGTTTGGAAGGCTTTTTGATTGAGAGTCTGTACCTTCTCGATTATCAGGAAGGTTTAAATCAACGTACGAAAACTCAATCGTATTAGCACGATCCAATACTTTTTTACTAAATGGAAAAGTGGATTCATCCATATTCACCGTTCCGACAAAGTATAAATTTTCAGGTAGTGTGAGCCATTGAAACTTGCGGAGCACGTCTGGATCTGTCCCTAAGTATTCCCTGGGGATTAATGGGTCTGTGACAATCTTTACACCCTCATTTTCAATTTCTCGGGTTTCCAATATGGACAGTATATCGCTGAAATAATACTCCACACGAGCCAAGTTCATTTCATCCAGACACATAAAATGAGGTAACAACGGGTTCTCTGAAGCTTGAATGACGAAATTAGTGAGAACCCCAGGATGGAATCTGCCATTCAAATCTCGATAACCAAGTAGATCAGTAGCATCCGACCAGTCAGGCTTGACCGGAACCATTTTAAATCGCCCATTCTTGACAGTAGCACCTATTGCTTCTGCAAATAACCGAATTAATTTTGTTTTCCCAGTACCCGATGTGCCTGCAAGAAGCACAAATGGCTTTGATTTTAAACACAAATACAAGTTTTCGATGAGGCCTTTTTCAAAAGAGAACCCTTTGTTACTGATATACTGACCAACTCTTGCTATTTCTTCTTTTATAGAACTGTACGAATCAATATGAGAAATTATAGGATCCAATTCGTTATCCACCTCATTGTCATTTTCCTTGCCTACTTCTGGTTCTTGCTCGTTTTCCTGGAACCACACATAATATTTTTCGTATAATTTCATAAACGCTTCAAGGTCAGAAAATAGTTCATCATCAGAAGGCAATTGGTCAACTTCATACAGTTTATGTGCAATGGTTCCTTTCTCATAATAATCATCACCGATAGTAACTTCGCTATTCAACTGAATAGATGGCTCAATCGTTTGAAATAATTTTCTAATCCTCAAGCTTTTCTCTTGCATGTGTTCAATTGTAGCATTACGTCCAAGTTTCTGGCGGGTTTTTGTGTATCCCTGATTGAGGGTAATATACAATTTCGACATATCATCAGAAAAAAGGTAAACAATGTAGACGCCATCTTGAATGGTTGTTGTGATTTTTTGGTTAAACACCGCTATCCAAGGTACTTTTGCCCAATTGCCTTGACCGGGGCTTCCCTTCACACCATATATGGCTTGATCAATGAATGGCTGTCTTATGATTAGGTCCGGAATGTCGCGACGAATTTTCCATGCTAATTCGTTGCCACCAAATGGCTCATGATTTCGTGTATGGACATAATTATTCATGATTTCAATTAACAGAGCACGAAAACTTGTGTTGTTTATTACCACGCCCGTTTGTTCCTGGGTGGCATAATAAAACGCAAGTTTTTGATTCAGTAAATCAATCAGTCGATGCTTTTCATCATTGGTTAGTCGCTCTGTGATTTCTTTGTTGAGCGAGAAATATTCTTCGTTCTCATCAACTACTAAATAAAGGTAACCGTTTCGGTTAAATGATTGGAGTGGGTTTCCCTTAAAATGATTGAGAACTTGCTCGACCGATGAATTTTTGATTCTCGAAATAATCGTACTCACTTCATAGTCAGGTGACAGACCTTGATTCACTCGATATTCGTAATACTCCTTGCATTTTCGAGCCAGATCTATGGCTTTAATCCTGCCTGACTGTTCCATATGTTTCAGCATTTCAAGCAGCATCACCATTTTGTAAGATTTTTGATAGTTTCTCAGGTCACTTTTGTCGCCGATATGTTCCAAAAAGGATTTGTACATATTTAAGCCACCCTCTTCGTCCAATATCATGTTTATTAAGGAAAAGTATTGTTCCTGTGTCGCGAGAAAATTTGTTCCTTGATTGCCACCCTTGAAGTCTTGAAATTCAGGTTTATCAACCAATCGACTTTTTAGGATTGGACGACGCGCCAGGTTGATCTCAATTCCAACATCACACCGGAGGCTTTCGTCTATGACAACTCCATCACCATAGTATTTCCTATCATGTTCATCATCCATGGTCATATATGGAGCTGATAATGCTTTTCCAAGTGCATAACAACCGCTTTCATTACCCGTAACCCAGAAGATGATCTTATCTCTTGGCTGGATACGATCCTTGTGAGCTGCAACTGTCCATTTGGTAACATGGTCATTCTCCAAGGCACTTTTAATGTCATATCGACCAGGGTTACATTGGAAAATCCAGTAATTGAACTTCTGGGATTTGACGTTAAATCGATATTTAAATGGTTCACCTGTTTTCTCGATTTCGATGTATTCAGCTTCATCATCCGGTACAAAAATAGAAACTTTCTTTTGATTTGTTACAGATCGCCTCTCCCTCAGTATGTAATAAAAACTGTTAGAGAAAATATCTTTCAGTTCATTCCTCAAGTCTTGATTTTTGTCGTATCGGATTTGCAGTTGATATTTTTCGCTATCTACTTCAACTGTTTGGTCGATAGCTCTTAATTCGGCATCATACTCAATATCATTAAGCACTACGATGATACTAACACTTTCTCCGATTGGCACTAACTTATTATTGTTCGCTTCCTCAAAAAATGGACGATATTCAACCGGAATATGTATCCCATACTCGAATATTGACCAATCAACACGCTTTAACGCTATTTGGTTTTCTAATCCTTGGTTTTTTGACCATGTTTTTGATTCTCTCGCCATGTATTTACCCCCTTATAAAATCCATACAACTTTTCACCTATGACTTGATACAAATACTTAAACAAAAATGATAGTGTCTCACACGATGATGGATTTGATATTAAAAAATAAAAACCATCGATTGCTAATCAATCAATATTATCTTTATTTGTAATAATGGCAAAGTCAATAAACCGACTGTTGCCGTAGATGTCGGTGAAGGGGTATTGTATGAAAATGTGCTGGGATTTTTCGGGACCAAAGGTGTCACAGAAGAGTTCCATGAACAGATCTTCCACCAGGCTGTTGAGTTTTTCCGCATGGATGATGTCCGAGATCATCGGGCTTCACTCCTAATAGGCGTTCTTACGATCTATGTATCTTGGTGTGACATAAATTAAACACTGGTTAGTTACTGTTTGTTTTATCCTAACACACTTATTCGACAGATGGTTATAAAACCCTTTTTATTTTATCCATATTTTTGTCAATATTTAGAAATTTATCGTGTAGTCAAGTAAATTGCCATATTGCAACGTCCCTGTACCTTCTTTTTTATCGCCTAATTATATATGCTTATTATCAGTTGAACATCATTAATTATGTGGAGGTGAAGGTCATCTGAACAACATTAAGGTAAGCACTCATTTTCATTTGAAAGAATTTCAATGCAAAGACGGCAGTTTTCAGGTTGTTCTGAAAAGTGATTTGCTGCATAAGCTGCAACAACTGCGGGATCTGTCCATTAAACCGGTAATTATTACATCAGGCTACCGGAACGCCGCCTACAATAAGAAAGTGGGTGGCAGCCCCACCAGCCATCACCTGCGGGGAGAGGCAGCCGACATACAGATTTCAGGCCTCAGCCCCCAGCAGGTGGCTCATCTGGCAGAGCAGGTTGGTTTTAATGGGATTGGGGTGTACGACACCTTTACCCATGTGGATGTGCGGGAGGTGCCAGCCAAATGGAGAGGATAGAAAGATGCGAGGAAATAATGAAGGAGGTGAACCATGCCAAAAACAAATGTGTTAGCCAATATTAAGAAAATCGACATCCATAACAAAATTCTGGGCGAATATGAATGAACTACTGACCCCTGTGGCCAATGTTGGGTTCCCCATTGTGCTGTCCATTTATTTATTGGTACGTCTGGAGGGAAAGATTGAGGGCTTATCGGCGAGTGTTCATGAGCTGGCCAAGAGTATTACGGCGCTGGGGAGTAAAGACTAAGTGCGGTTAGGCAAAACCACAAGATCACATAAAGAGCGAGCCACAGGGACATTTCCCACGACTCACAGAAAATGTGAGCCGCGGGTAACGTCCCCATGATTTCGCTGGTGTCATTCATCTGCTCCCGGGCCTGCATGGGTCATTTTCTGAGTTGATTTAATGCCTTTTTTGTCTCATTTCTTTCAGTTAACTTTAGCGGATCTCGATATGAATATCTTTCCCCAGACGATGATTTGCAGCAGTGGTCCGGGGTATCAGATACTCACCATCAATGATCAAGTCACACATGAAAGTATTCTCGCCCAAAGGAGATAACGCCATGACCATTCCTGAAAAGCTGCTTACGTTGCTGGAAAAAGAAAAACTCTGTTTCTTGTCCACCAGTCACCAAGACCGGCCTCATATCAGCCTCATGAATTTTACGTACCTGCATGAAAAAGAGCTGGTCATTCTGACCAGCCGTGCCGATACCACTAAAATGTCATACATGCACCATAACCCTTATGTTGCCTTGCTGTTTACCCATTTGTCAAATGATAACCGTCCTCCGGTGAGTTGCACTGTGTATGGAAAAGCCCATGTGGAGAACCCAAGCCAGGACAGTTTCTATCGGCAGGCCCACTTGCAGCGGCATCCGGGCATGGAACCTTTTATCACCGGGAAGGACATTGCCGTGGTTACTGTCCAAATTCAGCGCGCCACCATTGCCACCATCCAGGACCAGGTCTCTAACTGGTCAGTGGAACAGGCACCTGACTTATAGTTGAAGCCTTCCTCCACCGATAAAGTGATATGCTCCCTTCATGATTAACAGTGTTTTTCTTTTTCACTGTCTCTCATAAAGGGAGCATATCATTGGAGGGGATTTTTGTATGGCCTGGTTTTATGCAAAGTAATCTTCTTTAATGAGTGCCAGCAACATATTATCTCGGTATCTGCCATTGACATAGGAGGACTGTTTTTTAATTCCTTCCCTTATAAATCCGCATTTTTCTGCAATTCGAATACTACCCAGATTATCCACGTCAGCTTCTATTTCCAGCCTGTTAATCTCCCTTGCTTTAAAGATAAAATCTACAAAAAGCGCCAGGGCCTCACTGGCAAATCCTTTTCCTCTGTCTTTAGGACAGTATATTCGATAGCCGATCTCATAGCCGGGCATGTACCACAAACCTTTAAAATAGTTTATTTCACCTAAAATATTATCTTTCTTGTCTACTATGACCATTTTTCCAGACTGATTGCTCCAAAACCCTGTCTGTGCGAACTTATCCAGGAATGATTTTCTGGTCTCCAGCATGAGAGGCCAATGTTCACCTGTATTCGATGAGTCATTCATCACTGAATAGAGATAATGTAAATCGAGATCTGTTACTAACCTTAAGTCAATATGTTCGCCTTTTATCATTTGTCTTCGCTCCTCTTAATTGGGAGTAGGATTAATCTATCATAAAGTATATCACTCTACACAGACATTTTGTGTTTTGAATTCTTTTTGTTGAAATGTGATGGTTGTTTTGAGATAATATTGAACAACGGTTTGTGAGAGTGGTTATTCCGATTTGGCGGGAACTTTACTGGATAAGGCTTATGTGATGGAAGCCTGGTAGATTTTATCATAAGAAATGAGGCATGATTGAGCATGAATGAAAATTACCTGAAAAGAGAGTTGTATGATTTGATAAAAAATGATACTAGTCTATTCGAGTTTATTCAATTGGGATCTTTAGACGGCATTTGGTACTGGGATTTAGAAAGCCCTGAAAACGAATGGATGAGTGCTAAGTTCTGGGAAATACTGGGACATGATCCTAACGAAAAGAAACACCTGGCAAGAGAATGGCAAGAGGTTATATTCAAGGAAGATTTAGAATTGGCCATGGAGAATCTTGAAAAACACTGTGCAGATCCCACTCATCCGTATGATCAAATTGTACGGTACACACATAAAAATGGCTCTACTGTATGGGTAAGGTGTAGGGGACTTGCAATCAGGAATGAACAGGGGAAAGCCATCCGTATGTTAGGAGCACATACAGATATCACTGATTTAAAGAACACTGAAAAAGAGCTCGAACGTTCAAATCAGACAAAGGTAAAACTTTTCTCGATCATCGCTCATGATCTCAGGACCCCCTTCAATGGTTTATTAGGAATCACAGAAATTCTGGCCGATGAAGAATACCACATTGATGAACAAGAAAGGCAAGACTTAATGAAAAACCTTCACGCCAGTGTGAATAATGCGTATAATCTTCTCACTAATCTCCTTGATTGGGCCCATCTAAACCTGGAACGCATTGATATACGCAAAAAAAGGTTGCAGGTTTTCCAGGTGATTAGCAGTGTATGCAGTCAATTGAGAGATTTCTCTGATCAAAAGGAAATTGAGATCCGCTTCGACGGGGATCGTGATCTTGAGGTACTAGTCGACCAAAAGAGCTTCGAACTCGTTGTACGCAATCTGTTGACCAATGCCATTAAGTACTCCTACCGGGGAAGCACTGTTATTGTCAATCTTACAAAAGAAGCCACACTGGGACGCATTTCAATCGAAGACAGCGGAAAAGGGATGAGTGAAACCCATCTTTCAAGTGTATTGAGTGATTATTATCATGTATCACGCCCAGGAACTGAATTTGAAAAAGGGTCTGGGCTTGGATTGAGCCTGGCGAAAGAATTCGTGGCATTAAACGACGGTTCCATGACAATCCATAGCCGCCTGGACCAGGGAACAACTGCAGTGCTTACTTTTCCTTTGATCATCCCTGAAATTTGAACTGCTGTAGCAACGCCGTTTAATTCTGAGCTTCCAGAATCCTACAATGACAGTTTCATAAACTCTTACCAGGTTATTCACGTCAGCTTCCATTTCCAGCCTGTTAATCTCCTTTGACTTGAAGATAAAATCAACAAAAAGCGCCAGGCCTCAGTTGAAGTTATATGACTGTTTTGAGATATAAAAAGAACAACGGCCTGTGAGGGCAGTTGCTCCGAATGTGAAAATCTAAGGGGTTTTAAAAAACTGAAAGACAGTATCTTTAATGGAAAAGGCTTATGTGATGGAAGCCTGGTAGATTTTTTCAATGGAATTCTTTAAGACACTCTTGAATGCGTCATCTGACTGCTGTGCGGTCAAATCTTCCAGCAGCGCCCGGGAAAAGCTGGCGATAACGCCGGGATTTTGTGCCAGCAGCTCCACCGCTTCGTCGCGGCTGTAGCCGCCGGAAAGTGCAACCAACCGCAACACTTTAGGATGGTTCACCAGTTCGCTGTAGAAAGCATTTTCTGTGGGGATGGACAGTTTCAGCATTACCTTCTGGTCATCGGCCAGGGCATTAAGGTGTTTCAGTATCTCCTCTTTCAGCAGTTTTTCGGATTCTGATTTATCGGCACTGTGAATATCCACTTCAGGTTCAAGAATTGGCATGAGGCCGGCATCCAGAATTTGCTTGCCGTACTGAAATTGCTGAGCGACAATTTTTTCAATACCTGAGAGGTTGGCTTGTTTAATGACGGAACGCATTTTCGTTCCGAAAATGTTTCGTTCACTGGCTCGTTTAAGCAGTTCCTCCAGGGTGGTGATGGGCTTCATGAGTTGAACGCCTTCTGATAGTTCTTCCATACCTTTGTCTACTTTCAGAAAGGAAATAATCTCTTTCTCATCCCATAGATAATCTGCTGTAAACATGTTTTCAACTTTTCGATCCATTGTCTGTTCAAAAAGGATGACGCCAATAATCTTTTCACCTGTGAAGGTTGGGCTGGATATAATGCGGGAACGCATTTCGTGTACCAGGTCAAACATTTCGTCTTCATTTGAATAGGCATCTTCCTGAATGCCGTATCCGGCCAGTGCTTTTGGCGTACTGCCGCCGCTTTGGTCCAGGGCGGCGATAAATCCCTTGCCATTGCGCATTTTTTCAATCTGCTGGTTTTTCATTATTACACCTCTTTTTTTGGATTCTAAAACTATACAAGCTATCATTATGATTATATCCGAAATTTTGTTATTGAAACGATGATGACTACAGCCCCTTATGAAAAACTGGAAAGTATGTGGTTTGAACCTGATGTCCTCTACTGTGGGGATAAAAAACCGGAACAAGGGCCTGCCAGGGCACTTGTTCCGGGTTTTTGTTGTCTTATGAATGAATAGAGACGTGGCATTACATAATTCATGAATTGTGATCTTTGACTCAGCCGGCCTTTTTATCTCTAAATCAATTTTCTATACTGCACCAAAATTACTGGGAGTGCCGTGACATCTAATTGATTTGTGTCAATTGGGTCGTCACTTTTTGGCTCATCCATGCTATTGGATAAGTCTTCAAATGAGTCTGGAAAAATCAAATTCATAGCAATTTCATCCTCTTCATATACCTGTTGTGTAACGGTTTGTTCTGATCCGACGGATAATGGCTCGATGTGGGCGAAGCCTTGCCATCGCAGGAAGGGGTACCCGTCGTTTTCATCAGAATTCATGCCCCAGATGGTGTCGAAATCCCAGCCGTCATAGGTTGACTGCATTTTCATCTCATCAATTGTTTTGCCAAAGCTGCTATCGCTGTTTGCTGAGGCGTCGCAGCCTGTTGTATCTTCATCCCAATAACTGCTCAATTCCCAGTTCGTGCCTCCGTTGTGGTTTACTCCAATCAATCCACCGCCGCTATCAACAGCACCTGCGGCAAAAACACTGCTTAATACAGAACCAAAGGAATAACCTACCCCTATCACGCCACCATTTTGTGTGCCGGTACCTTTTACCTGGGCAAGAGAGAAAGAGTTTAAAATCGTGCCATAGTTGTTATGACCTACAAGGCCGCCAGTGTATGTGCCTGTTATTACTCCCGTGGCATAAGATTTTTCAATGGCATGATTCTGCCGGTTGAGTCCGACTAAGCCGCCTGCAAATGATCCTTGTACATTTGCAGTTGAAGAAGATTGTCTGACAGTTGAATTGGTGCCAACCAGACCTCCAACATTATCTGTTCCTGTAACTGTACCTGAAACATGAACATTTATCACTGAGGAGTCTTCATAACCAACGCCTCCCCAACCACCAGATACTGCGCCCACATACCCTTTTCCAGTCACATCTACATCGATTAATTTTATATTTTTCACTACTGCCCCGTTAGTCATTTCTCCAAACAGGCCTACTGCATATTTTTCGGGGCGATTGATGAATAATCCTTCAATTTCATAGTTATCTCCATCATATACTCCTCGAAATGAGGCTTCACCTAAATAGTCACCAATAGGTTCCCAACCTTCGCCGTCATTCCAGGGAGCCGCTCCAAGATTAATGTCTGCAATCTGAATAAAATGCTTGTTCAGGTAATTGCGTACTTGGTTGAGTTGTTCCGCATTAGCTATTTCAAAGGGATCTTCCGAGGTTCCTAACCCACCTGCAAACGGTGATGGTGGATAAGGAATATCTTCTTCAACTTGCCACTGGAAGTAGGGGTAACTTTGTCCTTCTTGTATTGTCCAGATATTATCAAAATCCCAGCCTTCATAAATGGGTACACTGTTGGTCGCTTTGATCATGGCACTGGTTACATAGCCCGTACCTCCCACGGAATTTGACTTTCCGGTGGTTTCTGTGTCCCAGTAGCTGGCTGTTATGGGTGCATCTGAACTGCTTTCCCAGATTTCACCTACCAAACCTCCGGTATTTGATGATCCACTGACCTGCCCATAAGCATAAGCATTTGTGATTTCAGCCGGGCTGCCACCACCACTATAGAAACCAACCAAACCTCCAACACTGCCACCGTCACTTACAGAGCCTGCAGCGTAAACATTACGTGCATAGCCAGGCAAGTTGCCAATCAATCCTCCCACGGCGCTGTTTCCCGAAACATTACCGTTACTGAAACATTTTTCTGTGATACTCCAAGCTAACCCTATTAACCCGCCAACTGATTCATCGCCTGTGACATTTCCTGTGCTGTAGCTGTTCGTTAGAAGTTTGTTTGTGTGCCAACCTAACAAACCTCCGACATATTCATTACCAGTCACATCACCTGTGGCAAAGCAGTTGTCGATATCTCCACCATTATGACCTGCCAAACCACCTGCTTTACTACCTGTACCAGTGGGTGAAACGTATATAGTAACGTTAGCTTCACTGTTAGTTATGGTCGCACTGTTGTCACCAACCAATCCTCCTATCGCATAACCTCGATCATCCGTAGCAGTAATTTCTCCGGATGCGCTACAATTCTCAATTGTTGTGTTATTGTTAGCTCTTCCTGCCAGAGATCCGACTGAGTGAAGCTCAGTGCCGGTAATTGTCACATTTATCAGATTGATATTGGACAAATGTGCATATATTTCAGCTTCCCAATCATATCCGATTACACCAAATAAACCAATATATTGGTCACTTGCATCAGGAACAATGGTTAGATTATCAATGGTTTTATTGTTTCCATCATATGATCCTATGAACTGACTACCACTTGAAAACTCTCCAATTGGAACCCATTCCATATCTTCCAGGTCAATGTCTGCGATCTGAATGAAGTACTTATCCAAATGGTCCCGCACATTGTTAAGCTGCTGGGCTGTGGCCACCTGATAAGGATTGGCTTCTGTTCCTTCTCCACCGGCAAATTCGCTTGGCGGTAAATCTGGAGGTATAAACAGACTTGCTTCTACTTCTGTCAGATCTCTTACCACCTCGAAGGCATCCCAGTTACCCTGGTCCGTGGGTGTAAGATATATGCGGATCTGTTCCGGCACAAAGGCATCCGCCGGGTCATCCCACCAGAAAGCAATGATGTCATCCAGATCAACATAAACCACTTGACCATCATCGGTTGGACTAAGCTGGTCAAAATCTTTAACTGCACTATCTTCACCATTTATAAGTTCAACGTATGAGTTTAATGCATCCAAATAGTAAGGGGCTTCTGTGGCTTCCAGGTAAGTTACTTCTTCAGCTTCTTCGTAGAAAGTGTATCCAAACACAATACTTCCGGAAGTAATGTCCACTTCAGCATTTGTGATGAAAGATTCTTCCACTATTTCTTCCTCGTCATCGTTATCCTTGGAGGATGATCCGCCGCCGGATCTACGGGTGGTTGTGACCACCACATTATCTTTGTCGTACAGGCTGTCTTTTTCGTCACCTTCCACTTCTTTCACGGTACCGCTAGCGCCTTCAAAGACGGCGTCTTCGCCGTCCACCACGACTTTGTCAATGGTGGTGTCGTCGGAGGTTTCAAGGGTAGTGTTGCTGGCGGATCCTGTGATGATCAGTTCATTAATTTGGGTTTCGCCCCGGGTGATGATGCGTACGTTGGGGGCGTTGACAATCACTTTGTCGTAGAAGCCTTCCAGTATGAGGATTTGTTCTTCCGCTTCTTCGTCCACTTCAATGTTCAGGCTGTTTTGGCCTGTGACCACGATGCGGACTGCGCCGGTTGGGGTGCGCTGGACAATGATGTTGCCAAAGCTGCCGCCGTTGATGTAGATGCTGTCAGTACCGCCGCCCTGGATCAGTGTGTCATCTTCCACGGTGATGTTATTAAGGGTGACGTCCCCGTCGCCCACTGCTTCGGTGATGGTCAAGGTGCCGGTGATAATCATATTCTGCAGGATGACGCCGTCGGCACTGATGATGACGTCATTGTCGATTGTCTCAATGTCTTCTTCGGGGCCGTAGGTGCCGGCTTCGTCATAAACAACCGGTCCTTCTTCTGCCATGGGCATAAAGGTGGCTGTTTTGGTGTCGGGGTCCCAGGTGTAGTCAACTTCAAGCACTTTTGCAAGGCGTGACACGGGTAGCATGGTGCGGCCCAGGCCGTTGCCGATGTTCTGGATGACGGGGATGGTGTCCATTTCTTCCAGTGCTTCGCCGTTTTTCTGCAGCTGGGTGCTGCCGATGGTGAGTGTATATGTATCGTCATGGTGTTTTACTTCCACTTCTTTGGTTTCTGCCTTCCAGGTTACTTCTGCACCCAGGGCTCTGGAGGCGTGGGCTACAGGGACCATTATGCGGTCTGCCTGGATGTAGGGTGTGGCGTCTGACTGCACCCAGGTATCTCCCGTCCAGTACCCTGCTTCTCCCACTGTGAAGGCGACTCCTTCTGTTTCCATTGTGTTGTGTGTTTGTGCAAAGGCATTCCCTGGTATTAATCCTACAATCATGATCATGACCAGTGCCATTGCTAATGTTTTTTTGCTTAGGCGTTCTTTCTTTTTCAATTTGATCCCTTCTTTCTCTTGTGATCTTCGGTTAATTATTCGACCTTATGGCAATTCTAACAGATAGATGACTGAATTTTATGAAAAACACCGTTTTGTCATTGACATTTTCTTCGTCACCTTTTGTCATGGTTTTTTGAATAACAAAAAACAGAACAACTGCCAGATGAGAGGCTGGTTGTTCTGTCTTTAAATTTGTTTTATGGCTGCGTTACTTCTATCAGTTTATGATATTACTAATCGATCCACTCATCCCATAACTGATCAAGACCGCCTTTTAGTTCCATTTCTTGCATCCAGAAATTCACGGTGTTGGTAAAGATAGGATCACCTCGGTGCATTAAATAACCAAACTGTTCCCGGGTCAGGGGGTTATCGCTGAAGGCGTCGTGGAGCCGTTCATCAGCTCTTGCGTAAACGATGGCTTCGATACTGTCTGTGAACATGACATCAAAGGTGCCGTCTGCCACCATGCCGGGTATTTCTGCATTGAACTCATGCACAACGATGTCTGCGTTCTTGATGTTTTCCCGCACAAATATTTCATTGGTTCCGCCGGGGTTAACGCCGATGGTCACGCCGGGCTGGTCGATGGCTTCCAAGCTGGTGAAACGGTCTTTGTCTGTTTCCCTCACAAGGGGTGACTTGCCAAAGAGGATGTAGGGGCTTGAGAATTGGGCTGTTATCTGGCGTCCCATTCTTCGGGTAATACCGCCCATGGCAATATCGTATTTGTCGTCCAGCAGGTCCTGCATCAAGTTTGGCCAGGTGGTTCTGACAAACTGCACTTCTACCCCTAAAGATTCTGCCAGCATATGAGCAGCATCAATGTCGTGTCCTTCATAGGCTTCTGTTTCAGCATTCCAAAAGGAGAAGGGTTTGTAGTCGCCGGTGGTACCTACTCTGATATAACCGTTTTCAAGCACTTTATCCAGCCTTGATTCAACGGTGACCGTTCTGGTGGCAGGGTCCCAGGAAACGGTTCTTCCCAGTGCCTCGGCAAGGTCTTTGGCGGACACATAGGTGGTATCCTCAACGATCACTCCCTGCAGGTCATTTCCATCGGCGCTGACATTTACCACTGGTTCGTGGGATGTAGCATGGATGGCAGCAAACCCGCCAAACAATAAACTTAAAATAAGGACACTGATAATTACTTTCATTTTTCTGTTCATTATAACACTCCTCTTCTTTTTTATAGTGATTAGGCAGCTGGGTTTCTTTCACCTCCTGCTGTTACTGCCAAACAATCGGCATTGGGTTTGATGGTGATTGACTTTTCGGATTTATTTTTATTTTCACAACATTAATATTACGTTATAATCTATCACCTTTGGGAGTCAATTGCAATAACGTAATCACAAAATGCAATGAGAAGTAACGTTTTACGATGAAAAACCCGAAACAAGGGCCTATGAAGGCGATTGTTCCGGGTTTTCAGGAATTGATGAATTATACCTTACCGTAGAAGCACCACAGCCATGTAAAGGACTATGCTAACCACAGTGTGCAGTGCCATTGCGCTGCTGGCCAGGTCTCCCTGTTCTTTTGACAGGAGGGTGGCGGCAAACATGGGGATGACCATGGGTGGGGGGATCACAAGAAAGGTGAAAAAGGCGTGGTTAAATATGGGGGTGGGCGGGATGACAGCGTCAATGACGAAAACCTTCAGGGCGTACCCCACACCGAGGATGATCATGAGGCGTACGGTGACTAGCTTCAGGCTGTCTTTCAGGTTGGCCATGCTGAACTGAATACCGAAGCCGATCATCATTAAGATGAGGGGTGAGGTTATTCTTGCCAAGGCTTCCACCGTCATGTAGATGCCTTGGTATACCATGGATGGGCTCAAGAGGCTGTTCAGCTGGAATCGGTTGAAAAGGATGCCCGCTGCCATTGCCATCAACACTGGCGATGTGAGGACCTTAAGGCTTTTCTTCAGCGACAGTTTCTCTTGGTGCATGGTCAGGTGCAGGCCGGGAAAGAAAAACATCCACACAAAAAGCTCATGACCCACTCCCAAAATGGTGTACTGGCCCAACTCTTCCAGTCCGTAAACAGCCAGGAAAAAGGGAATGCCAATGAAGGCAAAGGAACAGCCTGTGCTGAAAAAAGGAACCAGGGGATGGTGCAGTGCCTTGATTTTGTTAACCAGCAGGGAGGTGCCCAGAAAAAGGCTTTGCATCACAAAAACCAACAGGACCAACAAGTAATATTCCTTGGAAAGTTCCATGCTGACAAAGGACAAAAAGAGGACGGTGGGTAATGTCAGGTTGATAATGATTTTTCGTATGCCTTTAGCGGCTTCGTTGCTTAGTATGTCCTTTTGGCGCAAGGTTCTGCCGATGGCCAGCAGGAGTATGACCTGTATCATTTGGGATATCATCTGGCTCAAAGGATCAGCTCCTTGGGTTACTGTTTCATCTCCAGGGCCTGGTGATACACAGCTGTGGCTTCTTCTGCAGTCAACGGCCGACTGAAGAGGAATCCCTGGATGTCATGGCAGCCGGCGTCTTTGAAAAAGTGGTACTGGTCTGGGGTTTCGATGCCTTCTGCCACGATGCGCAGCTCCAGGCTTTCCGCCAGGGTGATGATGCCCACGACAATTTTGCTGTTGGTGTATTCCTGGTACTTGTCGCACAGGGATTTATCCAGTTTAATGGCGTCCACCGGCAGGTAGCTCAGGTAGTTCAGGGATGAATAGCCTTTGCCAAAATCGTCCAGGGACAGCTTGACACCCACTTTCTTCAGTTTGTTCAGAAACTGGATGGTGGTTTCTTCCTGGTTGATCAACAGGTTTTCCGTGATTTCAATTTCCAGCAGAGATGGATTTACCCCTGCTTCTTTCAGCATTTTTTCCAGGTTTTCCGTGTAGTCCAAGTCGAAAAGCTGCTTGGCGGAAAAGTTGATGGAAATGAGTTTGGTGGTTTTACCTTTCTGTTTCCACTCTTTCAGCTGATGAATGGCCTCTCTGGTTACCCAGCGGCCAATATCGATCATGAGGCCTGTTTCTTCTGCAACAGGGATGAACTGTGCCGGGGAAATGGCATTGTCTTTCATCCGCAGCAAAGCTTCATACCCAGTGACCTGGCGGCTCGTTGCGTCCACTTTTGGCTGATAAAGCAGCCGGAAACCTTCTACTTCCATGGCTGTACGCAGTTGCTGTTCAATCTCATGGTGCTGTCGTTTCTTTTCGGCCATGTGGGGTTTGAAACGGGCGTAGCAGTTGAGGCGGTTTTCTTTGGAATGGTACATGGCCAGGTCGGCCTGCATTACCAATTCGTCAATGTCATCACTGTCTTGGGGGTAGCTGGCGATGCCAACGCTGCACTTCAGGTGCTGGTCATCATCGTCGTTAATGGTGAAACGCTGGTTAAATCGGCTGAGGATGCTCTGCACAAAAACTTCCACCTGGTCCTTGCTATCCGGCTGACGGTAAAGGATGAGGAATTCGTCGCCGCCAAAACGGTAGATTGAGATTTGCTGGTTTGTGATGCTTTCCAGGTAGTTGGTGACGGTTTTCAGCACAAGGTCGCCATAAACGTGACCGAAGGTGTCGTTGATGTCTTTGAAGTTGTCCAGGTCCAACATCATGACGGCGCCTTGCTCTTTCAGACGGAAGGATGTTTCGATGGCATCCCGAAAAGCCCTGCGGTTGGGCAGGTTTGTGAGAGGATCTCGTATTGCCTGTAGCTGGATGGTTTCATGCAGTGCTTCGTTTTGCTGCACTGTGTCATAGATGCGTTTCAGCAGGTTGTTGATGCCGGTATACAGCCCTAGAAAGGGGTCTTGTGTCCTCTCCGGCAGCCTGGTAGGATTAGTTGTGTCGATTTTCAGCTCTTTGATTTCCCTGTCAAGACGCTCCAGTGGCTGGATAATGTGACGTCTCTGGATTTGGGTTAAGAGGAAGAGCATGGCCATGCTGATCAGGATAAAGGCTAAACCAGTCCATAACAGATTGTTCCGCAGGTTTTCCATGCTGAGGCCCACTGCCAGGATACCGATGATTTCACCATTTATTTCATAGGGAATGGCTACTTCCATCACTTCATTGCCAATGATGTCATAATACCAAAAATCAATGGTTTTCGCCCCTGCCAGAGTGGCCAGGTAGGCAGGGTCGTCTGTGTACTGGATACCTACATCACTGGGGTCAGAATCGGCAATGGCGGTAAGGGTGGTGTCCAGAAACAGGGCATAATGAATGTTTTCGTCTGCAACAACCGATTCCAGCAATTGTTGCATTTGATGTTCTTCCAGGTATTTTTGCAGCTCTTCTGAATTTATACCTGGGTTATTGATCAGATCCAATATCTGTTCCTCATATTCCCGGTGGGCTTCCAGTTTTCGGTGCAACAGGCTGGTGTAGGCGTAACCATCTTGTTCCAGCTGGTTTAGTAAATACCGGCGACTAATGCGATAACCGGTGAAGCTGCTAAGTAACAGGGTTATGATGACCAGGGTCATGGGCAACAGAATCAACTTCCGCTTGTTGATCACTGGATGGTTTCCATTTTTCATGCTAATGCCTCCAAAAATAGTTCAAATTACAACATCCTTAATTATACCATTAATGTAGGTTTAATGTTATGTACACTAATTGCCTGAAGAAAACCAGAAAAAGGAAGCAGTTGATATTCTCAGCTGCTTCCTTTGCTTTGCTAATGAGGTGGTCTTTTTAATGTGATGCTCTTGTGGATAAGATGGTCTTGTTGAAATACTGCTTTTAGTCTTCGTAAGTACCCTTGACCAGCAGCTTTTTATCCTGCATCATTATTTTGCCCCGGGCGATGACAGTGTTGATCTGCAGGTTTTCGTCCACGAGCAACAGGTCGGCGTCTGCTCCCTGGCGAATAATACCTTTTTTCTGGTCCAGGTGAAGGCCTTTGGCCACGTTGCTGGTAAAGTGGGGTAAGGCTTCTTCCATGGTGAACCCATCTTCCTGCACCATTTCCACAAAGTTGTTCCATAGGCTGTCTACCTGGGAAACGCCGATTTCAATGAGATTACCCCGTTGGTCGTAGTTGGACCAGCTGCCGTAACCGTCTGAGCTGGCGGTAATGTTTTCCAGAGGAACGCCTAGCTCTTTGGCTTTTTTAATAATTTTTCCCGGTGGAAACTCCTCGCTGGCACCACAGGTTACATCAATCATACCACCCATTTTGGCATATTTGAAAGCTTCCAGTAAAAGGCTTTCTTTCCGGTTGACATGGGTGGGGTGAATGACAGAGATGGGAAGATCGGTTTTTTCCATGATTTCCATGATAGGCTGCATACCGCTTTTGCCATCGCCCATGTGGGCAATGAGAATGCCTGGTTTGCCGCCAATCATGCCGGCTACCCGCACGTCTGATGCCAGACGTGCCAATTCTTCAAAGGTAAGGTGGGATGACCTGTGGTCGGATAAAGCCACTTTTGCCCCCAACACTTCGTCGATGAAGACAATGTCTTTACGAACAGATCCGGTGAGGGTGACGGTGGGATACTCGTAAGAGCCTGTCACCACATAAGCGGAAACACCTTCTTCTTTCAATGCTTTTGCCTTTGCCACCAGGTTTTCAACGCCCCGGGTCGAAGCGTCTGTGCCCAGCAGCCCCACCACGGTGGTGATGCCGGCCAGCACCAGTTTTGACAGGGTGATTTCTGGCACCCTTGTTTTGAAGCTGCCTTCTCCGCCGCCGCCGGTGATGTGCACATGCTGGTCCAGAAATCCTGGCAACAACCGTTTCCCTGCTCCATCAATCACTTGAAAGGAGCTGTGAAAAGATTCGATGGTAGTCTCCATCAGTGCTATGGTTTCGCCGCTGATGAGCAGATCCTGCTTACCTATTGGTGTGGGTGAATAGACTTCTACGTTTTTCAGTAATATCATTTCAATAGCTCCTTTTCATTGGAATATACGTAACCAGTATCGAGGAACTTTCACATGTTCATTATATCATGCCACTGTATGAATTTTTTTTCCTTACGACCCCCACAAAAAGAAAAGCATTACCGTAAGGTATGGTAAGTGATGCCACAACACAACGAGAAGCCTTGTAATCCAGAATGATTATCAAACACATGTTAGGGTATATATTAATTGTACGGATTAGAGAGGAGAAATACTATGTCCAGAAAATTATCAAACAATTTAGAACGGCAGCACAAAATATGGCAGCAAAACCAGGAGAAAAGAAGAAAATTGATTAAACGGTCAGCTGCTATCACCATGGCAACAGCTCTATTGGCCGCCAGGCTCATGACACCCCTGCCGGTGGCCCAAGCAGAAACAACACCGGCGGCAGACGTTGTTTCCATCCCTACACAAACCGTAGCATCAAACCATACTTTTGATGATATGAGCGACGAAATATCAGATGATATGATGAGCGACGAAATATCAGATGATATGATGAGCGACGAAATGTCAGATGATATGTCAGATGAGATGTCTGACGAAAACACTGACGGTATCGATGATTACAGCATGTTTGATTTTTCCGATGAGTCTTCAGACGAATTCATGGATGACAATTCTAATGAAAGATCCTTTGACCTTCGAGCCAGAGGCGAGAACATGACCATGTTGCGTGTGGGTAAACAGATTTACTTTGTGAACGATGAGCGATCAAAACTGGATGCAGCGCCTATGGTGGAAAATGGCAGAACCCTTCTGCCCCTTCGCTTTGTGGCCCAGGCAATGGGTGGCGATGTAAGTTGGGATCCCAGCGAGCAGAAAGTAACCATCGTCAAGGATGATGACGTTATTGAACTGTGGATTGGCAGCAACCTGGCCAGCGTGAATGGAGACTTGGAATGGATTGACCCGGATAATGAAAGTGTGAAAGCTGTCGTTGTTCCTGGTGCCAACCGCACCATGGTACCTGTCAGGTTTGTAGCAGAAGCATTAGGCTCAAACGTGTTCTGGGATGAAGACACAAAGACCATCACTATTAAATACTAACTTGAAATACCAGTACTAAGAGTTTAAAAGAACCGGAAAAATAGGATGCCCCCACTTATGGGGTGACATCCTATTTTTTATTGATTTTTTCCATCAGACGCTGGTTATTGTCTTGCCTGAAAAAATGTTCAAAACACAGTTTTGCCACCCGGGGGTTGAAGATGCCCGCCTTCACCTGGGGCCACTTATGGGCCTGGTTATAGAAAACGGTTTCGTTGGTCCAGTGTTTCAGGTCGAACCGGCAGACGATGTTTTTGTACCCCAGGGCGGCCAGGGCGGCAATGCGGTGCTGGCCTTCACTGGTAACAAACCGGTAGTCGTTTTTGCGTATAAGCAGGTAGCCGGTGATGTAACCATCCACAAAAAAGTCTGGGTGGTAGCCTTGCTTCTTCAAAATGTTGTAGGCATGTACCAGCCTTTTCAGCTCTGCCCGGCCAAAGTCTTCTGTGTTTGGGCCCAGGTTATGGTTTCCCCCTTTGCGGGTTTCAAAACGTTGTTTTCTCAGGGGTGGATTGGCTGGTTTGCGCCAGGGATCATACAGCCAGCCGTGGTCCAGGGGAAAGACGTCGCCTTCTTCGTCCAGCAGGTAATTATCACGGCGGTTCTGGGGTTGAAAGCCTTGGTAGTATTCCTTCAGATAGGAATCTTCGTATCTAAGGTTTTCATTAGCTTCGTACTGACGCAGGGTTTTCACAAAGTAGTGGCCTGGTTCAGTGTAGAGAAATCCGTTGTTATCCCTGCATTTTTCCATGTCTACCCGGAAGATGGCAGAGGCACTTTGGAGCACCTGAAGCCCTTCGGGGAGGGGGGTTGTTTCTTTCTCCAGGGATTCTTCCGCCGATTTGGGCGATATAAGGAAAAACCTGGTTTCTCCCATGGAAGAGATCACATTTTCCTCTGCCAATACATGGCCTGGAAAACCTTCTTGTGGGAAGGTTTCATCTGCTGGGACAAATACCAACAAAACGGGCTTTGTTTTTTGGTACAGGTCGGCCACGAAAGCGGCTTCACTTTGGTCTTGCCCCACAACCCAGATAAGCCTGTCTATGTCCGGCGCCTCTGTGCCCCAGACGTTAAGACGTGGCAGAGGTTTTCGCAGGTATTCCCGTCGGTAAACGGGAAAGTTGGACAGGAGGCTTTTCTCCCAGACTTCCTCATTCATGGCAAATCCCTGGGCGTTGATGCCCCGCTGTGCCATGAAGTTCAGCAGAAACCCTTCTGTGTTCTCAATGAAACCGGTTTTTCCTGTGGTCATGTTGATGGCTTCAGTCACTTTTTCCATGTAGGTTTCATATGCTGGGGGAAAGGCGTAGTGCAGGGTTTTCTCTTCTGTCCCGCCTCTTATTTTAAGCTGGTATCCCTGTTGCCCCTGTTCATTTTCCCATGCGGTGGAATAGCTTTTCAGCTGCCGCAGTGCTTTGCTGGCCAGGGCCAGGTTTTCCTTCTCATTCTGGTGATCCCGTTGCATGGATGATAGAAAAGCAGACAGAGGTTTTTCATCTGATAATAGTTGTTCTTCAATGCGAGCCATGTTGCCACCTCCTGTTTGGCGAAGTTTTTGATCTTCTTAAAGCGTCAGATACATACAAAAAACATATACCCCGAAACCTCCACTTGTAAAAGATGGTTCCGGGGTTTTTGACTGGTGCTGTTTTAATGGTTCCCTGGCCCTGGGTTAGGGCTGCGTGCATTGTATAACTTTCATTGTTGAAGTATTCCTTCGTGCTGTGTATGATAAAGATGGCGATGGTTATTCTTCTGTGGTGGTTATCGTGTTACTTGCTAATTTTCTTGGGGTATGTGCTTATTATGTGAGGTAGGTGAGGCAAATGAAGCGAAACATGCAATGGTCAACCGTACTTCCCATGGCTTTTCACGTGGCCTGGCTTTGGTCGTTTCCACTTATGGGACCGCTTCAGCCGGCACTGCTTTCGCCTGCGAGCGCTTTTACGTGGAACCTTGTTTTTCTCACAGGATTAATCTTCGGCTTTTTCAGCCATTTGCTGCCCTGGAGATCTTCTTTCCACAAAGCCAAAACAGGTTTTCTTGTGATGTCCATGGCGCTGCTTATGTTGCTTTCCAGTCTTTTTCCCTTTCTAATATCTGTCCCGAGTAATCTTTTACCTTTTCAACTGATAATGCCCCTGTTGTTGGGGATGCTGTCTGGCATATTTATGGTTCGCTGGGCCGTGCAGCTTGCCGGTCTTCCTGACGGGCAGGTAGGTTTGCAAATGGGTGGTATGATGCTGGTTGCTTGCCTTTTCTATTCTCTGGTGATCCTGCTCCACAGTCATTGGACAGGTATTGTTCTTGGCTTTCTTTTTCTGGTTTGTTCTGCTGAGTTCCCTTTGCCTGACGGTGTGCCCCAGTATAGTAAGCCAGGCCAACAAAATGCAGGGGCAGTGGAACGCCAGTATGCAGGCAGAGGTTGTTATCGTTACTGGATTCCTTTTCTGGTGATTCTTTTTGCTTTTTACCTGTTTTCCGGTAACCTGCTGTATCATTTATTGCCATTGTCCCGGGAAAATTCCCTTTTTCTGTCAGTTTTCGGCAGCATACTCTATGGGGTGACTGCCCTGGCTGCAGGGTTGTATTGGGACCGTTTTCGCCGCATGGATAACATTGCCCTTGTGAGCCTGGTTTTTTTGGGGATTTTTTATTTGATGATGCCTGTGGCAGAACCCCTGGGTATGATTCCCCTGGTGAACCTGGGAGTGGAAATGAGTTATGCCTTGGTTGATGTGTTTATTTGGATCAGCATTGCCACGGCCGCCAGGGTTTTTCACCAGCGGCCTGAAAAATGCTTTGGCTTTGGCTTGGGTATGAACATTGTGTTTCTTATGACTGGCTTGGTGGCGGACAGAGGATTTGCCTTTTTCAGTGACGTTAACCCTGATTTTACAACTTGGGCTATTCTGGCAGGCGTTATGATGCTGGTTGGTGTCTTTCCCGCTGTGTCAATGAAAAAGCTGAATGGTCCTAAAAAGCAGGGAAGCAGTCATACAAGTCATTTAGCACCCTTTATACCAACTGTTACGCTTCCTGAAGATTTTACGCCACGAGAAACAGAGGTGTTTCAGGCTTTAATGACTGAGTTGGACAATGAGGCCATTCAACAGGAGCTTTCAATCAGCAAAAATACCCTTAAGACTCACATTCGCCATATCTACAGCAAGTCGGAGGTGAAATCAAGGTATGAGCTGATTGTTAAGTACCATGGTCTGGAGGATTCTATAGGAGATATTATTAATTCACCTTGATGTAGCGTGCGTGTTGATCCTTCTGAAAAAGATCATCAATGAAATCAGAATGATTAATGAATAAAGAACAGGATAAAAAATATTTGAAACAAAAGGTGCATAAATTTGGGCTCTAAAATAATGATTAATCAACCGAGTTAAAGAGAAAATAACTGTGAATATTAAACTGAAAGTGCCACTTAAGTGGTATTTTTTGTGCATATAATAGCCGCATACCAGTGCTAAAAAAACCCCTGCAATTTCATATATTTGTGTTGGGTGCACTGGTTGTGGAAAAAACAGAGCCATTGAACCATATTGGTTTATTTGAAATTTATGTGCGTTACTAAGTGCAGGGTAAGTTATACCCCAAGGTAAAGAAGTAATTCTACCAAAACAGCACCCGTTATTCAAACACCCAATACGAATAACTATGATTCCAGCACCTAAAGAGGGGATTAAAACATCTAAAACACGCCAAAATTTTACGTTTATTATTTTTTGAATTACCAGGAATACGAGAGCGCTCAAAATAATACCACCATAAAGGGATAATCCTAGAGGGCTAAGTGATAATAAAACATGTTGTTTCGAATGATACAAAGAGTTATTAACAAAATAATTCAAAAATCTGGCTCCAATAAAAAAACCAGATGTTAATGTCAGTAGGAGGATCACAATATGGTTTAAATTCAAGCCTTCTTTATATAACCCCACAGTACTTAGAGAAAATACAACAATCACTGACAATAACATGAAAAAAGGATACATAGGCAGTCCTCCCACTTATAAACAGGATCCTCAGCTTCTGGTGGAGTTTTAAGGCCATCAGAAGGTTAGAATGCCTTATCCAGGATATGCCACCATGTATTTCCCTGTTACAGAAGAGGGAGTCATAGCAGTGTTAGTATCGGATAAAACATTAGATGCTTTATGGATTGGTTTGTCCTGTGGTGCTTGAATCTGACGTGGATTCTGTGTAATCTTTTGAAAAATCAAGTTCTGCTGTGAAAGAACCTAGGGTTGTCATGCCAGTAACTGGCATTTCGCATAATAATGTTCCCTCTAACAATACTTTTGTCTTTGTTTCATTGTAAGAAGCTGTCAACTTCAGTGTGTTAGTAATACCATCGCTGTTTTGAATGCCTTCAAGTTCACCGTTGCTATAGGTAAAGTCTATTGGTGTGGGGTCTTTTTGATCCTGACCAAGTAAATTCAAAAATCGAAATGAACCATTAGTGTCATCTGTTGCATCAATTTTGAATGATGCAGCTTGCTGTTGGCCAATCATATCTTTAAAAGCTACTAAAATGGTGGCATCACAACCAACCTCACCATCGTCTTTAAAGCTTTCGAAAAAGTCCACGTCTTCTTCTCTTACAGCACGCTCTACTTCAGGATCGATTACAACATCTATGAAAGTAAATGTGCCATCACTCCAAATACCAACGAGTTCACTGAGAAGTGGTGCCTCTTTAACGATGCTTGTTTCGATTGTTATTGTTTGTTCTTCTTCTGTGGGATTAACAACAGCGACCAACATCGGGTATGCATTCATTTTTCCACTTCTTTCATAAAGAAGATCCTTAAAAGGAATGTTTAGACTACTATTTGATGCGTTAATTACTTTTAGTGGTTCTTTAGAGGATTTAAGGATAACGGCAAACATTGGTAAGTCGTTTGCATTATTAAGGAACTCATACTTTAAAGAGTAGTTATTATCTACTTCATTACTTGTGTTTGGTAAGGTAAAATCGAATTTGAATACTTGAGCACTATATGCATATTTTAAAGTACTATTAATTGTACCTGCCTTCGTTATGATACCTGATTCTTCATTCCTTTTAAGTTGTTCTTTATCTGGAACAGTTATTTTCAATATTTCACTGGTTTTGACACCACCGTGGAAATCAGTAAATTTTATTGCCGAAATCTGTTCTGTAATTAATGAACGATAATAGTCTTCAGACCAAGCTCCCATACCTTTAAATGAGTTAATGGATTCCATGGGTGAAAGCCCATTACTGATGCCTTCATGCAATGTTGCGACAACTGAATCAGAATGCTTATCCACAAGATATTGAACAATCGGATACATTGCATACCCATGTTCTTGGTAAGACATATTGTCTTTACTAACTAAACTTTGATGTGTACCAAGTATTGAAGCACCATAATTAAGAGCTCTGCCTGTATAGTCTGCAATAGATTTTTTCGTTTTCGCCCCTGTACCAGTTATATATGGTTGGGTGGGTCCATTTAATATATAATTGTTAGCTGATCCGTAATTTTCATAATTATAAGGTGCTCTTTTTGAGTTTTGCGAGTATTTTACTTCAGCCCAGGTAGCGGTTGCTTCATCAAGCCAGTTACCATCACCGTAACCGTATTGAACAGCATGTAAGAACTCGTGTGCTACAGTGACCTGTAATTCATTTGTATTATTAATAGATTTTTTGTCTAACGTAATTTTAGCTTCAAAGCCAGGTATTTTAGTAAAATAGCCAAACGTGCTTATGTCTTCTATATAGACATTGATGGGCCATTCTTTAAATTTTGACATATCAAAACCAATGTTTTGATAATATGCGTAAGAGTCTTCTAAGATTGTCATGCATTCAGCCAGAACTTTTGAATCAACATCGAGGTCAGCGATAATCCTAAATTTGTTTTCAGATAAGATCGTTTGCTTACTAGTTGTAATAGTGATGTTATAGGGGCCATATGCTGGATTAGCTATTTCGGTATTATTGGCATATGTTATAGAAAATATTTCGGATTTAATCCAATCGGTTAGTTTAACCATTAAGCTTTTTTCTGAAGTTAGTGGCATAAATTGCGCTTCTAAATACCCATCGTCTGATTGAATTGTTTCTAAATAAGTGTAATCTTGTAAATAACTATCTAAACTCGTGGAATATGTATAATAGCCAATGGTTATAAATGTTTCTCCCTGAAGCTCCATATTGGGTTTAAGCCGTATTGTAATAGGTTGAGCTATCTCTTCTGTCATTCCAGTAATTTGGTAAATTTCGCTGGCCTGATTTTCTCCAAGAGGTCTTTCATCCTGATTCCTATTAATAGTAATGCGTGTATCTTCTTTAAAAGTTTCTGGGGCAATGTTGATTTGTAAATCCTGTTCTTCAATATTGGCGCCTTCAGAATTTATCGTCACGGTACCAAGATTTTTGAATCCTTCAACAGTGATTGCATCATTTTTGCAACCAGTAAATAGTACTGTGGATAAAAACATAACTAACATGAACATCATTCTGCGTTTTGAGTATGACATATTATCCCTCCCTACAAACAAATTTTTCACCATTTTACCAATGAACGTTGTTGGTCTAACGATTTTCGGTTTTCCACGTATTCATAAATATTAATATTAAGCCTTTCTTTCATTGTATGGAAAGAATTCCAATCGTCATCACCCCCAGGGGTGAAATGTGGATGATATGAACGCAATAAAAGAGCCCTAGTAGTTATCAATTTCTTCACGCTCTACTTTAGATTCTTTATTCTTCCCTCCCACCCCCACAAAATCAATAGCTTTACCGTACAATATGGTAGATAACCACTCTGGTACAGACAGGGAGAAGACACTGGTATAAATGATCCGGGCCGCTGCATCAAACCTTTAGAATCGGCCTTGTTACACAGCGCCTCAGACGGGGTAATAATTTAGCAATGAATCCTTGATGTATGACATTAATCCCAGGTTGGAGGCATTGCCATGTTTGACATTCTGCTTCTCAGCACCCTTACAACTGAATCTGATACTAACCCGGTGCTGATAAAACTGGCGGAAATCAAGCAGGGGAATGAACAGGCCCGGGAGAGTTTTATCCAGCAATATGACCCTTTTATTCTCAATGCCACTTCCAAGGTAACAGGGCGTTTTGTTGATAAACACAACGACGACGAATACAGCATTGCCCTCATTGCCTTTAACCGTGCCATTGATACTTTTGACCATGATAAAGGCCAGTCCTTTTTCGTCTATGCCAGGGTGTTGGTGCGGAACGACCTCATCGATTATTTCCGCGCAGAAGGGCGTGTGCAGGAACAGACCCTGTCGGAATCTGAATCCAATGACACTGTTTTTTTGGAGGATAAAACCCCCGCGGTGGAAATGGATGAAAAGTTTATTTTAAAGAACGAGATTGCACTCTTTCGCAGTGCGTTGCAGGATTTCGGTATTCCCTTCAGTGCTTTGGTAAAAGAATCGCCCAAGCATGAAGACACACGGCGGCAGCTGGTCAGCCTGACTTTTCAGCTGTATAACAACCAAGACATCCGGGAAGAAATCCGGCGTACCGGCAAGCTTCCTCTGAAACAACTGGAAAGCATGGTGAGGGTGAGCCGGAAGACCTTGGAGCGACACCGAAGGTACTTGCTGGCCGGCTTTATTTTACTGGACAGCGACCTGGATACCATGAAAGATTATTTTTATGAAGCCCTGTAAGCCCGATAAATAAAAGGAGGTGACACCATGCGCGGCATAATCATTGAAAAAAAATGGCATTCAGCCATTGTGATGACACAGAACGGCCAGTTCAGACGGCTCTACTTCCCTTTTGGTAAGGAAGTGGCAGACGAAGTGTTTTTACAGAGACAACTCAGCCTGCGATTTGCTGTAGCCGCCATGGCGGTGTTCTTCCTTGTGACCGGTCTGGTGGGCTATAACACCCTCTTTCAGGCAACAGCTTACGGCTTTGTTTCCATTGAAGTTAACCCGGCAGCGGAATTTCAAATTAACAAATACGGCGTGGTGGTTGACGCTGTGCCCCTAAATGGGGAGGCAAATGAAATTCTTTCTGAAATAAACTATCGCTGGCGCTCCATTGAGAAAGTGTCTGCAGATTACGTGGGCCAGACACTGGCAGCAGGATTCATTGACAGACCAGAGGAGGCCAGAATTTTCGTCACCATCTCCGGCGTTGAGGGAGCTGATACAGAGGAATTATCTCAACGTCTGGCAACCATTGAAGCTGCTCAGAAAAACAGGTTAGAGAAAATGGCAGTGCCGGCAGAAACTGATTACCGCCAGGTGACACCTGAGGTGCGCCGGGAAGCATCTGCTTTGGGTGTGGCCACAGGCACCTGGGAGCGCATTCAGAAGGGGGAGGAAATGACCTACACTCACTTTGAACTTGAGATTGGATCCGGTGATGATGACAAACTGGAGGTAGCATACCAGCAGGAGACCCACAACTTTGAGGCTGAAGTGGAATGGGAACTGAGAGACGCTGAATGGAAACATGAAGGTGCCAGGGCTTTGGAATACCTTCTTCCGATCTTTCGCAGACTTGAACTGGACCCGGGCATGAGCCAGAACGAAATGATCCAGCGGGTGGTAACAGCTTTTGAATGGTCGGCTGAAGTCACTGAATTCAGTCTGACAACGGTGCTGACTGATGGCAGCCGCATCAACTTTGAGTGGAACAGGAACAGCACCACGCCCCTTCCAACCCCAGCACCGATTTCTGTTGAAGACGACGATGATGACGATGATGACGATGACTTTGAAGATATTGACGATGCTGACAATGACGACGATGACGATGACTTTGAAGATATTGACGATGCTGACAATGACGACGATGATGATGACTTTGAAGATATTGACGATGACTGGGACAAAGATGATGACGATGACTGGGACAAAGATGATGACGATGATGACGATGATTAGGTTGATAAGCAAAAGCTCCAGGCACTCCTCAGCACACGCTGGGGAAACCTGGAGCTTCTTTTATGCCTGCCTCTATTTCTTAATCAAATGATTTCTTATTTCTTCCGGAATCAGGTCTTTCACTTTGGCTGAAGCCACCCCAATCACTGTGTCGGCACCGCCGTAATAGACAAGTATTTCATCCTCTTCTTCCAGTACTTCTTTCTCCTCCACAGAAACAGCTCCGCAGGTGAAGACGACGTTAGGCACCCAGCTTTTTCCGGAGACCCCTACTTCGTAAGAGGCTTCCGGTTCGAAAACGGGGTTGGGTGAACGGTATAAAAGCTTGGCTGGGTCATCCAATGAAGTGAGGAATACACCCAACCGGTAGCAGAAGACATAATCCACGCCGTGATAGATGTGAAGCCAGCCGAATTTTGTTTTGATTGGCGGGGCTCCTGCGCCAACTTTGACGGCGTCCCAAGTCATTCCTGAACGGGTTCCCAAAATAATTTTGTGGCCTTCCCGGGGCCAAGGTGTCTCGAAGGTATCGGCATAGGTGATCCAGATACTGGGGGCGATGCGATGAAAAAGCACCAGTTTTCCGTCAACCCGTTCCGGGAAGAGCACTGCGTCTTTGTTGTGGAATCCCGGGAAGAGCAGGCCATCACGGTGCCATCCTTCCCAGTTACGGGCGGCCACATCTTCTTCTGAGATGGAGGCCAGTGCAATCTGGGGAATAACGCCGTCGTAGGCGGTGTAGAGCATATAGACCCGGCCTTCCATAGCAATAAGCCGGGGATCTTCGACACCCATTTTTTCACTGTCATTGGCTGGGCTGAAGACAGGCTCCGGGTAACGTTCGTCTACCTGCAGACCCTCCCGGCTGATGGCCAGGCCTATCCGGGAAATACCATCGTCTCCCACCGCCCGGTAAAAGATGTGTACGGATCCCTGAAGCCGGATGGCGCCACAGTTCAGTACATACTTGTTCTCCCAGTCATGTTCAGCCAGAGGTGCCAGCATAGGGTTATACTCTGATCGCACCAGTTTCCCGGCTTTAATGATGGATGGCATACCGTTTTTTTGCTCAATGATCAATTCTGATCTCATTGGCTTTGCACCCAGGTATCGAACAGCCAGGTCTTCACCCTCTTTACCCTGGCCCATCAAATCGATGATGATTGGCAAAATCTCATCTCGGTCTCCCACCACTTGCTCATAAAGACGGCCGAACAGTTCACTGCTGAACCTGCGTCTTTCTATCATGAGTGACAATGGGGTAGGAATATCTTTTCCTCCTTTTGAGCTGTAGCTGGCCCAACTCCAGATGCAGCAGGTGACAAAGACACCGTCAGGCAGGGTCAGACCCAGGTGATAGGCATTGGCCATGAGGGCCAGGTGTTGCTTGGCCTTTTCCACAGCGAGGCCGGATAATCCCCAGTCGTGCTCGGAGATTTCTAAAAGTTTATTCTTTAAAACCTGATGCTGAAAGGCTTCGAAAATGGCATGAGCTGAGAACATTCCCATTCCCCAGTGGCCTCCAATGGAATTAATCACACAATGGGCAAATTCATCTTTAGGGCAGTTCTGTGAAAATGTTTCCCAGGCTTTCCCATAGTGTTCAGCTTCGATAATTCTTTTCAGTGTTGTTGTCATAAATCGGATTTTAGGATATTCACCGCCGCTTCCTTCCCGCAGGTTGCTGATGACCACCCGGCTGGTCAGGTGGTATAGGCTGGAGGCTTCCACCATGCTTGTCAGTCTTGGAAAATCGGTATAATCCACCACCAGGGGTACCACTGGCGACATTTCAAAATCTTCAGGTTTCAAATTTTCCCGCAACCATTCCGTGTTCCATTCGTTGTATTTTTCGATTTCTGACCAAGGGGCCAGTGCAAGAATGTCCAGTGGATTGTGGCGTTGCAGGAGTTCATCTATGTTGCGCAAGCCCCATCGGGTGATCAGGTTGCGTGGGGGATTCACCCGCAGCAGACGAATGGCTACGTCTTGTTTCAGCGACATGCTTTTGGGCGAATCGTAGAGTTGGAATATTTTTTCGGCGACCCGTTTCGTCCCCCTGAGGTTGTGAAGATTTCCAGACAGCATAATTTCATCCATGTTTTCTTCCAGTTGCATAACCTGCTCCCTTATTGCCTGGCTGATTTTTTCATGTCCGGCAGAGGGGGTAAGGTCCAGGTTTTCCTCAATGAACTGCTTAAAATCTACCGAGTATTCCTGCAACAGTTTTTCGTAGGTGTCGTACACATGGGCAGTGTTTCCCTCTGGGGATTTTGCCACATGAGGCAGGAGAATTGGAACGCCTGGAATGTATTCCCAATAGGAAATTTCCGGAAGAAAGGGTTCCACCTCTTCTTTATGATGAAGCCAATTTTCAAGGAAAAAATTCTTTCGGCTGATGAATTCGTCCACCTGGGTTTCAAGTATGGCCTGTGCTTTGAATGATTCGGCAGAAAAAGAGGTGGTTTCCTGGTCATCACCGGTATTAATACCGATTTCCAGGAAATAGCCTGCCAGTCTGCCTTCAAACAGAGCGGCCAGTCCATTGATTAAGTCTTCATTTTCCACTTTTGGAAGATAATGGTAGGCGATGATGGTTTCATAGACGATCTGTGACCAGAGGGCAGCAGAGAAAGTAAATGTTTCCTGTCCTGCTTCTGCGGTTTTAACAATGTGAGCCAATTCTCCGGAAACCTCTTTCGAAAAAACCCGGGACCAAATGGCTTCATAATAACGGTTGTACCCTCTTCGAAATTGAACGATCCTGGGACGCACATCGGTACCGGCATTTTCAACAAATTGCTTTTTTCGAAAACCAATGGCCAGGGCTGACTGAACGGCACGGGGTGAGATCATCCACTTATTCTGGCTTCTCTCCACAAATTGAAAGAGAACATGTGCCACCTGGCTGAACAGGTTATTCATATTGACCGGCAGAGAAGACTTCGGTTTTACCCCCAGGTAGACTTCGGCGGTTTTGGCTTCCATTTCTGAAACGCGAGCAACAAGCCAGTAATTCAGTCCAAATTCATTAATATCAACCGTGTTCGTGTTAAGGTCCTCGGTTAGTTGTGAAAGAAGCTGTCTGGAAATGGCCATACCTGCATCCATGCATCCTTTTAGTTCCACGTTAAACAACATTGCCAACAATGGAAAGGTAAAGTGGTATCCGACAGGGTTAGCCAGATGGGACAAGGTGAACCGTGGCAGGACATATTGTGCAATTCCGTCACGTATGGGCTGATACATCAGTTTCACCCAATCAGCCGCCAATCCTTTCGGTGGGCCATCAATTTCCTTCGGCAAAAGATTTGGTTCAACAACCAACAGATCAGCAGACATTCTGTGGGCAATGTCCATCAGTCCCCGGACAGCCCATCCACGACCGGACAAGGAACTTTCTATTTCGCTGGTCACAACCGGGTCCTGTCGACCTGATTCGTATACTGCCAACATTCCATGGGATGAGTTGTGGGGGCAACCCAGGGAGATGTACCGGACATTGATTTCTGGATAATAGGTTTCTATTCCTCTATCCAGAATGGGAATGATTCTTTGGGCATCCTCCCAATTTGATGTCAACGGAATGCCTATGATCAGGTCAACCGAGTCTGGTATCGTTATTTTTTGAAAAGCTGATGTGATGCATTTCTGGTACTGCACTTTTGTTTTTTCCATCTAATACACCTCCACTGAAGCGTTGTAACCTATACTCTTAACTTTACTGATATGTAACTTTCATATTATGCATTTCAACCATTATGTACCCTTTTTCCACTTGTATAATCGAATACTTCCCTTTTGTCATTTGGTCAGGGATTAGTCGAATGCTGGTAAGGGTATACAGACAAATATATATATTACATTTCGAATGGATGAATGGTAGTTTGTTGTCTGGAATATTTTTAAATATTCCATAAGATTGGGAGGTTGAAAGCATTGCTTACCAACGTTGAATCCAGAAAAATCAAAAAAAGGCCGCATGTGGCCATTGTCAGCAGTGCCCTGCCCCGAAAATGCGGCATTGCCACCTTTTCAGACGATGTCAGTCGTGGAATCGGGTATTTGCTGGGGCGGGAAGCGACCTGTTTTATCGCAGTAAATGATAATGAAACCTATGAGTATCCGCCAAAAGTGATCAGACAAATTGAACAGGACCGGTTGGAAGACTATGTGAGCGCTGCCGAAACCATTAATGACTCCGCAGTGGATGTGGTATCCCTGCAGCACGAATATGGTTTGTATGGCGGAGAAGAAGGCAGCTATATCGTGGAATTCTTAAGCCGTCTTCATAAACCGGTGGTGACAACGTTGCACACCATCCTTGAAAAACCAAACCCCGCCCAATATAAGTCGCTGGTGGAAGTCATTGCCTTTTCCAAGGCAGTGATTGTTATGAACCAGCTGGCCATTAACATTCTGACGGATGTGTACGATGTGCCTGCCTCGAAGGTGCACCTGATTCCACATGGTGTGAAAGATATGTATTATATTGACCCCCTGTATTATCAGAATGAGCTGGAATTGCAGGACCGGTTTGTGATGCTCACCTTCGGGTTTATCAGCCGGAACAAGGGTATTGAAGTGGTACTGGAAGCCTTGCCACCCATCGTGGAAAAACATCCGGAGGTGCTTTACATCGTCCTGGGAATCACTCACCCTGTGGTGAAAAAACATGAAGGTGAAGAATACCGGGAGAGCCTGGAAGCCATGGTGAAGGAACGTGGGCTGGAAGAAAATGTCCGGTTTGTCAACGAATTTGTGGATGATGACACCATGAACCTCTACCTGGGGGCGGCAGATTTGGTGATCCTCCCCTACCATTCAGAGACACAGATTACCAGCGGTGTACTAAGCCAGGCCATTGGAAAAGGTAAAGCCATCATCGCCACGCCGTATCTTCATGCACGGGATGCCCTTGCGGACGGAAAAGGTCGTCTGGTTAATTTCAAGGATCCCGCCGGCATGACGGTGGCCATCCAGGAATTAATTGAAAATCCCGATGAACGGTTGGCGCTGGCAGGGCAGGCGTTTATTGCCGGTCAACAAGCGGGGTGGGATAAAGTGACCCGTCAATACGTCAAGCTCCTGGAAGAGGTGGTTGAAAAGTCCATTGCTGGACGGGTCAAGCAGGGACGGGTATTCACTCTGCCGGATATCAACATGGAATACTTGAAAAACCTGACGGATGATGCTGGAATGGTCCAGCACACCCTGTATGGCATTCATGATTTCACTCATTATTATTCCTCTGATGATGCAGGTCGGGCCATTGTGGCCTTTACGCAGTATTTTAATCTTTTTCAGGACGCCTCTGCGTTGGAGTTTGTGGATAAATACATGGCCTTTATCATCCATGCCCAACGGAAAGACGGTTGGTTTTATAATTACATGAATTACCAAAAGGAATTCCCCCCCCAGGAAACCAGCCAGGACACTTTCGGACGTTGCCTATGGGGGCTGGGGGCTGCGACCCGGGTGGTGCAGAACCGTTCTCCCGGCTTCCTGGCCAAAAGCATTGTTGAATCCAGCATGCCTAAGGTGGAACAGTTGACGTATACCCGTGCCCAGGCCTATGCAGCCAATGGGCTTGATGCCTATCTCATCCTTCACCCTGATTATGAGCCGGCTCGCAAGGCATTAAAACATATTTGTGATTCTCTCATGGAACGGTACCGGCAAACCGCTGACGGCACCTGGAACTGGTTTGAAGATTTTCTTACCTATGACAATGCCCGCCTGGCCAAGGCGCTCTTGCTGGGATTCCAGCACCTGGGAGATGTTGCCTATCTAAAGACAGGCCTTGAAGCTCTTGATTTTCTTATCAGTGTTCAGTACCAAAATGGTTATTTTGATCTTATCGGCAATGACAAATGGTATGATAAAGGCGGTCAGAAAGCACTTTTCTGTCAGCAACCAGTTGATGCCGGTTCGTTAACCGAAGCCTGCATTTTGGCCATGACCGTGACGGGGGATGAAAAATACCTGGAAATGGCTTATGCAGCCTTTCAGTGGTATTTAGGCCGGAACCGACAAGGGGTTTCTCTGTACAACTCCCTGACAGGGGCCTGCGCTGATGGATTGGGTCCAGAGGGACCAAGTTCCAACCAGGGAGCTGAATCGACTCTCTCTTTTATCATCGCTTTGGTGTCCCTCTACCGCTGGGAACTGGTAGGCCGTTTTAACACCTATTCAGTATATCCTCGTAAACACTCAGATATCCTTTCACCATGATTTCCTGTGAGAAACGTTTGACCACCTTTTCCCGGCATGATTTTCGCGGAATATTTTCGATGTTTTTCAGCTTTTCAGTCATTTCGTCCACATTTGAAACGATAAACCCATTGGCGCCGTTTTCAATGATTTCGGGCATTGACCCTTTCCCAAAAGCAAGGACAGGTGTGCCGCAGGCCATGGCTTCCACCACGCTTAAACCAAAGGGTTCGTTAAAAAAAATAGGATGCAGCAGGGCGAAGGCATTCCCCAGGAGGGTGTCCCTCTCTTCTGGTCCAACGGACCCGATGTAAGTTATTTTTTCATTCAGATGAGGCTCCACAACCTGGTTATAATACTCCTGGTCTTGGATGATTCCGGCAATGACCAGTTTCATCCCTGTTTTTTGTGCCACCTGGATGGCTTCCCAGGTCCCTTTGTCCGGATGAATTCTTCCGAAATAAAGCAAATAGTCACCCGGTGTCTCTTTCAGTGTAAAATGCTCCAGGTCAATCCCGTGGTAGACGGTGCGGATATAATCAAGTTCAGGACTGCGGTCCGCGTCACTGATGGAGACATAATGGGTGTGCTGGTTGTATTTCTGGAACACAGGTAGGATTTTGGGTGATGAAAACCCATGAATCGTGGTCACCATGGGGGTCTTAATGAGTTTGCTGTAGGACAGGGGCAAAAAGTCAAAATGGTTGTGTATGAGATCAAACTCGGAGGCCTGCTCCATCACTTGGGAAATATGCAGACACTCCCATACTTTGGGGTCCAGGGTTTTATCTTCTTCATAAGGGGCAGGACAGACACCACGCAGCTCCGCTTCTGTGATGGAGTCCTTTGTGGCAAAAAGTGTTACATCGATGTTCTGCCTGACCAGTCCTTCAGTCAACAGTGAAACGACCCGCTCCCAGGGACCATAGTGCCGTGGCGGAGTCCTCCAGGCGATGGGTGATAACATGGCTATTTTCATAGAACTACCTCTTTCTTTTTTAGTCTTCATCGATTAACCTGAGATTACTGCCTTAGATTACTACCTTGTTACGTTGTTCCTTTCTCCTCGGAATTAGGCACATAACTTTTAAGCAACTGGACAGGGCCTTCCAGTGTGTAGCTTCCCAGGGCGGCGGGGATCAGGAAGCTGTCACCTTTTTTTAAGGTTTTCTTGCCCTTTTCCCAGCGCAGGGTGCCTGACCCCTTCACCACTGTGAAGAGAAAGAAACGGGCAGGGTCGCTCTCTTCCTTTACTTCAGTCTCAACATCATATTTTTCCAGAGCAAAATAGGGGCATCGAATCAAGTCTGTTTTCAATCCACCATCGATTTCCCGGGTTGTTCCTTCCACCCTGTCACCCTTTAACTGAAAATCAATCACTTCCATGGCTTGCTCCACATGCAGCTCCCGGGGTCGGCCATAATCATAGAATCGGTAGGTGGTGTCACTGTTCTGCTGAATTTCGTAGATGATGAGCCCCGGGCCAATGGCATGCAGCAAACCGGACTCAATATAGAACACATCTCCTTCTTTCACCGACACCTTGTTCAGGATTTCTTCAATCCGGTTTTCCTCAAGTGCCTGGCGAAAGCCCTTTCGGTCGGTATCGCCTGTGCCGATGATCAGGTACGCTTCTGGCGTTGCTTTCATCACATACCAGGCTTCCGTCTTTCCCAGGTCGTTTTCATGGGCGAGTGCATAGTCATCCTTGGGGTGCACCTGCACCGACAGGGCTTGTGTTGTGTTTATGAGTTTCAGCAGCAGGGGAAAACGGTCATAATTCATGGACGTGCCAAAGAGATCTGTCCGCTTTTCGCCATACAGCTGTGACAGGCTTTTTCCCGCTTCGGGGCCTTCCAGCACAATGCTGGTGCCATTCCGGTGGGACGCAACGTCCCAGCTTTCACCGATAGTTCCGGTTGGCAGGTCTTCGCGAAAAGATTCAAGGTCCCGACCGCCCCATATTTTTTCAAGATACACATGGTTAAACGTTAATGGATTCATCATCATTACCTCCCTTCTCTACATACCCAATAATAGGAGGGTCATCGGATAAATAAACGATTATGAGGAGGTCATCCTATGCTTTATGGTGCCATTGAAGCCGGCGGTACAAAATTTAACCTTGGTGTTGGTGATGCCAAGGGAAATGTTGTAAAACAGTTGGCCATTCCCACCCGAAACCCTGAGGAAACCATGAATGAGGTGATGGCCTTTTTTGCAGGCTTTCCTATTACATCGTTGGGTCTTGGCTGCTTTGGACCCCTGGAACTAAATGAAACATCGCCTCACTACGGGTTTATTACCACCACTCCCAAAAAAGAGTGGGTTTCTTATGATATTCTGGGTACCCTGAAACGGTATTTGGGCATTCCCATTGCCATGAACACCGATGTGGGTGCCGCTGCCCTGGGTGAAATCACCTTTGGTGCCTTTCAATCTGAGCAGACGCTGCTTTACCTTACCATTGGCACCGGCATTGGCGGCGGTTATGTAATCAACGGGCAGATTCACACCGGACTGCTGCACCCGGAAATCGGTCACATACACATCAACCGGCAGCCGGAGGATGTGCATCCCACCAACTGCCGGTATCATGAAAACTGTCTGGAGGGGCTTGCTGCCGGCCCGGCCATTGAAAGCCGCACCGGCTTATCCGGTGACCAAGTTCCCGATGATCACCCGGTGTTTACCCTGGTTGCTGATTATATTGGCCAAGCCCTGGCCACTTGCATACTGGTGGTGTCACCCACCAAAATTGTCCTGGGTGGCGGAGTCATGAAACGCACTTTTCTTTACCCCCTCATTCGCCAAAGCACCCTGACTCATCTGAATGGGTATCTGGAGACAGAAGCCCTTCAGCACATGGACACTTACATCGTACCACCCAGTCTTGGCAGCCAGTCAGGGATCGTGGGCTGTTTGGCCCTGGCCAGGTCTGCTGAATGTCTGCAATAACTGGCGTGGTGCTGGTGCTTGGTGTTCCCATTTTTCGTGGTGCTTTTCCCGGCAACCAGACCGATGAGCCGGATGACGCCATCACTGAACCATCCCAGGAACTGTACCAACTGCGCAACCTCTATGTTGGCGATGCGTGTGATTTTTGAAGAAGCCCCGGATGACCCTGCTTGGTTGAATGAACTGATGTCCCAGCAGGGGCTGTTGATGTTGGCGTTGATCGACAACGCTGATGCCGTTGAGTGGACTTATCCTATGGAGGTGGACTCTGAGCCTGTGATTTCCGGCATCAGGCTGACCCGGGAAGACCTTTATGAGTCTCTCGACATTACTTCAGAAGATTTTTCGCTGACACCAGCGGTGCTGGACCAGCTTTTACAGCAAACATCTTAAGTACCAACCTAGATTCTACGTGTGAGACATCGAAATAGCCCTTAAAGCAAGCTGTAATAATGATTAAGCCAAAACCGATCTTTCACCCATTGGGTGAAAGAAAATAACAGCAGAAAGATCCTATTTATATTTATTTGCCTTGCTCATTGGGTAAGAATATAGCAATAGAAACGCTGCAAATGGTGCGGCTGAACTGATTAAAGAAATCGTAGCTACCCTAAAAAAAGACGACTTAGAAATTTTATTTCGGGCAGATTCATCCATTCTATTCATTAAGGGTGCGGAAGGTAGAGAAACTACAGAACAGCTCATAAAGTTAGATGTTTGGGAGCAAAACAGAAGATTTGTCCTGTCCCGAATATTGAAACCAGAAAAAGAAAGAGCGCAATTATCTCTTTTAAAAGGTTCTGAGTATGACTATTTTTTCTTTGTAACCAATACTGAACTACCGTCAGAAAAAGTTGTTATTACCTATGAAAAGCGTGGCAATGCTGAAAATTGCATCAAAGAAGCCAAATATGACATGGTAGTAGGACATCTTTTGTTGAAATCATTTTGGGCTAATGAAGCCGTGTTTCAAATGATGATGCTTTCATACAATCTGTTTTTGTTGTTCAAGTTTGGTTGTATAGAGATTTCCGAATACAGACAGCAGATAAAAACATTTCGTTTGAAATATGTGTTTCTTGCTGCGAAGATTATCAAAACGGCTAGGTCTGTCATTATGAAATTGTCTGAAAAATACCCTTATCGGGAAGTGTATGAAAAATGCCTATGTTGAGTTTTGAAAGGAATGACCTGAATATTTCAGCTCTAATGTCGCTTCAATACGAGGCTTATTAAGCACTTTCAAAATTAAGAGCTATTAGAATATGTAAAATGTTGTTGTTGAAAGGGGGGGGCAAAAATTGTTAAAATGTAGAAATAACTGCTTCAATTCCTCGTAAAACACATGAGAATAGCGAATTTGATTGCAATTTGAAAATTGACGTGGAATTTAGGTAAATGTTTAACAAATGAAAGGGTAATGGATAGTGAAGAATATCTGTGTGGTTACAGGTGGAGGAAGTGGAATGGGCTTTGAGACAGTAAGGATACTTGGGAAGGATCAAATGATCATCCTTGTGGGAAGAACGGTTTCCAAGCTTGAGAATGCCATAAACGAGTTAAAATAAGAAGGAATAGATGCAGTAGCATATCCTGCGGATGCAAGTGACAGGGAATCTGTTAGGAAGCTTGCGGAGTTTGCAGCTGAACAGGGTAATGTAAAGACTGTTGTCCATGCAGCAAGTATTTCACCTCACATGGCTGAGGGTGAGAAAATAATGGAGGTAAATGCCCGTGGTACCATCAATATTAATGAAGAATTTGGGCTATAAATATTTGGCGAAAATAATGTGAGATGTAATATATGAGTAATATCATAATCTGAACACCGTTGGACAAAGTCAATAGATAAAACACTGAATATAATTAAGCAAGTCAAAAAATATAAATGGAGGAATAAAATGTATACAAAAATCGCAATTAATGGTTTTGGACGCGTTGGTAGAACTGTTTTAAGAAGGTTATTAGATACAAATTCAGACTTGAAAGTTGTAGCTATTAATGATTTAGGTGATATCGAAAATCTAGCTTATCTTTTAGAATTTGACACAACTTACGGACGTTTAAAATATAATGTTACTGTTCAAGAAGACATTCTAAATGTTAATGGCAATGAAATTAAATGTTTTAAGGATCCAGAAGCAAAGAATCTTCCATGGGAAGAATTGGGGATTGATATTGTAATAGAATCTACTGGCAAATACACAACAGCTGAAAAATCTCAGAAACATTTAGATGCTGGGGCAAAGAAAGTTGTGATTACAGCTCCAGCAGATGCAGATACTAAAATTATAGTTTACGGAGTTAATGAGGATATCATTACAAAACATGATAAAATTATCTCCTCTGGTTCGTGTACTACAAATGCTTTAGCACTTGTTGCAAAAGTTTTAAATGATAAATTTGGTATTGAAACAGGTTATATGACAGTTATTAAAGCTTATACACCTACGCAAGCATTACATGATAGTCCAAATATGGATATGAGACGCGGACGAGCAGGGGCTATGAATTCAGTCCCTACATCTACTGGAGCAGCACGAGCGGTTGGAAAGGTTATTCCAGCCATAGAAGGAGTTGTAGATGGATCAGCAGTGCGCGTACCGTTACTTGGTGGTGCTCTAGTGGAATTCTATACTAATCTTAAAAAGAGAGTCACTATTAAGGAAGTAAACGAGTTGATGAAAGAAGCAGCTAATGCCTCATTTGAATACTCTGAAAAACTAATTGTATCTTCGGATGTTATTGGAAGACCAGTAGGGGCTGTTTTTGACGCTACGCTAACTAAAATCGTAGAAAATAATAATAAACAAATTGTAAAAACAGCCTTTTGGTATGATAGTGAATATGGATTTGTTTCAAATCTTGTCCGCTTAACAGAGGATTTTGCAAACTTATAATTATGGAGATTACACATATTATAAGAAGAGGATAAATGTATGAATAAGTCCATTAAAAAGTGGTTAGAAAAACTTACCAAAGCTAATGAAGAAAGCTTCGGAACGGGACGTTTGAACTGACCTTTGTCAAGTAGACAGATAATCTAATTAAAATATTATGCACATTTGGATGCATGGTTTCGAAAAGAAATATGTAATATTTTTATGTGTAATTCTGGAGGAGGATTATGATGGAATTAGCTCATGTGCAAACCCCGGCGCTCATCCTGGACCTGGATGTTTTTGACGAAAATGCACGAATCATGGAAAATTATGTTGCCGGCACGAAAATGGCCCTGCGGCCACACTACAAATCCCATAAATGCACGGCTATCGCCCACAGGCAGATCGCCGCCGGGGCCAACGGAATCTGCTGCGCGAAATTAAGCGAGGCGGAAGACCTTGCCAATGCCGGGATCGAAGACATTCTCATTGCCAACCAGATAACCGACCCGGCCAAGATCGTCCGGTTGGCCACTTTAGCTGCCAGCTGCCTGTTGACTGTTGCCGTGGACAACGCAAAGAACATCGCCGACCTTGAAACCGCAGCAGCATTTCAGCATGCCACCATCCACTGCCTGGTGGAATACGAGATTGGCATGAACCGTTGCGGCGTGCAAACACCGGAAGAAGTTTATGCCCTGGTGCAGGAGATCGAAAAGCGTCCGCACCTGATTTTTGAGGGTATCCAGGCCTACGCCGGAAATCTGGCCCATGAAGCGGATGAAATGATACGAAAACAGGAATCGGATAAAGTGGAACAACGGCTCCGGGAACTGCTGGATTTTCTGGTGAACAAAGGCGTTTTAGTGAAAGAAGTCAGCGGGGTCAGCACCGGCACCATTGGGTTTCGCCCCCATGACACAGTGTACACAGAAGTGCAGCCGGGGAGCTACCTGTTCATGGACGCAGCTTACAACCAACTGCACTTACCCTTTAAAAACGCTCTCTTTGTTCTTTCTAAGGTCATCAGCGCGAATAACCGTCAGGTGGTGTGTGACGCTGGCATGAAAACCGTCAGCGTCGATCAGGGTTCCCCTGCGCTAAAGGGTTATCCCCAGGCTGTGCTGAGCATGAGTGAGGAACACATCACTGTAAGTGCTGCTGAATGCCCGGCTGAGGTGGGAAATCTGCTCTTCGTGATCCCCAGCCATTGCTGCACCACGGTAAATCTCCATGACCACTTGATCCTCTACAGGGGAAATAAAGTGATGGACAAAGTGCCGGTCACCAGCCGGGGGAAAAGTCTCTGATACCGGTTTGAGATTATTCATCCATCTAATTCTAGAAATTCTACAAAAATGGGGAAGAGAGCCAATGATGAAGGCTCTCTTCCCCGCTGTGTTTTTTTAAGGCTGTTTTTAATCCTTGAAACCTCTTGAAAACTATTATTTGTTTTTCTTATCCTCATACATCAATTTGTCAGCTTTACTAATCATTTCTTCAGGATTATTTTCATCCGTTAATTCGCAAATCCCTGCGCTCATAGATATCTCAATTTCATTGTCGTCAAGGTTAAGAACGACTGTTTTTAATGAACTTGCAATTCTGCCAACAATTTTTTTGGCTATTTTGAGTGTTGCATTGGGGAAAACAATCACAAATTCATCACCTCCATATCTGCCGAACAAATCATCTTGACGAATTGTATCTTTGACAACAGCTGTAAACATTTTAAGTGCAGAATCTCCACCTAAATGACCATACTTATCATTTATTAGTTTAAACTTGTCGATGTCCATCATGGCAACTGACAGCGTGCTCCCTGTTCGCTTTGCGGATTCAAATTCATGTTTAAAAAGGCCCATCAAATACTGACGGCTGAAAGTTCCTGTCAAACCATCCTTTTGTGCCATCTCTTTTAAAGTATATCCTTCCACTCTTTCAGTTACATCCAGACAACTACCTATAAAACCTGTAAACTCCCCATTCTCATCTACAGCCGGTACACCTATGTCATTAATCCATCGCCACTCACCATCATGGCGAAGTAATCGATATTCCATCTCAAAGGGGGTTTTTTGGTTAAAATTTTCCAGATAGATTTTTAAGCACCTATCAAAATCGTCTGGATGTACTCCTTCTGTCCAACCATTGCCATATTCTTCTTCAAAAGTTCGACCTGTAAAATCAAGCCATGTTTTATTAAAATAGTAACACTTGGCATCAAGACCGGATCGCCATATTAAATTTGGTGCATTCTCAACAATAACCTTATATTCACTAAAACTCAAGTCCAATAAAAACACTCCTTTCATCACGTAAATCTATACACAATTAATACATAAAATAAGTTTTCAGAGGCACTAGACAAAAAAACCGCCTAAGGATCATTTTTGTTCCTTAGACGACTCAGAGGTTTTGTATTTAGTTATGGCTTGCTGACAAATGCATTTATTTTCAGATTGACGAATTTAACCCATCGACTAATCTAACATTTAGTATACCACAATGCAGGGCACCAGTCAATAATTGTCAACCCGGGTATTTGACAGTTGAATCTTGTTAAACTCATTCTA
>JAGXHW010000030.1 GCA_024635995.1 Clostridiaceae bacterium
ACATAAAATACAAGTTTATTAGATGACTGATATTGTTTCCATAGTAAAAAACAAATTCCCGGAGGTCATCTTATTCGCGCAGGAAACAAAAGACGAATTTCCAACCCTTTGGATTCATGCAGATCACATCGTCCGATTGCTTGGCTTTTTAAAAAACGAAGTAGACCTGCCCTACAAAATGCTTTATGATCTTACAGCAATTGATGAACAAGCAAGAGTGCACCGAGAAGGACAACCTGAGAGTCGCTTTACCATAGTATATCAATTACTCTCCTTCGAACGAAATGCATTTCTACGACTCAAAGTACCTTTAACTGCTGAACAACCCACTTTACCCTCCATTACTTCGGTCTGGCCTGCTGCCAATTGGTATGAAAGAGAAGTATTCGATCTCTTCGGTGTGAAATTTTTGGGACATCCCAACCTAAGAAGAATTTTGATGCCTGATACATGGGTTGGTCATCCCCTACAAAAATGCCATCCCGCTCGCGCGACCGAAATGCCGCCCTTTGAACTCCCTGACGATAAACAAGAAGCAGAACAAGATGCTTTGCGATTTAAACCTGAGGAATGGGGTCTTGACAAATCCCTGAAAGACGATGAGTTGATGTTTCTCAATCTTGGACCACAGCATCCTGGTACGCATGGCGTTTTGCGACTGGTTTTACAAATGGACGGTGAAGACATTGTGAATGTTGTCCCCGATATTGGATTTCACCACCGTGGGGCAGAGAAAATGGGCGAACGGCAATCGTGGCACTCTTATATTCCTTATACCGATCGTGTAGAGTATTTAGGTGGTGTGATGAATAATTTTCCCTATGTGATGGCTGTGGAAAAACTCGCAGGCATAGAGGTACCTGAGCGTGTGAAGTTCATCCGAATCATGATGAGCGAGCTGTTCCGGATCTCAAGTCACTTGGTCTGGTACGGAACCTTTGCTCAGGATCTTGGCATGATGACGCCTGTGTTTCTGATATTTAACGACCGTGAAAAAATCTTTGATATTGTACAAGCCATCTGTGGAGCAAGGATGCATCCAAATTGGTTTCGTATAGGAGGCGTTGCACAAGATCTACCAACAGGATGGGAAAAACTGGTGCAAGAATTCATTGACTATCTCCCTAAGAAGTTAAAAGAATACGACAGCATGGTGATGAAAAACCGAATCTTCAAAGCAAGAACGGTTGGCATTGGGGTATATTCAACAGAAGAGGCCATTGAGTGGGGTGTAACCGGACCAGGGTTAAGAGCTACAGGCTTTGAATGGGATTTCAGAAAGAAGCAACCATACTCCGGTTATGAAAATTTTGAATTTGATATTCCCACAGGGCAAAACGGTGACTGCTATGATCGTGCAAAAGTACGCGTGGAAGAAATGAGGCAAAGTCTTCGCATCATTGAGCAATGTCTAAAGAATGTGCCTGCGGGCGAATATAAATCAGATCATCCATTGACTACTCCTCCAAGAAAGAAACAGACTATGCAAGATATTGAAACCCTGATTCATCACTTTGTGGGTGTGAGTTGGGGACCAGTGATCCCGGTGGGTGAAGCCTTTTGTGGAATTGAAGCTACCAAGGGGAACAATGGGTATTATTTAATTTCTGATGGCAGCACCATGTCTTACAGAACGAGAATACGCACCCCCTCTTTTCCGCATATGCAGTTTGTCCCGGAGATCAGCCAGGGCTATACCATATCTGATCTAATGGCTATTCTGGGAAGCACAGATTATGTTCTTTCTGATGTAGACCGATAAATATTTCAAAAAATGATTGCAGAGAAAATTTTATCATCCGAAGAAATAAAAGAGATACAGGAGGTCTATAAACATTTTCCTGTCAAAAGCGCAGCGTGCATAGAAGGCTTAAAAATCATTCAGAAAAACCATCGATGGGTTTCTGATGAAGCTGTGAAAGAACTGGCGGAGATACTGGAAATGTCACCTGCGGCGATTGATAGCGTAGCTACATATTACAGTTTGATTTTTCGTAGACCCGTGGGAGAACATGTGGTGATGGTGTGCAATAGTGTGAGCTGCTGGATCATGGGATGCGAGAAAATTACGAATAGCTTAAAAGAAAAATTGGCTGTTGATTATGGCGAAACCACTGCTGATGATAGGTTTACTTTATTAACGATTCCTTGCCTGGGCACCTGCGATCATGCTCCGGCAATGATTATTGGTGAAGACCTGCACCGTGACCTGACAACAGATAAGCTTGATGATATATTGAATTCATACAAATGAGAACTAACTGACTCAAATGATTTTGAGCAAAAGACAATGGAAAAACCATTAACCGAACATATTAAAAACGATAATACCTGGCTTTCGCTGAAAGAATACAAAAAGGTGGGTGGATATGAAGGGCTGCAAAAAGCTTTAAAACTAAATCCGGAAGAGGTAACGAATATTGTAAAAGAATCGGGACTGAAAGGGCGTGGTGGTGCAGGGTTTTCTACTGGCACAAAGTGGAGTTTTGTCCCTATGGGAGATGATGTGCCCACACCAAAATATTTTATTGCCAATGGCGATGAAATGGAACCAGGAAGTTTTAAAGACAGATTGCTACTGGAAGGAAATCCACATCAATTGATCGAAGGAATGATCATTGGTTCCTATGCCATACAGGCCCGTTATAGTTATGTTTTCCTCAGGTGGGCCTATCATCACGCTGCAAAAGCGATCTCCAGCGCCATACAAGAAGCATATGAAGCCGGTTATTTAGGTCAAAATATATTGGGAAGTAAATTCAATCTAGACATGTCACTGCATATTAGTGTAGGACGATATATATGTGGAGAAGAAACAGCACTGTTAAATGCACTGGAGGGTAAGCGTGCCAACCCCAGAACAAAGCCACCTTTCCCGGTGGTTAGTGGATTATTTGGTAAACCTACGGTAGTGAACAATGTAGAAACCTTGAACAATATCCCTCATATTTTAAATAAAGGAGCTGAATGGTTTAAGGGCTTAAGTAAAACAGATGAAGGGGGTACTAAACTTTATGGTGCCAGTGGGCGTGTGAAGAAACCCGGTTTATGGGAATTGCCGTTGGGCACAACGCTTCGTGAATTATTGGAAGTACATGCGGGCGGAATGCAAGATGGATACAAGTTTAAAGGCGTGCTGCCTGGCGGTGGCTCAACCGATTTTCTTACAGAAGAACATTTGGATGTCCCGATGGATTATGCAAGTGTCGGTAAAGCAGGAAGTCGGTTAGGCACTGGTACCCTCATCGTTTTGGATGATAAAACTTGTACGGTTGGGATGTTGCAAAATCTCGAGCAATTCTTCGCCCAGGAATCATGTGGCTGGTGTACGCCATGCAGGGAGGGTCTGCCATGGACGGCCAAACTACTTGACGCAATTGAAAAAGGCAAAGGTAAAATGGAAGACCTTGACACATTGACCTTTCAAACGCATTACATGGCCCCGGGAAACACATATTGCGCTTTGGCGCCGGGAGCGATGGAACCCTTGCAAAGTGCTTTAAAATATTTCAAAACAGATTTCGAAAAACATATTCATGAACATAAATGCCCCTGGGAACAATAATGGCTAAAGTAGTTATCGATAATAAAATGTATGAGGTAAATGGAAGCAAGAACATGCTGGAGATTTGCCTTTCCCTTGGGCTTAATCTGCCTTACTTCTGCTGGCATCCTGAATTGGGGTCGGTAGGTGCATGTCGCCAATGCGCTGTGATAAAATACAAAGACAAGGAAGACACAAAAGGCAAATTGGTGATGGCCTGCCTTGAACCTGTTGCTGACAACATGCGCATTTCATTGGAAGCAGATGAGGCCAAACAGTTTCGGGCAGGTAATGTGGAAGCACTCATGACTAACCACCCGCACGACTGCCCGGTATGTGACGAAGGAGGGGAATGCCATTTACAGGACATGACCGTGATGACGGGACATAATTATCGCAGATACAACTTTAAGAAAAGAACACACACCAATCAATATCTAGGGCCTTTCATCAACCATGAAATGAACCGGTGCATTCAGTGTTACCGTTGCGTGAGGTTCTATAAAGATTATGCCGGCGGAAAAGATCTGGACGTTTTTGGGGCACATGATGATCTCTATTTTGGGCGCCATGAAGAAGGTGTATTGGAAAATGAATTTAGCGGCAACCTGTTAGAAGTATGTCCAACGGGCGTATTTACCGATAAAACCTTAAGAAAACATTTTACACGAAAATGGGACCTTACCAATGCCCCGTCTATTTGTCACGGGTGTGCTTTAGGATGTAATATTATTGCTTCAGAGCGGTATGGCAGCATCCGAAGAATCCTAAGTCGGTATAATGGTGATGTAAACGGATATTTTCTCTGCGACCGAGGAAGGTTTGGTTATGAATACGTAAACAGTGAAAAGAGAATTCAAACACCGCTCAAAAAACAAGATGGTACATTTTCACAATTGACAAGGGAGCAGGTTATTCAGGAAATAAATGCGATCACTTCCGGGAAAAAATTAATCGGCATTGGTTCCCCAAAAGCATCGCTGGAATCAAATTTCTTATTGCGACAATGGGTAGGTGCAGAAAACTTTTATGCGGGGATGTCCAATTCTGAAGGAAAACTAGTTCAGCTGGTGCTTGAAATACTAAAAGCTGGTAAAGTAAAAACGCCATCTCTAAATGAGGTAAAAGAATACGATGCCGTATTTATCCTGGGAGAAGACGTTACCAACACCGCACCAATGCTTGCTCTTAACCTTCGGCAGGCTGCTAAGAATAAACCCGATCAAAAGGCAGCGGCATTAGATATTCCTGATTGGAATGATGAGGGGGTTCGGGAATTAGTGCAGGGAGCTAAGGGTCCATTCTATATAGCAAGCGCTCATATTACCAAACTCGATGAGATCGCCACACAAACCTGTCAGTTGCATCCAGATGATATTGCACGATTAGGATATGCTGTAGCGAACAAGATCAACGGTCAATTGCCTGTTTTGGATAGTGATGAAGGAGAAGAAACACTTTCCCAAAATATAGCGAAAGCAATGCTTGCGGCAAAAAAACCATTGATTGTAGCTGGCATAAGTTTATTTAATCAGTCTATTATTGAGTCCGCTGCCAATGTTGCATCAGCGCTAAAGGAACAGGGAAAAGATGTAGGCCTGGTATACATCGTTCCAGAAGTCAATTCGGTTGGCTTGACAATGATTGCAGATCAATTTTTAGACGATGCATTTGAAAAAGCAACACAAGCCGAAAATGATACGCTGATTATTCTGGAAAATGACCTGTACCAGCGAATGGATAAAAACAGTACAGATGCTTTTTTTGAGAATTATAAAAATAACATCACTCTGGATTACCTTGACAACAAAACCACCCAACAGGCAACTTATATTTTACCAGCCACCACCTTCGCTGAAGGTAATGGGACGGTGATCAACAATGAAGGAAGAGCGCAGCGTTTTTACCAGGTGTATAGTCCTGATAATGATGTGAAAAGCAGTTGGAAATGGCTGCAAGCGATGATACCCAACACTACTTCATCTTGCCAGTCTTTTGATGAGGTGATAAAGGATCTTGTGGATGCCTTTCCTGAATTAAAAGGAATCCAGGAGATTGCTCCATCAGAGCATTTCAGAGAAGGCACACAAAAAATTCCTCGAGAGCCACATCGCTACAGTGGGAGAACCGCTATGCACGCAGATACTGAGGTGAGTGAACACCAACCTCCATCAGATACTGATTCGGCACTGTCATTCACGATGGAAGGTTACGCTGGCATTCCCCCTGCTGCTCTCACACCATTTTACTGGTCACCCGGATGGAACTCGGTGCAGGCGATCAACAAATACCAGATTGAAGTGGGCGGAGCACTGCATGGAGGGAATCCGGGCAAGCGACTGTTTGAACAAAAGGAGAATAACAAAGCTGACTATTTTGAAAATATTCCGTCTCAATTTTCTCCGAAAGAAGGATCATGGTTCTTACTTCCATTTTACCATATTTTAGGCTCTGATGAGTTGAGTGCCCAAAGTCCAGCAATAAAAGAAAGGGTGCCAGCGCCTTATGTGGCCTTAAATGATAACGATGCTTCGAAAGCTGGAATTGAAGAAGGAGACATTATTGACGTATTGGTGAAAGAAGTAAATCAAAAGCTTACTGTAAAGCTCAATACTGGATTACCAGAAGGCACGATTGGTTTACCAAAAGGGCTGACGGCAACAGCGGGAATTCAGTTTCCTTTTTGGACAACATTTAAAAAACTGACAGATGAGTGAGACTTTAACCTATTCATTGATCGCCATCGGGATCTTATTGGTTCTTGTAACGATAGCGGCCGGGTTGATCTGGCTGGAACGAAGAATGCTGGCTCTTTGGCAAGACCGCTATGGCCCCAATCGTACAGGACCCTTCGGAACGCTTCAAGTAGTTGCTGATATGATCAAGATCTTTTTCAAGGAAGATTGGATACCCAGGTTTGCTGATAAAAGGGTATTTGTGCTTGCGCCGGCTATTCTCATGATTTCCATTCTCATGAGCTTCGCTATCATTCCATTTACGCCAATTTTGGTCGTTGTTAACCTTAACATAGGTTTGCTTTTTTTCCTGGCCATGTCTTCACTTGGCGCATATAGCGTTGCGTTAGGGGGATGGGCTTCCAACAACAAGTATTCTCTTTTAGGGGCCATGCGTGGTTCGGCCCAGATGATTTCGTATGAGGTATTCATGGGGATGTCCTTGTTGGGTGTGGTCATCCTCACAGGTTCCTTCAACACGACTGATATAGTATTGGCACAAAAAGACACCTGGTTTTTTATCCCTCAGTTCATTGGCTTCGTTATATTTTTCATTGCAGGAATTGCCGAAACCCATCGCCTTCCATTTGATATTCCGGAAGCAGAAAGTGAATTGGTAGCAGGGTATCATTCAGAATATTCCGGGATGAAGTTCGGGATGTTTTTCGTTGGGGAGTATTTGGGCATCATGCTCATTTCAGCACTGATCACCACCTTATTCTTTGGTGGATGGCTGGGGTTTTCTTTCCTGCCACCTGTTGTGTGGTTTCTCATCAAGATGTTTGGTTTCATTCTGGTTTTCATCTTGTTGCGTGCTTCTTTGCCCCGCCCGAGGTACGACCAATTGATGCAATTGGGTTGGAAAATTTTGTTTCCGTTATCAGTTGCAAACTTGTTGATAACGGGGGGAATCGTACTGTATTTTAATAATGTATAAATGATTTTATATAAAAAGCAACGCCATGTTAAGTAGTTTAAGATCAATGTGGATCATCTTCTTGCACCTATTTCATAAACGGGTAACAGTTCAGTACCCGGAAGAGAAGTCCTATCTGCCACCTCGTTATCGCGGTAGGATTGTGCTCACCAGAGATGAAGAAAATGAAGAACGATGTGTGGGATGTTATCTGTGCGCAGTGGCCTGCCCTGTCGATTGCATTTCGCTTCAGGCTACGGAAGATGAAAAAGGCAGACGGTATC
>JAGXHW010000031.1 GCA_024635995.1 Clostridiaceae bacterium
AAATTGTACGTTGTAAAATCAAGTGTGATGGGATTAGGATCATCGGGAAAAGGTTACATTACCTCCGTCCCCATTACTCCAATGTCAGCTCTCTGCAAATTGTACGTTGTAAAATCAAGTGTGATGGGATTAGGATCATCAGGAAAAGGTTACATTACCTCCGTCCCCATTACTCCAATGTCAGCTCTCTGCAAATTGTACGTTGTAAAATCAAGTGTGACGGGATTAGGAGCATCGGGAAAAGGTTGCATTACCTCCGTCCCCATTAATCTTTCGTCCCCATTGATCCATTACCAGGTTACATTACCTCCGTCCCCATTGTTCCCCCTCCGTCCCCATTAATCCCACGTTGTAAAATCAAGTGTGACGGGATTAGGAGCAACGGGAAAAGGTTACATTACCTCCGTCCCCATTAATCCTTCATCATGCTCGAATAATGATTGTCCACCGTTCCCTCGTGTCATTACATGATAAATTCCTGTTGAACTTCTTTTCCTCATTTGTCGTGGCATGTTGTCTCTCCTTTGCTGGTTTGTGTGTAGCCGATGGAGTTTTCATTTCTTAAGTATTATTCGACAGATTTGGATTGTTTCCTTCAAGAATTTCTGTGAATTTTATGCGCAAAAAAGAGCCAGTCGAAGCTGACTCTTAGTTGAAAAAATTGATTTGTTGAGGATCAGGCTAGGGTCGGATCGGTGGTGGAAAAAGGTTACATTACCTCCGTCCCCATTGTTCGTCGCGTCCCCATTGTTCGTCGGAGCAACGGGAAAAGGTTACATTACCTCCGTCCCCATTAATCCGTGCGCAAAAAAGAGCCAGCCGAAGCTGACTCTTAGTTGATAAAATTGAGTTGTTGAGGATCAGGCTAGGGTCTGTGTTAGGAAAAAGGTTACATTACCTCCGTCCCCATTAATCCCCATTAATCCCCCCATTAATCCCTTAATAATCCCTTATTCAGTAACAATAGCGGTATCTGCATTTGTAAGGTCACCTGCATCATCGGTTAATGCAATAATCGCCGCATCAGGAGCTGCTCCAGCTACACCTGGATCCGTTGGATACCATTGCATCTTTGTGTTTGAACCTGATGCTACTCCAGCTGCAGTAACAGTAACATCAGGATCTTCTTCAACATAATAGATTTGTGCTGCCTTGTACAATGTCGCTGCACTTGAATAATCTGCTCTTCTTTGAGAAGTTGCAACAAATTCCTGATAAGCCGGTACCGCAATCAAAATCAAGATAGCAATGATAGCGATTACCACAATCAGTTCAATCAATGTAAAACCTTTTTTATTTCTCATTTTGTTAATAAGTTGAATCATGATTTGACCTCCTTTTATAATAGGTGTTCTTTGGATTTTACTGCATGGTTGATGCCAAGTTGAACATCGGCATCATCATTGAAATAACTATGAATCCGATGATCACGCCCATGATGATGATCATCCCGGGCTCTACGAATGTTAACAATCGTTGTATTTCCACATCCACCTCCTCATCATAAAAATTGGCTGTTTTTTCCAGGATGTCGTCCAGTGTGCCTGATTCTTCCCCAATTTTGATCATGTTATCAACCATGGGGGGAAAAAGACCGGTGCGCTTGATTGGTATAGACATTGAGACCCCTTTGCGCACGTCATCACGCACGGACAAAATCCCTTCTGCTACGACTGTATTTCCAACTGCGCCAGCGACGTTTTCAAGGGCAACCAACATGGGGATGCCGCTGGACATCATGGTGGACATAGTTCTGCAAAACCGTCCGCTGACAATTTTTTTGGACAAGCCTTTGTACAGGGGCAGCCGGAGTTTCCACCGGTCGTACATTCTCCTTCCGCCGGTAGTCAAACCGATGCGGCGGAATAAGTATATGGCACCTGCTAAAATAAGGGCCAGCGCCCACCAAAATCGACCGAGAAAACTGCTGATGGCCATAAGCAACCGTGTGGGTAATGGGAGTGCTACCCCGCTGCCTTCAAACATAGTCACAAAAGTGGGCATAACTATCGTTAAAAGAAAAATAACAACAATGATGGCAACTACGGACAGGATGGCCGGATAAACCATGGCGCTTTTGATTTTGTTGTTGATTTTGAATTCCTGCTCATAGTGGGTGGCCATCCGCTGCATAACAGTGTCTAAGCTTCCAGATGCTTCTCCTGCAGCCACCATGGAAATCATCAGGTTTGGGAAAACGTCTGGATGTTTTTCCAGGGCTTCGGAAAAAGTAAAACCCTTCTGCACGTCTTCGTATAGGTCTGTCATGATGGCTCTAAGTCGTTTGTGTTCTGTCTGTTGACGAAGGATGTCAAGTGTGTTAACAATGTTAACCCCGGCGTTCTGCATGGTGTAGAACTGACGACAAAACACAGCAATGTGTTTGATTTTTATTTTATTCAGGATTTTCAGATCGCCTAAGTCTTTTTCAATTACTTCGTCCACGTCCAAAGGGTACTGCTGCTTTTCCCTGAGGCGTAGAAGTATTTCAGACTTAGAGTTTGCATTTTCACGGCCTTCTATGGCCTCGCCGGAGGCAGTGACAGCTTTAAATTTATAGAGGGGCATTGTTTCACCTCATTTCTTAGAGCATCATGCTCAGTTGTTTCATAACGTAGGCGGGGTCCTGTGCGTACATAAGGCAGGTTTCACGGGAGATCATGCCGTTTTTATAGTGTGTCAGCAGCGAGGTGTCCATGGTGACCATGCCGTGTTTGGAGCCTGTCTGCACTGATGTCTGGATCTGGTGGGTTTTGCCTTCCCGTACCAGGTTGCGGATGGCGGGGGTGGCGGTCATGATTTCAAAAGCGGCTACTCGGCCTTTTTCACTTTTTCTCGGCATGAGCTGCTGAGATATAACCCCTTCCAGCACGGAACCCAACTGTACTTTTATCTGTTCCTGTTGGTGGGGCGGGAACACGTCGATGATCCGGTCCACGGTGTTGGCGGCGCCGATGGTATGTACGGTGGAAAAGACCAGGTGGCCTGTTTCTGCTGCTGTGACGGCGATGGCGATGGTGTCAAGGTCCCGCATTTCACCTACCAGGATAACGTCCGGGTCTTGCCGCAGGGCGGCCCGGAGGCCGTTGGCAAAGCTCTGGGTGTCGTCTCCCACTTCCCGCTGGTTAATCACACACTTGTTGTGCTTGTGCAGGTATTCTATAGGGTCTTCCAAGGTGAGTACGTGGCAGTTGCGTTCGTGGTTGATCAGGTCGATCATGGCGGCCAGGGAGGTGGACTTACCTGAACCGGTGGGGCCGGTGACCAATACCAGACCCCGCTGTTTGCGGGTGAGGTCTGCCACCACGGAGGGCAGTCCCAGTTCTTCCAGTGAGGGAATTCTGTCTTGTACCACGCGGAAGGCCATGCCGTAGCTGCCCCGTTGCCGGTAGGCGTTGACACGGAAGCGTCCCATGCCCGGGTTGGAGAAGGAAAAGTCAAGCTCTCCTTTTTCTTCAAGGCGTTCCAGCTGTTGTTCGGTAAGCACCTGGGTGACCAGGTTGGCGGTGTCTTCTGGTTTCAGACGGGAGTCGTTAAGCCGTTCAAGGCTTCCATCCACCCGCACAATGGGGGGCAGGTTGACGGTGATGTGAAGGTCTGAGGCGCGTGCGTCAACGGCTTGCTTCAAGTATTCCAGAATGTCCATAGGTTCCCTCCTAATCCAGTGAGTAAGTCATTTTCAGCAGTTCATCGACAGTGGTGGTGCCGTTTAAAACCAGTTGCTGGCAGCTTTTCCGCAGGGTGATCATACCTGATTCCATCGCCTTGTCCTTGATATGTTCCTGGGGGGCTCGCTGGTCGATCATGGTTTTAATGGTGTCATAGATAGGCAATATTTCATGGATGCCGGTACGGCCTTTGTAGCCGGTATGGTTGCAAGCGTTGCATCCCTTGCCTTTGTAAATGACGGCCCCGTTTTCCAAGCCAAGTAATTTCTTTTCCTTATACCCAGGTTCGTAAGGTTCCTTACAATTTTCACAGATTTTTTTTACCAAACGTTGTGCCATGATGCCCACCACGGAGCTGGAGATGAGGTAGGGCTCGATGCCCATATCCATAAGACGGTATACGGTGGACACGGTGTCATTGGTATGAACGGTGGAGAGCACCAAGTGACCGGTGATGGCGGCCCGTACGGCAATCTGTGCGGTTTCAGCATCCCGGATTTCACCAATCATGATGATGTCCGGGTCCTGCCGTAAAATGGAGCGGAGGCCGCTGGCAAAGGTGAGGCCGGCTTTCACGTTGACCTGTGACTGGTTGATGCCGTTGATGCGGTATTCCACCGGGTCTTCCACGGTGATGATGTTGCTGTATATTTTGTTAAGCTCCTGGAGCACGGTGTACAGGGTAGTGGTTTTACCGGAGCCGGTGGGCCCGGTAACCAGGATGATGCCGTGGGGGTGCTGGATAATACGGTCAAAGGTGTCCATGTTATCCTGGCTGAAACCCAGGTCTTGTTTGCTTAATAGAGTAGTGCTGCGGTCCAATAATCGAATCACCACTTTTTCACCGTAAACGGTAGGCATGATGGCCAGGCGCATATCAATTTCGTGTCCGTCGATGTCCATCTCAACACGGCCGTCCTGTGGGACTCTCTTTTCGGCGATGTCCATGTTTCCCATGATTTTGACACGGGTGACGATGGCGGAGTGACTTGTTTTCTGGGGGCGCATGATTTCCTGCAATTCACCGTCGATGCGAAAGCGTACCCGAAGACTTCGTTCCAGTGGTTCTATGTGAATGTCACTTGCTTTCATTTTGATGGCCTGTTTGATGACGGAGTTCAGCAGTTTGACCACCGGCGCATTGGCTATGTTAGCCAGGGATTCTTCGTCCAGCTCATCAAACAAGTCAGTGGTGTAGGTGTCGTCAAATTCTGACAGTGCTTTTTCGGCGCTTTCTTTTTCGTAGTAAATGCCGATGGCGTTAAGGATGTCTTCCCGGGTGGAAATGACGGGTTCTACCTTCATACCGGTGGCGATTTTTACGTCGTCAAGGGCTATAAAGTTCAGTGGGTCTACCATGGCCACGGTGAGCATGCCGTCATCCCTTTTAATGGGAATGAGCTGGTGGCGGCGGGCCAGTTTTTCGTTGATGATCCGGGGCAGTTCCGGGGGAATATAGATTTTTTCAAGGTCCACGAAGGGAACGCCCAGTTGTTTTTCAAGTGCTTCAGTGATTTGCTTTTCGTTGACCAGGTCTTGGGCCACCAGTACCTCGCCGATCTTTTTGCCGGTTTCCTTCTGTATTTCCAGGGCTTCATGCAACTGCGGGGTGGTAATGAAGCCTGCATCGACCAACAGATCACCCAGTCTTTTGTTTTTACTGTTTTTCATGCGCTTCCCTCCGATAGGCAAAAGTAAAACCAGCGAATACCTTGGCAGTGTATCCAGCTGGTTGTGCGGACGTTAGAATTTTACGCGTCCAACTACAGCCGGTACGACTCTCCTGTTTTTTTGTGTGGAGTTCTTTACCTGGCATTGCGTTCTTTGTGTCATAATACCCAACCTGAAATCATTATATCACTAATTTATCTAAAAAGTCGTGAAATATTTTAAATGTATGACGATTCGTGACGTCATGTTTGCTTATATTGTACCCGCTGACTGTGACAAAGGGGTGACAGGGTTGTTACATGGTTGTTACATTAACAAAAAACCGAAGGAGACGAAGTTAAATAAAAAAACTTCTTCTTCGGTAGCTGGCTGCCATGTGAAAGGCCCTGTAGCTTTGCGTCCCGTCGTTTCCAGCGGTTTGCTCTTATCGGTAAAAGTTCACGATAGTTGGTATACTAAACATTCAAAAATATAACAGTTATGATACTATTATACGCGTTATCAAATGCATGTCAACTATTTATTTGAAAATTATGATTTTATAGTTATTTGTAGTTATTTAATCAATCAATGTGACCTTTTGTTTTTTTCATGCGTTTCAGCACACGGCTTTCCATGGGGCGCACCAAAGTGGTCCACCAAAACTCCTTGCTTTTGATGGGGGTAACAAGGATGGTGTAGATGCCCAGCCGGTTGCCGGCCAGCACGTCGGTAAAAACCTGGTCTCCGATGATGGCCATTTGGCTTTTATTCAGTTTCATAATGCGCATGGCTTTTTTAAGGGCGCCGGTGGTGGGTTTTTTGGCCCGTGCCATGCCGCGAACCATGAAGTAGGTCTGCATTTTTTCCACCCTGGCTGCGACGTTGTTGGACACCAGCACCACCTGAAAGCCTTTTTTTCGGGCAAGGGCGATCCATTCAACGATTTCGTCTGTTGGTTCTTCGGCGTCCCAGGCAATCAGGGTGTTATCCACGTCGATGATAAGGCCTTTGATACCGAGGTTTTGCAGTTCATTTAGGGGGATGTGGTGAAGTGTATCCACCCAGAGGTTTGGTTGTAGTAGTTTCATAGGAACAATGCTCCTTCTATCGTAGTCGAAGAATAAGTCTTATTAAAAAACGATTTTTCAATAAGTTCTAATGTACTCTTGATCTATCGTTCTTCCAAAATAGATTTGATTTTAGTGACAATGATGTCGATGGCTACTTTGTTTTTGCCGCCTTCGGGAATGATAATGTCAGCGTATTTTTTATTGGGTTCCACAAATTGCAGGTGGGAGGGTCGGACGGTGGTCATGTATTGGTTGATGACGGATTCCAGGGAACGGCCTCTGTCTCTTATATCACGTTTAATGCGGCGGATGACGCGGATGTCGGCGTCGGTGTCGACAAAGATTTTGATGTCCATTAAATCTCGCAGGAGGGGTTCGTTGAACAGGAGGATGCCTTCCAGGATGATGATGTTTTTCGATTCTACCCACAGGGTTTCTTTTTTACGGGTGTGGTTTTCGAAATCGTACTGGGGCATGTTGATGGCTTTGCCGTTTAACAGGTTTTTCAGGTGTTGTTCCAGAAGTTCTGTTTCAAAGGAAAAGGGGTGGTCGTAGTTGGCTTTGATGCGCTCTTCCATAGGAAGGTGATCTTGGTTTTTGTAGTAGGCGTCCTGGGGGATGGTGGCAATGCTTTGGTTGGGCAGGTTTTTGAGGATTTGTTTTGATACGGTGCTTTTGCCGGATCCGGTGCCGCCTGTGATGCCGATGAGTATGGGTCTGTTCATGTAACCGCCTCCTTTTTATGTGGTTTTTTCAACAACCTTATGATTTCCTACTGCGTTTTGTCCCATTAGTCATTCTCCAGATCATCAAATAGTTCTTTTGCACTGGAATATGTTTTGTATTCTTCGGAATGCTTCTTATAATACTCATACTCTTCTTTGACTTCCTTGGCTATTTCCAAATCCCAGAACTCTTTTTCAATGGTTACAATAGGGGTCAGCACAATTTTGCCTTTTTCAACCTTCAATTCAACATCGTCGCCTGGCTTTAATGTGAGTTTCTTCATGATTTCAGCCGGTATTGTCAGTTGATTTTTTGTTTTAATTTTCGACAACATAACATCATCTCCTCTTAAGTTGGAATGTTTAACTATCTAACTTAAGAATACCATGTTTTACGTAAAGATACAATATTAGTATGATTACCTCTATTCCGTTCTTTCTTTCCGAATCAAGTCATTAGGTGCAACTTCGAATGGCACTTTAAATGACACAGTTTGCTTTGGATGTGGTGCATTGTCAATGGCTTGGCCGTCTGCGTCTTTCAGGTCGGTGACAGTGAAATGTTGCAGGGGCTTGTGCGGGCTGATGATTTCCAGGTTGTCACCGTCAAAGAAACGGTTGCGTTGTTCCACGGTGGCGGTGTTGGTGCTTGAGTTGTATGACAGTACTTTGGCCACGAAGTCATAGGTGCGCAGCTGCTTGGGGTCTTCGTAAATGTGTTCTTCCGGGCCGGGCTTTTCAAAATAGAAGCCGGTGGTAAAGGGGCGGTGGCTGGCTTTGTTCAGCTCTTCCATCCAGGCTGGGTCGGGCTGCCAGTTGTCCGGGTCTTTCAGGTAGGTGTCGATTGCCATGCGGTACACCCGTACCACGGTGGCCACGTAATGGGCGGTTTTCATGCGGCCTTCTATTTTCAGGCTGGTGATGCCGGCTTTGACCAGTTCTGGTATGTGGTTAACCAGGCACAGGTCTTTAGAGTTGAAGAAATAGGTGCCTGTTTCGTCTTCGAACACGGGCATGTATTCCCCGGGGCGCTTTTCTTCTACAATGGAATATTTCCACCGGCAGGGGTGGGCGCATTCGCCACGGTTGGCGTCTCGCTGGATCATGTAGTTGCTCAGGAGGCAGCGGCCGGAATAGGATATGCACATGGCACCATGGACAAAGGCTTCAAGTTCCAGGTCATCCGGTGTGTTGTCACTGATGTTTTTAATTTCTTCGAAGGACAGTTCTCGTGCGATCACCACTCGCTGGGCGCCTATGCGGTGCCAGAATTTCAGGGTGCGGGTGTTGGTGGTGTTGGCCTGGGTGCTGATGTGGATGTGTGTTTCTGGGAACATTTCCTTTATCAGGTCAAAGGTGCCCGGGTCGGACACGATGTAGGCGTCAATGGGAATGTGCTTGATGGATTCCAGGTAGGATGGCAGGCCTTCCAGGTCTTCATCGTGAGGAATGATGTTCAGGGTCAGGTAGACCTTGGCGTTGTGCTGGTGGGCAAAGGCTACGCCTTCTTCCAGGTCTTCCACTGAGAAGTTTTTTGCGGCGGCTCGCAGGCCAAAGACCTGGCCTCCCAGGTACACGGCGTCGGCGCCGTAGGTGATGGCCATTTTCAGCCGTTCCAGGTCTCCGGCAGGGGCCAGCAGTTCAATCTGGGGTTTTTTTGTCTCACTGGACATGGGTGTTAGTGGAACGTCTTCCTGCTGCATGTCAATGTATTGCAGGTCGTTCTGAAAGTTGACTTCATTATCTGGGTTATAATCTTCTTTGATATTCATGTGGTGTTTTCCTCGTTTTCTTTTCGCTATTTAATCGGATAATTATTTGGGCAATTTCAAGCTAATGGCCAATCCGTCCCCTATGGGCAGCAGACTGGTCTTAAGCTGTGGATGGTGGGTGATGGTCTCCAAATATGTGCGCATGCGGGTGACGATGGTTCCTTGGCGGCGCTTCACCTTTTCTTCACTGGCCACCATGCCCCTGAAGAGAACGTTGTCGGAGATTAGGAGGCCGCCTGGTTTTAAAAGGTTCAGGCAGTGTTCCAGCATCTGTGTATAATGGCCTTTGGCGCCGTCAAGGAAGATCATGTCCACCGGTTCAGTGAGGCAGGGCAGCACTTCTGTGGCATCCCCGGGCATGACTTTGATCTGGTTTGTGAGGCCGGCTTCGTCGATGTTGGCCCGGGCGGTGTCAATGAGGTGAGGTTCTCGCTCGATGGTAATAAGGTGGCTTTCAAGGCCTGCAGCCAAACAAAAAAGGAGGGCTGAATAGCCAATGGCTGTGCCCACCTCTAATATGTGTTTTGGGTTGGTGGTTTTGATCAGCACTTCCATCAGGGAAGCCACTTCTGGCGTAATGATGGGAATCTGCTGTTCGGCGGCGTCCTGCTCCAGTCGGGCAAGAATGCCGGTGTGTTTAGGCATAAGGGTGTTCAGGTAATCTGATACGTAGGACTGGACAATGTTATTGTTATGATCAGATTCCATTGGCAAGTTGCTCCTTTACTCACTTTTCGCTTCTTTTTCCAGTTCTTCGCTGATTTCTTTCAGGTCGTCTGCCATGTCCATGTCAACTGATTCACCCAGGATTTTGTAAACGTCGTTGAGGATGGTTGACAGGCGGTATTCGGCATGGAGATAAGGTCCAACCAGTGGGTTTTGCAGTAAAACGTTTTGCAGTTCCTGAACCTTTTTTGATTCTTCTTCTGGCACCTGCTGGCCGGATAGTTGCTTGGACTGGAGCGTAAACTGTTTTTTACGGAAGTCTTTCAGCATTTTCTTGGTGGATTCATTTTGCTGTACTTGATCTTTCAGGGTTTTGAATTCTTTGTATTCAGGGCTTTCTTTCATGGCCTTGGCCAGTAAATGAGCTGCATCATAAGGGTTCATGGTTATTCCTCCCGTTCTGATCATTTGGTGGGGTTCCTTCTGGATGATATCATTGAGTTTCAAAGGATACTCCACAAGACATTATACCTTAAATGAGGGGTGTTTTCAACAGCATGGGGAGCGGCTTGCGACATTCGCAGTTTCATGTAACAATGTTAAAATCCCAGTCACGTTCTCACCTTGTGCCAATCAGATTTTAACCTTAAAGTCAGGGCTAAAGGTTGTTATTTTGTCCACTGAACATTTTTTCTTGGGAAGTTTTGTTTGTAAAACAAATAAAAAGACAGGACATTGCTGCCCTGTCTAGATAAGTGTTAAATGATATTATTGTTATTCACCACGATTAGAGCCTACTGCCTCTAATGGGAAATCTGTTCTGTCATAGTAAGTACTGGCTACCCAGCTTTTTCCATCTGGATAGTCTATATAATGCATGATATTGAAATGAGAAAGAGGTGCTGTCGGCTCGATGTAATTACCGTCGAATCCATCTTCTTTCCAACCCTGGACAGTTTTGGAGCCATTGCCATATTCATCAGCAGTAAACCAGCCAATTGTCATAGGGCTCCATGTTCCCTCAATTTTTTTTGTAAATACAATTTCATATTCTTCGAACGGTTTAAGACCCCAGGCTTCTACTTTAACAACGAAAGAGCCTTTGCCTTTGACATAGTTGGCTACTACAGTTCCGCCTGCTTCTGTGTAGTCAAATCCATCAATAAGTGTGTCTCCTTCGCCACCAAATACGCCTTGCCAGTTGTCATAATCACTTGCACTTACCCCCACCGTAGATGCTAACACCATTATTAATACCAGTACCAATGCCAATTTTCTCATCAATGATCCTCCCTTTCAGTAGTTGGTTGTGTTTAATAACTATCCCTACAATAACTACTATGCACCTCCTTTTTGTTTGGAGTAGGTCGGCCAAAAAAATGACCGACCTAAAAAGGCCGGTTACGCTAGTTGCTTCCCCCTGGGCATAAGCGTCCAGTTTCGCACAGAGGATCATCGCATCCTTGTTCAACAAAACTGCTATACTGGGATTTTTTTATAAAACTATAGTTAAGATTTGCGGGTATTGATTGTTCGATTGAGTTGAATTTGCTTTTAGATATGTAATTTTTAAAGTTGGGAAACATTGTCTTGATTTCATTATAAATTTGAATACCCGTTACTTATGAATTATAACAAATAATATGAATATTTAATGAATGTTGTTTTTATATTATATTTGTTTAATTATTAAAAGTAAAGATCATTATTTCTATTATAAGGTGATAGATGAAGAGCAAAATTAAATGAAAAAGTATCTAAAGGCACTGGAGAAACATGGTTTCATCCGTGACAAGAGATACTTCAATAAAAAGTATAAACGTACACTATGTACATAAAGTACGTTATTGCCTGCAGTAGGCCATCAGTTGAATTATCCGAAAAATTTTGGGCTAAAAAAGTTGGATCTTCTTTTTTTCTTCAAAAGTCCTAAACTTGAGTCAACATCCGTTACTGCCGGAGCGGTTTCTGGCACCTAGCTTCCTACCTGTTTTTCCAGACCGGTTTTCTTTTGTTTAGGAATGCATTTACCCCTTCATGAGCATCTTCTGTTGTACAAAGTGATGCAAAATGATTGTTTGTTAAATCTAGTGCTTTCTCATAATCAAGATCTTCCATTTTATAAAATGATTTTTTCCCTAATTGAAGGGCTAAAGGACTTTTATCTGCTAATTTCCTTGCGTAGTTGAGAGTTTCTTCTTCTAATCTTTCAGCAGGAACCACTTTGTTGATAAGACCAATTCTCTGAGCCTCAGCTGCATCGATTATATCTCCAGTCAAGATTAATTCCAAAGTCTTTTTTCTACCCAAACTTTTCAATAATGGTACTGCGGGTCCCATGCAAAAAAGTCCTACATTGATCGCTGTGGCACCAAATTTAGCATCATCTGCTGCAATTGCTAAATCACACGCTGCCACAAGTCCAATTCCATTTGCAACCGCGATTCTCTGTACAGATGCAATCACAGGCTTACCCATATTAGCAATTGTAATATTCATTTTTTCCATCAGTTCTACCCATTTTAAATATTCAATATTGCTTTTTCCGTCTAAATCATTTATATCTATTCCAGTACAAAAATTTTTCCCATTGGCATTAATAATAATCACATTTACACTATTGTCATTCTCAAATTCTATAAGTGCATTGTTCAACTCTTTTGCAAGGGGAACATTGAACGTATTATTAAATTGAGGTCTATTTAATGTGACGATGCCAATATTTTCATTTTTACTAACGATAAGACTTGTATATTCCATATGTAAGCTCCTTTTTTATCCGTTATTCCGGTCAAATGGTTCACACCACATTAGTCAAATAATCGAAGCCCACATGCGGGACATTTTTCATCTAAATATTGAAACAATTTTATCGCATGCAGGGCCATTTTTTCCAATGCTGCTAATTTCTTCTCTTCCAATAAAGGGTATCTTGTTTTTTACTGTAATAACCTTCCCTTTTACTTTTACAAGCATTACAGCTATGCAAAAATAATAGTCTACTCGTGAGTAGGCTACTCATAAGTAGACTATATAATGTTATCATTGAAAACACAAGTGAAAAAGACCTACCCTAAAGTCATCATAAAGGGCAGCACCGTAAGCGTTAAATAGAAACCACCTACCAATGAATATTCCTCCTGCCACTGATCCCACCTGGAAGGAGATAACTGTGGCAACTAATATAAGATATGCATGAGCTCGCCTAAAGGCAAACACCATTAGGCGAGTTTACCTTTATCAACAGTTGAATGAGTTTTAATACATAATACTGCCAATAAAGCCGCCGATACTTAAGATGATAATGTAGATGATGATGTCCTTGTGGAGTCCTCCTGAGAAAGGGCTAAGGCGGCACCAAGGAAAATCCAAAATACATAGGAAGAAAAAACGGTGCTGATGTTAAAGAATGCCTGCACTAAATAGCCAGCGATGCTGCTTAAAAGTGGAATTAGTAAATGATTTTGAGAATAAGCACTAAAGGTTTTTTTTACAACTTGTCCAATAAAAACAAGGTATACTAACAATGCCGGAACGCCGGATGTGACTGCAATATGCAAGTACTCGTTATGGGCTTTATCAAAGTGTAAGTAATAACCTAAGTGGTTAACGACATCCTGATAAAAAAACTTACTAAAGGCCAGGTCAAGGGTTTCTATCCCCACGCCTAATAAGGGATACATTTTGATAAGGTCTACGACTTTCATCCAAATAAACCAACGATGAGAACCTGCATTTTCAAAACCTTCGGTCTGCATTACAACGGATCCGGCATCCTGGAAAATGCGTAACATTCTGCCGAAGACCTGTCCTTGGGAAAGTACGTCAAAGACCAGGGTTAGGATGGCCAGGAGAGAAAATAGCATTATAAGATATTTCCAGTGATATCCTTGCAACCGGACAAGGATTACTAATAGCAGGGAACTGAAAAAGAAACCCACCCAGCCGCTACGTGTAAGGGTGGCCAGCAAACAATAATAGGAAAGTCCCGCTGCAAGAAGGTATCCGTTGATTAATGCTTTTTTGCTCATGGCCTGGTATAGATAAGCATACATGGGCAACGGCAGCATTAGCACTAAGTAAGCGGAAAAAAAATTGGGATTTCCAAAGCTTGAAAAGGCTCTTTGCCAGTTTTCCTGAAAAGCAGCACGAGGCACAAAGTCTATGCCGTAATACTGCATAATACCATGAACTGAGAACAAACTAATAATCAAAATGAGGCCGTTAAAATACCTTTGATTAAACCGAAAATGTTTCTTGGCGAGAAAGTAGAGCATCCCATAAACAAAAAGGGTAAAAATGCCTTCATGTCTATTGGGTACTCCCCAAATAGTTCTGAGAAAACTTGGCGTTATGAACAAGTTTAGTAATAACAGCAAGAGATATAGGCCCAGGGTTTTATCGTAAGCATCAAAACTAAGCAAAGATGTTTTGTCTTTCATATACCATTCAATGAAAATAAATACGGTATAAACGCTGAAGAAAAAGACTTTTGGCAGCGCACTGTATACTTGACCAAAGGGTATGTACAAAAAAGGGGTTACCCATAGGATGGTATAGATGTGTCTGTTTAAATTTTGATTTGTTGCTGCGAGTTTGTCCATGTGGAATCCCCCTCACCTGCCTTCTCCCCAGCGGGGAGATCGTAAAAGTAAAAGCTGCGAAAAAAAGTTCTCTCCGCAGCTCATTATACACTATTCATTTCATCTGCTCAATACTTAACAGGGATTACCTTATACCTCCATAATAACGGGAAGGATCATAGGGCGGCGCTGTGTTTTCTGGTAGAGAAAGTCTTTCAGGCTGTCACGGATGCCGTTTTTCAGCTGTGACCATTCCTTAATGCCCTTCTCTTCCATTTGATTTAGACGTCGCTGCACCACTTCTCTGGCTTCGTCCATCAGGTCTTCCGATTCACGCACATAGACGAATCCGCGGGAGATGATGTCGGGGCCGGAGATTACTTTGCCTTCACTGCGGTCCATGGTGACGACAACTACCATCAAGCCATCTTCGGCCAGGTGTTTTCTGTCGCGCATTACAATACTGCCCACGTCGCCGACGCCAAGGCCGTCCACAAAGATTGGCCCTGCCTGCACGGTGCCCACATGTTTGCAATCGTCCTGGTCAAATTCCAGTACATCACCGTTTTGCATGATGAATATGTTTTCCTCCTCCATACCCAAACGCATAGCCAGGTTGGCGTGCTGTTTCAGGTGGCGGTATTCGCCGTGGACGGGGATAAAGAATTTTGGTTTAATAAGCTTATGCATCAGCTTCAGTTCTTCCTGGCAGGCATGGCCTGAGGTGTGTATTTCAGATTCTGAGTCGTAGATCACGTCTGCGCCTCGCTCATAAAGCTGGTTGATGACACGGCTGATGGTTTTTTCATTGCCGGGGATCGCTGAAGCTGAGAAAATGACCAGGTCACCTTCCTGTATTTCCAGTTGACGGTGGTCTCCTGCACTCATCCGGCTCAGCGCGGCCATGGGTTCTCCCTGGCTGCCGGTGGTGATAAGAAGTAATTGGTCGTCCCTGTATCGGTTCATTTCTTTAATGTCAATCAAAGCGCCTTCAGGCACGTCCATGACACCCAGTTCGGTGGCTACGGCAAAAACATTCAGCATGCTGCGGCCGTTGATCACCACTTTACGGTTAAACTTGACGGCTGTGTTCACAATCATCTGCAGTCGGTGGACGTTGGATGAAAAGGTGGCCACAAGGATGCGGCTTTTGCAGTTCATAAAGGCATTTTCCATGGATTTGGCCACGGTTTGTTCTGAGATGGTGCTGCCCGGACGTTCGGAATTGGTACTGTCTGCCATCATCATCAGCACCCCTTCTTCGCCCAGCTGGGCAAAGCGGTGGAGGTCTATTACCTGGCCGTCCACGGGTGTGTAATCGATCTTAAAGTCGCCTGTGTGCAGTATGGTGCCCAGATCGGTAAAGATGGCGATGGAGGAAGCGTCTGGAATGCTGTGGCTTACGCGTATGAATTCCACTTTGAATTCGCCCAGATGGTATTTCTGGTTGCGTTCCACCCGTACGGTTTTCACATTGCCCAGACGGTGTTCTTCAAATTTCTTTTGTAGCAGTCCCAGGGTGAGCCGGGTGGCGTAAATGGGTACGTTGATTTGTTTCAATAGGAATGGGATGGCCCCAATGTGGTCTTCGTGACCGTGGGTAATCACAATACCCTGTATTTTATGCTGGTTTTTGATGAGGTAGGTCATGTCGGGCAGGACAATGTCGATGCCCAGCATTTCGTCGTCTGGGAAGCTGAGCCCACAGTCGAGAATCAGCATTTGGTCTTTGTATTCGATGACGTTCAGGTTTTTCCCGACTTCTTTCATGCCGCCCAGGGGAATGATTCTGATTTTATCGTCACCGGCTTTGGTCACTTTGACGTCATTTGTTTTGCTCTTGACCTTTACCTGGGGCTTTTTACCGCTTTTTTTACTGGTATTTTGTTGTGTCTGTTTTTTGTTGTTGTCATTCTTTTTTAATGCTTCATTTTTTTTTGGTGAATCCTGCTTTTCTATGTTCTTATCTCCTTTAACCTCGCTGACGTTGTCAGTGGTGGTCTCTTTTTTCTTTGGTCGTTTATACCATTTCTTCTTCTTTTTAGGTTGGTTTTCTGTCATAATCGTTCCTTTCCATTTTTGGACACACATAAAGACAGGCAGTCCATTATAATCCCTGGACTACCTGCATTTGGAGCATAATCCAAAAAACTTGACCTTGTGGTCTGTAATCTCGAAATTGTACTTCTCTTCAATCTGTTCTTCCAGAGGTCCCAACAAGTCCTCACCGACTTCGCTGATTGCTCCGCAACTCGTACAGATTAGATGGTGGTGCTGGTGGTCGTCTTTATTGTTGTTGAATTCGTACCGACTGCATCCGTCGTCCAGATTGATCTTCAGGATCAAGCCCATTTCATCCAGGATCTGCAAGGTTCTATAAACCGTTGCCAATCCTATGTCCGGGCACTGGGTCTTGACCAGATCGTAAATCTCTTCTGTGTTCAGATGCTGTCCCTGGTTTTCCATGATGATATTTAAAACTGCCCTGCGCTGTGGGGTCAGTTTGTATCCTTTTTCTTTTAACATGGTTTTTAATTGGTCTGCCATATTCTCCAATTTGTCACCCGCTTTTTCATTTTCTCATTTTCAATTGATGATTGCATGGATAAAACTCGATTAATACCCGTATAAATGTACATTCTTATTCTCAACTAAAAACATATTTCAACTTCGATTATAACGGGAGTTTGTTCTTTTGTCAATCACAATTTTTTTGTCGTCCTTTTATAGCAGAACATATGAAAGGGTGCAGTGGTCTGAATACCCTATAACGGGTTCCGAACCTGCACCCCTCTGACATATTTTTGTGAAGCTGGTCTAACACTTACTCTTCTTCTTCTTCGCCTTCTTCTGCCATTTCGTCGATCATGGCTTCATAGGCAGCGGCGACTTTGTCAAACTCGTCATCGTCTTCCACTGCAACCAACAGCACCTGCTCTTCGTCGTCTGCGTCCGGATCCATGCGGAAGATGTAAGCTTCCTCATCGTCGTCTGCGTCCAGGGGCAAGAGTACTGCGTATTCCTTGTCTTCCAGTTCAAGGGTCATGATGATTTCAAAATCCTGCTCTTCTCCTGTTTCGTCTACCAGTGTGACAATGTTTTCATCGTGGTCGTGGTCGTGATCATGGTTGTGATCGTGGTCATGATTGTGATCATGTGGCATAATTGGTTCCTCCTTTGGTCATTTCGTTTGATTTTGTAAATAATCCAGGTATCCCTGCAGGATACAGACTGCGGCGGCAGTGTCGATGATTTTTTTACGCTTGCTGCGGCGCATGTCTGCTTCGATGAGGGAGCGTTCTGCCATTTTGGTGGAAAGGCGCTCGTCCCATTCGGTAATGCTGCAGTTAATCTCTGGGCGAATCAGCTCAATAAAAGCCCTTACTTTTTCGGCCTGGGGGCCGATGGTGCCGTTCATGTTTTTAGGCAGTCCGACGACCAGTTGAGAAACCTGATATTCGTTAATGACTTTTTTCAGGGCTTCCAGGTCTTTTTCTTCGGTTTCCCGTCGGATGGTGTGGAGTCCCTGGGCTGTCCAGCCCATGAGGTCGCTGATGGCCAGGCCAATGGTCCGGTCACCCACATCAAGGGCCAGTATGCGTTTAAAATCGCTCATAAAATGCTCCTTTAGTGGCTTACTTTAGCGTCGTGACGATTGTTCTTTGTGTAATACCCTTATGCTGATTGATTACCCTAAATCTAATGGAAATACCCTTAAATAATCTTGATACAAAATTCGGGACAACCTCTGACACAATAGCTGCACAGGATGCATTTACTGTGGTCAACCACGGCCTGCCCTTCCATTAACTGGTTTTTCACTAAAGACAGGGCGTTTTGGCGGCAGATGGCCACGCAGTTGCCGCAACCACGGCATTCGTCGCCGATGTGTAGGTGTCGTTTACGGTTCAGGGCGTTTTCACGGGCTTTGACCGGTAAGGGCTGGTTAAGTGCCAGGGCACAGTTGGCGTCAATTTCTGAGGTGGTCTGCATGCCTACGGCCACTGCGTGAAGCAGCGGGTGATCCAGGGAAAACCGCAGGGTTTTTTCGTAGCTGCCCAGCAGGTGACCGCCGCCCAGGGGTTTCATCCCCACCACGGCTTTGCCAGCTTTTCTGGCTGCTTCCAGGGCGATGATCATGTCGTTAATGGTACCGTCGCCGATGCCCAATCCCTGGGGGTTGAAAATAGGAAAAACGATGCTAATTTCCGGCAGGTTCAGGCTGGCCGTCACCGCTGCCACCCGGTGGGTGGAGAGGCCGATGGCCTTGATGATGCCCTGCTCCTTCAATTTCATATAATAATCCAACGCTTCCCGGTGACCTCGCAGGGTGTGTTCACTTTCCTGTTCGTGCATGAGAAAAACATCCAGGTAGTCTGTGTCCATCGCTTTCAGCGCTTCATCCACAGCTTCTTTGGCGGTTTCCTCAGACCAGGCGTAGGATTTGGTCATGACAACAACCCGGTCACGGGGCACCTGTTTCAAAAAGTGTCGTATGTGAGGGTAGGTGCCGTAAATTTGTGCTGTGTCCAGAAAATTGATGCCCTTGTGATACCCATGGAGCAGCAAGGCAGCTCCTTCTTCCTGGGTCAGGTTTTTCTGCAGTGGCCCCATGGTCAGGGTCCCGAAACACAGCTTTGACACAGCCATGCCGGTGGTGGCCAAAGTCTGTGGTGTAAGCCTTGTCATCATTCGCCCTTTATTTCGTTTCTTACATAGCTATCCAGCAGCTCTTCCAGTATTTCATCACGTTCAATTTTACGGATGGCACCTCGTGCGCCTCCGTGGCTGGTGATGTAGGATGGGTCGCCTGAAAGAATGTAACCGATGAACTGGTTGGCAGGGTTATAACCCTTTTCTTCCAATGCTTCGTATACCTGGGTGATGACTTCTTTCGCCAGTTCCTTTTTATCCTGGTCAATGTCGAAACGCATGGTATTGTTTAGTTTCTCATTCATTGAGGGATACCTCCTTTAATCATTTCCTTGGCTTTTTTCAAAGCTTCAGGCAGTTTTTCCGGGTTTTTGCCGCCGGCTTGGGCCATGTCGGGCCGTCCGCCGCCTCCACCGCCGGTGATGGTAGCTGCTTCCTTCACCACTTTGCCTGCGTGAAGGCCTTTTGCCACCAAGTCTTTTGTCATGGTGGCCATTAGCTGCACCTTGCCGTCACTGACGGATGCCAGCAGTATTGCGGCTGAGCCTGCCTGGTCTTTGATGCGGTCGCCCATGTCTCTCAGTTCGTCCATGGACAAGCCTTCCAGGCTGGTGACAACAATGGTGGTGTCACCAATTTTTTCAGCGTGTTCTAACAGATCACCTTGTTGGTCTTTCATCTGGTCTTTTTTCAGTTTTAGAATTTGCTGGTCTTTGTCCTTGTTTTCTGCCAATACTTCTTCCAGTCTTGGTATCAGGCGATCCTGTCTGGTTTTCAGCATAGCAGTCGTCTCGGCAATGGTTTCCTGGTAATGTTTCGTCAGTTGGTAAGCACCGGTACCGGTAACGGCTTCGATGCGCCGCACGCCGGAGGCGATGCCGCTTTCACTGAGGATCAACAACATACCAATTTCACCGCTGTTGTGTACGTGGGTGCCGCCGCAGAGCTCTAGGCTGAAGTCGCCGGTTTTCACCACCCGCACTTTTTCGCCGTACTTGGCTTCAAAGAGGGCTTCTGCTCCCTGTTTACGGGCTTCTTCCACGGTGCTTTCCATGACTTTAACGGACAGGGCACGTTGTATTTGCTGGTTGACAATGTTTTCTACCGTCTCTACTTCTTCATGGCTCATGGCTTCAAAATGGCTGAAGTCGAAACGGAGTCGCTCCGGTGTCACCAGAGACCCTGCCTGGTTCACGTGCTCTCCTAAAACGTGTTTTAAGGCTTTGTGAAGCAGGTGGGTGGCGGTGTGGTTCCGGGCAATGCTGGCCCGTCGTTCTGAGGTGACAATAGCTTGTAATGTAGCGCCTTTGACGATCTGACCACGCTCTGCTTCCACTATATGATAGATAACATCTCCGGCACCTTTTTTGGTGTCAATGACACGGCCGATGAACTCGCCGCCTTTCAGCACGCCGGTGTCGCCCACCTGGCCACCGCCTTCGCCGTAGAAGGGGGTTTCGGAGAGAATCACCAGAATGGGTTCTTCCTGGGAATCACAGTATGTTTCTTCTCGACCATTGCAAATAATGGCTGCAACCGTGGTTTCTGTGGTAACGGTTTCGTAGCCTATAAAGGTGGTTTGCGGCACTTCCTGCAGCACTGTCAGGGGGTCTTCCTTCCAGCCAACGGATCCACCTTCGCTGCGGGCTGTTCTGGCACGTTTCTTCTGCTCTTCCATTTCGGTCTTGAAACTGGGTTCGTCTGTTTCCATACCTTCTTCTTCCAATATTTCTTTGGTTAAATCCAGGGGAAAACCAAATGTATCGTACAATCGGAAAGCCTGTGGGCCGGAGAGCACTTTTTCACCTTTGGTTTTCATATCTGTGATGTAACCGGCTAAAATTTCACTCCCCTGGTGAATGGTTTCCTGAAAACGTTCTTCTTCCACCAGAATGATTTTTTTGATCATTTCTTTCTTGTCTTCCAGCTCCGGGTAGCCATGCTTGAATTTCTCAACCACCTGCTCCATGATCTGGTACAGGAAGGCTTCATTAAGCCCCAGCAGCTTACCGTGTCGAGCGGCCCGGCGCAGCAGGCGTCGCAATACATAGCCCCGGCCTTCGTTGCTGGGCAGGATGCCATCGCTGATCATAAAGGTCATGGATCGAAGATGGTCGGTGATGATGCGAATGGAAATGTCGTTTTCCGGGTCTGTTCCATAGGTGACGCCTGACATTTCACAAACTTTGTCTAAAATGACTTTTAGTCCGTCAATTTCAAAGATGGTGTCCACATTCTGTAAAATGCAAGCCACACGTTCCAAGCCCATACCTGTGTCGATGTTGGGGTTTGGCAGGGGTGTGTAGTTGCCGGCTTCGTCTTTGTTAAACTGGGTGAATACAAGGTTCCAGTATTCCACGTAGCGGTCGCAGTCGCAACCTGGTTTACAGTCGGGGGCGCCACAGCCGTATTTTTCGCCTCTGTCATAATAAAGTTCGGAGCAGGGTCCGCAGGGGCCCAGGCCGATTTCCCAGAAGTTGTCTTCTTTGCCAAGGCGCACAATTTTATCAGCAGGCATGCCCACTTCGTTGCGCCACAGTTCAAAGGCTTCGTCGTCTTCCTCATAAATGGAAGCCCAGATTTTATCTTCCGACAGCTGGAGGTACTTCGTTGAAAACTCCCAGCTCCAGTTGATGGCTTCTTTTTTGAAATAATCACCAAAGGAAAAGTTGCCCAGCATTTCAAAAAAGGTTGCGTGACGAGCCGTTTTACCCACATTTTCGATGTCACCTGTACGAATGCATTTCTGGCTGGTGGCCATGCGTTTGTTAGGAGGCACCTGGGTGCCGGCAAAAAACGGTTTCAATGGCGCCATGCCGGAGTTGATCAGCAGCAGGCTGTTGTCATCTTTTGGAATGAGGGAAAAACTGGGTCGTACTAAATGATCTTTTGATGCGAAAAAATCAAGAAAGGCTTGTCGAATGTCATTAATCCCATTTTTATCCATGTTGATCCTCCTTTAGTGCCACCATTATATCATGAGGCAGGGGCATTCTGCATCATTGAAAGGAATTTTTTTAAAAAAGCATTAAGTGTTCTCTTGATCAGGGTTATTTCGGAATCTGGTTCGCCCAGCCGGGCCAGCCCGGCTCTACGGGAATCGAGCTTAACTGCGGCAGGGATTCTCAGAACTCGCTGCGCTCAGACAGCTGAGAATCCTATCTGCCTAAGTCTGCGCTCGTTTGATTCAAAGGCTCAAGGATTCCTCCATGACACCTGATCTTCGTTCACACATATGGAGATCCATCAGAATTGAATTTAAAGTAGCTTGTTTTATCGAATCCGCTCTTGTATCACACCGCCGCCCACGACGATGTCGTCGTCGTAAAGCACCACTGACTGCCCGGGGGTCACGGCTTTTTGTGGTTCGTCGAAAATTACTGTCAGGTTGCCTTCTTCTGTCATAGTGGCAGTGCCAGGTACCGGGGTGGCGTTGTAACGGATTTTAATGGTCACATGTTTGTTATCAGGCAGTGTATCATAGGGAATCAGGTTGGCGTCCTGGGCCATTAATCCGCCAGCCAGCAGGTCTTCCTTGTCACCAATGCGCACTTCATTTTGTTCCGGCAGAATGTCGGTGACATACACCGGTTTACCCATGGCCAGCCCCAAACCCTTGCGTTGACCAACAGTGTAGTGGATGATGCCTTTGTGGGTGCCCACTGGGTTGCCTGTCTGGTCTTTAAAGAGTCCTTCTTCCGACACAGTACCGTCGTATTCTTCAATAAACCTGCCATAATCGTTGTCCGGTACAAAGCAGATTTCCTGGCTTTCAGCTTTTTCTGCCACGATAAGGTCCAGTTCTGCGGCCATCTGGCGCACTTCTTCTTTATGGTAATGCCCCAGGGGAATGAGGGTGTGGGCCAGTTGTTCCTGGGTCATCTGGTAAAGGGCGTAGGTCTGGTCTTTTCGGTCGGTAACGGAACGCTTCAGCAAATAACGGCCAGTGTCAGGGTCTTGGTCAATGAGGGCGTAGTGGCCGGTAGCCACATAGTCGCAACCCAGCTGCAGGGCCCGGCGCATCAGTTCCTCAAATTTTACGTAACGGTTGCAGGCGATGCAGGGGTTTGGCGTGCGGCCAGCCCGGTATTCCTGTACGAAATAATCAATCACTGTTTCTTTAAAGTAGTCTTTAAAATTCATCACATAAAAAGGAATGTTCAACTGGTTAGCTACTCGGCGAGCGTCTTCCACTGCGCTTAGTGAGCAGCAACTGGATTCCGGCGTGTTTTCATCATTTTTTTCATCCTGCCAGATCTGCATGGTAACGCCTATGACTTCATAGCCCTGCTGTTTCAGCACGTAAGCCGCCACAGAGCTGTCCACACCGCCGCTCATGCCCAGTAGAACTTTTTTTCCTAATCCAATGGTTGGGTCAAATTTTCTTTTTGTTACTGTCAGATGTTCCATATTAAACAACCCTCTATTCTTCAATCTATCTATGGGGTTCACAAAAAGGATACATTACCTCCGTCCCCGGTGTGTCCTTTTCGATTCTTGCCTTGTTATTCGACTACATTGTTTCATGTTTCAAACAGCGGGTATATAAGTAATAAGACATAGAAAAAACATTTAGTAAGCTCAGTTAATTTAAACGTTAGTAATGATGTATTCTCTTGTAGACGACTCGTGAGGTGAGGTAAATGTTTTATATCATTGGTGTAATTGTTGTAGTGATTATTCTTTTTAGCTTAATAACACGAGTTCTATAGAAATTTACACGAATTTAGATGGTTAATGATGTTTCCTTGTACACGATTGTTGAGGTGAGGTAGATGTTTTATATTATTGGAGTAGTCGTAGTAGTGATTATTGTTTTTAGTTTGGTATCTGGCGCTTTATAGGTATTTTACTGAAGTAGCATACCGGCTTGGTCTTTAGGGGACTGAGGCCGGTATTTTTTTTGACAAAAACACTAACGGCACGATTGGCAAAGCGGAGAAAAAAATTCTCCGCTTTTTCGACATTCATCTGATGACTACCACCGCTAAGACTCCCTCTTCTGCAAGAGGGAGATAAACGGTGCTATGTCCCTAGATAACGCATTCTAACCTTCTGATGGAGTTAAAACTCCAACAGAAGCTAAGAATTCTGTTTATATTGTACCGCAACTAGCACACATGTTCAAGTACCGTTTTGTTTTATTCAAAAGTTTCACTATTATTTCACTTCTATTATTTTTTTATTCTTCGACAAGGTCGTGATGATCTTCATCACCTGTTGGCGGTTTATAGCCTTTTAATCCTTCATATTCTTTATTGTTTCGCTGTGCATAGTCATAGATGGCACTCTTAATGGCTTCTTCCGCCAACACAGAACAGTGCATTTTTGCAGCCGGCAGGCCATCCAGGGCTTCGGCCACGGCTTTGTTACTCAGTGCCAGGGCTTCATCAATGGTCTTGCCCATGATCAGCTCCGTTGCCATACTGGAGGAGGCGATGGCGCTGCCACATCCAAAGGTTTTGAACTTTACGTCCTTGACGGTGTCGTTTTCAATCTTGAAATACATTTTCATGATGTCGCCGCATTTGGGGTTTCCTACCTGCCCTACGGCATCGGCGTCCTTAATTTCACCCACGTTGCGAGGGTTTGTAAAATGGTCCATTACTTTTTCACTGTACATGATTAACGGTTGCCCTCCTTCACCTGTTCATATAATGGTGACATGTCGCGAAGCCGCTGGATAATAGCCGGAAGTTTTTCAACGACATAGTCTATTTCTTCCTGTGTGGTCATGTCTCCCAGGGTAAGCCGGAGAGATCCGTGGGCGATTTCATGGGTTAGCCCGATGCCCAACAGTACGTGTGATGGATCAAGGCTGCCGGATGTGCAGGCTGATCCGCTGGAAGCGCTTATGCCAGCCATGTCAAGGCCCAGCAGTATGCCTTCTCCTTCGACGTATTGGAAGCTGATGTTGACGTTGTTGCACAGGCGCTTTTCTTTATGCCCGTTGAGGCGTGTATAGGGAATGGCTTCCATGATTCGCTTTGTCAGGTCATTCCGGAAGGTGGTTAGTTTTTTGTCATGAGCTTCAATGTCGGTATAGGCCATTTCAGCTGCTTTACCGAAGCCCACAATACCGGCGATGTTTTCGGTGCCGGCTCGGCGTCCTTTTTCCTGGCCGCCGCCATGAAGCAGGTTGTGGATTTTTATGCCCTTACGTAGATAGAGGGCGCCCACACCTTTGGGTCCGTAGAGCTTATGGGCCGAGACGGAGATCATGTCCACCGGCAGGGCTTGTGTGTCGATGACGATGTGGCCGTAAGCCTGAACGGCGTCTGTATGAAAGAGAATGCCTTTTTCTTTGGCAATTTTCCCGATTTCTTCGATGGGTTGGATGGTACCGATTTCGTTGTTGGCGTACATTATACTGATGAGTATGGTGGTGTCTTTAATGGCGTTTTTCAGGTCTTCCAGGCTTACTAAGCCTTCACTGTCCACTGGCAGGTATGTGATTTCAAAACCTTGTTTTTCAAGGTATTCACAGGTGTGCAGCACAGCATGGTGTTCAACGCTGCTGGTAATGATGTGGTTGCCTATATGTTTCAATGCATGGGCTGTTCCTTTGATGGCCCAGTTGTCAGATTCTGAACCGCAGCCGGTGAAATAGATTTCATCCTGACGGGCGTTGAATGTTTTGGCAATTTTATCTCTTGCTTCGTCAATGGCTTTTTTACTGGCCTGCCCCATTTGGTAAATGCTGGAAGGGTTGCCATACTGCTCTGTAAAAAAGGGGATCATGGCGTCCAGCACTTCCTTTTTCACAGGGGTGGTGGCACTGTAATCCATATACACTTTCATAAAATCACTCCTTTTCTATACTGGACACCTGATCTTCAATCATGTTCTGAAGCGTCATGGTGTCGATGACATTGTGAATACTGTTATTGATTTTCTCCCACACGCCCCTGGTTACGCAGCCTGATGCAAGCTTGCATTTTGGTGCTTCCGGGTCTGCCACACACTCGGCGGGTGCCATAGGCCCTTCAAGGGCTAACAGTACCTGGCCAACGGTGACTTCTTCCGGGGAGCGTTGCATGAGATAACCGCCCTGTGCGCCTCGAACGCTTTTAACCAGGCCGGCTTTTCGTAGAATGGCGATGAGTTGTTCCAAGTAGTTTTCCGGAATGTTCTGCCGTTCAGCTATTATTTTTAAAGGGATGGGACCATTACCGTATTGAAGTCCTAATTCGAACATGGCCTTTAGTCCGTAACGACCTTTGGTCGATAAAATCATTGGTCAGCCTCCGTTCTTTCGTTACAATAAGTAAAGTATAGAATACCCTACTAGTTTTGTCAAGATTAAAACGGTAAATATCCGACTAAATTTGTCCGATGACTACCACACCTGGATAACGCATTCTAACCTTCTGATGGAGTTAAAACTCTAACAGAAGTTAAGAATCTTGTTTATAGTGATTAAAAGCCAGCATTCAAAAAGGTGTCCTGTTTATGGTACAATTGAGTCACTGAAAGGAATAAACGGAACAGGAGGCGACAATATGGCACGGTATGAAGAACTGACAGGTAAGCGGGTCATCGTCACAGGAGGGGCCAGCGGTATTGGCCTGGCAACAGCACAGCGGTTTGTAGAGGAAGGCTCCAGCGTGATGATCTTTGACATCAACGAAGAAGCACTGAAAAACACTCTGGCAGAAAATCCGGGACTGGTTGGTGGCGTGGTCGTGGATGTAAGTGACGAAGACAGTGTAAAAACAGGTTTTAAAGAGGCAGATCAGCAGATGGGCGGCATTGATATCCTCATTTCCAATGCAGGTATCAGTGTGCGAAACTTAATTAAGGACACCACTTTCCAACAATGGAAAAAGGTGATTGACATTAACCTCCATGGTATGTACCTTTGTGCCAAGGAAGCTCTGGACCGAATGGAAACGCAGGGATCCGGTGTAGTTCTTTTCACTGCCTCCACCAATGGTATGGAAGCTCACCCCTATTACGCCGATTACAACGCTTCCAAGGCAGGCGTTATTCTTTTGGGACGCACCCTTGCCCTGGAATATGCACCGAAAATCCGTGTCAATTCTATCTGCCCTGGCTATGTTCTCACCCCCATGCAGCGATCGGAATATACCGACGAAATGCTGGAAAAAGTAAACCAGGGAATTCCCATGAAGCGGCACGCAGAGCCCCGGGAAGTGGCGGCTTTGTTTGCCTTCCTGGCATCCGATGAAGCTTCCTATATTACCGGTCAGCACATTCCCATCGATGGAGGCGAAACCGCCTGATTCATTAATTTACCAGAAACGCAAAATAATTGGCACCCACTAGTGTATGGGTGCCAATAGTTTTGCACTTTATTGTTAGTTTAACCTTTCAGCAATTCTTCAATGGTGTAAGCCAACAATTCCGGATACACCCGGAAAGAATAATCTTCGTGGAGACGCTCTGTGTTTTTATGGGCGTCTTTGCCGTAGGGTCCTATGTTCATTACCGGCAGGTCAAGTTTTTTAATGGTTTCAACAGGCAGGCCGTAACTGAAGCCCCAGTTTGGCATGTTGGGTTGGATGTTGGTGATGACATCTTCTGCGTTCTGAAGGCACACAAAGCTGAGGTCGCAGAGGCAGGTGAAGAATTTCTCCACACCCACTTCTTCGTTAAACTCTGATTTTGCGTAGGCTGCCACTTTTTCCACCACTTCTGAAGCCAGTGCTTTTTTGGGGGTGGCTTTGGTGGGTTTGATGTGGGGGTAATAGGGCGGAACGTACAGCAGCACGATTTTAGGATCCTGGTCAGGATAAAAGCCGTGGACTTCCTGTACCATCTTCAGGGCCAGGATCCGCTGGTCCATTTCAGGGTGCTTCTTCCATTCTTCCCGGCAGGCTTTCATGTGTTTCTCAAAAGCTTCGCCACCGTTCTCACTGGCAGTGTGCAACAGTTCACTGTAGGAAAGGACGGTGGGGCTCCAGTCGTAGAAGCTGCCTTGTTTACCTGTCATGTCAAAATACCGTTGGGTTTGGGTTCGCTGAATTTCCAGGGAATCTGTCATGGCTTCAATGGCCAGGTCCTGTACCTGATCAAAGAAGAATTTTGGTGATTGGTCGGCAGTGAGGAAATTATAATAGGCGTAGGCCGATTCAGGTGTTTTCACATTGTAATGAGCCTTGGTGTCTGTCTGTTTCAGTGAGGTGGGAGGCGATACCACCACGTCTTCAAAGACATCGGCCAGGTTCATGTTCAGTTCAATACGGCGGGTTAATTCAGAGATGATCAGGTTGGCGTTCAGGCCTGTCAACGAGTCGCCGCCGTGGGTTTCCTTGCCTACTGCATAAGCCATCAGTACAAACTTACCCAGGGTGCCCTGGTATACGTATTTTTTGGGGTCGCCGGGGTAGTTGGGAAATTGGGGTTCGCCATCGATGCAGACAATGTAGTCAAGGTCATGGGTTTCCGCCAGTTCCACCATATTTTTGGTAGCTGAAATCATGCCCAGGGAATTGTTTTCTTCGTCGGGAACGGCCACGAAAAGCAGGTTCCCTTTCAGTGCTGATGGGTTGCGGCTAGCGGCTTCAAGCATAGTCATCGCTACGGCCACACCACAACGCATGTCCATGACACCGCGTCCAAATATCCATTCTTTCGATTCAAAATCCTTTTTGGCGTCCGGGTTCAATGATTCAGGATTAATCTGTTCCATGAGCTTTTCAGGGTCAAAGGCTACTTCTTCGTTTTTTCCATAATCCTGGGCGTCCACCACGTCGGAGTGACCAATCATGACAATGGTTCTGTTGGACGATGCGTCACCTTTCACCAGGGCGGTGACCACTTCACGGTCAAAACCGTCGTTGGGAATGGGAAACGCTTTCAAATGATCTGGATGTTGCTGAAAATAGGGCATTTCCTGAAAGCAAGATTTGATTTCGTCTGTGGATTTGTTTTCATCCCTGGTGCCTGAGATGCCCTTTGTTGCCACCAGTCTGTAAAAGGTTTTTTCCAGTAACTCTCGGTTTACTTGAAGCATGACGTCCTCTCCTTTATATGTACTTTAAACGATTAACGAATAACGATTGACGATACGGTTATTCATACTAACGATCAAAACTGAATCAAAGGCAAAGTTCAATTTTCGACTGCCTGTTAACAACCTACCCAATAATCTTGCAATTATCATACCATTTTTCACCAGGTCTATTTCATAACATTTCGATATACATTGAGGTTTGTTATTATTATTCCTTTGGATAACATGGGGTATAATAACTGTGTATGGTATAATTAATGCATGGATGTAGAAAATATTTTGACAGGAGTGAAACAATGAAAACTTTATTTGTCAACGCAAACCCTGTACTGTTTGACGATTCACCTGCTTTTGATTCTTTTTTAGTGGAAGATGGAAAGATTGTTGAAACTGGATTGGAAGCAAAACTGAAAAAAGCCATGAACCCCGATGGCAGCCCAGACTCTCTGGTAGATTTAAAAGGGCAGCCTGTGATTCCCGGCCTTGTTGATTCTCACATTCATTTAATTGCTTATGCAGCGACCAAGGAAAGAAATGTTGCTTTAAAAGGTGTCGCTTCCCTTGATGCCATGCAGAAAAAAATAGCCGATTTCATTAAACGAAAAGAGTTGGAAGATGGCACATGGATCAGCGGTTCAGGTTGGAATCACGACATGTTTCCTGTAAGGGAAATGCCAAGCCGTCATGATTTGGACGCAGTTTCCCCTCATCACCCCATGAAGTTGTTGCGTATGTGCTACCATATTTGTGTGGTGAACACCAAAGCCCTTGAGCTGGCTGGCATTAACAAAGACACACAAGACCCGGAAGGCGGGCGTATTGACCGTGACGCCGAAGGCAACCCCACCGGCATACTACGGGAAACAGCCATGACCCTTGTGGATAAAGCGATTCCTCCCCTGAAAGATAAGGAAGAAATGAAGGAACTCATTTTAGCTGCCTGCGAAGATTTGGTGTCCTTAGGGTTTACGGCCGTTCACACCGATGACTTTGGCATGACGGGTGACCGGCAGGCTACACTGGACGCTTACATGGAATTGGACCAGGAAGGCAAACTGCCCCTGGACGTGGTTTTGCAGATGATCACGTATGAACCCAATGATTTCCAGTTTTACCTTGACCATGGCCTGAAAACCGGCAAACGTTTTAACCGATTGGTGTGCGGCCCCATTAAAATTTTAGGTGACGGATCTTTGGGATCCCGTACATCTGCCCTGAAAGAACCTTACAGCGATGACTCCAGCACCAGCGGTTTTATGCTTATGTCAGAAGCAATCCTGGACAAAATGATTCACCAGGCTTTTGACAATGGTTTTGACACAGCCATTCATGCCATCGGCGATCTTACCATGGAAACGGTGCTGAATATTTATGCCAAATACGACGATCTGGTGAAAAGCCAGGGTCTCAAGCCGGCCATCATTCACAGTCAGATTGCAAGTGCTGAACTGCTGAAATTGTACAAGGATCTGGGTGTTGTGGCCAACATACAGCCTATCTTTACTCACTCAGACTGGCATATTGCTGAAGAACGTGTTGGTCCGGAACGTCTGAAATACAGCTACTGCTGGAAAACCTACCGGGAAATGGGGATCCCCTGCGTGGGCAGCTCAGACGCTCCTGTGGAAAGTTTTAACCCCTACTACAACATTTATTCCGCAGTGACCAGAAAAGACCTGGATGGCAATCCTGAAGGCGGCTGGATTCCGGAAGAAGCGCTGTCCCGTGAAGAGGCTCTGAAGCTCTTTACCCTTTACCCACCTATGCTGACCCGTGAAGTGGGAGAAAAAGGTGAACTGAAACCTGGTTTCGCGGCTGACTTTACCGTATTGTCTCATCATCCTTATGAGGTTGAGGCGGATGATTTAAAAACCATCAGCGCTTTCGCCACTTACAAAGGTGGGAAGAAAGTCTATGAAAGCCCGGTGTTTATAAGTATCACAAAGGAATAGCCAAAACTGAACAAGTGCATGAAAAGCAAAAGCAGTCGGTGTTTTTTACCGGCTGCTCTTTTTGTTCTGGATTTTGGTGGGGCTCTATATGGGTTTACATGGCTTTACTGGAAAGGGTTTTCCCAGAGGATGGCTGTTCCATCCCGGCTGCCGGAGAGCAGGTATTTGCCCCTGGTGCTGATGGCCACTGCAGTGACTGTGCTTTTGTGGCCTTCAAAGGTTTGAAGGCTTTCGCCGGTTTGTAAATTCCACAGTTTCAAAGTGTTGTCGTGGCTTCCTGAGAGACCCATTTTTCCATCAGGGCTGACAGCTACTGATTTAACCAAAGAACTGTGTTCTGTGAAAGTTTGCAGGCACTCACCGTTCTGGGTATCCCATAATCTCAATGTGCCATCCCTGCTTCCTGATAGAATTTGCTGGCCATCAGGTGTAAACACGGCAGATTGAACACTGTCTTTGTGACCCGAATAGGTGCGTATGCTTTCCCCGGTTTCCACATTCCATAGCTTTAGTGTGTTATCACCGCTGCCGGATAATGCAAAACGTCCGTCAGGACTGAAACTCACCGTTTGGATATAGTTTCTATGACCATAAAACTGCTGGGTCAATTCGCCGGAATTCAGCTCAAAGAGCTTCATGGCTTTATTCCAACCTCCGGCAAGCACATACCTTCCATTGGGACTGACCGCCACAGCATGGATTTCTTTTTCGTTTTCTTCGTAGGTCATCAGGCAATTTCCCGTTTCTGTGTTCCACAGCTTGATGGTTTTGTCCCAACTGACAGAGATAATGTATTTGCTATCAGGGCTGTACACAGCGGCGTTGACTTCCCTGGTGTGATCAGTCAGGGTTTTCAAGCATTCACCGGATTCCACAGACCACAGTTTCAGGGTTTTGTCATCGCTGCCGGTGAGCAGTATCTTGTTATCAGGGCTATAGACCACCGAATTTATTCCACCGGTGTGGCCTACAAATACTCTGACAGCTTCTGGCGACATAATGACATCAGGCTGGTCTGGTTCATATAGAAGTTTATTTTCATCTTCATCAGAATCCAGCTCGGTATCATCCTCTTCAGCTTTCTCAGGAGGGTTTATTACCCTTTGATAGACAGGTAAAAGGGTATCGGTATCTGAGACACTTTCCTCGATTAAGGCTTTGTCTGGATCCACATCCCTGGTGAACGAATCATTTGTAACATTGTCTTCTGCAACACTGTATTCTACAAGACTCTCATCTAAAGTTGTTACTTCAGGAGGTGACATCTCTTCAGTAGGATTCATCTTTTCAGTAGGTACTATTTCATCAGGAGGTACTATCTCTTCAGGTGATGCCATTTCTTCAGGTGTAACCGTCTCTTCCGGTAATATTTCACCCGGCAATGTTTCATCCGTTATTGGATTTTCAACCGGGGTTTCAACCTGAACTTCATCGATGACCTCATCTTCCTGGACGTCCGTCTCAACCTGGTTTACTTGTTCCTCCTTTTCCCATGGATTATTCCAGATTTTAATGGTTTTGTCATGGCTGCCGGAGATGATCTGCTTTTGATCCGGGGTCATGAGGAGGCCTGTCACGGTTTTATCGTGCGCTTCCCAGGAAAACCTGCTCTGGGCTGTGTCTGCGTCCCAAAGGCGGAGTGATTTGTCCCAGCTGCCGGAGATAATTTGTTTGCCGTCATGTGAATAACAAGCGGAACTAACACCTTCCAGGTGCCCTTGCAATGTATGTAGACAATCACCGGTGGCTGTTTCCCAAATAATTAATTTGTTGTCATTACTTCCGGACATAATTCGTTCTCCGTCAGGGCTGAAAACAACCACAACAACGTTTCCACTGTGCCCTGTCATGGTTCTTATACACTTGCCGGTGTCAATGTCCCACAGTTTCACTTTGTGGTCACTGCTGCCGGACACTATTTTGCTTCCATCCGGACTGACTGCCACTGTCCATACGTCTCTGCCGTGTCCCTGGAAGGTTTTAAGGCATTCACAGGTAGTCACGTCCCAGAGTTTTAGGGTGTTGTCCCGGCTGCCGGAAACGATTTGCTGCCCGTTGGGAAGGAACGCCACAGAAGTGATTTCTTTTGGGTGACCGTTGAAGGTCTTCTGACAGATTCCGGTGAAAATGTCCCAGAGTTTTATGGACACGTAGTTTCCACCGCCGGACAGGGCCCACTTTCCATCCGGACTAAAGGACACAGACGTTACACCTTCAGTGTGCCCTTTAAAGGTTTTAAGGCATTTTCCGGTGCTGGCTTCCCACAGCGCAAGGGTTTTGTCCAGGCTGCCTGACAGAATCAGTTGTCCATCGGGGCTGAGGGCAACAGAGGTGACCGCCCCCTGGTGGGCTGTAATGCTTCGAATAAGCCAATCGTGGAGTTGATCAGTCATACTGTCTTCACCCCTTTACACCTGTGATTGATTACATCATATCAGTTTATCAGATTGTACCCAACCATTCTTTATATAATCTGATAATTCATAGAAATTCAAGCAAATATAAAAAACCCTCAAAACAAACCCGATTTGCAGCGGATTATACTAGAGGGTCAACTGAATCCCTATTCTTTTTTTGTCTGTTCCTTTAACCACTCCATGTAAACCTTCCGCTTTTTCTCCGCTCCCAGTTCCGTCATGTGGTAATACACCTGGCCTACTAGTTGGTCTGGCATAAACTGCTGGGGTACATAATGGTTGGGATAATCGTGGGAGTATTTATAACCTTTGCCATGGCCCAGCTTGGCAGCGCCTTTGTAATGGCTGTCTTTCAAATGATCTGGCACATAGGTGGTTACTTTCTCAACGTCTGCCTGGGATTTGTTAACGGCCAGGTAAGCGGCGTTACTTTTGGGCGCCGTGGCCAGATAAGTGACGGCTTGGGCCAGAGGAAGTGTTGCTTCTGGCAGACCAATGTTTTTCACTGCATAATGGGCGGCCATGGCCACGGACATGCCGTAAGGGTCTGCGTTGCCAATGTCTTCTGAGGCAGAAATAATGATGCGGCGGGCGATGAATTCCGGGTCTTCACCTGCAGCAATCATTTTGGCCATGTAATGCAAAGCCGCGTCTGGGTCACTGCCCCGGATGCTTTTGATAAAAGCAGAAATCACATCGTAATGCTGGTCGCCATCTTTGTCATATCGTACAGCCCGTTTCTGGATGGATTCTTTTGCATCTTCCAGTGTGACATGAATGGCACCGTCTTCCTGTGTGGGAGTGCTTAATACAGCAATTTCAAGGGCATTCAAAGCTTTTCTGGCGTCGCCGCCACAGGTGTCGGCTAAAAAACGCATGGCATCGTCATCTAATTTGACATTGATTTTCCCCAAGCCTCTCTCCTGATCGGTTAAGCTTGATAAAAGCAATTTACGAATGTCATCCGTTTCCAGGGATTCAAGCTTAAGAACTGTAATCCTGGACAGCAGGGCACTATTAACCTCAAAATAAGGATTTTCTGTGGTTGCACCAATCAAGATCAGCAGCCCTTTTTCCACGTGAGGCAGTAACGCATCCTGCTGGTTCTTTGAAAAGCGGTGTATTTCATCAATGAAGAGCATTGATTTTTTTCCGGCATGCTTTCGTAGATGGTCGGCTTCTTCCACCACTTGTCGTATGTCTTTTACCCCTGCCATCACTGCACTCAGCTGAAAAAAATTGCTGTCAGACACTTCTGCCAGCAGTCGGGCCAAGGTTGTTTTCCCGCTGCCCGGGGGGCCGTAGAAAATGATGGAGGGGATGCGCCGTGCTGCTATGCAGCGCTGGAGAAAACGGCCTCTCCCCAAAATGTGAGTCTGCCCCACAACTTCATCTACATTTGCCGGTCTCATACGATCGGCCAAAGGGGCTTCTTCCTTGATTTTTTGTCGGTTCATGACATCAAATATATCCATTACACTTCACAACCTTCTTTATTACGATACTGGTCATAGGCCACTGATTGTAATTCATGGTTCTCCTGTTTATTTACGGATTTTAGCAGTTTTTTGTCAGCACACTTTTAATCACAGTGATTGCTTTTTCCAAATCATCTTTCGTAACATCTTTATGGGTGACAAATCTGAAATGACGTTTACTGCGGGCCCCTGTCAGTACGCCCTGTTCTGCCATCAATTTGGTCAGTTCGAATGCATTGCATCGTTCACAACTCAGTACGGCGTTAACGATGTTGGTTTCCACAGTTTCCGGTTCAGTGATGAAAAAGCCTGATTCCAACAGTTCCTTGGCTACGTATTTTGCGTTTTCATGATCTTCCTTTAAACGATCGACCATGGCTTCCAAAGATATAATACCGCAGGCTGCCAATACCCCAGCCTGGCGTAAACCGCCACCCAGCATTTTTCGGTGTTTTCTGGCTTGGTTGATGAAGGACTGGGTGCCTACCAGCATACTGCCAACTGGTGATGCCAGCCCTTTTGACAAGCAAAACATAACAGAGTCTGCGTGTTTGGCCACATTCTTCACATCTGTGCCCAGGGCTGTAGCTGCGTTAAAGATACGGGCTCCGTCTAAATGAACTGAAAGGTTTCTGCTTTTTGCTAATTCTGCCACCTGTTGCATGTATTCAAGGGGTAACACAGCCCCACCGGACATATTGTGAGTATTTTCAATGGCGATTAATCCGGTTTCCGGAAAATGAATATTTTCAGGGCGGATGGCTTTTTCGATGCGTTCGATGTCCATCTGGCCCCTGGATCCGATAATGGGTCTGGTTTGTACACCGGCCACCCGGGCTGCGCTTCCCACTTCAAACTGGAAAATGTGGGAGCTTTCTTCCAGTATTATTTCCTGACCCGGTTTTGTGTGGGTGAGTACCGCAATTAAATTGCCCATGGTGCCTGAGGGCACAAACAACGCTGCTTCTTTTCCCAGTTTTTCAGCTGCCAAAGCTTCCAATTTATTCACCGTTGGGTCGTCGCCATAGACGTCGTCTCCCACTTCTGCACTCGCCATGGCCACATACATTTCAGATGTTGGTTTGGTCACTGTATCGCTTCTGAGATCAATTATTGTCATAAGAACCATCTCCTTCATTATTGTCATTGCAATTACCATTATAGACTAAAGATTTAAAAGAATCTATGGTAATGACGTAATAAAAGACACTGCCTTTAAATACGTCGGCAGTGTCTTTGGTTATTGATTTAAGTGTGTCTGTTGAAGCACAAAAGATGTTACATCCTGATTATCTACCTTGTTCCACATACTGGGTGGACACATAGCTGCTGGTGTTTAGTGCCAGCATAGCGCCATAGCTGAGAGAGAAGGTCACTTCATCGCCCACTTTATAGTCTATGTCGGCTTCTGTGATGTCCAACAGCAGATGGTCACTGCTGGACCCTACAATTTCCACGCCCGCTGCAAGCGGTTTAATGCTGTGGGTGGCTAAATCCTGCTTTCCCACGGCTACAATGGCCCGGTTGCGCATGCCTTTGTCTTCAAAGATGGGGATGTTGCCGAAGGCGTCTTTTCCGATGGTACCAATGGGCATGGAGGGCTTGCGCTCCACTTCCACCACTTCTGCCACCAGTTGAAACACATCGTAGTGCATGTTGGGGATTTTGGCGCCATAAGCACTTTCGGTGCCCAGAAGAATGCCTTCGCCGATGCGCAGGTGGTTAATGCCCTTGGGCAGTTTGCCTTCCTGGAGCAGGTAAATGCTGCTGCTGTTCCCGCCGCTGACAAATTCCAGGGGTGTGCCCATGATGTTGGCGGCTTCATCGGCCATGGTCACCAGTTTTCCCAAATTCTTTTCGTCGGGGATGATGGCACCAAAGCAAGTGAGGTTAGTGCCAATGCCCTTTACTTCCACATTAGACAGGCGGCTGGCTTTTTTGACCAGTTCATAAAACTCTATTTCACTGAAAATACCTTCCCTGAGGTCACCCAAATCGGTCATGAGGATGATACCATGTTGCACCCCTCTGTGTTTGGCGGCTACGTTCAGGGCCTGAATGGTTACCCATTGGGAGTTCATACTGATGTCAGAAAACCATACCACTTCTTCTGCCTGGCTGACCATGGGAATGCGAAGCAGAATTTTTTCTGCTTTCAGGGGTTGAAACTTACGCAGGTTTTCAATGCGGGAGTCGGCCAGACTGGTAACGCCGCCTTTTAAAATGGCTGCGGCGACCTGAGGCTTGGCACAAAATCCCTTGGTGACGGCGCTCAGTTTAACACCTGCAGGTTTGCACAGCTTCACCATTTCTGCTGCATTGTGCTGCAATTTGTCCAGGTTAATGGTTATTTTAGGATTCATATGGTCCATTGTTTGACGCTCCCTTCCAGTCCATACTTTTTTTCAGTAACAGAAAAGCACTTTCCGGATATTTTTTTGATAAGACCCCCAGGGAGGCCATGATATAGTCGTTGTCCAGCAGTATTTCCACATCGTCTGTGGGCAGCAGTTTGTTTTGGTGCTGCTGGGTCAGGATGCTGCGGAGGATTTCCATTCCCCTTGGCAGACGTGTCAAGGCGCCACCGGTGCCAATGACATATTTTACATTGGAAAGGTCTTTGCCTTCAGCAATTGTGGTTTTTCCACCGGGCCCGTATAGGTGCTTCACCTGGCCCACGTGGCGCAGCAAGGCGGTTTTCACTGCTTCTTCCGTTAACCGTTCTGCAAAGCGAATGCTGTTTTTATTGGTGGGGATGGCCTGGTGATCTTCCATCAGCTGCGTCAGGACCAGTTCGTACTTGTCTTTTAGTTCCTTGGCCAGGGTTTCTTCGCCAATGAGTTCGACGATGTTTTTCAGGTTTACGTAGACTCCTAAATCCCCTTCCACCGTACGCTTGGCCTCAGGTTCCGGGCTAAGGAGAATGCGGTTGATTTCTTCACTGCCTTCAGTGACGGAATGCAGGTCGGTGGTGGCACCACCCACGTCAAAGGCCAGCAGGTCACCCATGTACTCCTTGGCCAGCTTGGCCGCCACCATGACAGCTCCAGGGGTTGGGATGATGGGCCCGTTCACCAGGTCTCGGACATGTTCCATGCCTGGGGCGTGGATGATGTGTTCTTCAAACACGTCCTGGATGATGTTTCGGGTGGGTTCAATGTTCAGTTGGTCAATCTTGGGGTACACATTTTCCGCCAGGTATAGCTGGTAATTGGTGCCTTCAAAAATCAGTTTCATTTCTTCCTGGTTCTCGATGTTGCCGGCATAAATCACTGGGATGGACAGGTTTAATTCCGCCAGTTTTTCAGCGTTTTCAACGGCAGTGTCTTTCTCACCATAGTCCACACCACCGGCAATGAGGATGATGTTGGGGTTGATGTCCTGCACCTTTTTCAGGTCGGTGCGCCGCAGCTTGCCGGCGGTGACCTGGTGGAGGATGGCCCCGGCACCCAGGGCTGCTTCACGGGCGGCCCTCACCGTCATGTCATGCACCAGGCCGTGGACGGTCATTTTCAGACCGCCGGCGGCGCTGCTGGTGGCCAGCATTTCCTTGTAGGAAACTTCTTCCACTCCCAGGTTGCTGGAAAGGTCGGCGATGGCCTGGTTCAGACCGATACGCACATCACCTTCCAACACACTGGTGGGTGCCTGCCCCTGGCCCAGAAAAACCGGGTCAGGGGTGTGGATGTTGTTAAAGGCATTGACCACCGTGGTGGTGCTGCCAATTTCTGCTACCAATACATCAATTTTCATCTTTCATCTCGTCCCGTCGGTTTACCAGGAAGGTGGCTACGTGAACGCCCTTGGTACCACGACCGAAACCGGCGTCAATGCCCTGTTTCACGGCGATTTCCGGTGTGACCTGTGTACCGCCTGCAATGAGGATTAGTTTGTCACGTACACCTTTTTCGATGCACACTTCATGCAGTTTTTTCATGCTCTTATAGTGCATTTCATCATGACTGATAATGGTGGAGGCCAAAATGGCGTTGGCGTTCAACTCAATGGCTGAGTCCACCAATTTTTCAATGGAAACAGAGGTGCCAAGGTATTCGCACTCGATACCATATTTTTCGATGCCGCCGTGCTTGATGTCAATGATTTCCCGAAGGCCAACGGAGTGCTCATCTTCGCCGACAGTTCCTGCCACAATTTTCATGGGTTCATTGTCAATTTTTTCGCGAATCTGATCGTCAGACATTACTTCCGGTTCCGGCGGAATCACCAGGTCGTTTGAGTCGATGGTGAAATCAACACGGCCTTTCAGTTCAACCCGGGTACCTTCAGCGGTTTGCATGACTTCTTTGTGGATCACTTCCACTTCTTTCAGGTTCATTTTCTTGGCAAACTCAATGGCTGCGTATTCTGCCACACGTCGAGCAGCGGGAATGAACATGTTCAACATGACAATGCCGTCGCCTCGCCATTCCATTTCTGGCTTCAGGATGGAGGTGTCGATGAGGTCTTTTTGCTCTTCCAGTCGCACATTAACATTATCGGTTTCGTCCAGCTCGTCAATGTAAATGATTTTTTCCGGTTTTTCTAGGGTGCAGCCGCCAATGAGGCTGGCTGGGTCCTTGACCGCGGCTGGGTCGTACTGGCCTGGGTTGTTGTAACCAAAGTGAGCGGTGACAGGTGCCATGTAATCTTCGTCTCTTTCAAAAATGGCTCCGGCGCCAATGCCGCCTTCGATTTTACGGGGAATGCCGTCGCCGTTCCGCTCAGGATAATGACCGGAATCCACGAAGAATCCGTCCTTAACTGATTGGAAATAGCCGCCGGCGTCAATGATTTCTTCCATGAAGAGTACTGCCCGCTCCTTGATTTCACGGCTGCGTTCCAGGAGGTAGCCTTCCTTCTTCAGTTCCACCATACTCATCAGGTCGTCCATGCCCACAAAGGCCTGTTTGGCAGTGTCAACGGCTTCCATGTTGTAGATATGCCATGGCACATTTCGGCCTTCGTCAGGGGTGATGGTTGACTGGATATCAGCACTTGTCAAACGGGAAATCAACAGGTTCAGCACGTGAGTCACTGTGGCTTCCCGGGTGGATGATTCAATGTATTTGGTGTTCATCTGTGCCCGCATCTTGTACTCTTTAAACAGCTCGCGAAGTGCCACTGCGTAAGGCAGGTCCAACTTCATGCAAGGTGCCGGCGGCGCTGTGGGAGGTACTGTTGACAGGCAGATGTTCTCTTTTTTCATGCCCACTTTCACGGAAAAAATGGAGTTAATGGCATGCTGCACCAACAATTCAGGCATGACCTTCCAGGCTTCCCGGGCGGTGGCGTTGGCGTTATGGGCGCCGTCAATCTGGGCGATATCGGCCCATACCATGATTTTCTTGGCTTCGGCAGCGTCCACATAAGAACGCACCATGTTGATGTTTCTGTAAAGCACGTTGTACTGTGGGTCCTGGTGAGCACCGTTAACGCCTTCTTCTGCAAACATAACAGAAATTTCGGGACCCGCCACACCACTGATGTAGGAGTGGTAGTTCAAAGGACGGCCTACTTCTTCTTCAATCAAATCAAGGGCTTTGCGTTGTGCCCGCACCTGTTTGCGTGTGATGGGAATACCACCAATGCCCTGGGGTGTTCCTTCAATCAGACCGTCAAAGTGACTCTGGCCGGCGGTACGGATGACCATCAGGTGATCGGCACCATGCCAGGCAGCCATGCGCATACGACGAATATCATCTTCAAAACGGCCGGAGGCGATTTCTGTGGTAATGACACAATCCGGTTGTGGATCGATGTCGCCAAAATATTTCGCCGATGGCAGGGGTATGCTTTGCTCCAGGGGTTTGGCGCAATCCTGGTAGGTAAAGGGTCCCATTTCCAGGTCTTTTTCATTTTTACGCCATGTCCAGCCTCTGCGTTTTGGCTGGTACTTGTCCAGGTCTTTTAACAGTTCTTTTATGTCAAGTTTTTCATTTGGTTTCAGTTCCATTATTTCGCCTCCTTAAACAGGGAAACAGCTTGATCCCAGCCTTCGCCGTCAATGAGCTTCAGGCCTGTTTCACGGATGTCTGCATTGTTTTCTCTGGCCAGTTTAAAAATCACATGACCGGCGCCTTTTCCCATTAAACCTCTGTCCATGACACCTTCCACGATGGCCTTTGCTTCAATGCTGGAAAAACCCATGCGCAGCAATACAGACCGTTCGATGGAAGGGGTGGTGTTCTTTTGTGCCAAATCAAGCATGGGATCGACTACTTTTTCTGCCAGTTCCCAAAATTTCTGTTCCAGTTCTGCGTCGGATAAATCCTTTAAATGTGCACGTCTTGTTTGAAAATCGTCAGCACGTTTCAATCCATTCACCTCGTTTCATAAAATAGATGCAGGAAATGCCCACTGTGAGCATTTCCTTCATCCGTCACCTATAACTGTCAATCGTACAGTTGATGCTACGTTCATTGCCAGGTCATTCAGCAAATTTATGGGGCAATGTTCTTTAACGCACCTGGTAACCCAGGCTCTTCACTTCCGCCAGTACAAACTCTTCTGTTGACTTGGTTTCCTGTACCAGGAAAATGATGTCTTCCTCTAAGAGGACCTTGTCTTCTGCTTTTGCGGCAATGTTTTTAATGTAGGAAGCTCTCAACTTGTTCATGTCAACGTCTCTGGCCTTCATCATGGAGGGGTGTTCAGGCAATATGATATTTTTGCCTTTCACTTCATCCTCCGGGTTGCCAAAGAAAATATCAATGCCGTTTTCCCTGGCAAAGGTTAACTGTGCCTGGATGTGTTTGCCGGCACCTGTGTATTCTGTTTCCTGCACCAGGATGATTTGGTTTTCATCCATTTCCTGGGCCAGGGCAAAGGCGGCTGCCAGTGCGGTGTTGCCTGCAGGGCCTCGCTCAAGGCCTTGCAGCTGTGCCAAGGCTTCGGTCATGTAGAATACTTCTCCCTGGTTTACCAGTACGTACCGGTCCATGTAACGCAGTGACCTGGCTGCAGACCGGGGTACGTCAGAACGGTCCGGGTTGGTGGCAAAAGGCATGCCAAAGCCTGTGTGACCAGTGGTGAAAGACTTTCTGTTAAAATCGGTGTCGCTGGCCATGTGAAGGCCGGTCAAATCCACACTGGCGGCCACCACCTGTGTTTCAACGGCGCCGGCTTTGATGAGACCCCGGGCGGTACCTGTCAGGTTGCCGCCACCGGCGTTGGTACACACCACCACGTCCGGGTCTTTGCCTTCCCGTTCACGGAACTGCATGGCAATTTCGTAGCCCAGGGTTTCCACGCCTGCGATGCCAAAGGGGGTGTACAAAGAAGCATTGAAATAGCCGGTTTCTTCCAGGAGTTTCAGGAAGATGTAAAAGAGTTCAGGGCCTACGCTGGTTTGCACAACTTCTGCCCCATAGGCTTCACATTTTCTGGCTTTCTCAATGATTTCCGGCTGGCCCACATAGTGGCTGTCATAACATTCCTGCACGATAATGCATTTCAGACCGTGCATGGCTGCCTGGCTGGCCACGGCTGCACCGTAGTTACCACTGGTAGCGGCGATGACGCCTTTGTAACCCAGTTTTTTGGCGTGGTAAACCGCGTTGGCGGCGCGGCGCGCTTTAAAGCTGCCGGAGGGGTTGCCGGCTTCGTCTTTAATGAAAATTCGGGCACCTTTTCCCTTGGGCGCATACTTTCGGGCCAGGGCTGTCAGGTTATGCATCTCAAAGAGAGGGGTGTTGCCCACACCGGTTTGACCCTGGATTTCCTGCATTTCTGCCAGAGTATAGCCGGTTTCTTTCATCATCCGTTCGTAGTCAAAGCCGATGCCATCCTGCTCAAACAGGCTGTAATCAATACCCACAGAGGCTTTCATGATTTCCGGACGGCGGGACATAACGGCTTCGTAACTGAAGTCTTTAGCCATTGATGTCACCTCCCCACAGTTCTTTCCGCAGGTCTTTGCCAATGCGGATCAATTCAGGAATGTAGCTGCCATAGTCGTGTTCATAGGATGGCTCCACTTCCATCAGGGTGCCTGACACCTGGCGGCCTGTCAGTGTTTCCACCGTGGCATCACCTTTCATTTCTGCGTCTTCCACTAAAAAACCCTTGGTCCACATGATAAAGGGAACCTTTTTGGTGTCGTCGGGCAACTGTGGTGCCCGCTGGGTGTTGTCTAATACCTGTTGCTCTATTTTTACCCAAGTACCTTTTCGAATCACAAAATCACTACCTTTCAATTAAGTCCCTCATGTCACCCATAATAGCGCGTGGTACCGGCAGGTCCATCATGGATTTTAGTCCTGCACGGGCATTGATCACGTGAGGGATCATGTTAACGGCCATGGCGATGGTACCGATACCGCCGGGAATTTCAGGTTTAATCTGCATATTGATGTTGGGAGTTCCCACGACTTTAATGTAGTCACCTGTGTCCTGGCCTTCCAGTTCCGGATGAATTTGTTGTGGATGCTCCATATCGATTTTAACGACACCATCCACTTCGCCGGTGGCGCAATGTCTGCAACCAGCCACATTACCTGGTTCAACGGTGACATATTTGGTTTCTCTGGCCACGTTGCTGACGATGGGTTCACGGGTTTGAACAATGTTTTCCAGTTTCCAGCCAAGGCCTTCTGCCACCATGCTGATACTTTCAGGGAAGCCAACATGACCTACCACGGATCCATCTTCAATGCCCTTCATGAAGGCTTCTTCTGTTAAACCAACGCCCTGGCCTTTCATAACGGCAGTACCGAAGGGTGAAAGGTCATTTACGCGGGAAGCTTTGATGTAATCAACATTTTCGCAGGTACCAGTGAGGGCCAATACCAGCAGGTCAAGCACAAAGCCAGGGTTAATGCCTGTGCCCAGGATGGTCACATCGTTTTCTTTGGCAATGGCGTCCATCTTCTTAGTCAGCTCAGGCTCCTGTGCTTTGGGAAAAGCCATTTCTTCGGCGATGGAAATAATGTTAATGCCTGCTTCTGCTACTTTTTTTATTTTATCAAAGGTTTCTTTTGTGAAGGAATCTGTGGCGATCAGGGCCACGTCTGCTGATTTTTTTTGTACCAATGAGTCAATGTCGTCGGTGACTATGATGGGTGCTCTGCCTTTAGCCTCCACTCCAACTACTTCAAACAGATCTTTGCCTACATGTGATCGACGGCTACACACGCCAACGATGTCAACACCTTTTTTCTCCAATAGCATTTTGGCCATGCCACTACCCATTGCACCAATACCCCAAATGATTACTTTTACATTTTCCATTGAAAAAACCTCCTCTTGGTTGTTTGGTTACTAAACTATTTTCATTTTTCATACACCTATGTATAAATGCAAGTACCGTGCCAAGATGGAATAGGGTGAGTAAATACAAAAAAATAAAAAGTCTCTGGATTATTCCAAGAGACCTAAATCTAAGACAACAAACTGGACAGGCCATCTGCTTCCAAGGATGGCCTTTACCAGTTCCTTTGTCTTATACCATAAACTTCTGACTTTAATGATCTATGTGGTACTTTTCAGCTTGTGTTGCAGTGTATGACCTGGTGCGGCTATACTAATGCTCTAACCGGTACTTCTTCAGTTTGTGTTGCAATGTTTGGCGTTTGATGCCCAGTCGCTGGGCTGCCTGGCTGATGTTTCCACTGCTGCTTAGCATGGCTTTTTTAATATATGTGGTTTCCACTTTTTCCATGACTTCGTTCAAATCAAGGAATTCATCCAGTGATATGTGCAAATTATTTTGCGTTTCCGCAAACTTCTTTTCAGCTTCACGGAAAACATAGTCAGGGAAACAGTCTTCGTCCAACCATTTTTCGCCCAAAGACAAATTCATGGCTCCTTCAATGGCATTTTCCAGTTCACGCACATTACCAGGCCAGGGATACAGGGTAAAGGCCCGGAGGCATTGGTCTGTGACACCTGCCACTGTTAAGTCAAGACGATCGTTGAACTTGGTGATAAAATAATCCGTTAAAAGTGGGATATCGTCTTTGCGCTCCCGTAGTGGAGGTATAGTGACATTGACAACATTGATGCGGTAGTACAGGTCTTTTCGTATCTTACCGTATTCAAGCAAGCTTTGGGGGTCTTCGTTGGTGGTGGCGATGATGCGTACATCAATAGGTATATCTTTTAAACCGCCCACTCGTCGTACATAGCCTTCCTGCAGTACCCGCAATAATTTGGCTTGCAGCTGCAATCCCATGGAGTTGATTTCATCCAACAGGATGGTGCCTCCATTGGCTTGTTCAAAAATGCCAGGACGGTCAACAGCACCGGTAAAACTACCTTTTGTTGTGCCGAAAAGAATGCTTTCCAGAAGGCTTTCAGGAAAGGCGGCACAGTTTTGGGCAATGAATGGGTTTTTACCCCTGCTGCTGTTATAATGTATGCCCTGTACAAAAAGTTCTTTTCCTGTGCCTGTTTCACCATATACCAGCACACTGGAGGATGTTTTTGCTGCTCTTTTTGCCATTTTAATGGCTTTTTGAAAACCTGGACTTTGACCTTTCAGGTCTTCGAACGTATAGCGGGGTATTTTGCCATCACTACGGTAGACAGGTTTACTGATGGTTTGCTGCAAACGCATGATTTCATCAGAAAGGTCTTTGATCCGGGTGATGTTCTTGGCGATTTCCACCGCACCAATCTTTTGATTGTTCACATAAAGAGGGATGGTGGAGTTAATGGTCATGATTTTTTTCTTTTGTTTGTTCAGGTAGGTCTGGCTCTGATCCAGAATGGGTTTTTCTGTCTGGAGCACCTGGAGAAGGGTACTGGTCTGGTAGTCCAGGTCAGGAAACACACTGAGAAATTTGTGACCCAGTACTTCATCCACCTTCATGCCTTCAAGTTCGGCCATCGCATGGTTGTACAGGATGGTGAACCCATTTTTATCGATGACATGAATGCCTTCATCAATGGCGTCCAAAATATTTTTTAAGATGGTCATCAAGACATTTTTTGTTACCATGTCATCGCCCTCCCATGTGGTTTTTTCCTGCTCTTTAGAAATCCTCATCCTGCCGGCAGATGACTGGCAGAATGAGGACAAAGATCATAAATGGGTTTATTCGTAGAGTTTATATTGTTTGGTAAGTGCTTCTACTCCGTCTAAAACAGATTGCTTGCTCTCAGGGTTGTGAATGATTTCTGCGATCAAGCGGGCAATTTCTTCCATGGCGTCTTCTTTCATACCACGGGTAGTCATGGCTGGTGTACCTAAACGGATGCCACTGGTAACAAAGGGGCTTTCAGGGTCAAAGGGGATTGTGTTTTTATTGCAGGTGATTCCCACTTCGTCCAGCAGGCGTTCAGCATCTTTTCCGGTGATGTTTTTATTGCGCATGTCTACCAACAGCAGGTGGGTGTCCGTACCGCCGGAAATCAGTTCGAAACCGTGTTTTTTCAGTGCTTCTCCCAGAGCTTGGGCATTTTTGATAATTTGTTTTTGATATTCGTTGAAGGAAGGTTCCAAGGCTTCCTTAAAAGAAACAGCTTTGGCAGCAATCACATGGAGCAAGGGTCCTCCCTGAATGCCTGGGAAGATGGCCTTGTCGATTTTTTTGGCATGTTCTGCCTTGCACAAAATGGCGCCGCCTCGTGGACCACGCAGGGTTTTATGTGTGGTGGTTGTCACAAAATCAGCATAGGGGCAGGGGTTCTGGTGAAGTCCGGCTGCCACCAGGCCAGCAATGTGAGCCATGTCAACCATCAAGTAGGCGCCCACTTCATCTGCGATTTCTTTAAACCTTTTAAAGTCGATTTCACGGGGATAGGCACTGGCACCGGCCACAATCATTTTGGGCTTTTCAGCAATGGCCAGTTCACGTAATTTATCATAATCTATTAAATGGGTTTTTTCGTCAACACCATAGGGTACAAATTCAAAGTAATCACCGGACATGTTTACGGGGCTGCCGTGGGTTAAGTGTCCTCCGTGGGAGAGGTTCATGCCCAACAGCTTGTCGCCGGGCTTTAAAACGGCAAAATAGACCCCAAAATTAGCACTGGAGCCGGAGTGGGGCTGAACGTTGGCATGATCTGCCTTAAACAGCTCTTTCATTCGGTCACGGGCCAGGTTCTCGGCTACGTCTATTTCTTCGCAGCCGCCATAATAGCGATGGCCTGGGTAACCCTCAGCGTACTTATTAGTCAACTGGCTGCCCATGGCTTCCATAACAGCTTCTGAAACAAAGTTTTCAGACGCAATCAATTCAATTTTATTTCGTTGGCGTGCTGTTTCTTTCTTAATAACCTCATAAATGGCTGGGTCCTGTTTTTTTAAATTGTCAAAATTCACATAATCCTCCCCTTTCAAATTTACCTCTAATACCAGCATAAACCAGTCGCGCAACGATGTAAAGCCCAAATATTTGCACTTTATAACAATGGTTCAAAAACTAATGATACCAAAGACATTACCTTATTTAATACCCTTCTCACACAGTTTTAACGACTACCTAAGTGCAAATATATTTGCACGCGGCTTACTAAGGAGACAAAATATTAATTGTGGGCCTTAAATTCATTCACTTTACAGGGAATTTGCTTGCTTTTAGTAGCTCCAGCCTCTATACTTCTCTAGAGAGCTTTACTCTTCAGGGGTGCAACCAAATAGTTGCTAACCGATGAACTGCAATGGGCATCCTTGGTAAAACGCCACCTTATGCCACGAATCTGGTTGATTGACTGGTTAATATGAAACGCAAATAAAGGATGGATGACATGAAGAATGAATCAAAATCAATTATGGTAATGGCTGTATACGCTGGTGAAATATTACTTAAGAATGGGGCCGAAACCTACCGGGTGGAGGACACCATCACCCACATTTGCCAATCTGCAAACCACGAGTACGTGGAAGTCTTTGTGACCCCCACTGGTATTTTTGTGTCCATTGATCAAAAAGGGACCTCCAACGGCAACATGATGACATTTATTAAACGCATCAAGACCAGGTCGATTAACCTGGAAAAAGTAGCCCAGGTCAACGATCTGTCCCGCCGTTTTGTGGCTGGGGCATTAACCGTGACTGAAGCCATGGATGAACTGAAGACTATTGAAAAATCAACCGGTTACCCATTTTGGCAGAAAGCCCTGGTTGGCGGACTGAGTAGCGCCCTCTTTTCTGTGTTGTTTGGCGCCAATGTGGTTGAATTTGTCATTGCTTTTATGGCCAGTGTCATGGTGAACAATGTGACCTCTAATATGGACCGGGCCAGCTTTCCCCTCTTCATTAATCACCTGGCGGGCGGGGTGACTGCCGCTGTGGTAGCGGTACTGGCTTCCAGCCTTATTCCCATGGTGGAGCTTGACAAAGTGATTGTCGGCGGCGTTATCGTACTGGTGCCCGGTGTGGCCGTGACCAATGCCATACGCGATTCCATTGCCGGCGATTTAATTTCCGGTATGGCCAAAGGGGCGGAGGCCCTGATCATTGCCACCTCCATTGCCCTGGGTGTGGGGGCTGTCTTAAAAGTTTGGTTAATGCTGCTGGGAGGGATCCTGGCATGATGATTCTACGTGAACTCTTTATTGTTAACTTTATTATCTATGGTTTTGCCTTTGTTTTTAACGCACCTCTCAAATCATTGCCAAAAGCAGGTCTTGGCGGTTCTGTGGGGTGGATTGTATACCTGTTGACACAGCAGATCACAGGCTCTGTAATCATCAGTACTTTTACTGGTACCCTGATGATAGCCTTACTGGGGGATTTTTTCACCACCCAGGACCGGAAACCACTGACAGTGTTCATCGTTCCGGGCATTGTACCCTTTGTACCGGGATTTGGCATCTACAACACCATGTTGGCCATAGTGGAACAGGATTATCCCACAGCAGTGCATCATGGCACCACTACTTTTTTCGTGGGTTTGGCTATTGCCCTGGCACTTACCATCATGCTGAGCATCAACGATTACCGAAAAACAAAAAAAGCGGCGAAAACAAAGGGCAAAAGCCGGTCTGTTTTAACGCACGCTCTAGAAGATCAAAGTGAATCACAACTTTTAGATGAACAGGATTCTTAGCTTCTGGTAAGTTAAAGGAGCACTCGTAAGTGCTCCAGGGTCGAAGATACGTAAATGGATGAATTATTGGTTACATCTATTACTGTTTTGCAGGCTCCTCAATCACATCGGTGATAATGGGGAGCATTTTTTCTCGAAAACTTTGTTTGCGTTCACTCCGGTTCAGTATGATGTAAGACACCGCAGTAAAGGCAAAGGCAATAATAGCTGTGAAAAAGTCTGCATAGGCAACAACGCCCATGGCCTTCAGGCCAAAGTGACCCACGATCACACCCACCACCAAAAAGATCAGCGGCACTACATACATTAGGAAAGCTGCCAATAGCACATGTTCATGCTCCATTTCAACTTCCACCATTTGACCCTGAATCGCTTTATTTGGGTTCAATGCTTCCAGTTCGATGGGATTCTCTTCTGCACCCATTTTGCAGGCATTGCAACCTGCACAGCTGGAATGCCGCTGCATACGTACTTTTGCTGTACTATCAAGGGTTTGCACCACTAATCCACATTGTTTCATGATGATTCCTCCTTAAAAAAGTAACGACGAACTTTAAAGAAAAAACCCTTTTCACAAAGGGTTTTGTATTTATACAACACCCGCCATGCCGTACGCCGACCGTTTTGAAACCTGCTAGGCAGGTGGGTGCCCTGCTCACGGTTTCATTCGTCCCCGAAGGGCATGAACTACACCGCAAGACTCCGGATTCCCAATGTAATAGTGTTGGCTCAAAACTAAGTCGAATACACGTACACGGCAGGCTGTCTTTTCTTTATTTTATCACAGCTGGACAGGATTTACAAGAATTCCACTTCCTACTTTTAATTATTATGTTAACGATTATGTTAACACTTCCCGCAGATAAGCATAGATCACCTTGGAAGTATCAACCACCGTTTCAAGCACCACATATTCATCAGACCCATGGAAATCAATGCCCTGGGGTCCGAAAACATAGGTGGGGATCTTTGCTCTGCTGCCCAGGTAATTGAAATCACCAATACTGGGGAAATAACTTATTTCTGCATTCTTACCGGTTACATCCTTGATGCAGCGTTGCATGGTTTTTGTGTAAGGGTTGCTTTCAGAAATGGTGTAGGGATGATACCCGCCGTTTTCCGGGTGGGGGGCGTCTCTGAATTTCATACTCCAGGTGCCTTTGATGCCGGCACGTTTGACGGCTTCTTCCACTTCCTGTCGTAGGTAACCCAGGTTTTCTCCCTTTACCGTATGGCGGAAGATCGTGAATGAGGCGAGGTCTGGTACGCTGCAGGCGACGCCGCCGCCTTTGAAATCGATGACTGAAATGGAGCCTTTACCCAATTTGGGATCGGTTTTTGTTTCCATGGCTTTCAGCTGTAACATGATTTTGGCAGCTTCTTCCACTGCGTCTATGCCCAGTTCAGGATGAGCCGCATGAGAGCTTTTGCCATGAACGGTGACGGTATAGTTCCAGCCACCCCGTGCGCCCAGGCATAAACAGGGAAAGGGGATGTTTGCAAAACTGCCGCTGGGTTCCGGTACAATGGCGGCATCCACAAAATCGGTAATGCCATCTAACAGCAGTGCATCAGTACCCAGCCCATAGGGGCCTTCCTCGTCAGACACAAGGGTGTATATAATTTCTCCGTTGAAGCTGGGGGTGGTTTTCACAAAGGCTTCCACAGCCAGCATAATGGCTGCGCAACCTGATTTCATGTCCAGTGCACCTACACCATAGAGTTTTCCATCCTCCACTTCTGCGCCAAGTGGGTCTTTTTTCCAACCGTCACAGATTTCCACCGTGTCCAGGTGACCGTTCAGCAGGATGTGGGGGCCTTCGTGATCACCCTTTAACCTGCCGATGACATTGGTTCCCTTAAACTGTGTCACTTTCTTTTCATGGTAACGATGGTAGAATGGTTCCAATCCTCGTATTTTCAACCAGTCATAGGCAAATTCCATCACTGTGTCTTCCTGAAAATAGGGACTGAAAATTTTTACCAAATCACCCACCAATAGGGTTGTGTTTTCCAGGTTTAGATAGTCGTCGACGGTTTTCATGGTCATCTCCCGGCTCCTTTCGCGACTTTACTTCCTCATAAGATTAACTGACTTTACTTTTTATAAGATCAATAATCGATGATCTTGAATCATTTTTTTGAGAGCCACACTATGGTAAAAGTTTACTTTTCAGTATTAGGTCTTACCTGTATGCCCAACTCTTCCAGTTGTTTGTCATCTGCCACGCTTGGGGCGTTGGTCAGGGGACAACCGGCATTCTGGGTTTTAGGGAAGGCAATCACCTGACGGATGTTATCTTCTCCTGCCATGATCATCACAAGCCTGTCCAACCCATAGGCAATACCGCCATGGGGCGGTGTACCGAAGCGGAAGGCGTCCAGCAGAAATCCGAATTTTTCCTGGGTTTCTTCTTCTGTCAGACCAAGTGTTTTGAACATGCGAGACTGGAGGTTGGCGTCATGAATACGGATACTGCCGCCACCGATCTCATAGCCATTCAGCACAATGTCATAGGCTTTGGCTCGTACTTCTCCCGGTATTTCTTCCAAGCGGACCATGTCTTCATCCACAGGAGATGTGAAGGGGTGGTGCATGGCGACGTAACGTTGATTCTCCTCATCGTACTCCAATAATGGAAAATCTGTGATCCAGACAAATTGGTAATCGTCTTCTTTATAAAGTTTCAGACGTTTGGCCAAATGAGTGCGAAGGAAACCAAGGGACGCTGCCACCACTGAAGGTTGGTCAGCGACAAAGAGCACCAGGTCTCCCGCCTTAGCATCAGCCGTTTCCAACAAACTGGTCAGTTCTTCCTCACTGAAGAATTTTTTAATGGGTGACACAACTTCTTCTGCAGATACCTTTATCCAAGCCAAGCCCTTGGCACCATAGGTTTTGGCAGATTCTTCAAGGGCTGCAATTTCCTTACGTGTGAAGCTGTCGGCGCCTTCTTTGACGGTGATGCACTTCACCTGTCCACCTTTGGCAATTGTGTCTGAAAACACTTTGAAACCACTGTCAGCCAGCTGCTCTGTCAGGTCGATCAGTTCCATACTGTAGCGCAAATCAGGCTTGTCTGATCCGTAGCGGTCCATGGCTTCCTGGTAAGACAGGCGGGTGATGGGCATGGGAATGTCGACGTTCATGACGTCTTTGAACAAGGACTGCATCATACGGCTGTTAATTTCAATCACATCTTCCATGTTGACAAAGGACATTTCGCAATCAATTTGGGTGAATTCCGGCTGACGGTCGGCACGCAAATCTTCATCACGGAAGCATTTTACAATTTGGAAATAGCGGTCCAACCCTGACACCATCAACAGTTGTTTAAACAGCTGTGGTGATTGGGGCAGGGCATAAAATTTTCCCGGGTTTACACGGCTGGGTACCAGGTAGTCCCGTGCTCCTTCCGGGGTTGGTTTGGTGAGTACAGGGGTTTCCACTTCAATAAATCCTTCTGTGGATAGAAACTGACGAACATGGTTGGCCACCTGTTGGCGCAGCATCAGGTTCCGCTGCATGGAGGGTTTTCGAAGGTCCAAGTAGCGGTATTTCAAACGCAGTCCTTCAGATACATCGTCATCGTCTTTGATGTAGATGGGCGGTGTATCAGCTGTATTCAGCACTTTCAGAATACTGGCATGAATTTCGATTTTGCCAGTTGCCAGGTTTGGGTTTTCAGACTGACGGGCCTTCACCACGCCCTGAACAGAAACCACATATTCGGAACCCAGCTTTTCGGCTGCTTCAAAAGCCTCTTTTGAAATATCCTGGTCAAAAATAATTTGGACAATGCCTGAGCGGTCACGGAGGTCAACAAAAATAAGACTGCCCAGGTCCCGGCGTTTTTGCACCCATCCATTCAGGGCAACGGTTTCATCAATTTGTTTTTCCGATAAGGTGCCACACATGTGTGTTCGCTTGAAAAATGTTTGTTCTGCCATTTGATTCACTCCTCATTCTTCTGTTGTTTGCATTCCATCTTTGATCTGTAGTGGTCAGTCTTTAATGTACTATTTTTCACTCAAGACTTCTGCGAAAATGCCTTGTTCCAGCCAGCTTCGTCGAAGCCATGTAGTTTCATACGTTCAATATACACATGAATGTTTTTTACATTGGGTTTTCGTTCAATGCGGTTTGTTTCCGGATAATACAGCTTTGATACTGCACCGGCCCCAATGCCCATGATGGTCTGTTTTTCTTCCATCATGAGAATGTTGTAGAGCCCTTCCTGGCCTGGTTTTGAGAAACCCACGTTTTCCAGATGCCCTGCCATTTCTTTCTGCCGGTATAAATAGTAGGGAATCAACCCCTGTGCTTTTGCAAAAGAATAAATGCGGTTCATCATATTTTCCGATTCGTTGTCGGAGAGCTGGTGTTTTACGGCGTCTGTTTTTAATGTGGAACTGCGTTTCAGTGCCAGGGCATGGACTGTCAAATTGGCGGGTGTAAGGGGTTTAATGGCGTTAAGAGTGCTCATTAACTGGTCTTCTCCTTCCCCAGGTAAGCCAACGATTAAATCCAGGTTAACGGTTTGAAACCCCAGGTTCTCAGCCAGTTGCCATGCCTCATAAAACTCATCCACAGTATGACACCGGTTGACGCGCTTCAGGGTGTCTGGTTGCAGGGTTTGAGGGTTAATGCTAAGCCTGTTTACCTGGTATTCTTTTAACACTTTCAGTTTCTCTTCAGTAATGGTGTCAGGCCGGCCGGCTTCAAAGGTGATTTCCCGCGGTGATGACAGTGGCCATGCGTTGGACAGGGTTTCCATTAATTCCCTGATTTGTGTTGCTGTCAGGATGGATGGTGTGCCGCCGCCGATGTACAGGGTATCGAGATACCACTGACGTTCATTGAGCCACGCCAGGGCACCTTTTAATTCCATGAGCAGGGCTTCCAGGTAAGCGGCAATTAACGGGTCATCTTTACCAGACACAGCCTGGGAAATAAAGGAACAATAGCTGCATCGGCTGGGACAAAGTGGAATGCCAATGTATAGACTGACACTGTTTTCTGTGATGGATTCCAGGATTGGGTTTTGTAGGTGTGCTATACCGGTGACCAGGCGGGCTTTGTCTTCTGCGATGGCGTAAGTATCCTGCAGGGTACTGATGACAAGGTCATCGGCTTTTAGATGCTGTATCAGTTGATGTGCCAGCTTCACTGGCCGAACACCCGTCAGTGTACCCCATGGCAGCTTCGTGGGTTTGAAATCTTGCATGAGCAAATAGACACCCTTTAAAAACTTCCTTTTCGCTTGCTTTTTATATTCCGGATGCTGTTGCCACTTTGAATGATGGGTAACTTCAATGGTTTCGTCATTTAACCGTAACCAGCTCCGGCCAGAACCATCGTCTACACCGTAATCGCAAACAAGCCCCGGTTTTGCAACCGGGGAATTTTTGTCGATGTCAGCGGCAATGGTTACTTTAAGCTCATCCAAATCAACAAAAAGCCGAACAAGTTCTCTGATTTCATAATCCAGCCATTCGTCCTGCAAGTAGATGTGAAAGGTTTTGTTTTTATCCGTCATGCCCTCACCTACAAATGTGGGTTAGATCGACGTTCATCAGCGATAGTAGTTTCCGGCCCATGACCTGGGTAAACCAGCACATCGTCATCCAGGGTCAACAGTTTGTCATGGATGGACCGGATCAGCTGACGGTGATTGCCGCCGGCCAGGTCGGTTCTGCCAATAGATTGCTTGAAGAGTGTATCGCCTGCGAATAACATCTTGTCTGCCATAAAGCAAACACCACCCTGGGAGTGCCCAGGTGTATGAATCACCTTAACGGTTTGCTCACCCAGGAGAATTTCATCACCATCCTGCAGCAGGCCGTCGGGATAAACCTCGATGCCTGCACCCATCATGGCTGTGTAGTTTTCCTTGCTGTCTGCAGCCATGGGTGCATCCTCTTCATGGAGTACCACAGGTACTCCGGTTTTTATCTGAAGGTTTTTCACAGCTCCCAAATGATCGCCATGCCCATGGGTCAAGGCAATGAGTTTCAGGTTCCATCCCTGTTGTTCCAGCACCTGCATAACACCGCCTGCGTTGCCGCCTGGGTCAATGACCATGGCTTCCTTGCTTTCTGTTTCTGCCAGGATATAGGTATTTACCTGCATTGGTCCAGTGACCAGTTTCTTCATTGTAAACATGCACAAACCCCTTTCCTTAAAATAATTTTTTGCTGTCAATTAGCATGGTAACCGGGCCATCATTCACAGATGACACTTCCATATGGGCCTGAAACACCCCAGTTTCTGTTTTTATGCCTTTGTCTTGGCACATTTGTACAAACTCTTGATAATAGTTGTCGGCTTCTTCTGGTTCCTTGGCATCAGTAAAACTGGGTCGCCTGCCTTTACGGCAGTCACCCATGAGGGTAAATTGAGAAATGCAAAGAATTTCTCCACCTTCATCCATAAGTGAACGGTTCATTTTACCGTTTTCATCTTCAAAAATCCTTAAGTTGGTGATTTTTTCCACCATATAGGGGATTTCTGTCCGTGTATCTGTTTTGTCCACACCAAAATAAACCAAGAGGCCTCTGTTAATTTGGCCTTTTACCTGTCCATCAACTTCCACTTTTGCCTGGAACACTCTTTGAACAACTGCTCTCATTTCTGACTCTCCTTCTGACTCTCCTTATGTTAAAATCTGATGCTTATATTAATTTTTAAGTGCTACGTTTATTCATGTCTTCTCAAGATAACGCTGGTTTATTGAATGATATTTGTGGTTTTATAAAAATGATCAGGTTTTTACCCTGAACACTTCATGAATACCCTGCATACGTTTTAATTTCTGCATTAAATCTTCCAGGAAAGCAATGTCTTTTGTTTCAATGACAATGTTAATGGAAGCAGACTGGTCTTTTCCCGTACGGGCATTAAGGGCATTAACGGTCACTTTCAAGTCTGTCAATAACTGGGTGATTTCCCTCAGCAGTCCCTTTCTATCCATGGCGTTGATCTGTATCTCAGCCTGAAAGTCAATTTGTGTGTCGCTGTCCCATTCCACTTCTATCATACGTTCATCTTTTTCAGGGCTTTCTGCCAAGCTGGGGCAGTCTTTTCGATGAACAGAAACACCACGTCCACGGGTGATATACCCCACTATGTCGTCACCGGGTACCGGGTTACAGCATTTTGAAAAACGTACCATGATGTTGTCAATGTCCTTGACGCTGACCCCCTGGCTTTTGCTAATTGGTTTCTTTTTGTCTGATTCTCTTCTGCTGGTTGGCGGCAGTAGTTTTTCAACTTCTTCAACCGGAACTTCTTTTTTAATGTATTCCCTGATTTTTGGCAAAATCTGGGCCAGTGTAATACCGCCATATCCAAGGGTTGCATACAAGTCTTCCTCAGAGGCCAGGCTCATACGTTTGGCAACACCAATGAGGGTTTTGGGATTCAAGGCAATTTGCACGGGTACATTCATCCGTTTGACACTCTGCTCCAGCATGTCTTTTCCCTTGGAAATATTTTCTTCCCGACGTTCCTTTTTAAACCACTGTTTAATTTTGGTTTTCGCCTGAGAACTTTGCACAATCTTAAGCCAGTCACGGCTGGGGCCGTTACTGTTTGAAGATGTTAATACTTCAACAATGTTGCCATTTTTAAGTTTGTAATGTATAGGCACAATACGGCCGTCCACTTTAGCGCCTACGCATTTGTTGCCTATGTCACTGTGTATTTTATAGGCAAAATCGATGGGGGTTGCACCTGCCGGCAGGTCAATGACTTTTCCTTTGGGAGTAAAAACAAAAACCTCGTTGGTGAAGAGGTCAATTTTCAATGATTCCATGAATTCCTTGGGGTCCTTGGTTTCTTTCTCCCATTCCATCATTTGACTTAGCCAGGCTAATTTTTCATCGATGTTGCTTGACTCTTTGGTGGTCTGGTTCTCTTTGTATTTCCAGTGAGCGGCAATACCATATTCTGCAATTTGGTTCATTTCCCAGGTGCGAATCTGTATTTCAAAAGGTTCCCCTTTCGGCCCTATGACGGTGGTATGAAGTGATTGGTACATGTTGGGTTTGGGCATGGCAATGTAATCTTTGAACCGTCCCGGGATGGGCTTCCAAATGGTGTGCACCACACCCAGCACACCGTAACAGTCTTTGATACTGTCCACGATGACACGGATGGCCAGAAAATCAAAAATTTCTTCAAATTCTCTTCCCTGGTTCACCATCTTTTTATAAATGCTGTAAAAATGTTTGGGTCGTCCATATATTTCGTTTTCAATGTCAAAATCCTTGAGTTTTTCCTTTAATTCATGGATCACCAGGTTGATAAAATCTTCCCTGTCCTCCCGTTTTTTCGCCACACGTTCCACCAGGGCATAATAGCCATCAGGGTCCATGTATAGCAGGCTTAAATCTTCCAGTTCCCATTTAATGCGGGAAATTCCAAGCCGGTGAGCGATGGGGGCATATATTTCAAGGGTTTCACGGGCTTTTTCCTTCTTTTTGTCGTCGCTCTGGAATTTTAGGGTACGCATGTTGTGGAGTCTGTCAGCCAGTTTAATTAAAACCACCCTTATGTCTTTGGCCATGGCCACAAACATTTTCCGAAGGTTTTCCGCCTGTTTTTCTTCCTGACTTTCAAAACTCATTTTGGTAAGTTTGGTGACCCCTTCCACCAGTTCAGCAATTTCCCCGCCAAATTCAGATTTCATTTTTTCGTAGCTGTTGGGTGTGTCTTCAAGCACATCATGAAGCAGCCCTGCAGCAATGGTGCTGCTGTCCATCTGCATTTGTATCAAAATTTTCGCCACTTCAACAGGATGGGAAAAATACCTGTCGCCGGATTTGCGGTATTGGCCTTCGTGGGCGCTGTCAGCATACTGGTACGCACGAATAATCAGTTCGACATCGCATTGTGGATTGTATTCTTCGATCATGGTAATGAGATTTTCTAACATTGAGGGATCACCTCCTTTGCTTTGTATTTACCACATATTTACCTTTGAAATCATAACAGATGATTACATGAAAAAATTTTAACAAACCTTTAGGTTGCTTGAATTCCTACTTTACTCATCATAAGCAATTAAACAATGTATCGGGTAATCCTTCAATTTTTCACGACCGCCTAAAAAAGTAAGCTCCATCAGGAAATTGACGGATACCACTTCACCACCCAAGGCTTCAATCAGCCTGGCTGTTGCCAGTACAGTGCCTCCAGTAGCCAATAAATCGTCGACAATGGCCACTTTTTGACCTGGCTTGATGGCATCTTTATGGATTTCCAGTTTGTCAGTACCATATTCAAGTTCGTATTCATAACTTTCCACTTCCGCCGGCAGTTTTCCAGGCTTTCGAACAGGAACAAACCCTGCACCCAGCTTGTAAGCAACAGGAACGCCAACAATAAACCCTCTAGATTCGGGGCCGGCAACAACATCCACCTGTTTATCTTCCATGGATTTTGTGATTTCGTCAATGGTATATCGTAAAGCAGCCGGGTCTTTTAAAAGTGTAGTGATGTCTTTAAAATTTATGCCTTCCTTTGGAAAATCCTGGACCTCTCGAATGGTTGATTTTAAATCCATGGGTAACCCTCCTGGTATTGTTCTACTTTTCTGACTGTGTGCATAGAATATCTTCCATTATATCGGTTTAACCATCAATGTTCAATAACGGGTTCAGCTAAACCCGGCTGGCTGTCATTATATTAAACAAATGTAGCTGCCGGGTTTAATTATATTTATATGCTGCTTTACTTTTAATTGATATGCTGCTTTACTTTTCCAAGATTGTTAAGATGTTTTCGCAAACATTTTCTTTTGGTCTTTTCCCTTGTCCTTAATCATTACCCAGAGGGGGCTGGCAATAAAGATTGAAGAATAGGTTCCGCTGATAATACCGGCGATGAGAGGCAGGGCAAATTCTTTGATCTGTGGCACACCCAGTACATAGAGGGCTACAATGGTGACCAGAGTCGTAACTGATGTGTAGATTGACCGGGTCACTGTCTGGTTAATGCTGTCTGTGGCCAGCTGTTCATAGTTAAATTTTTTCATAAGTTTACGGTTTTCGCGGATTCTGTCGAAAACAACGATGGTATCGTTGATGGAGTAACCCAGCACCGTGAGCATAGCTGCCACAAAGGGGCTGTTCAGTGGAATTCGGAAAATAACATAGACTGACAACACAATGAGAATGTCATGAAGCAGTGCCAGGATGGCTGCTACGCCAAAGCTGAATTCGAATCGAAAAGTGATGTAGGCCAGCATACCGATGGCAGCTATGAGCATGGAAAGGAAAGCCCTGTCGCGAATTTCTTTACCAATGGATGGGCCAAACTGCTCTGTTCGCAAGAAATCGTCGTCTGTCAGGTTGAATTCTTCTGCCAACGCATCATATAAAAGGGTTCGCTGGCTGTGGTCCATGTCAACAATGGTTCTGATCTGCACTGTTGTCTGGTTATCGCCGATAAAGTTGATGTTGGCACTGGCATCCCAGTTGTCCATGTATTGTCTGATATCTTCTGTGTCCACCGATTGGTGCAGTTCAATTTCCATCAATGTGCCACCGGTAAAATCAATCCCTGTGTTTACACCGCCAACGAGAGCGACGACCAGAGCAATGAGGATGATGGCGCCGGAGATGGAAAACCAAATTCGTTTTTGATGAATGATATCCATTATTTTTCCTCCTCCTTACACGCCGAAGTATTTGGCATTCTTAAACAGGTTAGTAGAGATCAACGACTTTAATAAGATACGGGTGATGAAAACGGCTGTAAAAACACTGACCGCCAGACCAATCATCAGCATAACGGCAAAACCGCGAATGGGACCGCTGCCAAATTGGTACAGCACCAGGCCGGCGATGAGTGTGGTCACGTTTGCATCGATGATGGTGCGATAGGCACGTTTAAAGCCGGAATCCACGGCTGCACGAACGGTTTTTCCGTTCTTGATTTCTTCTTTTAGCCGTTCAAAGATAATAACATTGGCATCAACAGCCATACCTATGGACAGAATTAAGGCTGCGATGCCCGGTAAGGTTAAAGTGGCATCCAGGCTTATGAAAATGGATAACACCAGCAACACATATAGGGTCAGAGCCACACTGGCCACAAGACCAGGTATGCGGTAAACCACAAGCATAAAAAGAAGCACCAGCACAATACCAATTTTAGCCGCATCAATGCTGCGGTTCAGGGCGTCGACACCCAGTGAAGCCGTAATGGTTGATGTTTGCACTTCGTTCAATGACACCGGCAGTGCACCGGCCCGAATCAGGGCTGCCAAGTTAGAGGCTTCTTCAATGGTAAACTTGCCACTGATGGTGGCTTGTCCCATGGTAATTTGCTGTTGCACAAGGGGGGCAGAAATGATTTCATCGTCAAGAATAATATATATCGGTTCTCCTATAAAATTCCCTGTTGCTTCAGCAAAACGTTGACTTCCTTCGCTGTCAAACTCTAAACTGACAACTGGGTCTGGCTCGCGGTCTACGTAGATAGGAGAAGCATCCACCACGTTACTTCCTGTTAACACCACTTCATTATCGGGTGTCACAAATTGAAGTTGGGCTGTTTTTCCAACCATCTCCAGAGCGTCCTGCACATTTTCCACACCGGGCAGTTCCACTCGGATCCTGCGATCGCCTTCCTTTACAATGGTAGGTTCTGTCAGTCCCATGGCATCCACACGTCGTCGAAATACCTGGATGGTTTGATTGATGAGCATATCAAGTTCATCTCCAGTGGCTTCTGTGTCAGCTTCAAAGACAACAAAAACACCGCCTTTTAAATCCAAACCCTGCTTAATGCTGTTCCGCATGGGAATGATCTGTGTATCTCCCATTTGCATGCCGTTCAAAGCAGTATATACACCTGCTCCGGCAATGACGAGAATCAGTAAAAAGAGTATTATTCCTCTGACCTTCATGTGTCTTTCCTCCTTATTTTGCCTTCAGCAAATCTTTCTTATAATCCAGGGCAAAGCTCATATAATCTTCTGCCGACCGCATGATGCCATCTATTTCCTCTTCTGTTAATTCTCTGATAACCTTTGCCGGTGTACCCATGGCCAACACCCCGGAGGGTATTTCTTTACCTTCAGGGACTAGACTGCCGGCGGCAATGATGCTGTTGTTGCCAACCACGGCACCGTTAAGCACAATCGCGCCCATACCAATCAATACCCGGTCACCAATGGTGCAGCCATGAACGATGGCTCTGTGTCCCACGGTGACATAGTCACCAATGATGGTGGGGTGATGGTAGGCGATATGAATTATTGATCCGTCCTGTATGTTAGTGCCTTTTCCAATGTAAACATCGTTGTAATCACCCCGTGCCACTACACCGAACCAGAGGCTGGATTTCTCCTGCATGACAACGTTTCCAATGACACTGGCAGTTTCAGCAACAAAACAGGTTTCGTGAATTGTTGGCAGTATTCCCTGGCTAGCTTTTATCATCACAAATCTCCTCGCTTTCCTTGGCCATGAGCATCAATGCGGTTTCAATGCGTGCTTTTTAGAGGCAATTAAAAAAGCAGGGAGTATAAAACTCCTGCTGAAAAACAAGACAAATGAGTTCTATGCTTTCTTCTCTCTCGTTATAATCCTTAAGCATTATACCATATGGCTGCTTAAAAAAAAAGAAAAAGGTAATAAAACCAAAAGCAGCAGGGATCTACCCGGCTGCTGTCAAATGGCTTTGCTACGCTTCAGTTGATTCAGTAACTTGAGTAGAGCTTTCGGCAAGGTTTCCAACTGCCCATTTTGTGATGGTCAATTTTGTTTTATCCATGCCCACCTCAATGGTCAATACATCTTCCTTAATTTTCATTACTTTTCCATAGATTCCGCCAATGGTAATAATTTCGTCGCCTACCTGTAAATTATTACGCATTTCTTTGATTTTCTTTTCTTTTGTTTTTTGAGGCTTTATGATCAGAAAATAGAAAATCGCAAGGAAACCTAAAGGAATAATTAATCCGGAAAATTGTTGCATTTTGGACCTCCTTCCTGTTGTCTTTCAATCCTTCTTACATTAAACAACATCCTGTTTGCATTGTCAATGTATGAGCGTTATATTGTTGGTGTTTAATCCCATTCCAGTGGTTTGCCATAGTAGTCGAGATAAAAAGCTTTGGAAAACTCCACAAGGTTGTCGTCATGAATGGCTTTGCGGATGTTGTTCATGAGATCAAGCAGAAAATGCAGGTTATGCAGGGTCAATAACCGTAAGCCTAATATTTCATTAGCCTTAAACAAATGGCGCAAATAAGCCCTTGTGTAGTTTTTGCAGGTATAGCAGCTGCAATGAGGGTCTAGGGGTTCGAAGGCTTCCGTGTGCTTGGCGTTTTTAATCACCACCTGGCCGATGCTGGTCATGGCCGTACCGTTGCGGGCAATACGGGTGGGCAGTACACAATCAAACATATCCACACCCCTTAAGACACCATGAATCAAACAATCGGGGCTACCAACGCCCATGAGATAACGGGGTTTTTCTTCCGGCATCTGGGGGATCAAGTGATCCAGTACGTCGTACATATTTTCCTTTGGTTCTCCCACGCTCAAACCGCCAATGCCATATCCGGGAAAATCCAGGTCCAGCAACCCTTCTGCACTTCTCTTGCGCATGTCATGAAAAATACCGCCCTGAATGATCCCGAACAAATGCTGGTCATCAGGCCGCTGATGTGCCTCAAGGCAACGTTTTGCCCAACGGGTGGTACGGTCAACGGAATGCATGACATAATCATGTTCGGAGGGGAAGGGTATGCACTCATCAAAAGCCATCATGATGTCGGAACCCAGGTGATTTTGTATTTCCATGGCTTTTTCCGGGGAGATAAAGTGACTGGAACCGTCAATGTGTGACTGAAAGGCAACACCTTCCTCGGTAATCTTTCGCAAATTTCCCAGGCTAAACACCTGAAAGCCACCACTGTCTGTTAAAATCGGTCCCTGCCAGTTCATGAATTTATGAAGACCGCCAGCCCTGGCAATGAGCTCGTGACCAGGTCGCATGTATAAGTGATAGGTGTTGCTTAATAATATCTGTGTGTTGATGCTGGAAAGTTCTTCCGGTGTCATGGTTTTTACTGTCGCCTGGGTGCCCACGGGCATAAAAATGGGGGTTTGGACATCACCATGTTTCGTGTTCAGGACACCTGTTCTCGCCTGTGATTCTGATGATACTGCTGTTTGGGTAAAGATTTTTTTACTCATAAATTCTCCTCTATTCGATCCACATGGCGTCGCCAAAACTGAAAAACCGGTAGGCTTCTTCCACAGCTGTTTGGTACGCTTTCATGACCAGTTCTTTACTGGCAAAAGCACTTACCAACATCAACAGGGTCGATTCCGGCAGGTGGAAATTAGTAATCATAACATCCACAAATTTAAAGGTATAGCCTGGTGTGATAAACAACCTGGTCCATTGGTTTACTCCTTCCATGGGACCGCCATCATCCGGGGCCGCTGATTCAAGGCTGCGGCAACTGGTGGTGCCAACAGCCACAATTCGCCCGCCTTCAGCCTTAATTTTATTCATCAATGCTGCATTTTTCGGTGATATTCGAAAAAATTCTTCGTGCATTTTGTGGTCTTCCACTTCTTCTACCTGTACAGGTCGAAAAGTACCCAAACCTACATGCAGAGTGACAGGGATAATGTGAACCCCCATGTCTGTAATTTTATTCAATAACGTTTCTGTAAAATGCAATCCGGCTGTAGGGGCCGCCGCTGAGCCATTGTCTTTGCTGTATACTGTCTGGTAGCGTTCACGATCTTCCAGCTTTGTATGGATATACGGGGGCAGTGGCATTTCACCCAATTCATCAAGCACCTCCATCAATGGGCGCTCTGTGATGAATTCGATGGTACGCAAGCCTTCCGGTTTTTCTTCACGGACTACACCCCGAAGAAGGTTATGACCAAAAGTCACTTCCGTACCTGTTTTGACACGTTTTGCAGGTTTTACCAGGGCTTCCCATAGGTTCAGTCCTATCTGCTTTAACAGAAGACATTCAACTTTGCCGTTTGTGTATCGTTTTCGCCCAATCAACCGGGCTGGCAGTACCCGGGAATCGTTGATGACCAGTCCGTCTCCAGGTTTTAACAGGGTTGTTATGTCACTAAAGGTACGATGACTGATGGACTGTTTTTCCCGGTTAATCACCATCAGTCGCGATGTATCTCGCTGCTCCAATGGCGTCTGGGCAATGAGTTCATCAGGTAAATCGTAGTTAAAATCACTTGTTTTCATGGTTCACATACTTTCTTTCTGTATTTGATTCGGGCATGTCACTATCGTCTAAAAAATAGGTTTAAAAAAAGTGTTAACAGTAAGCTGATAATAATACTGGTGGCCAGTGGAAAATAGAATGTGGCGTTGCCTTTTTGAAAGAAAAAGTCACCTGGTAATTTCCCAAGGCCAAAACGGCTTCCAACGGTGACAAGCACACCAGCAAGGAGCAGCACAATACCCGCAGTTATCAATATTTTTCCGAGTGGGTTCATGTTATCCCTCTATTCTTTCCTGCACAGGGCCTTCCTGTAAAGGTTTTCCGAAGTGTTCGTAGGCTTTTCTCATCACCATGCGCCCCCGGGGCGTACGGCTGATAAAACCGATTTGCATCAAATAAGGTTCGTACACATCTTCGATGGTTGTTTTTTCCTCTCCTGTGGCAGCGGCCAGTGTATCCAGGCCGACAGGTCCTCCGTCAAAGTTCTCGATCATGGCCAGTATCATTTTTTTGTCGGTGCTGTCCAGTCCCAATGGGTCAATTTCAAAAAGTTTCAAGGCTTCATTTACCACCGGTAACGTTATTTCGCCGTCAGCCCTCACCTGGGCATAGTCACGGATCCGTTTAAGCAGACGGTTGGCGATCCGTGGCGTGCCACGTGACCTGGAGGCAACCTCCAATGCAGCTTCTTTGGCAATGGGCACTCTAAGGATACCCGCGGAGCGGGTGACTATTTTGGCCAATTCGTCATGCTTGTATAAATCAAGACGTGAAATGACACCAAACCTGTCACGCAGTGGAGATGTCAACAGCCCTGCCCTTGTGGTAGCACCGATGAGTGTAAAGCGTGAAAGGTCCAATCGAACGGTTCTGGCACTGGGGCCTTTGCCAATGATAATGTCCAGGGCAAAATCTTCCATGGCCGGGTACAAGATTTCTTCCACGGTGCGGTTCAGGCGGTGAATTTCATCAATGAACAACACATCATTTTCACCCATATTGGTTAGGATGGCCGCCAAGTCTCCCGGTCTTTCAATGGCGGGACCGCTGGTGATGCGAATGTTCACGTTCATTTCGTTGGCAATAATCGTCGCCAGGGTTGTTTTACCCAGTCCTGGAGGGCCATATAACAAGACGTGGTCCAGGGCTTCTTTTCGTTCCCTGGCGGCACTGATAAATATACGGAATTTTTCCTTGTTTTTTTCCTGTCCCACATAATCGTCCAGTCTTTTAGGACGCAAGCCAACTTCGATGGCAAAATCTTCTTCCTGGGTGTCTGTGGAAATAATTCGTTCTTCAATGGACATAAAACCGTCTCCTTATGTCAGCAATTTTAACTGTTGATTATCACCTTGTCTTTTATTTCATCAACCAAGACAAAGCAGCCTTCAGGCTTTCCTCAGTAGACACGCCACGGTCTGCAGTGGCCCGAACAGCTTCCAATGCTTCATTTCGCTGGTATCCAAGAGATATCAGGGCGCCCATTACATCATCTTGAAAAAGAGTGCCCTGTTCAGGGGTGGATGCAGGCTGAATCCCCATTTTATTAACTTTATCCTTTAGTTCCAGCACAATGCGTTCCGCTGTTTTTTTACCGATTCCAGGGGCTTTCGAAAGCGCATCCAGGTTATGGGCCATGATCAATTGACACAAGGTTTCCACCGTATAGGTGGACAGCATGGCGATGGCGGCTTTTGGTCCTACTTTGGTGACGGTGATGAGTTTCCGGAACATGTTTAGTTCATCCTGTGTTAAAAAGCCATACAGGCTGGCGCCATCCTCCCGTACGCTGTAGTGGGTGTATAAGGTGACTGGTTCAGCTATTTTCACCCTGCTCAGTGTGGCCATTGAGGAGTAAATCCCATATCCCACACCACTTACATCAACAACAATCTGATCGACAGTAACATGATGTACATTGCCCTTGATAAATTCAATCAATGCCTTCACTCCTTTGTTGTCCGATGACTACCACCGCTAAGACTCCCTTTTTGCAAGAGATAAGCGGTGCTACGTCCCTAGGTGAACAAATTAGTATCTGCCACCAAATGGGACATTTGGCCATCTACTTATGGATCCTGTTTATACACTAAACAATTGACGAAAATGGCCAGTGTGGGCATGGCACATAGCAATGGCCAGTGCATCTGCAGCATCATCAGGTTTTGGTATTTCTTTCAGGTTCAGCAGGGTTTTCACCATTTGCTGTATTTGGTTTTTGTCTGCTCGTCCATAGCCTGCCACACCCTGTTTTACCTGAAGGGGTGTGTACTCATAGATGCACAATCCTGCCGAGGCCGCGGTAACGACGGCCACTCCTCTTGCCTGACCCACAAGAAAGGCGCTTTTCGCATTGGTATTGAAAAAAAGTTCTTCAATGGCAGCGCATTCTGGGTTGTATTGCTGGATCAACGTTTCAATGCCTTCCTTTATTTTGACCAAACGATCGGGCAATGGGGTTTTACTGGGGGTACGAATGACACCATACTGAATTACTTTAAAGTTGTTATTCTCGTAATTAATGACACCAAACCCTGTGATGGCTAAACCTGGGTCAATGCCCAAAATGATCATGAGTGTTTCCTCCCCTGGAATATGTCATCAATAGTCTGGTTGTTGATTTTCTGACAGTCTTTACAATAGCCATAAATTTCGAAACGATGTTCTGTTGGTAAAAAATCTGTCTGTGTTGTGACATACTGATTAATTTCCTGAAAAGGGCATAAATCAATCAATTCTGTTTTATTGCATTCAAGGCAAATCAGGTGATGGTGATGATGTGCAGTGACCAATTCATACCTGGCGATGTGGTCATTCAATGCAATATGTCGTAGTACACCTGCGGATGCCAGTGTTTCAAGGTTTCTGTAGATAGTGGAAAGGTCCATTTGATGGTCTTGTTGTCGCAACGCCTGCTGGATTTCAGAAGCTGTTAACAAATGATGTGTTTGTGTTAGAAACAGCCTTAAGATTTCCTTTCGTTGACGAGTCATCTTAATGGATTTTTGCTGGAGTTCCTTTTTTAGGAGATTCAGTTGTTTTTCCATCCAGATGCTCCTCTCTACTTTATCAAAACAAAATGAGAGCCTGGGCTCTCACATGGTCGTCTGCATTGGCGGGAGTACGTGGGAATCGAACCCACCCAAGAGGCTCCTAACCCCTCGTACTGGTTTTGAAGACCAGAGGATACACCAGCACCCATCTACTCCCATATTACTTTCGTTTGACAAGACTGATGCGTGATCAATCTGGGCGACGAAAGTATTATAACACACTGACGGTTCCATGAGCAACCTCATACAATAATCATTTCAGTTGGTCGATTCATGTCTTTTTGATAACCAACACCCTGTTATCACCTTGTCGTTTTGTGACACGGGCCTGGTCAAAGTATTCCAATAATGAAACAGCGTATTTTCTACTGGTTTTCAGCAAATCCCGAAAGTCTGCCAGAGCAATTTCTTCGTTTGTTTCAAAGTATTCAACCAACCTGTTTTTGGCTTCTTCTAGGGCATTGGCATGAAAAACCGTCTCCTGGTTCACCCTGATCAATGAATCTCCCAGCATCAATTCCAACACCTGCTGAATGTTCTTTTGTTTTTCCCTAGTCAAATCCGGCAGTTCATCAAGTTTCGGCGGCGAAAAAAGATCTTTCGTGAAAAGCGATTCAATGTCGTTAAGAATAGACTTTTGCTGTGGGGTTATTTTTATCGTGAAGGAAGACAGTGACACAAATGTGCCTTCGGTTCGGATAAGGCATTCCTGTTCCAGTTGTTCAAACCAGGCTTCCACCATTTTTTGTTTTCCGGGAGGAAACACCCGGCTTTTCAGTTCTTCTTTTGACATACCTTTTCGCAATGGGAAATCCCTATGATAATGTGCAAGCATTTCTGTTGCCTTCTCTGTGACTTCCTCATAAAACTGCCAATGGACAAAACCCTGTTCCTGAATGGAATAGGCTTTTTGATCTTCTTTCAATAGTTGGATTAATTCTTCTGTCTGCTCTTTGGTATAGCCGGTATATTTTGCCAAAAGTGAAACATCAGGTATTTCCTTACTATACCGTAAGAGTTGCTGTTCCAGATGAACTTCCGGCCCACCGGATTCTTTCGCCTGCAACTGGTCAATAACATCCTGGTGCAACGCTTTGTGTTTGTTGGGATTAGGATCAATCACAACAGCTCCGCCAAGGGTTTCCATGGGTGAATAGAAGCGCAGTATCACTTTATCTTCTTTTTTAAAAGCAGCACTTTCCTCCAGCCGTAGTTGTACAAATCCTGATTCACCAGGTTCAATTTGTTCTTTTTCCAGAATCACGACCCTTGCCAATACTTCACTCGAGCCGTGGTATATTCTCACCCTGTCTCGTTGTTTTAATGGACGCGGAGCGTTTTTCAACATGTTTACACGACAATCCACCATCATGGTGTCTGTCATTGAGCCTGGTTTTGCCAGAAAACTGCCTCGGTTGATCTGGTCCTTTTTAATCCCGGAAAGATTAATGGCCACTCGCTGGCCAGCATAAGCTGTGCCGACTGTTTCACCATGCACCTGGATGTTCCGCACCCTCGCTGTGATTTCTTCAGGATAGATCTCCATGATGTCTTCTGTGGAGACGGTTCCTTCCAGCAATGTCCCCGTTATAACGGTTCCAAATCCGGTGATGGTAAACACCCGGTCAATGGGCATACGGCAGGGGGCTTCCTGGTCCTTTGCTTCAATTTCATCGTAATCCATTGCAATATGCTCAATAAGTTCTGGTATACCCTGGCCGCTAAGGGAATCGACCATTAGTATGGGACAATCCTCAAGAAAGGTATCCTCAACTGTTTCTGCAATGTCATCTTTTACCAGTTCGACCCATTCAGGGTCGGCCAAAGAAGCCTTGGTCATCACAATTAAGCCTTTTTTAATGGATAGTAATGACAAAATATCCAGGTGTTCGCGGGTTTGGGGCATAACACCTTCATCGGCTGCGACCACCAGCATGACCAGGTCCATACCGCCTACCCCTGCCAGCATGTGCCGTATAAATTTCTCGTGTCCGGGTACGTCAACAATGCCTGCCCGGCGTCCGTCAGGCAAATCAAAATAGGTGAAGCCCAGTTCAATGGAAATCCCTCTTTTTTGTTCTTCTTTCAGGCGATCTGTGTTGCGACCAGTTAACGCCTGTATGAGTGTAGTTTTACCATGATCAATGTGTCCGGCTGTTCCTATGATTAAATGTTTCACATTTTCACTCCCAGTTTATCCCGCGCTCAATTTTATCCAACATTCAATGGCTTTAACAATGACATCAAAATCATCGTCAAACAAGGTCCTCAGATCAAGCAGATACCCATTGTCCTGAATTCTGCCAATGATGGCTGGTTGATGCTGCCGTAGAAATCGTTCTAATTTTGTCACTGCCTGTGGTTCACCCTCGAACCTGATTAAGCGACTCTCCAGTTGTACGGTGGGGTATGCTCCACCACCAACCTGTGATGTTTCAGTCACCAGGGATGTGTTGACAATCGTTTTGTTTGCCATTACGGGCTTCAACATGTCCATTAATGCTTCTGCCCTTGTTTCCAAAGCCTTCGGCTTTTCTGTCATCATTCGCAGGGCTGGAATTTTTACCAATGCTTCTTCCGGATTAAGGTATAGTTTCAGTGTGGCTTCAAGCGCACAGAGGGTTAACTTGTCTACCCGCAGCGCCCTGGTAAGCGGGTGTTTTGCAATTTGTTGTATCCATTTTTTCTTACCGGCAATAATGCCTGCCTGGGCCCCTCCAAGGAGTTTATCGCCACTGAACGTCACCACGTCACAGCCTGCGGCCACCGCCTCCTGAACGGTGGGTTCCGGTGGAAAGCCAAAGGATTGGAGGGATAAGAAAAGCCCACTGCCCAAGTCATTGATCATGGGTAAATCGATTTTGTTTGCCAGTTCCACCAGTTCTTCCATGGTGGCTTCCTGGGTAAATCCCATTATTTTAAAGTTGCTTTGGTGTACTTTTAATAAAGCGCCCGTCTCTGGTGTAATGGCTTTTTCATAATCCTGTAAATGTGTTTTATTAGTGGCACCTACCTCTACCAGGGTGGCCCCGCTTTGTTCCATTACTTCGGGCACTCTGAAAGAACCGCCAATTTCAACCAGTTCACCACGGGAAATAATCACTTCTTTACCCTTTGTCATGGCTGAAAGGGTTAGCAGCACTGCCCCTGCATTATTATTGACAACAATGGCATCTTCTGCGCCTGTAAGCTTTAGCAATAAGTCTTTCATATGAGAATAACGACTGCCCCGTTTGCCGGTTTCCAAATCCATTTCCAAATTACTATAGCCACTGGCAATGTCCCACAGGGCGTCTTTTACATAATCGCCCAGAGGAGCTCTTCCCAGGTTGGTATGTAACACAACTCCTGTGCCGTTGATAACTTTTCGTAATTGCATGGAAGATAATTTTTTGCATCGAAACAGTACCTCGTTGACGATGAAATCTTCCAGTAATCTTCTTTCATCAAACTGATCAGCATGATCCGTCAACAGATCTGACCTAAGATTTTGTAAAACAGCCCTCAGTTCATCCTTGGCAATTAATTCATCAAACTGTTTAATCTCTTTAACTGTTTCTATCTTAGTCCATATGTCATCCATTTTAGGAATTTTACGCAACAGTTCACGTTGTTCCATCATGCCACCTCCTATGTTGATTCCATTCGATTATAGCATAAATGACCTCTTATGAGAACAATAGTACTGTTTAAATACAAAGAAAATAGATGACTATGGAATGCATTTTGGGTAAGATTTAATTTAACAGAATAGTTATTATGTTTATATAAATGTATTTTAGCTTTTCATACTATTTAACATGTGATACAATGAGGCTGTTAAAGGTATATCAGACGCTGTTTTTTTATGAAGACAATGATCGTTTCACACAGATGAGTGTTAGCATCTTCTGCAGCGAACGGATTCACTGTCTTTTATTTTGGAAAAGTGTAATGGGATAAAACGAATAAGGAGGTGGTTCACTCCAAAACTGTGTTAATTGTTCGAATAAATAATCGTTATAAAAAAGAAATAAAGGAGGTTTTTTGATTTGATCGGTTTTATGCAAACAATCGAAAGTATTAATGGTACTATCAACGGTCTTGTATGGGGACCGTACATGCTGATTCTCTTAGTTGGAACAGGCGTTTATTTTTCTATTAGAACTAATTTCTTACAAGTAACTAAATTCGGATATGCAATGAAGGAAACCCTCTTTAAAATCTTTGATAAGTCTGAAATCAGTGAAGATGGAGATATTACACCTTTCCAGGCTTTGTCAACAGCTTTGGCCGCTACCATTGGTACCGGTAATATTGCCGGTGTTGCAACAGCGATTGCCATTGGTGGTCCAGGAGCAGTTTTCTGGATGTGGGTATCTGCCTTCTTTGGTATGATGACCAAGTTTGCCGAAGTAGTGCTTGCCATTCAGTACCGTGAGAAAACTGTTGAAGGCAACTGGGTAGGCGGACCAATGTATTATATCGAAAAGGGCATGGGTTCCAACTGGAAATGGCTTGCCTGGATTTTCTCCCTCTTTGGTGCCTTTGCTGCATTTGGTATTGGTAACATGGTTCAGGCCAACTCTGTTGCCGAAGCAATGAACGCCAGCTTTGGTATTCCACATCTTATTTCTGGGATCGTTCTGGCAATTGCAGCCGGTGCTGTTATCCTGGGTGGGCTAAAGCGAATTGCTGCAGTAACAGAAAAAATCGTTCCATTCATGGCCGTGTTTTACATGATTGGTGCCATCGTTATTTTAGTTCTTAATATTGCTGAAATTCCCGGTTCTTTCGGGTTGATCTTCTCCTCTGCCTTTACTGCACGCGCTGGTGTGGGCGGATTCGCAGGCGCCACTGTTATGATGGCCATGCGTTTTGGTGTAGCCCGTGGTGTTTTCTCCAATGAGGCTGGTCTTGGTAGTGCGCCGATTGCTCACGCAGCTGCCCGTACTGACCACCCTGTACGCCAGGGACTTTGGGGAGTTTTCGAAGTATTTGCAGACACCATTGTTATTTGTTCCTTTACCGCACTAGCCATTATCTCTTCAGGCGTTTGGAGCAGCGGCCTTACAGGTTCAGCCCTAACCACCGAAGCCTTTAACGAAGGATTGCCCGGACCTGGTGGTATCATCGTTGCTATCGGTATTTTGTTCTTTGCCTTCTCCACCTTGTTGTCATGGGCATACTATGGTGAGAAATGCGCCGAGTTTATCCTTGGCTCAGGCTTCAACAAAATATACCGCATCATCTGGTTGCCCCTTATTGTGCTAGGTGCAATTGGAAGCTTAACCATGATCTGGAATATTGCTGATACACTTAACGGTTTAATGGCAGTACCAAACTTAATTGCATTGCTTGCACTTAGTGGTGTTGTTATAAAACTGACCAAAGAATTTTTCGCAAGAGAAGACCTCTAAACAGTTTTTCACGATGATTTGCAGTTACCTGAACGGTATCCGGCGAACAGAACGGACTGACTGCATAAAAGTTAATAAAAACAACGGACGGCTGCTTTGTAACTTGCAGTCGTCCGTTTCTATTTTTGTTATCAAGTATTTTGGATTAAAATCCATAGTTTTTTAAACCTTATAAATTGCATTGCTTCGGTTTCTAAAGAACTTGAATGAAATGGTCTCCCAGTTCAGTTACTTCCCCCACTTCTGCAAAACTGCAGGGCATTGTGTTTGATAATCGTTTCATTACTTCTTCTACTACTTCAGGCGGCACCGAAAACAACAACCCACCTGATGTTTGTGGATCATACAATAAATCCTGCAATGCTTCAGAGAGTTCTCCCTGAACATCCACTTTGTTCTTAAAGTAATCCCTGTTTCGGTACATACCTCCTGGAATCAAGCCCATTTCAGCGTAATGCAACGCAGATTTAATCACCGGGACCTTGCCGGCGTAGAGCTTGATGGTGACACCACTGCCTTTTGCCATTTCCACTGCGTGACCAAGTAGACCAAATCCTGTTATATCCGTGCAGGCGTTCACAACTACTCCCTGAGTTGCTTCCAAGGCTAATTTGTTTAACAGTGACATGACGTCCACTGCTTCCTGGTATTCGTCCTTCGAAAGCATATCAGCTTTGATAGCTGTGCTTAAGACACCTGATCCGATTGGCTTTGTCAGGATCAACCGGTCACCAGGTCGTGCCCCTTTGTTTGTCAAAATATTATCCGGGTGTACTTTTCCTGTAACACAGAGCCCATATTTTGGTTCATCATCTTCCACTGAATGACCGCCTACCAGCGAAGCGCCAGATTCAACGACTTTGTCAGCGCCGCCTTTCAGTATTTCAGCCAGTATATCGGGTGAAAGACAGTTGGGAAATCCGACAATGTTCAGGGCCAAAATTGGTTCGCCACCCATGGCATATATATCACTCAATGAATTTGCGGCGGCTATTTGTCCGAAGGTATAAGGATCATCGACAATGGGAGTAAAAAAGTCAACTGTCTGGATAATGGCCACGTTTTCTGTCAGTTGATAGACAGCACCATCATCACCGGTTTCAAGCCCCACCAGTATATTAGGATTTGTTTGCGATGGTAATTTACTGAGAACACTAGCAAGGACCTCCGGTCCTATTTTTGCCGCTCAGCCGGCACTTTTTGTCAGAGATGTCAGTTTGATCTCTTCCATCAACTCACCCGCTTTCTTTCTTTTCACCGATTATTACAGTTTCTTAAAGCCTTATATCGTTTTCAATGTCCTGGTATCGCTTATCTCCAATACCTGTCACTTTTTTTAGATCTTGCAATTGTTGAAAAGGTCCTTTTTCTTCCCGATAGGCAATGATTCGCTCTGCCAGTACAGTGCCAATGCCCAGCAGTGTTTCAAGGGATTTTTGGTCTGCTGTATTGATGTTGATCAAAGAAGATCCCTGGAATGTTGCCGATGGTTGAAAAGCTATGTTTGGTGTACCAGCGGCCATATCACTGGTAACATCCGCCTGGTTACTTTCTCCCAATGCCGGAACATAGACAAAAGCTTCATCCTGAAGCTTCTGTGCAAGGTTTATCTTTCGATCAGCCTCCGGTGTCAGCCCTCCTGCCATGCTCACCAGATCGTTGACTCGTTTGCCTTCCTCCAGTTCGTAAACGCCTGGAGCTGCTATCTCGCCTTCAATGTGAACAATGATCTTCGCAGGTGCTGCACCTTCCGATTCCAATTGTTGTAAAGCCTCATCCGTTAATGCACTTCTGTCGCTGCTAAGTTCCGTTTGTTCGGAATCATCCGTCGAGACTGGGCCTGACTCTGACAAAACATACACATTTTTTCTTGCCATCACTTGCTCATAAAGGGTAAATCCTAAAAACAGACAACAGGCCAGTGCAATCATAACAATTTTGTGCTTCCGTGTCACAACCATGTTGTTCAACTCCTTCAGGTTTTGTTTGTGTCTGAAAACGGCTGTGGATCCTGAATGAATATTCGTTGAAATTTCGTTGAAATAGTGAAGAATTTATACTTAACAAACCAACAAATCTATTGTACTATAGAAAGGAGTGTTTGTATCACATCAATCCATGATTTATGATAAAACTTTTTCATACAGGAGCTGACCTATCATTGAAAACTTCAATACCTATACAATTGACAAAATGGCTTTTATATAGAAAAACGCTTATACATATACTTTTCGCCATCATTCTCGTAATCATATCAATCACACCTGTCCATGCAACAGACACTGGATACATCCCTGAAATCGTCGCACCCCGCGCTGTGTTAATGGACGCAGAAACAGGGAAGGTATTATTCAATAAGAACGCTACGGAGATTACCTATCCTGCCAGCACAACAAAAATCCTAACAGCGCTGGTGGTATTGGAACATGCCTCTCTGGATGATGTAATCACCATTGATTATGAACCGGGAGTTACCGGGTCAAGCATGTACATTGTACCTGGCGAGGCATTTACGGTTGAAACCCTTTTAAAAGGCCTTCTGATCCGCTCCGGAAATGACACTGCAGAAATACTGGCCCGTCATGTTTCGGGCTCTGTAGAAGCCTTTGTAGCCCTCATGAACCAACATGCGGCTTCCATTGGTGCGTTCAACACACATTTTACCAATCCCCACGGTTTGCCAGATGAAAACCATGTGACCACGGCGTATGACCTGGCCCTCATTGCCCGGGAAGCTATGAAGAATGAGTTTTTCCGTGAAGTGGTGTCCAGCCCTTCCTTAATTATTTCTCCCACTTCAGAAACAGAACAAAGGGTTTATCGTAACTCCAACCGCTTTCTTTGGGGCAAGGGACCCAGTCATCAGATGCTATACCAGGGGTTGTATACCAACATTTACTACGAACCTGTTGATGGGATAAAAACAGGGTATACCCACAGTGCCAGAAATTGCCTCATCAGTTCTGCCCTGTTCAATGATTCTCGCTTTATTGCAGTGGTATTAAACGCAGAACAAGACAGCATCTATTCAGACTCACGAACGCTCCTTGATTATGGATTTCAGTATTTTCACCGCTTAACCCTGGTTGCTGAAGGTACACAGATGGCCATGGTCCCAGTTGAACTGGGTAATGAGGAAGCCATCGGCCTGGTCACAGATAAAGCGATCGAGCAAATTGTACCAAGAAACGTTCTTACCTCTAATCTTAGGGTGGACCTTCAACTGCCTGAGGAGGAAATTGTTGCTCCTGTGGAGCAAAATGAAATACTGGGCAAAGTTCAATACTACTATGAAAATGAATTATTGGGAGAAGCCAATTTAGTGACAGAAAGTGCCATTGACGCATTACCGGTATACCAGCAAACTTCATGGCGATTTTATAGCATATCAGCACTGGTGGTCTTATTCATCCTCTGGCAGGTACTTATTTTCTATTTGCGGCAGAAAAAGCGAAAACAACGGAGACTTCAACGTGCCCAACGTTACCAACAACGGTACGAAACCATTGAATAGCGTTTAAAAAAGGTTAGCCACAGAACAATGGGCTAACCTTTTTTTCTTTAGTGCATTAATCAGGTTTATACCTTCACAGCCACAGCTTCAATTTCAATCTGTGCATCCTTTGGCAACCGCGCCACTTCCACTGCTGCCCGGGCTGGCTTATGGTCAGTGAAAAAAGTGGCATAGATTTCGTTCATCTTTGCAAAATCATTCATGTCTTTCAGGAAAACAGTAACTTTAACAATGTTTGTTGTTTCATAACCAGCCTCATCCAGAATGGCCATTACATTCGTTAGACATTGTTTTGTCTGTTCCTGAATATCTCCAGGAACAAAATTCATGGTTTTTGGGTCAAGTGGCAGTTGTCCAGAGACAAAAATCATGTTGCCTGCTTCCACCGCCTGTGAATATGGGCCAATGGCAGCCGGTGCTTTTTTTGTACTAATCATGTTGTTCATCATAAATCCCCTTTCAAATAGGTTACTATAGGTTATTGTTGACCTCTTATTTCATCCAGGTAGTTATAGATGGTATAACGGGAAACACACAGTACTTTGGCTACCGCGTCAATGGCACCCTTGATTAAAAACGCGCCCTGTTCATCAAGCTGTCGTACGATGTTTACCTTCTCATCCTTGTTCATATACGCCACTGGTTTTCCGCTGGTTTCCAGGGTTTCTTTCATTAATATGTTCAGCACATCGCTCACATTACTGGTGGTGTTTTCTGATGTCAACTGCTCTTCCCTCATATCAATGTGGGTCATTTCTTCCAGTACATGCCGGGCGATCATAAATTCTGAAATATCAATATTGATGCAAAGGCATCCAATTACCTGGTCTTTTTCATCGCGGATTAACATGGTGGATGATTTAAGGATCTTACCGTTGGAACTTTTGTTTTGATAATTAACAATGTGATCTGAATTGTTTCCCCGTTTTCGGACTGATTCCAATCCTTCGTTAACCATAGGACTGTCCACGGACCTGCCGGTAACATGTCCGTTATGAATGGCCACGATGGTTTTGTACTTTTCACCAATCTCATGAAGCACAACTTCGCAGTTTTTTCCAAAGGTTTTTCCAATAGACTCCACCAGTGGAATCATGCTTTTTAACATTGGATGTAATTGTTTATAGCTTTTACTTTCCATGTCTATTCCTTTCTCATCCGCAAGGTGTTTTCGTGTACTATGCACCCTTACAAAGGTTTACCGACAATGTTCACCAATTTATCAGGCACCACAATGATTCTCTTTACATCCAAGCCTTCCAATGCGTTTTTCACTTTGTCGGATGCCATGGCATAGTTTTCCGTTTCTTCTTTTGTCAAACCAGTAGCAACCACGAGTTTTTCTTTCACTTTTCCATTGATCTGTATAACGATTTCCACTTCGTCCTTCACCAGGGCAGATGGATCTGCTACAGGCCAATCGATCAGGTGAACACTCTCATTATGTCCCAGTTTCGTCCACAATTCTTCCATCATGTGGGGTGCAAATGGGGCCATAAGGGTTACCACATTATTCACACCTTCTGCCAACAACGTACCATTGATACTGCTTCGGTCTTTAGCCTTATATTTATACAGTTCATTCACCAGCTCCATGACCGCACTAATGGCTGTGTTGAAGTTAAAGCGCTGTTCAATGTCATCAGTCACCTTTTTTATGGTGTAATGTGTACGGTATTGCAGGGCTTTATCATCCTCGTCCTGGTTTACTTTTTCCAGAGACATTAATGACTCATCAACCGCTTCAACCACCAGACGCCACACCCGGTTCAGGAACCGGAAGCATCCTTCCACGCCCTGGTCACTCCACTCAAGGTCTCTCTCTGGCGGGGCAGCAAAGAGAACAAAGAGTCTGGCAGTGTCGGCGCCATAGGTTTCGATGATCTCTGCAGGACTTACCACATTGCCCTTTGATTTAGACATCTTGGCGCCATCTTTTAAAACCATACCCTGTGTCAGCAAGTTGTTAAAAGGTTCGTCAAAATCAACCAGCTCAAGGTCTTTCAATACTTTAACGAAAAAGCGGGAATAGAGTAAATGCAAGATGGCGTGTTCCACACCACCGATGTATTGATCCACGGGCATCCACTGATTGGCGAGTGCTGAATCAAACACCTTCTCACTGTTTTGTGGGTCAGTGTAACGTAAAAAATACCAGGATGAATCAACAAATGTATCCATGGTGTCTGTTTCACGGGTAGCTTCTTCACCGCATTTTGGGCAGGGTGTTTTCAAAAATGACTGGCTTGTTGTCAGTGGTGAACGTCCTTTCCCGCTGAACGCCACATCAAGGGGCAATTCCACAGGAAGGTCTTTTTCAGGAATAGGAACAATACCGCAATGGTCACAGTAAACCATGGGAATCGGGGCTCCCCAGTACCGTTGTCGTGACAAAAGCCAGTCACGCAGGCGGTAACTGGTTGTCCGTTGGCCTAGTCCTTCGTCTTCCATAGCCTGGCAGATTTCGTCAAAAGCTTTTTTACTGTCAAGTCCGTTGTATTCATCCGAATTGATCATGGTACCAGGACCTACATAAGCTTCTGCGCTCACCTCAAAAGGTACTTCAGTCTCTGGCGGCAAGATAACAGGAACCACTGGAATTTCATATTTTCGTGCGAAATCAAGGTCACGCTGGTCATGAGCTGGTACCGCCATGATAGCGCCAGTTCCATAATCTGCCAACACATAGTTTGCAATGTAAATGGGGATATTCTCGTCAGTAAAAGGGTTCAGACAATACTGACCAATAAAGATCCCTTCTTTTTCCGTGTCAGTGGATGTTCTTTCCACATCGGATAAATGCTGCAGCTTGTGAATAAAATCCTGTACAGGTTTTTCGTATTCTGTGCCTTTAACCAATTTTGCCACCACCGGGTGTTCAGGTGCCATTACCATATAGGTGGCTCCGTAAACAGTATCCGGCCGGGTGGTGAATACCTTCAGATTCTCTTCTGTTTCAGTAATGGGAAACAGCAGGTCTGCGCCTGTGCTTTTGCCAATCCAATTTGATTGCATGGTTTTAACTTTTTCCGGCCAGCCATCAAGCAGCTTTAAATCATCTAACAATCGCTCAGCATAATCTGTGATTTTAAAATACCATTGGTTTAACTCTTTTTTATTCACAGGGCTGTCGCATCGTTCACAGGCACCGTTAACGACCTGCTCGTTAGCTAACACTGTCTCGCAGGAAGGACACCAATTAACACGGGATTCTTTTTTATAGGCAAGACCGTTGTGATAAAACTGAAGAAACAACCACTGTGTCCACTTATAATAGTCGGGGTTACAGGTGGCCACTTCACGACTCCAATCATAACTTAAACCCAGGCTGTCAAGTTGTTCTTTCATTTCTTTAATGTTTGAAGTTGTCCAGGTGGCGGGGGGAATCTGGTGCTGTATGGCCGCATTCTCTGCCGGCAGTCCAAAGGCATCCCACCCCATGGGGTGAAGCACGTCAAAACCCTGCATGGTTTTAAACCTGGCGATCACATCTCCAATACAATAGTTCCGTACATGTCCCATGTGAATTTTTCCGGAAGGGTATGGAAACATTTCCAGGGCATAATAGGGAGTCCTGTTAATTTCGTTCAGTTCATACACTTTATGGTCTCGCCAATACTGCTGCCATTTTTCCTCGATTTTTCCAAAATCATATGTTGACAATGGCCATCCTCCTTAACTTTTTAGTCTGTACAAAAAAACTCTCTGCCCAAGGCAGGGACGAATCGAAATCCGCGGTACCACCCTGTTTGACAGAAAGTCCACTTTGCTGGCTTTTAAAGGAACCAACCCTGTTACCTGCTATAAAAGTGAGTTCGACTGCATCAATACCGGTTTTCACCACCCACCGGCTCTCTGAAATTGATATTTGTCTACTATTCTTTCACTGGTACTTCGTTATGTGAATGTCATAACCCTCATTAATTATACCTTAAGGGCTGAATCTGTGTCAATATCGAGGGTAGGTGCATCTTTCCATATTCTTTCCAATTGGTAGTGATCTCTGTCTTCTGTGACAAATAAATGGACCACAATGTCACCATAGTCAAGCAGCGCCCATCTTCCCTCGCGCAATCCTTCCTGTCGCAGCAATTCAACACCTAATTCTTCCAATCGATCTTTCACAGCGTCCGCAATGGCTTTTACCTGTCGAATGGAAGGTGCACTGCTAATGACAAAGTAGTCACATAAGGAAGATATTCCCTGCAAATCAAGCACAACAGGTTCCTGTCCTTTTTTGTCGGACACAGAATCCAGAATTTCATCCACAATTTTTCGTTCACGCGTTTTTTCCATTTCAACCCTCCTTCTATTATAAATACAACGATCTCATTGACATATATGTGTTTATAATTCCATCAACATTTCATTTCTTGCTTCAAGGGTGTTTTGATGCAACAATTTTCCTGTTCGGAGCACATACATCATCGTGTTTGTCAGAGCTTGAAAAACAGCTTTGTCCAAGTCTTCCAAAGCCAATTTTCGCAATGATTCAACTCCAATATACTCTCTCCCTGGTTCGATAAAATCTGATAGGTAAATGATTTTTTCAATCAACCCCATCCCTTTGCGGCCAGTTGTGTGGAATTCGATGGCTAGCAATACTTCCTCATCTTCAATTTCAAATTGATGATACGCAATACTGGCAGCCACTTTACCGTGTAACAGTTGGTGAGCATTTTCCATGATTGGATCTGTTTCAATACTATATTCTTTGACATAGTACAGTAACTCTTCTTTACTGTAATCTTTCGCATAGTCGTGCAGCAAGGCTGCAGCTGATGTTTTATATATGTCCGCACCGTATTGACGAGCTAACATCACTGACGCTTCCATAACGCCCAAGGTGTGCTGATACCTTTTCTTTTTCATATGAGGTTTAATACTTTCTTCGATGAACTTTATTGTATCGCTGTCGATAGGTTTATGCACGGTTTTTCACCTGCTTCAGATATAGTTGTTCCTCATTGATGTATCGCACCACATTCTCTGTCGTTAAGTGTGTGATGGGCAGGTGATTTTTTACTCTTTGGCGCAGCATTGACGAAGAGACATCCAGACAGATGCTGGTGATCAGTATTATGTCAGCATGATAATCCGTTTTATAACAGCTTGCTCTTTCCTCCAGTGATAAGATGTCACTTCCCTCACGGTTCATGACTACTATATGGACCAGGGAAAACAGTTCTTTGTAATGATACCAGAGTTCAAGCTCGAGAAAAGAATCAGCTCCCATCACCAGATACAGCTCATCTTCAGGAAATTTCTCCCTAAAGTTTGTCAACAGGTGCATGGAATAACTGGGATTTTTTCTTTTGATTTCATAATCACATACACGAAACTGAGGATGAGACGATACCGCCATCTTCACCATTGTGAAACGGTGCATGGCCTCGGTCACATGCTGGAAAGCCTTGTGAGGCGGGTTGCCTGCCGGGACAAAGTATAGTTCATCCAATTGGCAAACTTCCAGCGCTAATTGGCCAATGGTCAAATGACCATAGTGTATGGGATCAAATGTACCTCCAAAAATGCCGATTTTTCGTTTTGCGGTGTCAGATGCCATCTCTTATTCACCTCATCGGATTAATTCCGGGGATCAAATTCCTCCGTAAATTCAAATTCAACTTCCAGCACACGCACAGTATCGCCTTCCTGTACGCCCATGTCTTTTAGCTTTTGAATGACACCATGCTTTTCCAATACCCTGTGGAAATGAAGGAGTGAATCCATACTCTCCATGTTCAACTGATAAACTAATTTTCTCACAAGATCACCGGCCACATCAAACCCGTCGTCTGTTTTTGTCACTGTAAAACGAGGTGTTTTTTCTTTTGAAACGGTAATAACCCTTTCAGCTGTTTCCTGCTCCTGCTGCTCGGTGGCTTCTTTGATCCGCTCTTCTTCCAATTTTAACATTTCGCCTGCAGCCAGCATAAGTTCTTCAATGCCTTCATTTGTGGCAGCAGAAATAATATAAAACGGAATGTCTTTATTAATAAAATAATTTTTTACTTCTTCAAGGGACGATTTATCGTAAAGTAAATCCGCTTTGTTGGCTGCCACAATTTGTGGTTTAGTACCCAAGTCTTCCGCGTAAAGAGATAATTCCCGGTTCAGTTTTTCAAAGTCGTCCATAGGGCTGCGGCCTTCAAGGCCAGCTGCATCCAATACATGAATCAATATCTTGGTTCTTTCCACATGTCGGAGAAAATCCAATCCAAGGCCTACGCCTTCGTGTGCGCCTTCGATCAATCCCGGAATATCTGCCACCACATAGCTGTCCCCGGATTTAACTTTTACCACACCCAGGTTAGGGGTCAGCGTGGTAAAGTGATAATTGGCAATTTTGGGTTGTGCTTCAGATATAACTGACAGTAATGTTGATTTTCCTACATTCGGAAAACCTAGCAGTCCAATGTCGGCAATTAATTTAAGTTCTAGCGTCACTTCCAGTTCTTCTCCCTGTACACCTGCCTGTGCATAGTTGGGAGCTTGTCGTGTGGCTGATTTATAGTGGGGGTTACCTTTACCACCTTTACCGCCTCTGGCCGCCAGAAAAACATCTCCCGGATTAACAAGGTCAGCCAGTAATTCGCCTGTTTCTTTATTCATTATCAGTGTACCACAGGGAACCAGTAACGTTAAATCTTCACCGTGTTTTCCAAACATATTTTTTTTCTTTCCATCTTCACCTTTTTCGGCTTTGTAATGGCGTTTATACCTGAAATCCATTAATGTACGCAAATTGGCATCTGCTTTAATCCAAATGTCACCACCCTTACCACCGTCTCCGCCGTCAGGGCCTCCATCCGGTACATATTTTTCACGTCGGAAAGACACCAAGCCATTTCCGCCGTCTCCGGCCTTTAGGGATATGCCTGCCTGATCTATAAACATATTGTTCACCTGCTTTCTACTTTTACACGATTCTTGTTATAAATCTGTACTAAATAAAAAGCCGCCTCTCAGGCGGCTGAAATCTTACTGTACTTGCAGGGTTTCAGCAGAATAAATGCTAACCTGCTTTCTTTTTTTACCTTTTCTTTCAAATTTCACGATGCCGTCGATCAAGGCAAACAAAGTATCGTCGCCGCCTTTACCTACATTAAGGCCAGGATGAATTCTCGTTCCACGTTGACGCACCAGAATGTTGCCTGCAGTGACAATTTGGCCGTCACCTTTTTTTGTGCCCAGTCTTTTTGACGCACTGTCTCGTCCGTTTCTGGATGAACCAACACCTTTTTTACTGGCGAACAATTGTAAATTCATTTTGAACATCATTGCTACACCTCCTCATCATCAATGGCAATGATTTTTGGGTACTGCTGTTGAATGTTTTTTAATCCAACCAGCATGGTTTCTAATAGAATGGTTGCTTCTTTTCTTTGCGTTGCAGTTAATGATTCCTCCATCTTACAACGAAGTTCACCATCATCAATAATATATTCCGGTTGTTGGTTAAGTACCTGATAAAGCCCTAAAACAGTGGTTTGAGCTAACACCGATACAGCTGCACACACAAGATCTTCTCCATGAGGCGCTGTCTGGGCATGCCCTGTCACCCTGTAGCTGACAATCTCTTGCTCATTGTTTCGCTTGATTTCAATGGTAATCATAATAGCACTACGCCTGAATGGCTTCGATTTTAATCTTTGTGTAAGGTTGTCTGTGACCTTGCTTACGACGGTAGTCTTTTTTGCGCTTGTATTTGAAAACAATAATTTTTTCAGCTTTTCCGTTTTCCAATACGGTAGCTTCAACTGAAGCACCTGCAACATAAGGCTCGCCTACAGTTAGAGAACCATCTTTAGACACAGCTAAAACCTGGTCTAACGTTACTTTTTCACCTTCACTGACATCAAGCTTTTCAATATAAACGGTTGAGCCTTCTTCAATGCGGTACTGTTTACCACCTGTTTCAACGATTGCGTACATCGTAACACCTCCTCATCCCAGTCTCGCCAAATCCAGGTACTGGGAATTCATTCCCACGTTTAAGACCTGATCTGTGCGGCTTCTACAAAGTGAAATTATACCACGCATTACTTAATCTGTCAATCAATGCTATAGCATATCCTGCGAAGTTTTTTGCTGCTTCATCTGAAGCATTTTTTCCAGACTCTCCAGATCTTTAAAACCAATCATTTTATGTTCATCCAGTGGTATCAATGAATCCACTTGAACCCGTAGTTCCAGGTTGTATTTACCTGCTAACGAGTTTAGGTCAATTTCTTCTTCCTTGAATACCTGCCTTCGGTGGGGGTGCAGGTTTATCAGTACAGTATGTATATCTTCCTGCGTCTCAAACCTCCGTAAAGATGATTCAATCTCATACATTGTCCAATAAATTGATCTGATGGTACCGCTTCCAAGACAACACTTGCAGGTTGAATTAAACAACTCCGACACCTTTTTCCGGGTTCTTTTACGTGTCATTTCCACTAAGCCAAGTTGCGTCATGCCCAACACAACTGTCTTTTGCCGGTCAAATTTTAAAGCTTCTTTTAATTTTTTCACAACGTCCTGCTGGTTATCAGGTTTTTTCATATCAATAAAATCAATAATAATAATACCGCCAATGTCCCTTAACCTGACTTGTCGAGCAATTTCTTCTGCAGCTTCCATGTTTATATCAAAAGCAGACTCCTGGAATGTTTTATTCCCCACAAAGCGACCAGTGTTTACGTCAATGGTTGTTAATGCCTCTGTATGGTGAATCACCAGAGACCCTCCACTTTCAAGGGTAATTGTGGCGTTCATCGCACGCTGCCACTGGGCTTCAACCTGGTATTCAATAAACGGATTACAATTGTTGTCCAATTCCTGAATCATACTCAGTTGACCTGGCATGGTTTGTCTGCATATTTGGCGCAGGGTTTCTGCTTCACCGGCATCGTTGACTAAAAAAGCGGTTGTTTCTCTGTTGGCTACGTCTCTCAGTAACCTGGGCAATAGTGCATGTTCCCTGTATAAGGGTGTGCCTTTGGGCACCTGGTGTTGCTTTTCTGCGATATGTGCCCATAGGGACATCAAATAGCACCAATCTTTCTGAAGCGTTTCCTTGCTCTTTGAAGCAGCTTCTGTTCTTATGATGATACCATGGGTCGATTCAGCCATTGATTCAGCCCATTCCTGTAATTGCTTTCGTTCTTCAGGGTTTATGAGTTTTTTTGAGATGCCAATGTGCTGTGTTTGGGGCAACAATACCACGTATTTTCCCGGAAGAGAAAGATGCATGGTGGCTTTAGGACCTTTATCATCCATGGCATCCTTTGTTATTTGTATTAACAGATGGTCTCCCACATTTAGACTTTCATAGGGTACTGACAGTTGGTCTTTATAAACGAATACATTCTTATCATACCCAATGTCAACAAAAATCATTTGCAGTCCATGTAAAAGATTAACAATTTTACCCGAGTAAATGTTATTCACCAGGCTTCCTTGTTTTCGTCTTTCAAAATGCAATTCGATGAGACGATCATCTTCTATCAAAGCTGCCCGGGTTTCATAATAGCCCACATCCGCGATGATTTGATTCATATGCATCCAGCCTTTCGTAAACCCTCAGTTTGATTGAAGTATGGAGATATAATGCTGGTCTTTGTCTACTTTTAATATTTCTTTCCTTTCGATAAACACACTGTCCGACACAACAGATAAACCCGCCATTTCAATCCACTTGTTAAAAATGAGCAGTGGTTTGATGGTTGCCTGGTCAAAAACCTTTATTTCAAGTAAAAGTTCTACAAAAATGTCTTCATCTTTTGTAAGTGTGAAGGCATGGATGTAGGGAAGAATGTCCACTTGTTTCATTCTTTTACGTTTACCAAAACGTTTATTGCTTTTTCCCGATCCCTCTTTGCCTTTTTTTTGAATAATCACTTCGCTTTGATTTGTCAATTTGTCAATTGCTTCTGTCAAAATACCATTCTGCAATGGATGTTCCAGTGAAAATGCCACTGAGTAGACCATCAAGGCAGCCTCCTGCATCAAGCCATTGGTCGGCTTTTCATCCAGCTGAATAGCCTGGAGAATTTGAATGTCTTCGGGCAGTGTTTTATTCATTGCAAAAATAAACTGTTCTGCCGTCATGAGCTCAGATAACACCACATCAAAATACTCAGCTTCGCTGCTAATACCAACACTTAGTGGTGCTGCAAAAGAAATGATTGGGTGGGGGTTAAAGCCCTGGGTAAAAGCAAGGGGAACGCCGGCTCTTCGGAAAGATCTCTCAAACAATCGCACCAGATCAAGGTGAGAAAGGTACACTAGGTCTCCTTTTTTTGTGTATTTAGCTCTGATCATCATGGGCATAATCCTCCAGCACCAGTTTGCTGATAACCGCAGGCACTGCATTGGGCAAGACAATGAGGTGTGGTTTTTTCAAGCAAAGCTCGTTCATACTCTCTGAAAAGAAATTGCCTTGTTACCTGAACATCAATGTGTTCCCATGGAAATACCTCGTTTTCATGGCGCTCTCGCAGCGTATAGAAATCCATATCAACGCCGCATTCATGAAAGGCTTCTTTCCATTTGTCCATTTTGAAATGCTCTGCCCAACCGTCAAATTTACAACCTTTCTCGTAGGCCTTTAACAGCACCGGGGACAATCTGCGGTCTCCTCTGGCAAACACACCTTCCAGAATACTTGTATCAGCATCGTGGTAGTTAAACTGGATCGATTTCTTTGTTCTAAACTTTTCTTTCAGAAAACGATGTTTTGCCCTGAATTCACTCATCGAATTCTGTGGTACCCACTGAAAGGGAGTAAAAGGTTTAGGCACAAAATTTGACACACTGACACCTATTTTCAATGGATGTGTGTGCTGTTTGTCTCTTTTATGATAAACTTCATGCTCAAGCCTTACAACCAGGTCGAAGATCCCTTCCACGTCTACCATGGTTTCTGTGGGCAATCCAATCATAAAGTAAAGTTTCACCTGGTTCCAACCTGCTTCATAGGCGTTTTTAACGGCAAGCAGCAGGTCTTCTTCCGTGATCCCTTTATTAATGACATCACGCAACCGTTGAGTTCCTGCTTCAGGTGCAAATGTCAACCCTGATTTTCGTACTTTTTGAACCTCTTTTAGTATGTCCATGGTGGTGTTATCCAAGCGTAAAGAAGGCAATGATAACCCAACACGGTTTTGCGCGAAGGAGTTTGTCAGGTCTTCTGTTAATACTTTTAAAGCTGAGTAGTCGCTGGTACTAAGGGATGTGAGCGATAGCTCTTCATATCCTGTGTTGGCAATAATATTTTTTGCTGTTTTTGCCAGGGTTTCCGGCTTCTTCTCCCTCACTGGTCGATAAATGATGCCAGCCTGACAAAACCGGCAGCCCCGTATGCACCCACGAAACAATTCAATGGTGGCTCTGTCATGCACAACATTTAAAAATGGGATTAATGGTTTTTCTGGAAAATATGATTCATCCAGATTTTTGATGATACGCTTTTTTATGATGAGCGGCGTTTTTTCATTGATGGGAACAATGGCTTCAATACATCCATCTTCTTTGTAATCAAATTCATAGAATGAAGGAACATAGACTCCCTGGATCGCAGCTGCCTTCTCCAAAAATATGTCTTTGTCAGACCGATGTTTTTTATAACAGTCCAACACTTCCAGCATAACTTCTTCAGCTTCACCGATAATAACCAGGTCTGCAATGTCCGCCAATGGTTCAGGGTTATAGGCACAGGGCCCCCCAAAAATAACCAGTGGGTCTTTTTTAGTCCGGTCTTTTTTTAGTAATGGTATGTTGGCCAGTGTCAACATATGTAAAATATTGGTATAGCTTAATTCATATTGTAATGTGAACCCAATCATATCAAACTCTTTGACAGGTGTTTTGGTTTCAAGGGTAAACAGTGGCATACCTTCATGCTTCATGGCTTCTTCCATGTCTGCAGCCGGTGTGTAACATCTTTCACAGAAAATGTTATCCTGTTCATTCAATAAATGATACATAATTAAGCTGCCTAAATGGCTCATGCCAATTTCATACAGATCTGGAAAGCACCAGGCAAAACGGATGGTGTCATCAGTAATAGATTTAACCACACTGTTAATTTCATTGCCAACATAGCGTGCCGGTTTTTCAACATTTGCCAATAATGATTTTATGTTTAAACGTGTCATTGTAATCCTCCTGTTAAAACGCCAAAAAAGACCATTGTTAAATAGTCTTTCTTCGGCATGCATTCATTTGAGTGGCACCACCGTGTTTTTGTGCTTTCGCCAGCTTATATCGCCGCGTTGCAATGCTTTTAACATAATTTCAGCACTTGCAATGTTTGTGGAAACAGGTATCAGATGAACATCACATAAACGTATTAGTGCCTGAATGTCAGGTTCATGGGGTTGTGCGGTTAATGGATCTCGAAAGAAAATGACCAGATCCATTTTATCATTCGCAATGGCTGCGCCAATCTGCTGATCACCACCCATTGGTCCGGAAAGATATCGGTGTACTTTTAGTTTGGTACCCTCTATGATACGCAGCCCTGTTGTTCCTGTAGCAAACAATGTATGCTGCGCAAGTATTTGTTCATATGCGATGGCAAAGTTTACCAACATATCTTTTTTATTGTCATGAGCGATCAGTGCAATGTTCATGCATTTCTCCTATCATAGCCGCTTGCGGTCTCTCATTTGCTTAATTGGAATATTGGCCACTAAAGCGGGAATCATCGTATCATCCGTGTCACGTTTTGTTCGCGTCATACGGATCTCCATTTCACTTTCATCTATTACCATATAATCAGAAATAACTCTTATTAAGTCGCCTTTAATGGCGTCCAGAAAATCCTGCGAACAGTCAGCCCGGTCATGCACCAGTACCAGCTTTAACCGTTCTTTTGCAACATTCTTGCTTTTTTTACTTTCTCCTATAAAGAACTTAAAGAAGTCCATTTCCATTACCCCCTCTCAAATCTTTACTTGGCAAACCCCAGTATTTTTTTCAGTCGATGAACCAGGTTATCCTGAAGATCCAAGTCTAAAAACGGCACTTCTTCTCCTGTTATGCGCCTTGCAATATTTCTGAAAGCCTGACCTGCCTGGGATGTGGAGCCATCGGCAACAGGCTCACCTCTGTTGGTTGAAATAACAATGGCCTGGTCATCAGGGATCACACCCAGTAAGTCGATGGCCAGTATGTCCAACATATCGTCGATGTTCATCATATCACCGCGTCTAACCATATCAATTTTCAGTCTATTAATAATCAAAGTAGGATTTCTTAGTTCAGCTGCTTCCAATAAACCAATAATTCTATCTGCGTCTCTTACAGCAGAAATTTCAGGTGTTGTTACAACCACTGCTTTGTCAGCTCCGGAAATAGCGTTTCTGAAACCCTGCTCAATGCCCGCCGGACAATCTACCAGCACATAATCAAAGATTTCTTTCAATTCATCGTTAAGTGCTTTCATTTGTTCAGGTGACACAGCATTCTTATCCCTGGTTTGTGCAGCCGGCAATAAAAATAATTCCGGGTACCGTTTGTCTTTAATAAGTGCCTGCTTCAGTCTGCAATTACCTTCAACAACATCTACCAAATCATACACAATACGGTTTTCCAACCCCAACACAACATCAAGGTTTCTCAGTCCGATATCTGCATCGATGACAACTACTTTCTTACCCAGTTGAGCCAGTCCGGTACCTAAATTTGCTGTAGTAGTGGTTTTACCAACGCCACCTTTTCCGGACGTTATGACTAATACTTCACCCATGAACTTCCCTCCTACTCATTGTCATTTCTGTTGTTAAAATGGTTCCACACAAATCATTTGATCTTTCAGTTTAGCAATTTCAGGGTTTTTCGACCGATCAAGCACTTCATCAGGCGATCTGGTGATGGTTTGATAAATCCGCAGTTGTGTTGGTTGTAACACGGATGCAGCCACAAAGGCATCTTTGTTGCCATAGATACCGGCATGGGCTATACCGCGAAGGATTCCCATTACTACAATATTTCCACCGGCTGATATTTCTGCGCCAGGGTTTACATCACCAATAATGACCACATCACCTGGATGTTCAATTAATTGACCTGATCTCAGGGTGCCCTCTACAAATTTTGTGCCGTACTCTTTGTTTTCCTGGAACGAAGCAGCTTTAACAATTGGTTTGGAAGGAGAACTTTTGCCCTCCTCCTGTTTGCTTTTTACATTTTCTTTTGAATTGATTATCATCCCATGTTCAACTGCCAGCCACTGTTCCAGCTCTTTTCTTCCGGTTTCAGAGAGAGATTCGCAGGTGATATCTGCCACGGTAGCGCCCTTATAAAACGCAGGGTTTTCGTTAATTCGCTGTTGAATAATGTCTTTGATCTGTTGACTATCATGATAAAAACGAACATGTATTGCCAACCCCTGACCCGTTCCCTTGAATTCGACGCTCCTGTTCTCCTCCATTGAAGTCTGCACCTCCCTGTATCATTCTCAATGAATACCTATGCAATTTATATTATCACATAATCATTCAATCTGGAAACTATTAAAAAGACTTATTGTATTATTTTCTGTCTGATTCAATCCCATGTATTCTGCCACAATTTCCCGAAAGACGGGTGCACCATAACCACCTGAACCACCCTGGAAAATTAACACTGATATGGCTATCTGAGGATTTTCATAAGGTGCAAAGCCAGTGAACCATGAGAAATTATCATAGTCGGACTTAAATTGATCCAGGTCATCGTTTCTGATGGAGGGGTTTAATCGTTTAATGGCTTCTCTCATTGCGTATCCTTCATCTTTAAACAAATGATTGTCTTTGTTTTCCCGCACCAACCGTTGGGTTTCGTTTTTCACATCTTCTTCCAAAACATTAAAGTATCTTAGGTGTTCCAGTAAATAGATCACTTCATCTGCGGGAGGAATTTTCCCTTCCCGTTGTGCTGTACCTGTCTTTGCTGCAACATTAATTGGAAATTGGTTAAAATAGCTTCGTGCGCCTCCTGTGACTGTTGCTGCCAACATACCTCTTTTGATATGATCCAAACTGTTCTCTTTTTGAAATGTTAATACAACAGGGTCATTTCTAACAATAGATTGTTTTTTATTTTCTCCCTGGTCAAGTATGTGTTTTACAACACTCACCTGATTTCGTATTCCACCATTGGCCATTGTCGCCATATAGTTAGCCATCTGTAATGGTGTATAAGCATGACTACCCTGTCCTATGGAAAAATTCATGGTGTCCGCTAATGACCAGTATGTTTGATTATAATAACTGTATTTAACCAGATCAGTGATGGCATTGGCCCGCTCCGTTTTAATACCCAAATTGACAATATTCTCATATACCTGGTATCTGGGAGGATTTTCGTCCGACATCGCAACCAATTCTTCAATCACAGTGCGTAAGGTTTCATCAGTAATCTCCACTTTTTCTTCGTCTAAATCTGATGGTGAGAGTATTCTGTTTAGGTGATTTCGCAACATTGCCTTAACCATCCTGGACTTTGAAGCAGGGTCAGGCACACCACCATATCGTTCTCTGGGTATTTGAATTTCAATGCCTGTAGGGTCATTCAACCCAAACATTTCAGCGTATTCAACCAATGTATCTATGTTCATAGTATAAGGCAACGCTCTTTCTTTGCTGTAATCATAGGCATTGGCGATGGAATAAAAGTAGTAGTTATTCGATTGGGCAATGGCTTCATATAAACTTTGGTTTCCCATGGTTGCCCGGCTCTGGTTCCATAGCCAGTTACCGAAAGTATGCTCACCTACCTGAATAAACCCTTTGTCCAGGATCTTATAAGCGGGGTCCAGCCCCTGTTCAACGGCAGCCAAACCAACAAGCATTTTGTATGTCGATCCTGGTTGAACAGCAGTTGACATGGCGATGTTCATTAAAGGACGCGGCGCCAGGGGATCGCGCAAATTCTCTGGCATTAAGCTCTCCCAGTTTTCACTGTTGATACCTGTAACAAATAGATTCGGATCATAGGAAGGGTAGCTGGCCATGGCCAAGACTTCGCCTGTTTTAACGTCTGTCACAACAACAGCACCTGCATTTGCATTTTCCCGTGGTCCTTGTGTGCCTAAAAGTTCATTTGAACCCCAGGGCGTTTCATAAGTTCCGCCTGTTTGAATAACCCCCAGTACATCTTCCAGAATTTTTTCAACTTTCTTTTGAAATTCTATGTCGATGGTGAGGTAGACTGTGTCTCCAGGAATTGGCTCTTCCTTTTCCAGCACACGCACCAACATCCCTTTTGAATCAACAACCACCTGCTGTGTTCCGTCCTGTCCTTTTAAATTAGATTCAAAACTGTGTTCAATACCGGTTTACCAATGATGTCGCTTGGTAGATAGCCCAGTTCATTAATGTATTTCTCAATTTCATACTGTTGCGATATTTTGCCTAAATTTCCCAGGATGTGCGCAGCAGATGTTAATTCAGGGTAGTTTCTTATTGGCTCTACCACCACATTAACACCCGGCAGGTCATAGATCATTTCTTTTATCATGGTCACAGAGCGCTGGGATATATCATGTGCGATTTTTATGGGTTGGTATTGCATATACCCTGGTAATTGTGTTTCGATTTGTTCACGAATGGCCATCACCATTCTGGCTTCATAACGCGTATATGAGTCTGGAATGTTGAAATATTCTTTTCTCAGCCAGTTAAAGGCATCTTCAGGTTGTTGTTGATCTTCAGGAATAAAGAATTTTTGCAACCACTGCTCTTTTTTCATTTCATCGTTAAACTTCCATGTTCTGATGGAAATGGGTACGGACAATTCAGGGATCCCCAGTAACTGTTGTTGTACCTCCGCCGGATCAGTTTCTTCAATTTCGTACCGTATCCGCAGTAGATCAAAAGCTTCCTTTGCATTGAACCATGAAGGAATTTCATAATCTTCTTTCCACTTGTCAATGGCGTTATCAAAGGTGTATACAAAACGATGACTAACAAAAATAATGGGAAATTCATCGATAAAAGAATCTTCACTTTTTTGGAATATTTGTACCAGTTCTAAACTTGTTTCGTTGATCTGTTCATTCACAATGTCGTTTTTTGAAACTTCAACCGCAAAACTTGGCCTGTTGCCAGCCAGCAACCGTCCATACCGGTCTCTTATTTCACCACGTGGTGCACTGATGGATATGTTTTTTACAATTCTGTTTTCAGCATACTCACGATGGCTTTCGCCTTCGGCAATCATAAGGCTTGCCAGTCGAAAGATAATGACGATGAAAAAGAACATGATCATCAGTATAATGAAAAAAAATCGTTTATTGTAATTTGAAAACATATCATAACCACCTTAGTAATGCTTTTTCATGACCTGCCACTGATAAAGTTGCTGCACGCCTATATAAACAGGAAAAACCATTAAAAAATTATAGATTGCCTGGATAATCCAAATTTGTGAGACTGCCAGTATTAAATCTACTTGATACCCCAGTAAAAAAACAAAGAGCAGGTAACTGGCTTCATGAAAGAGGGTCCCAAAGATGGTTAAAACAATGGGTGTTGTCAGATGATCAGGAAATATTTTGTGATTGTATTTTCCGATAAAGTATCCTATGAGCATAAATGTAATGCCGCTTATACCAATAATTCTTCCAACCACAATGTCTTTTGTCAACCCCGCTGCCAACCCTATTAGTGCTGCTTTTTCATCATTTTGTCGTAAGGCAAGGCAAATGACCAATATCATTGTAATGTTAGGAACAACCCCTGCAATGGAAATAAATGGAAAAAGAGCAGATTCTATGACAATGGAAAATATAATGGCTAACACAAGAATGAATTTTTGCATATTGTGCCTCTATTCGTCTATGTTCCTGGAGTTTATGATCAATACTTTATCCAGTCGTTTAAAGTTAACGGCAGGTTCGACAACAACACTTTTTAACAATAAATCGCTTGTGCGGTCAACCTCAATCACTTCTCCGATCAATATGCCTCTTGGATACAGTCCAATTCCTGAAGTTATTAGCTGATCCCCAACAACAATTTCTGCATCAGGATCAAATAAATATCCGGATAATTCATGGGTTACACTGCCTGATACAATGCCTTGGTAAGCACCGTCTCTTAATACCTGAAAGCTGACTGAACTGCCGTTATTAATGATTGAGATTACTTTAGACCAAGTAGAACCTGTTTCATACACTCTACCCACCAAACCTCCGGAACCAATCACCACACTGTCTTTCTTTATGTTATTTTCTGTGCCGGCATCAATGGTGAACATTTCAAACCAATTCCCAGGAGTTTTGGCAATAACATTAGCTGTAACGGGGCTCAGGTCAATGGTTCGATCAATGTTGTTAAGTGTCTCCCGTAAGTCTTTCAATTCTAACAATTCTTCCTGTGAAAGTTGCTGGTCAACCAATTCCTGCTGTAGCGCTTGGTTTTCTGAAATTAACTGACTATTTTCTTCTTTGATTTCTGATGATTTTATGAGCGTAACAACATTTTTTTCTATTGTTGATATGACACTGGTTACTCCTTTTTGTAAAGGTGAAAAAAACCTGCCTATACCACGTTCAATCACAGTTATTTCTTGCCTTTGTTGTGCAGTAAATCCAATAATCATTATTAAAACGATCACAACAATGGTCAGTGCGATTGGAATTCTATTTTTGTCATTCAAGTTGTTCAATTCATTCACCATCTTCTGTGTTAAGTACAATTAACTGAAAGAACACGCATCTGATTCTCTTAAACTGGAAAAAACATTGTCTCCGATAATGACATGATCCAATACTGCTATTCCAATGATGCGACCTGCATCAATTAGTCGTTTTGTTATGAGGATATCTTCCTTACTTGGTGTTGGATCGCCGCTGGGGTGATTATGCACCAATATAATCGCTGAACAACTCTTTTTGATAGCTGCTAAAAATACTTCCCGGGGATGAACAATGGAGGCATTTAAGCTTCCCACAGAAATTTCTTCAGTATGCAGCACTTCATGCTTTGTGTTTAACAGTAGTATGTAAAATTTTTCTTTCTGCAAAAAACGTAAATCTTCCATCAATAAACGGGATATGTCTTCAGGATTTCTGATTTTATAGCGTTGATGTCGGTCCATTACTGAAATGCGTTTGCCCAGTTCAATGGCGGCTAATATCTGGCAGGCTTTTGCTGTTCCAACACCTTTAATGGCACATAATTCTTCGATGGTGCAATTTTTAAGAAATGCCAATCCTTCAGGTTGATGACTCACAATTAATCGTCCTAATTCCACCGCACTCATTTTTTGCGTACCGCTGGATAATAATATTCCAATTAATTCAGCACTGGAAAGTGCCTGAGATCCTTCCTGCTGCATTCTTTCCCTGGGTCTTTCACTAAACGGCATGGCTTTGATACCCACCTGATATTCTTCTGTTTTCATTTTGAGCTCCTCCGATGTACACATGATGTTATTCAATTTCACTAACGTTTTTTAAAGTTTTTTAAATAACAGTGCTGCCAGCACCAATCCTATGAGACCGGCAAGGTTTAGGTCAACCAAAAATGTCATATTAAATGTGATTAATTTCAGGTCAATACCCAACTCTCTGACGCCCAACGGACCCGGTCCATAATTGAGTCTTGGCGCAAAACTGGATAAAACAGCTCCAATGAGACTACCTATCAATACACCGGCTACGATCATCAAAAGCAAAACACCTGTGTTCTTACTTCTGTTCACATTAAACGCCTCCTATGTTAGCGAATAGGTAAGTTTACTCACCCTTCCCTTTAATTTTTGCAACACAAAATAAGCTGTCAGACCAATAAATATGCCTGTAAATATACTTGCAAACATCATGAAGGGTAAATAAACGAATATCCTAATGTTTTGTATCATCACACTGGCCACGCTTAATTGTGCCACATTATGGCCCAGGGCACCAAGTACACTAACACCAACAAGACTTAAAAAGCGGGGTAAAAGGTTAAGTGCCATCCACATCAGAAATGTACTGAGCAGTGCACCTGCCAAACCATACATCATTGAGGTAACAGCACCTGTCAAAAGTCCTGCCATTAAAACGCGCATCAGGTTGACAGACAAAGCAAACTTTAACCCGAACATGACAAGTGTCATTAATCCAATGATGTTTGCCAAACCTATTTTAGCCCCTGGTACAACACCCATAAATGGGTTAGGGATAAACCCTTCCACGATATGCAATGCCAACCCCAGAGAAGTCAGTATTCCAAAATAAACAATTTTTTTTGTTGAATTCATCTTCACTCTTCCTCTGTCAAAATTCATTTATAATCCATAAAAAGTGTAACACTTAAAGGGTACTCTGGCAAGGAAAAGTAACACAAAAGGCCGCCATGAGGTTCCCCATGAGCGGCCCATTGTCATCTATGTTTACACAGCTTCCGGTGTTTCTTTGGTTTTCTTGAATCGTCCCTCAATCGCATTTGTAGGACACTTTTCCACGCAAATATAGCAATTGGTACATTTGTCATAGTTGATAAAGGCCAGGTTGTTTTCAAAGTCAATGGCCTCTTCGGGACATGCTTTCACGCAAATTTGGCAGGCGATACAACCAACACTGCATTTCTGTCTGACAGCTTTACCAGGATCATTGCTGTTACAAGTGATAACAACTTCCTGTTCATAAGGCACCATGGTAATGACATTTTTAGGACATGCTTCCACGCATTTTAAACATGCAGTGCATTTTTCAGGAATAATTTTTGCCAAACCTGTGTCAGTAATTTCAATGGCATCGAATGGACAAACACTCATACAGGTGCCAAGTCCAAGACAACCATATTTACATGACTTGCTGCCACCGTTGACCATGTTAGCAGCTATGCAATCTTGAATGCCATTATAAACAAATTTTTCTTTGCATTTATCAGAACCACCGTTACAAATAACTTTAGCCACTCTTTTAGCGCTTCCTGCCACTTCAACTCCCATCACTGCTGCCAATGCACCAGCAAGCTCGGGGCCACCAACAGGACACCCTTCAACAGGTGCTTCACCAGCAGCAACTGCTTTGGCAAAACTGTCGCATCCTGGCAATCCACATCCGCCACAATTAGCCCCAGGAAGCAAATCACGTATGGTTGTAATCTTAGGGTCAACATCCACTTTGAACTTTTGTGATGCAAAAGCAAGCCCCACACCAAACAGTAGTCCCAGACCACCAAGGCTAATTGCTGGGTATAAAATACCTTCAATGTTCATCAGCTTCACTCCTCATTAAACCAAACCCATGAAGCCCATAAAGGCTAACGACATGAGACTGGCTGTGATTAATGCTATGGGAAATCCTTTGAATACCAGGGGAATATCAGCGAGTACCACTCTTTCCCGAATGGCTGCAAACAAAACAATGGCAAGCGAAAAACCAATGGCTGCACCAATTGAGTGGAAGATCACTTCAATTAGGTTGTACCCATACTGAATGTTTAGAATGGTTAAACCCAGTACAGCACAGTTGGTGGTAATTAAAGGCAGATAAACCCCCAACGACTGGTACAATGAATAACTGGTTTTCTGTATTACCATTTCAACTAACTGTACCAGCGAAGCAATGACCAATATAAACACAATGGTCTGCATATACTCTATCCCTAACAATTCTAGAATAAAGCGTTGTGCAACATACGTAATAATGGAAGCCATGGTCATAACAAAAGTCACTGCCATACCCATTCCCATAGCTGTTTCAACTTGCTTCGAGACACCTAAAAAAGGACAGATGCCAAGAAAACGTGACAAAACAAAGTTGTTAACAAAAATGGCGCTAATCAGAATGATAAAAATTGACGAAATAGACATTATTGGCACCTCCTTTTAGGATTTTGATTTTGGATAGACTGCTTTGTTAAATATTGCCATCAGTATTCCTAGCGCAAGAAAGGCTCCAGGAGGCATTGTCATAATACTCATTGGTGCAAAGGCTTCCGGAAATAAATTCGAGCCAAAAACACTGCCAAAACCAATGATTTCCCGTACGATCCCCAACACAACCAGTGCCAGTGTAAAACCAATACCCATTCCCAAACCATCGGTAATGGATTGCACAACGCCGTTTTTAGAGGCAAACGATTCAGCACGGCCTAAAATGATGCAGTTAACCACAATTAGCGGAATAAAAATACCTAATGCCTGGTAAAGATCAGGTGTGTACGCATTCATCAACATACCCACCATTGTAACAAAGGTTGCAATAACAACAATATAAACAGGAATTCGGATTTTTGTAGGTACTACACGTCTGATAGCTGAAACAACAAGATTGCTACCAAACAGAACAGCTGTTGTTGCTACCCCCATTGCGAGTCCGTTGATAGCTGTATTTGTCACTGCTAGGGTGGGACACATACCCAGCACCTGTACAAAGATTGGATTATCAAGCACTAATCCTCTCGAAAATATTTTGCCCAGTTTCACAGTTTCCACCTCCGTTGTTTAATTTTTAAGGGTGTCCTGGTATAGAGCTATTGCTGTATTAACACCATTGACAGCAGCAGTACTGGATACAGTGGCACCGGCTATTGCGTCTACTGAAACATCCCCTTCAGCTGACAGACCAATGAATCGATCCGTATAATCAGGTTCAGTGATTTTGGTTCCCAAACCAGGGGTTTCAGACTGAGATAATATGACTACACCTGTGATTTCATCATTGGTGTTAATCCCAACCATCATTTCAACTTCGCCGCCATATCCGTTTGGAGCCACTTTAACGGCATATCCTACCACCGTTTCTCCCTGTGTTCCAACAAAGACGTCTGTGACGATGTCAACACTATCAATTTCTGCACTTTCAACAGGCTCGAAACCGTCTGCATCTTCCAATAATACTTCCAGGGATGCCCTATCGCTTTCCAAGGCACGTTCCAATATAATGCCTTCTGTCATACTGTTGGTCACGCCAAGAATCAATCCTGAAATTGCGGTAATGAGTAACAAAATGAGTCCCATCTTAACCATATCACGCATTTTGTTTCTTCACCTCCCCATAAATCCTCGGTACTGTATATCTTTCAATCAGCGGTGTAGCAACGTTCATTAATAGTATGGAGAAGCCTACACCTTCGTTGAATCCGCCGAACAATCGTATGGTTGATGTCAATATACCACAACCTAATGCAAAAATAACTTGACCTTTATCGGTGACAGGTGATGAAGAGTAATCAGTAGCCATGAAAATCGCTCCAATGAACAATCCACCTGCTACTACATGATAGGCCATAAAATATACGTCAAAACCGCTGAAAACCAATGTAATAACGGCCACTGTTCCAACATAAATTGCTGGAATGGTTATTTTAATGACGCCTCTATACAACAGGTATAACCCACCCAACAACAGTAATGCCGCTGACGTTTCGCCCATACTTCCACCGATGTTTCCAACAAAAGCATTAAACAAGCTAGGGGCGGTGGCTGGCACAGCCATTTGCCCTTTCACAAAACTTAGAGGTGTTGCAGCCGAAATCATATCCGGACCAGGACTTACCCATTCCGTCATTCTGCCTGTCCATGAAAGGGTTAAGAGTATCCGTGCCGCAAGGGCAGGGTTCATGAAGTTTTTACCCAATCCTCCGAAAAATTGTTTTACAATAACAATGGCAAAAGCAGAACCAATCACAGGTAACCACCAGGGTGCTGCAGCGGTAATGTTTAAAGCAATTAATAAACCGGTAACAACCGCACTCATATCGTTGATCGTCACTGGTTGTTTCCGAATTTTTTGAACGGCTGCTTCTGCTAAAACAGCAGTAATCACGGCAATTAAAATTAATATCAATGCATTCGTTCTAAAAAAGTATACGGCACCGATGGTTGCTGGTAATAAAGCAATCACAACATCGGACATAACTTTGGTAACACTGCCTTCATCTCTAATGTGCGGTGATGAAGAGACAATGAGTTTCTGTTCCATTCGGTTTCCCTCCCGTCAGTTATTTCTGTTGTTTTCTTCGTTTCGCAAGGATGCTGCTTTTAGCAACACGTATCGATTGAACCAAAGGCCTTTTTGAGGGGCATATGTATGAACATGATCCACACTCAATACAATCCATGGCATTGTATTTCTCGGCTTCTTCCATTCTATCTCTTAAAGCGTTTTCACTTATCATTAAAGGCATTAGATAAATAGGACAAACGTCAATGCATTTGCCACAACGTATACAATTAACCGGATCAGGAATGACCGCTTCCGTTTCATTAAACACCAGGACGCCTGAGGTACCCTTGGTGACCGAAAGTTCATCTGTATCCTGGGATAACCCCATCATGGGTCCGCCCAGAATTAGTTTTCCGGGAGTTTCCTGATATCCTCCACACTGTTCAACAAGATCTGCAACGGGAGTGCCAATTTTCACCAATAAATTTTGGGGTTCTTTTATGCAGCTGCCGGTTACTGTTGTAATACGGTCAATCAATGGCATACCAGTTTTAAAACTTCTGGCGATTTGAACGGTAGTCCCAACATTGTTTACGACAACACCTACATCCATAGGGAGACCGCCTGATGGCACTTCTCGCCCTGCGCAGGCGTCTATCAGTTGTTTTTCAGCACCTTGTGGGTATTTAGTCTGCAGTGCTACCACCTGGATGTTGTCGGCTTCTTTAACAGCTTCAACCATAACCGCGATGGCATCCGGTTTGTTATTCTCGATGGCAATATAGCCTTTTTGTGCATTCACCCCGTGCATAATGATTTGTAAGCCTTCCACTAATTCGTCCGGAGCCTCCAGCATCAACCGATGATCTGCTGTCAAATAGGGCTCACATTCAGCCCCATTAATGATAACAGTATCGATTGGTTTGTCTGGCGGAGGAGAAAGTTTAACGTGTGTTGGAAATGCAGCTCCACCCATACCAACAATGCCGGATTTCTGGATAAACTGAACCAGTACTTTGGCTTCCATTTTTTTATAGTCGCCTGGAGGCTGAATCTCAGGGTCTATCTCAAATTGTCCATCTGATTCAATAACTACACAAACTGCATCGCGTCCTCCTCCGATGGGTCGAACGCCAACTTCTTTTACTTCACCAGAAACACTGGCGTGAACGGGAGCGCAAACAAAACCCTGTGCTTCTCCGATCACTTGACCAACCTTCACCAAATCTTTCACCTTAACAGTTGGCTGGCAAGGGGCACCAATGTGTTGATGAAGTGGAATGATGACCATTTGCGGGTTCTTTGCTTGCTCAATGGCCAATGAGGCTGTCGCTTCTTTTGATTCCGGCGGATGAATACCGCCTTTAAAAGATAAAAACTTCATTTGCTAATTCACCCCTTATAATATTGATATAATTCCATTATTTCACCCTGCAATGATTCCCTGACCCATTCGATAACATCTGGATGATTTAGCGGTACATCCCCAAGAATTTGCCTGATTACCCGCGTATCAAATGTCATCTGATGTTCATTAATCTTATGTGTGTATTGCAGGTTAAAATGACTGCCATTTATCAAAAGAGTAATGATGGTTTCCACCATATTCCCTATTGGCACACGATTGATGTGAGAGTGTTGAAACCAGACTTCCACTTTCGTACCAATGTGCAAAGAAGATTCAATCTTCAAATCTCCCATACATTCAATGGCTGCCTGTTTTAATAAAGGCAGCCCCATTCCTACGCGTCGTGTTTTTCGTGAAGTGATAAAAGGATTAATGACTTGTTGTACATATTGTTCGTCCATACCATTTCCATCATCACTAATCGTTATTAACAGTTTATCATCTATCATATTTTCATCAATAATAATAAGAATATTGTCTGCCTCTGCAGATATGGCATTTTGAACAATGTCCAATATATGCAATGATAATTCTTTCACGTTACATCACCCATCTTTATTACTCAACCATGATATCAGATTATTAGTGGTTTTATCAATTAATTCAATAAAAAAAACCCGTTCAAGGATATTTGCCAGATAGTGGGCATCAGAACTTGAAATATGTTTATACCGCGAGAGTTCTGTTATCATATTTTCTGATAATGCGATGCCGTGGTGATGACCTACTTCAACAGTGTTAATGGGTAACTCTCCCGGGATATCCTAACTGTGAGTATGCACTGAAACTGTCACGCAACACATGAGCAGGGACAGGTGCTCCCTGGTAATGAATAATCCGGGAAACCAATCGGTCAAATGAAAGCTGGACGGCATTCATCAGTAACCGCGGATCTTCTCCAATTAATTGATCGTCAGCATCGATAATAAGCTGCTGACCAAAAATATCAGGTCGGTTAATTCGTTCTGGCAAAAATGTGCTAATTTCATGATAAAACAAATCGAGTGCTTCATATGTAGGAAAATAGGCGAGTAAATGGGCTTCTTCCTGTGTGGTTATTTCAATGCCTGGAACAATGATAAGCGGTTTATTTTTTGCAGCTGTTATTGCAGGTAATACATTATCAATGGCATTGTGATCAGTGATGGCAATCATATCAAGTTTTTTAAGCATTGCCATATTGATAATGTTATTAGGTGTCATTTCCTTATCTGCACAAGGTGATAACGCACTATGAATGTGTAAATCCACAAATACCTTATCCATGCGCATCAACACCTGCACACTTTATGGCTATTTGGTAGGCAGATAAAGAAGTCTGTAAAATGGGAATGCCCTCTTCTTCAGCTTTTATCAATGTATCAGGGGGCACTTCTGCGTTGTCAGCAATTATGATACAGCTGATATCAGTCATAACACTCACTGCAACCACGTTCAAGTTGGTTTGTATAGTGATCCACGCCTGTCCTTCCTCAGCTTTTGCCATTACCCAGCTTAACATATCTCCAATATAGAATCCAGTAATCTTTTTATTGAGGTCGTTTTTACCTGACAGAAGTTTTACATCCAAATTGTTTAAAAGTTGGGCTACAGTCACGGAGCACCTCCAATTTTACAACACTTACATGGATTGTTTGAATACTAAAACCAGTTTTGTATGAGACTTATATTCTGACTCAATGATGAATTCATCTGAACAGCGTTTGATATTTGGCAATCCCATTCCTGCACCAAAACCCATCTCCCTGACGTTCTGTGGTGCTGTAGAATAACCTTTTTTCATTGCCAGTTCGATGTTTTCGATGCCTGGGCCTCGGTCACAAGCCACTAATTTAATGTATTCTGGCGTAATCATAAAGTCTATTGTACCGCCATATGAGTGAATGATAATGTTCATTTCTGATTCATACGCCGCAACCGAAACCCTTCTTATTATTTCCGGTTCAACGCCTACCTGTTTCATGATTTTTTTAATGTTACTGGAGACTTCTCCCGCTTTGGTAAAATCATTTTTTTCTACCGCATACGACCGTTGTATGGCAATCACCCCAGAGATTATTATCGTACAATAACGGCGCCTCTAAGCCCTTCATTATAGAGTATTCCTGAAGCAACAAATAAGATCATATCGGTTTTCATGGTTACAATGCCATTGGTTTCAGCCATTTTCAACGTTTCCTCATCTGGTGATTTACCACGAACAAAAACAATGGAATGAATGTCCATCATTTCTGCCGTTCTAACTGCATGCGTATTTGTGAGGCCTGTGAGTAGTATTGTTTTGTCATCAAGTGATGAGAGAACATCGCTCATTAAGTCTGCTGCATAGGCATTGGTAACATTCCTGTCCAGTTGTTCATGTCCTGTCAGCACTTCGGCATTTAACAGCTCCTTAACTACGCTTAATTTCATTGCTTGTCCTCCTCGAAGTGAATGATGTCAGTTGCTCATTAAAACAATCGGCGGGCGGTGTTATACCTTGTGTTATAAGTACCCGTATTAATTGGTGAAATAATTACACTCATACTGCTTCCCGAAGAAGCGTGTATAAACTGATTGTTACCTAAATAGAATCCTACATGGTTAATGGTACCACTTGAGTTGTTAAAAAAAACTAGATCTCCCACTTGAAGGTTGTTGCGACTGACTGGTGTACCAACACTGGCCATGGCTCTTGATGAACGTGGTAAAGTAATGCCATTTTCTGTGAGTTGATTCCCATAATACTGATGAAGTATATAATACACAAACCCTGAACAATCAAAGCTGTTTGGACCAGTTGTGGCATATTTATAGGGTTTACCCAGGTATTTTTTTGTCACTGAAGTGAACTCTGAAGCATCCGCTCGGAGACTTCCTCTGGCGACCGGGTTTTCTCCGTTAATAATTAAAGACACATCTTCACGCTTGATCCACCCGGCGAAACCATCCTCAGTCTGAATATCAAAGTACTCGTCGTCATAGTCTTTAATGTATATTACCTTACCTTGTTGGAAGTCACTTATTTCCACATATGTAGAATTCATTTTATCATATACTTTTGCTACTTCTTTATTGACAGCTGCACTCGGCAGGTTAGGTATCATGACCACGAATTCACCGTGTACCCATCCTTTTTGGCCATCATTTAACAGAATCTGAACCCAGTCTCCGCTGACTGTAATCGCCTTGAATTCCTGGCCGTTGTTCAACTGTGTAATGCGATGAGCATCTGTCGAAGGGGCTGTTCGAACATTTAGTGATGTTGCGTTTATGCGAACTTTTTTCATTGCTTCCGATTGATCATCTTGTTTAACAGCAATTAAATCCTTAAAAATCCAGCCTGATATTGAAGAATCCGCAGTAGACACCTGAAACCATTCATTATTTTCTGATAATATGTTTATTGAAGTGCCAATGGCTAAAGTCCCTATGGCTGGCAGATCAAATCCACTGCCATTTCTCACTGTCGATTGGTCACCGACAACGACTCCTTGCATACTCACAGCATAGGTCACAGACATGGTTAGCATAAGGGAACCGATCACACAGCACGACGTTTTTATGATACCTCTTTTTCGAAAGATAATGAATCACTCCTTATCCATTCTATGTCACCGATTTAAAGTATCAAATATTTACACTTCTGTTTGCTCCCAGTTATGATGTACTTCCTGCACATCCTCATTGTCTTCTAGCATATCTATTAGTTTTTCCATCTTGATCTGATCGTTTTCATCTAATAGTGCTTGTGTTTGTGGGAGGTAGATGAGTTGTGCTTCTAACATTGTATAACCTTTTGTCTCAAGGGTTTCCTTTACAGCTAGCAAGTCTTCCGGTGAAGTAATAATTTCAAACGCATCCTTTTCTGATTGAAAGTCTTCCGCACCTGATTCAATGGATTCCATCATCAACGTTTCTTCGTCAATGTTCCCATCCTGTTCAATGATGATTTGTCCTTTTCTGTCAAATAAATAGGATACACAACCTGAAGTGCCAAGATTCCCTCCATGCTTATCAAAGGCATGTCTAATTTCGCCTGCTGTTCGATTTCGATTGTCCGACAAAACTTCAACGATCACCGCAACGCCAGATGGTCCATAGCCTTCATAGATTATGCTTTCAAAATTCTGTCCGTCATTACTTCCACTGGCTTTCTTAATCGCCCGGTCAATGTTATCGTTTGGCATATTACTTGATTTGGCTTTATCAATAGCGGCCTTTAAAACTCCATTATACTCAGGATCCGATCCCCCTTCTTTAACAGCCACGGCAATCAAACGCGCCAACTTGGTATAGATAGATGCTTTTTTAGAATCCTGTTTGTTTTTTCGTTCTTTTATATTACCAATGCGTCCCATATTGTGCACTCCTGTTCAATTTTAAGTTTTACCATATATCATAGATGCCATATCATTCACATTTTAGCACAACCAGCTATTCCATGCAATTACCGTTTACCACTCAGGCAATGGCGGCATTTGTCTTTTATGCGTTGTTCTTTCATGCATACTTATTAATTTCATGTGATTGTCTTTTGAGATTTCTTTCCCTGATAAAAAAGCATCGATGTCATCATAAGTAATTCCCATCTCAGCTTCATCTGTCTGGCCTTCCCAAAGACCGGCAGATGGTGGTCTTACTATCACTTGTTCCGGAACCTCTAATTCTCGTGCCCATTGATATACTTCTGCTTTAAGAAGCTTGCCCAGAGGCAGTAAATCCACTCCGCCATCACCATATTTAGTGAAATAACCAGTGTACAACTCTGCTGCGTTATCAGTGCCCACTACCAGATAGTTTAATGAATTGGCTATGGCATAGATTGAACTCATACGAAGTCTTGCCCGCAAGTTGGCATCACTTAGTCGAAGGTTACCCTCGATGCCGACTTCTTTCGAAAGGACATTCATCACTTTTTTCATCATACTTTGATGCTCATCAGAAAAATCAAGTACAGTATACTCCAAACCGGCGGCTTTTGCCACAGCAATGCCGTCATCTACGTCCTTGCTATGACTTTTTATCGGTAATATGACACCCATAGAATCATGGGGGTATGCTTGCTTTATTAAATTTGCTGCAACAGCTGAATCGATGCCGCCAGATACTCCTACAACCAAACCCTTGGCATTAGCTTCTTTCACTTTATTCTGCAACCATTTGATTGTCTGCTCTATGCGAATGTCCCTTACTTGTTTCAACTTGACCATCCTTTCTCAATTTCTTTGTTTGCATTATATCACATTTTTTTGCAAAAAAATAAACCCGCATTAGATTCTATTCATTGTCTAATGCGGGCACTACAGCAACTTTAATGTTGTCCTAACGTTACTAATACGCAATCATTGTAAACAGTCTTTAAATTTAACTGATGGGCTTTCTGCAACACTTCGTTATCATAAGTGCCTGGCTGAAACCAGATATATTCTATTCCATTTTCAGCTGCTTCTTCCACCAACTTAATTGATACCGCTGGCGGAACAACGACACTGATGCATTCTGGTTTTTCCGGCAGGCTTTCTAAATTTGGGTAGATGGTTTCTCCTTCAATTTCTTTGTATTTTGGGTTAATTCCCCATACCTCATATTGATGCTGTTTTAAAGTTTTATAAATTTTATAGCCGAATTTTTCTTCGTTTGGTGTTACACCAACGACTACCCACCGTTTTAGTTTTAACATTTCTTCTTTATTTTTCATTGTTTCATCCATTACGATCGCCTCCTGAAGCTATTATACCCTGGTCATTTGTTTTTTAATCTTTCTTCACTTCTCTATACGACTTATTCTTTTCTTCTATCATAACCTGCGAGGCAGTTAATCCATTGATCCAATCTTTAAAGGAAGTTATTTTATCCAGCGGTATAGCAAGCGTTATAAACACATCTTCCTGATAGTCTATGTTTTCAATGAGTATTTGATTACTTTCTAATTCATATTGCACTTTACCCCAATGTGTATACGGACATAGAACCCTAACCAGGCGGCACATAGTAAGTACTTTTATACCCGATTGGTCAATGGCTTCCAACGCAGCTCTTGAATACGCTCGTTTTAACCCTCCTGTGCCCAGCTTTGTTCCTCCATAATATCGCACAACGATTGCCAACACATTTTCCAGTTGTTTGTATTTGAAAATTTCAAGTATTGGCATTCCGCCTGTGCCTGACGGCTCTCCGTCGTCACTGAACTTTTGAACTAATTGATTTCTGCCAACGGTATAGGCGTAAACATAGTGGGATGCATCAGGGTATTTAGTTCTGGTTTCTTTCAAACGATCATCAATCTCTTTTTCATCAGTGATTGGATAAACTTCACCGATAAAAGCAGACTTTTCAATTTCAATCTTTGATTCAGCGTATTTCCTTATTGTTCTATATTCATTCATTATACTGCACTCCAATTTTGTGTACATCGGATAAAAATAACAGCAGTGTTGGCACTGCTGTTACAAGATGACACTCATTAACAAACTAAATAGCGATTTTTTCTTTCATCATTTCCTTGTACTTTCTGTATGACAGGCTGACAAGTGATCGATCCTGGCTATAGCTAATTTTATTAAGTGCCTCATCAATTGGGAAAAAACCTCCATCCAGAAAACCTTCCACTTCATTAATCTGGAATTTTTTCGATAATGCATTCATGATATACCATACTATCTGGTTGCAAACTGGTTGTTGCCTGGAGACAGAAAAAAATTCGTAACAAGTTTCACCTGCAGTAGACAGAATTTCTGCATTTACACCCGCTTCAATTTCAACACGGTATGATGCAGTGTCTGCTGCCAGTTCATCGTCACGAATCTTACCCTTAGGTAGAACCCATTCACCTTTTTCATTCAGTAAAATAAATACCTGATTGGCGTAAAAAACTACACCACCAGCACAGTTGCGAACAATCATGGACGATTCCTCCTTTTTTCCTGTACTTATTTTAATGATACCTCATAACACAAAACTTTTCAATCCCTTTTCAATATCTTAATCATTTACTGATATTTTTTAATTGAAGGTTGTGATTGAAACCATCCTGATCATAAACCGTCTGTAACTGTGCAGCGCTTTAATCAACATGCATCATATGGTATAATCAATCGAAGTGATTAAAGAAAGTCATATTGGAGGGTTATTAATGGAAGATCAAACATACACAGGACGTTCAAGATCAAGCAATTCGGATGATCATGAAACCCGACGTCCTCAGAAAAAAACGAAACGTAAGAAAAAGAGCAGTTGGCTAAAAACTGCATTCTGGTCTGTTGTTGTTATTATGATTCTTATCACATTTCTTGTTGCAGGAACTGTGTTGGGTGTGGTTGCAGGAATTGTTAAGGAAATTGAGCCCATCGACGCATCAAACATTTACTCCTTTCTTGATGAAAGCTCATTTATCCTGGATCAGGATGGAAATGTAGTCGAAAAGGTTCAAACCGAAGGTTATCGTTCACTGGTTGATTACAATGAGATCCCGGAAGACCTGATCAATGCCTTTGTAGCCATTGAAGATGAGCGATTCTGGACCCATAATGGAGTCGACCTCAAGCGAATCTTAGGCGCTCTCTATACCAACTTTAGAACTGGTTCCATGCAGGGTGCCAGTACAATCAATCAGCAATTGGCCAAAATAATTTATTTGTCTCCAGAGCAAACATATACTCGAAAAATTAAGGACGCTTATTATGGTATGCAGCTTGACAAACAGTTAAGTAAAGAACAGATCTTAGAGGCCTATTTAAACACCATCAACTTGGGTAGTGTGGCTTTCAGTGGTTCTTACAGTGTTCAGGCAAATGGCATTCAGGCAGCTGCAGATCTTTATTTTTCAAAAGGTCTTAATGAATTAACACACGCTGAAGCGGCTCTGCTTGCAGGCATTCCCCGTAATCCTCCCAGGTATTCTCCCGTCTCAGCATTACGCAAAGAAAATGTACGCGAAGACCATATCGTTTTCAATGACAATGACAGTGAATATACCATTGTATTCAACCCTGATACACTGCCACGTATGCGACTGGTTTTAAACAACATGCACCGATTAGGCTATTTATCTGACGAAGAATTAGAAACAGCACTGAACCAGGACATCGCAGCCAGCATTAGTCTGAATCGATTGACAAACGAGGAAATTTCTTCCTATTTTGGTGACCTTGTACAACGTGATGTAATGGATGAACTAGAGAAGCTTGGTTATTCCGGTGATGAGTCAAGGCAAATGGTACAATCAGGAGGTCTGACCATTCACAGTACCATCAATATGAAACTTCAACGCATCCTTGAAGAAGAATTCAATAAACCGGAAAACTTTCCTGGTACTTTTGTTGATGCAGAAGGTAACTACATTCTTGATGACGAAGGAAATGTACAGCCTCAGTCAGCCATGGTAATCATTGACGATGCCACTGGTCAGATTAAAGCACTGATTGGCGGCCGAATGAGTTCAGGTGATAAAATATTTAACCGTGCATTGGCACCACGACAGCCCGGTTCATCAATGAAACCCCTAGCCGCTTATACTGCCGCTTTGGATCTTGGTATAACCGCAGGGTCTGTCATTGATGATGTGCCCACATACTTGAACATCCACAGCCCGAACACGCCATGGCCCCGTAACTATTATACAAGTATTGGCTACTACGGCTTAATGACAATGCGGGAAGCGATCAGGATATCCAGTAATGTTGGTGCTGTGAAATTTGCCGAAATGCTTGGCCAATATGACAACCGACCTCCTGCTAAAACAATGTTTGACTATATGGAAAGAATGGGTATCACTTCATTGGTATCCTCAAATGAGCCTGTGATTCAAGGAAATCAATCCTTCCATGACGAAAACTATTCCATGGTGCTGGGAGGTTTAACCCACGGAGTATCAACACTTGAAATGACAAACGCGTATGCAGTGTTCGCAAACCAGGGCATTCATACTGAACCAATTACCTTCACCAAGGTTTATGATCGTCGCGGCAATCTTGTTTTAGACAAAAAACCGGAAAGAAACAGGGTTGTCTCGGAACAGGTAGCGTTTGTCATGACAGACCTGCTTCGTGATGCGGTATCCAGCGGCACAGGTGCACGGGCACGCTTGGATCAGGGAAACAGTGTGATCCCTGTTGCGGGAAAAACAGGCACTACTAGTGATCAGAAAGATGCCTGGTTTGTCGGTTATACACCTTATTACACAGGTGGTGTCTGGATTGGCCATGACTTGCCTGAAAAACTGTCTGAAGGAAGTCGAATGGCAGCTGAACTATGGAAAACAGTTATGCTGCGCGTACATGAAGGTTTAGAACCCAGCAGCTTTCAACAACCTGATGGTATCGTACGTGTTAACATATGTACGAAATCCGGCCAATTGGCAACTGAATTTTGTTCTTTGGATCCAAGAGGCAGTACGATCAGATCAGAATTATTTATTCAGGGTACACAACCCACTGAATATTGCATAGTTCATGTTGAGGCAGACATTCATGTGCCATCAGGTAAATTGGCAAATGATCTAACACCTCCCTGGGAAGTTGAAACCCGCATTATGACACAACGCCCAGTGCCTTATATACCTGAAGAACACGGAGGCATTGTACCCCAGGACTTCGTTTATGAACTACCATTGGCAGAATATGATCCACTGGTAGACGAAACCGGCGGACTGCCACCCTATGGATCTGATTGGAATAATGACTGGAATAATGAGTGGGGTGACTGGTTTGATGATCCTGACGATGAAGATGAACGACCAGATGCTGAACCTGATCCAGATTCCAATTTTACCAGCAGGGTATTACGTATAGGACCATTGGATTTTGAAGGCGATACTCAACTATCCCTTTACCGCGTCGTAGGTAATCAACGTACACTGCTAGAAGTTAGAACATTCAACATCGAACAACATGGAGAGTATTGGGAAACCCGTGTCCTTGGAGAAGAAAACAGCGGACCAGTCAGGTTTGAAGTCGAAATCAATGGTTCAGTTGAATTCAGAGAAAACGTTACTTTTTAGGAGGACGTCAAATGTTTACAGTCGGTATTTTAACCGCCAGTGATAAAGGAGCTGCTGGAAAACGTAAGGACGAAAGCGGCCCTGCCATTGCGGCATTTATGGAAGGTATTGGTGGTTCGATTGGGAGGCTTGTTATAGTACCCGATGATAGAAATTCCATTGCTGCACAACTCATCGAATTTTGTGATCAAGATCAGTTTGATCTGGTCATTACCACTGGTGGTACCGGATTCTCAAAAAGAGATATCACACCTGAAGCAACAACAGATGTTATCGAGAGACAAATTCCAGGTTTCACTGATATTATTCGTCTAACAAGCTTCGAATCGAACCCAAGAGCCATCTTGTCCCGTGCCATTTCAGGAATACGCGGAAATAGCATTATCATCAATTTACCTGGAAGCCCACGTGGCGTTAAGGAAGCATTGGAAATAATAGGCCCCTCTCTGGTTCATGGTATAGAAATATTGAAAGGCACCGCCTCCGAGTGCGGGCATGATCATCACCAGCATATATAAACAGATCAGAAAAGGCTCTTGAGCTGTTCACAATTCTCAAGAGCCTTTTTCATTATTTATTATTCTGAAGTGTATTTTATCAAATGAGTGAATTGCATATTTCACCTTTTTTCATAAACAAAAAAGAGAACACTAACCAAAACCACCTTAGGCGGTACTTAAAACCAAATTTCATCAATCAGATCAGTTAGCGTGAATCAACCCCTTAGCATTAAAGTATTTGATGATGAACATTCCAGTAACCTAAGCCGCTTTAGTCAACACATCAATCTGATTCACAGCAATGGTGCCAGCCAGAAGAACAGTTGCACATAGCTTGAAATGAGTACCTGCAGCCTTTCGTCCAGGTGAACGCAAACTTTCTAACATGACATGATTCTTTAATCGATGATTGCATCGCTCCACGCTGCTTCTTAAGTTACACAGCTCCTTGAACCTTTTAGAATTACGGGGCAACCCTGGATACAGACGAGGATTTTCTTTCATATTAACCTTCAGTGTGTAGCCATAATCAGAACTTGAACACCATGCACTACCATGTGGACAGTCCACTTTACCCATTACATGAGGACACCTATACTTTAACTTATCACCATCCTTCCCCCAGAAAGTTAATGGAAAACCACCGGAACACATGGGCTGGTAATCTTCCGACATACCGACAGGGGGCGCTTGAGAACCACGCTTGTTGATGGGAATGATGGCAAGAGCACCTTTTTCCCTGACAATATACTCATATATCTCATTGGCATCATAACCTTTGTCCATGATATATGCTTTGGGATCATAGGGGATCTGGTTGATCAGGTGGATGGCCATTTGGGAATCATGGATATGGGCCGGTGATTCCATAATGGCAACCGGTAACCCAGAAACTGCATCACAGGCCACATGCACCTTCCAGCCATACCAGAAAATCTGGTTTCCTTCAGGGTTAATCTTTACACTCCAACTGGGAGCGTTATCTTCCTTCACGCATTTTGACCGGGGCACAGCTTGTTCATAGGCTTCTACATGGGTGGCATCGATGGAAACATTTTCTTTCTGAATCAAACCCAGTTCCATGGCCTTGTTCCGTTGCTGTTGAAACAACCTATCAGCAATGTCGGTTTCCTCCAACTGCTTCATAAACCTGGAAAAAGTGGCTTGAGAAGGTGGTGGCTGGTAAGGATCAAAACCACAGTTGTACCGGAACCTTGCATCATCCCGTAGCCGGTCACATAACGACTTCACCGTAGGGATCTTTTCTATGATCCGGGCAACCATCGCGTACAGCATCGCCCTTTTGCAGTAGCCTCTGGGTCCAATGCGAACATCCTGGGATTCCAGTTGGGACATGATGTCACTCAGGTCCATCTGTGAAAGAATCAGTTCCAATTTGGTCGGTGGAGAAAATTTTTCGATTTCTTCGAAGGATAAAATGATTTCTTGTCGAATATACACAGTGAGGGTTCATTCCTTTCTCTGTGAGGTGTCTTTGTTCGCACTTATATACTTCGACAGAGGAGGGGTGAAACCCTTTTTGATTATGAAAAAAGTTGTTCATTTTTCAAGGTTTTTAGTAATATGAAATTTACTCAAATGACTTCCTGTTCTTCTTCAGTTCCTGGTCGAACATAATCTCCAGATTTTCCTCCTGATTTTTTCAATAAGCAAATATCTGAAATAACCATTTCTTTATCGATTGCTTTGCACATGTCGTAAATCGTCAAACCAGCCACAGAAACAGCTGTTAACGCTTCCATTTCCACACCGGTTTTACCGGTTGATTTAACTATGGCAGTGATGATTATTTTGCTGCTATCTTCATCGATTTTAAAAGCAACGTCAGCGCCTGACAGAAAGATATTGTGACACATAGGTATTAGGCCGCTGGTTCTCTTTGCAGCCATTATTCCTGCTACCTGGGCAACTGCCAGTACATCACCCTTTTTAATCTCATGATCAATAATGCGCTTCAGTGTTTCAGGTTTCATTGTAATGGTACCTTCGCAAACAGCTTCTCTCTGGGTGTTTAATTTGTGTCCCACTTCCACCATCTTTGCTCTGCCTTCTTCATTAAAATGCGTTAATTTAGCCACTAAAATCCTCCTCTGACATTTCTTATAAATCTATATTTTCATCCACACATTTTTTAAAGACTATGTGATGATTAAGTCATCAATTAAGAAACTCTATTAATGGTTCCTTGATCCATTCCACTTCAACAGAATCAAGTAATGAGGCTGTAAAATGCTCTAAATCAATGAACGTTTCCGATTTTGTAATACTATCAAGCTTTGGTTTCGTTACGGGTCTCCGTGGCAGAAAAACCGTACAACAGTCTTCAAAAGGTAATATGGATGTTTCATATGTGTCAATCTGCCGTGCAATATCAATAATTTGGTATTTATCCATTGCAATCAATGGCCTGAAAATGGGTATATCCACTGTCTCATTGGTGACACGTAAGCTTTGAATGGTCTGGCTTGCCACTTGGCCCAGTGATTCGCCGGTGATTAATGCATCACATCCGTGTTGTAAAGCCAGTGCCTCACCAAGCCTTGTCATCATACGCCGTACAAGTATGGTACCTTCATCTTCCGGGCATTTTTCAGCCACCGCCTGCTGGAAAAGAAGCAGGTTAATAGAAAACAATTGAATGGGTCCACAATATCGCGACATGGTTTTTGCCAGATTTTTCACTTTATCCAGTGCTTCCTGACTGGTATATGGATAGCTGTGAAAATGCACGGCTTTAACTTCAACACCACGCTTGGCAACAAGCCAGCCAGCCACAGGGCTGTCAATGCCTCCAGATAATAACAGCATTGCTTTGCCATTGGTTTCCCTGGGAAGTCCCCCCAATCCCCTCACCCTGTCACTAAACACGTACGCATCTTCTTTAATTTCGACATAAAGTGTAAGATCAGGATGATGTACATCTACCGTAAGCGCTTCTGTATGGTTCAGAAGATATCCGCCAACATGATAACTTATTTCCTGGGAATTCATGGGAAATGATTTATCAGTTCTTTTCGTTTGTACTTTAAATGTTTTAGCACCCGTTGATTTAACCGCTTTTAGCAGCTCATCCAATGCCGTTGTTTTGATGATATCCATATCAACAGGAATTTTAGACGCTATGCTAATAAGATCAATGCCAAAAACACGCATTAATGCGTTGATTAATGGTTCTTCATCCTGTTTTGATAACGGTACATAAATGCGGTTGTGCCTCAGAAAAAAAGTATCGCAACCGAGAGGTTTTAATACTCTTCTAACTGATTTCATTAACTTTTCTTCAAAGAAACGGCGATTTTTCCCTTTTAACATTGTTTCGCCACTTCTAATTATTATCATTTTCTCCAATGATTCACCTCTTCATCATTCTTCTCATTTGGTTAACATGTTGTTCCAGGCTTTGTACGAAATAGGTTATTTGATCATAGGTCATGGTTTCATTAAAACTAATCCGCAAAGCTCCGTCCATCACAGCATTGTTTAATTTCATTGCTTTTAAAACATGGCTCGCTGTTGTTTTTCGCGATGAACAGGCAGATCCTGCAGATATGTAAATACCATTATCAGACAACATTCTTAGTATCACTTCACTTTTTACGTTATCGATAGAAATGGTCAAAATACCTGGAAATTGATAGTCTGAAAGATCATGTTCTATCATGGTAATACCTTCAAGGCGGCTCATAATATGCTCTATTAGTTCTTTTCTAATTTCCCATATCTTTACAAGGTGTTCAGCTGTATTGTTTATTCGTAAGAGTGTCGCTTTTTCAAAGCCAATGATGCCAGGAGTGTTTTCTGTGCCTGAACGTACATTATTTTCCTGTCCGCCTCCCCACATAATGGGAGACAGATTAACACCATTCTTTACAATCAATGCCCCCACCCCTCGTGGGCCTCCAATTTTGTGGGCACTGATTGAATAAAAATCTGCGTTTACATTAACCAGGTCTACGTTAATTTTACCGAATGCCTGAACACCATCGACGTGAACCAACGTTTTCGGAGATTTTTTCTTAACCAGGTCTATTATCTCCTTCACAGGCTGAACTATGCCTGTTTCGTTATTGACATGCATGACGCTGATAATATGGGTATTTGATGATACCATATCATGAAGAGCCTTTAAATCAATTACGCCTTGCTTTGTCACAGGAATATATGACACATCCGCCTTTTCATGTTTAAGATGATCATATACTCTGATTACAGATGGGTGTTCTATCTCACTGCACAAAAAGTGTGACGTCTGTTTCTGATGACGATTGGTCACACCTAATACAGCCAGATTATTAGATTCAGTACCACCTGAGGTGAAAATCAGGTAATGATTTTTTGCATTGGCACTTTTCAGCAGCGTAGCTCTGGCAGATTCAATTCGTTTATTTGCTTCATACCCCACACTGTGAACTGACGAAGGGTTACCGTAAAACAAGTGGTAACTTTCGTTCATACTATTAATAACTTCCTGATGTATTTCAGTTGTGGAAGCAATATCAAGGTAAAGTTTCATTTCAAACCTCCAGTTTAAAATCGGTTCAACGCTTATCATCATAACGGAAACTGGAGCGTCTGTAAAGTAGATCGTTTAATTTTGTATTTTTAACTGTTTGATGAGCGCAGTTAACTCTGTGTCAATTTCATCTTGATAAAACCAATACCTGGGCTCATTTTCAATGTTATTCCAGTATAGGTTCAGCTGATCGATCGCATTGTTCACACCATATTGCTGATATCTAAGTACTGCTTCATTCTTAATTAATAGTAATTTCATATCATAATCCGTTAAAATATTGATCATTGGAGGGTAAAGCATTAATGCTTCCTGAAGTTTATTCTGTTTCACCAATGCCATTGATAACCGAATGTTGGCTTCTGCTTCTTGAATAGGTGTAATCTCTGTGTCTAAATAAACCCTTAATGCTCTATCGATTAGTGTTGGAGGCGCATAAGCCTCAATTTGTTGAATTAGCATTAGAAATCCATCAATGTTTGGATTTTCAAGCTCAACATAACTTAATAGTGCTTCAACGGCCAACTCATTTTTTCGTTCCTGTACTAATTGTTTATCATGGGTCAACAAATAATAATTATTGGCAATGACACTGGTGTAATTTTCATTCTTTAATCCCCATAATGTTTCGATGGGAGAACTGTCGTATAAATCCTGTTCATCTCTGGGAATAAACCCTACGATAGACCTGTATTCCAGTGTCGCGATGACGTTGTCCATTCGACGATCGTCTGATGAATAACTCTGTCTATTTTCAGGCATATCAAAGGTGGGGTACTGATAACTGCTTTGGTTTTCTGGAAAAGAAATTAGTAAACGGTCGGGGGTTAAATATTGTAAATCATTGTATATCTTTTGTGCCATGGCCGCAGCTTCTGCTCTGGTTATTTGGTTATCCGGTCTAAATGTTCCATCTTCATATCCACTCACCATACCATTTTCAACAAGTTCATTAATTCGATCATAATGTTGATCCGATGAAGGTATATCAGAAAAACGTGGTTCACTCAAGCTGGGTCTGGCTGGAGGCGTTGATATACTATGCGTTAGCAGTGCCACTTCATACCTGGTAATAGGCACATCTGGTCTTAAGCGTGAATTATTAAAAATATCCGAAAGAACCAAATCAGCCTGCATGGCCTCATCTAAATAACTGTTAAGGAAAACAACATTTTTATATGACCAATGGTTTTCTGTCAGATCCGTAAATGATTTGAGAGATTCGTTGGAGTTTAACACTTTTTGTCCCGCGGCGTCCAATAGTTTTTTTAACATACTAATAAACTCTGCTCTGGTGATGGATTGATTTGGTCGATAGCTTCCGTCAGGATATCCTGAAAACACAGGCACATCAAACGTAGCCCAATAAACATGTTCTTCAGCCCAGTGACCGTCCAGGTCATTAAAAATCACTGCTGATGATTGTATAGGTACTACGCATAGTAATAACACAATGACAAAATATTTCATTTTTCGCATTAATAGTCCTCCATTATCACAATAATATGTATTTATCTAGCATTAACAGGATTCATAGTTATATAATTACTACCCATTTATTCCGACGATATCAATCCCAATTTGTTTCATTCTCATGAAAATACGCCAACCTCTGGAGTTGGCGTACTGCGTCTTTTATTAAACTTTCAGCTTGAATATTATTCTATACGAATACCCGTAAAGTAATGTGCCAATATTTCTTGCCAACCGAAACCGGTTTCAGCCATCACGCGTGCACCATGTTGGCTCATTCCAACCCCATGGCCATAACCAAAACCATTAAAGGTCACAGCATCATTGTTAATAGATATGCTGAAGTAATTGCTTTTCAAGCCAAAGACCCAACGCGACTCCTGTTTAAAGATAGAATGTGATCCGTCGTTTCCAGTGATTTGTAATTCCAGGACCCTTCCATTTGGAGACATATTAATTATCTCTACATCGATAATTCTTCCAATATCAATCTGTTTCTCAAGTAACTTCAGCTCCAATTCATCATATGTTATGATAGATTGCCATTGGGCATGTGGTGCATCCAGCGAGTAGGGGTCATCTATGCCCCGTACATATGAAACCTCTTCGTTCCACACATATTCACTGGATTCAGTTTGTCCCCCACTATTGGAGTGGTAATAAGGTATTACCAATTCACCATTTGCTGACATCACCTTGCCATAGGTTTCATCCACAGCTTTCGTGGTCGCAGCTTTTTCACTTTCATAGCCCCCATAAACCTGGGAATTAACAGTGTTACACACATCAAAGCCTATATGGTTGAATTTACCAATATTTGCCAGTGCAAATCCACGGGCTGCCACTGCCTGTGCTTTTAACGCTTCACTATGCCATGTTGCAGGCATTTCTTTAGGCACTACACCGTATAAGTATTGTTCAATGGGCAACCGGTTAATAACCGTTAATTGTTGGTCTGTGTGGCTGAGTGCGGTTAATGCACCTCTGTATTTTATATTTCCAATTTGTAAGACAGATTGATAGATTGAATCTGACGCATCGCTGATGTACAGTGGACTATTATCATCATAAAGTAAAACGGTTTTGTTTTCACCATCAGAAATTTTGATCATACCACGATTATTACCCATCACTGTCCAATTTTCGTCCAAATTAAGGTGATCGATTTCATCTTCTGCTTTTCGCATTGAATCGAAAGAACCAATGAAAACGTTCCACCCCTCCGTTTCACGAACAATGAAGGCTGAGATTTTATCTTCCATCAATTGTTGAAGCATTTCCTGAGCTTCAGCAGTCGTGTTATAGGAGCGTTTAAGCCCTAGATAATAACTGGCATCCGGTGCTATGATCATTTGTCGTGTATCAGCAAGGGAAAAAATGACATCAAATTCATCTTCGAAAGTACCAATATTAAACCCATTCCCGGATCTAACCAGCATTGAATTGACAGCTGTATCATTGTAAAACAATCCTACGCTTATGTGTTCTGGCATTGATCCCCTATCCAGGGGTTGGTGGTAAAAAGAACTGTCTTCCGGATCTAACTGCGTTGATCGTCTCGACACAACTATTTTGTCATTTTTTTCAGGTGTTGTTGGTTCTGCTACGATCACCGGCAAAGGGAAATCAAACGAAGCAACACGCGTGTTTTCATTCCACTGGATCTCACCATAGGGTTTAAGCTGATTAAAATAAATGGCTGTCTGTCCATCGATGTTGAAAGAAATAATTTCTTTCCCATCAAAATATGTTTTAATATCAGTAAATAACACCGGTTTCAAGAAATTACCCGGCTCCAATCGTTGAATGGTAAATTCTTTTCCTGTACGTGTTTTCATTTCATTTCGTGTGACTTTTAACGTGCGGTCTTGTTCGTTCCATATAACGTCGAAGCCATATGTCCTTAAATCTTCCACAACAATGGCTGTATAATTATTTATATTCATTGAAGGAATTGGCTTTTCGTCAATGGTTGCAATGATGTCTGTTGACAATACTTCTCCTATTGGGGTGCCAATAGGCATGGATGCGTAGACAGATGAACTCAACATCACTGTGAAAAAAAATATTAATATCGCAATAGTAGAACGTTTATTTATTGTGAATGTACCTTTATCCATAGTACCGCTCCTCAAATTGTTATTCAACCATTTAGATACATTCATCTTACAGTATTCCAGCGATTCCGTAAAGGAAACCTGGCAACATGTCATACAAGTGTAAAACAACATAAATAATTCAAGTAAACGATCAAAGCAAAACATTCCTTCAAGGTAGTTACTTTCTGACTGTTTTGTACAAATCTTTCCGTTTGTCCTTCAGGTGAGTCACTGTACCTCTAGTGCGACTGCGTCGCAATATTTCTAAATCAACATCACCCACTACAATTGTCTCAAGATTTGGTGTGCACTCACCTATGATGCCGTCAGGAGCGAAAGAAAAATCGGATGGGCAGAAAATCCCAGACTGAGCATATTGCATATCTGCTTTTTCAACATGGGTTAAGTTGCCCACTGTACCTGCAATTGCTGTATAAATCTGGTTCTCTATTGCCCGGGCCTGAGAACAGTAGCGAACCCTTAAGTAACCGTTTCGGTCATCCGTACAAAATGGAACAAATATGATGTTGGCGCCTTCGTTTGTCACAATTCTTGATAGTTCAGGAAACTGAATATCATAGCATATTAAAATCGCCACTTTGCCTCTATCAGTATTAAATACATTGATTAGGTCACCAGGTTGAATTCCCCACCATTTACGTTGATCTGGGGTTATGTGTAGCTTATACTGCTTATCTATTTTACCGCTGCGATGAAAGAGATATGAGACATTATATATCTTTTCATCTTCTTCGACGAAATGTGAACCCCCAATGATGTTCACATTATGTTTAACAGCTAATTCTGAAAATAATCTGATATAGTCTTCTGTATAAGCTGCCACTTTTCGAACTTGTTTACTTGGTATCGGTTCATTCAAAAATGAAATGAGCTGCATTGTGAATGATTCTGGAAATAAGACAAAATCGCTTTCATAAACAGAGCTTGTTTCAACGTAATATTCGCATTGTCTGGCAAATTCTTCAAAGCTATCAATTTTTTTAAGCCGATATTGCACCGTGCATATACGTACCGGATAAGCTCTGATGTAATGTCTCTTTGATTTGGGAAGATAATCCACATTACTCCATTCCAATAACACAGCATAGTGCATGGAAGCTTCATCATCGTCCAGGTACTCTTTGTTGACTCTTTTCACAACAAATTCATTCATCAACTGAAAAGTTAATACCGGATCATAAATTTTGTGTTGTACCACCTGTTTCACATATTCACGGGGACTCATTTCATGCGCAAATTTATGATACCTGGGTATTCTACCGCCAATTAATATCCCTTTTAAGTTTAAGTCTTCCACCAATTGTTTTCTTTTCTCATACAGACGACTTCCAATTTTAAGTCTTCGATATTCCGGATGGACCATAATGGCAATGCCGTATAGGTAAAGCCCTTCTGGGTCATGATTGGAAATGTAGCCTTCATCACTAATTTCATCAAAATTATGGTTATCCTCGTACTCGTCATAATCGATGATTAAACTTGATGAAGCCCCAATAATCGTTCCATTATATTCAATGCAAAACTGTCCTTCTGGAAAGTACACTAAATGGCTTTCCAGCTGGTTTCTTTTCCACGGATCCATTTCAGGAAAACAAATTTCAGAAAGTCTGACTAACTCATCCAGATCTTCATCCCTGACATTTCGAAGTACTATCTCAGTTTCTAATGCTGTTAAGTCTATTTTATCCATTATCTACTCCTCCAATTGTTAGAGTTGCTAAGAAAAACTATATAATACATCTTCATACGCTGTCAAACCCCTACGTCAGGGGATCTTAACTTATGTCGATGTTTTTTCGTAAAAAAAGATTCCAATGGTATAAACCAATGGAATCCTTGCAAATACTGGTGCGCCCAGAGAGATTCGAACTCCCGACCTCTTGATTCGTAGTCAAGCACTCTATCCAGCTGAGCTATGAGCGCAAATTTGTGGAGGCGACACCCAGATTTGAACTGGGGATAAAGGTTTTGCAGACCTCTGCCTTACCACTTGGCTATGCCGCCTAATGAATGGTGACCCATCCGCGACTCGAACGCGGGACACCCTGATTAAAAGTCAGGTGCTCTACCGACTGAGCTAATGGGTCTAAATTGTGGAGCGGAAGACGGGAATTGAACCCGCGACCCTCGCCTTGGCAAGGCGATGCTCTACCGCTGAGCCACTTCCGCATATAAATGTAAAACAATGTGGTGCGGGTGGAGGGACTTGAACCCCCACGGTCGCCCGCTAGATCCTAAGTCTAGTGCGTCTGCCAATTCCGCCACACCCGCATGGATATTACGTGCTGCCTTCTAAAACTATTCAACCACTAAAATGGCGACCCGGAAGGGACT
>JAGXHW010000032.1 GCA_024635995.1 Clostridiaceae bacterium
GTCCAGAAACTGTTTCAAAAAAGGCATCCATGTAACTGGGGATTGCCCCTGATAAATAAAAGGGCAGGGCTCCAAAAGCAGCAACCGCCAGCCATCCGCCTGCCACTATGACCAGAGCTTCTTTGGCCCTGATATCCCGGGATGAGTGGGTAAAACGTGTTAAAATCCCCCCCACCACCAGTGTCAGCAGCATGACACCCAAAAATATCAGGGAACTGGTTTCATCATAATACACACCCGCCATAAAAGCTGGCAGGAACATGGCGGCCTCAAAGATCAACAGACTTCCAATGACTTTAGCGATTATTCCATAGTTCACTGAGTAATCCTCTCCTGGGTGGTAAAAAATATTTTTCAACATTTGACATTTCTGTACTGAGCATGAACACCACAACCCTGTCTCCCGGCTGTATGTGTGTCATTCCGTCAGGTATGAGTACAGTTCCATCTCGCAGCACAGCCCCTATGATGACACCCTTAGGAAGATCAAGGTATTGCAGCTGGTCCCTTGTCACATAGGTATTAGGCTGGATAATGAGTTCCAGGGCTTCGGCTGCCCCCCCCAGTAGCAATGAAATGGAAGCGACCTTACCTCCCAGAACATACCTGAGAATTTCACCTGCCGTGATGGTGACAGGATTAACCGCCACATCCACCCCAAGCTTTTCAATAATGGGGATATAATTAGGCCGACTAACCTTGGAAATAACATGTTGCATGCCAAACTGTTTTGCCAGCAGAGCCAAAAGTAGGTTTTCTTCGTCCAACCCCGTTAAACACACAAGTGCATCGGCATCAAAAACATTTTCTTCTTTGAGTAGGCTTAAGTCAGTTCCGTCACCATTAATGATCAGGGCATTCCCAAAGTTTTCAGACAGGTATTTGCATCTTTCACGGTTCTGTTCAATGATTTTAATATTGATACCCAGTTCCGTCAAATATTCTGCCAGATAGTAACCCAGTCGTCCTCCACCTAAAATGACAACACTGTTTATTTCCTTTTTCTCCATGGGTACGCCGCATCTGCCTGAAAAGCTGGCGACATCATCACTTTCGCCAATCAAGTACAGAACATCTGTTGCTTCAATCATAGTCTCACCATAGGGAATAATCACTTCACCTTCCCGGGCAATGGCGGCCACCAGCACCTTTTCCTGTATGTTCAAATCCTTTAATTTAATGCCTGCTATGTCACACATGCTGTTAACGTGTACATCTGCCAAAGAAATCCGCCCCTGGGCAAAATCTTCCATGTGAATGACCATGTCTCTCATCAGGTAGTTTTTTATTTCCATGGCTGTGCTGTGTTCCGGGTTGACGATGAAATCAATCTCCATTTCCTTTTTAATAAAATCGGATTGGCGTGAATATTCTGGGTTTCTTACACGGGCAATGGATCGGGTGCAGCCCATACGTTTTGCCAAAAATGCAATGAGTATATTTGTTTCATCATCATCTGTCACGGCAATGGTTAAGTCCATTTCACCAATACTGGCTTTGTTAAGGCTGCTCAATTCCACACCATTGTGCTGATACGCCATGACATCTAATTGGTCTGTGGTCTTCTGAAGCGCCGTATTTTTCTGGTCCATCACAGTCACGTCATTGTCTTTGATGGAAAAGGCGTCTGCCAATTGAAATCCCAATTTTCCCATGCCTACGATTAACACTTTCATCCGACTGATCTCCTCTATTCATTCATCATCCTGTTTTTGAATCGGCGGTATTGCTACTATGCATTTTATCATACCTGATTACACAATCACAATCAACTCAGCAAAACTGGGAAGGACGTAAGTCCTTCCCAGTAAATTTACCATCAACTGCAACCCACAACTATATCAGTTTTTCAATCTCACTTGATTCCATCAACTCATCCACATAAGCCATCATTACTTCCTGTTGTTTTTCTTGTAATAGCTGCAAACGCAATTCTTCCTTAATTTCTTCATAAGGAGGCAAAGCCATGGCGGCTTTCTCCTCGTCTGTTAATTCCTCTCCGTCCTCTTCCATCGTTTCCATTTGCGCCTGAAACTGTTCCTCATAAGACGCGTACATTCCTTCAATGTCTTCTTCTGCCACTTCAATCTCTTCAACAACACTTTCCAACAAAGACTCGATGGTCATTTCTGTTTTTAAGGTTTCTTTTAACTCCTCTTCTGTAAACATGGTGTTGTCCAATATTTCCTGAAAAGCTTCTTCTGTGTCAAACTGACTTCTTAGGCTCTCAAATTCCGCATCAACATCTTCGTCGGATACTGTCAGGTTAAGTTTCTCAGCTTCCTGAATTAACAAGGCCTGCTGAATCAGGTGATCCAATACACTTTCCTCCACCTGAAGGCGAAGTTCATCCCCTTCTTCTCCACTGAAGTCCATACCCTGCTGCTCGTAAGTCCACATCATACGTTCAATTACTTGCTGAAACTGGGTTTCATAGATGAGTTCGCCATTGACTGAAGCAACAGGCTCTCCCATATTGACTTCTTCCTCAGCAGGTTCTTCCGTTGCTGGTGATCCACATGCTGTGAAAAGCAACCCTGTTACCAGTAATAAAACCCATAGGGTTTTCTTGTTTACACTATATTTCATGGTAAAACTCCTCTCGGCATCATGTTTGAATTACCGACTTATGGTATCATACAAACCCGTTTTTTGCAAATAAAAAACACCTTTTAGAAGGTGCCTTTATACTGAACAGTGAACCCTTCTTTGCTCAGAAGCTCTTCCAGTACTTCCGCTGCATCCATAACAATGCCTCTGCACTTTATCGGATCTTCTTCCCTGAATTGTTCTTTAAGTATTTTACAATTTGAAGTACCTTTGCGTTCTTCGTACCTTCTAAAAAGATCAGCCACTATTTCTTTCATTTTATCATTTTCATGGGCTCGGTCCTGCACCAGCATGATCCCCAGAACCAAAATGGCACCCGTCAACGCACCACAAGTCTCTTCCATGGCCATCCCACCTCCAAACCCGGCACTTGCATGAAGTGTTTCCTTCGACAAGTTCAGTTGATAGGCTTCATTGGCAGCATAAACAATAGTTTCTGCACAATTTAAATCCTTTTCTGGTGTATAATAAGAAGCAGCAATTTCTCCCAACATATTTGTTTCCTCCTGAGTTTTTGTCATTCATCTATCGTAACACAATCAATAACAATAGAAAATCCTTGAAAAACACTGTTTCAATGTGGTAACTTTGTTAAACGTGGTATCTATGTGTTATGGAAAGGAGGTTCCTTATGACCAAATCACTTGTCATTTACTATTCCTTTGATGGCAACACCCGTCTAATGGCCGAAAGCATGGCTCAATCCATCAATGCTGACCTGCTTCCCCTGGTGCCGGAGAAAGAAATGGAGTCCAAAGGTTTTTCCAAATACCTGTGGGGTGGAGGCCAGGTTATGATGAAACGCAAACCTATTTTATTACCTTTTCAGGGTAATCCGCTGGACTATGACCTTTTTTTAATCGGAACCCCGGTATGGGCGTGGACGTTCGCCCCACCCGTGGCAACTTTATTGAATTCTGTTGACTTTACCAACAAGGCAATTGGTCTGTTCACTTGCCATGGAGGACAAAATGCCAATACGTTCCGTCACCTTAAGCAGAAACTGAAGGGAAGCATTATCCTCGGTGAGATCGACTTTTTTGAACCTGCAAAAAAGGACCGGGATCGATCAATTGAAAGGGCAAAAAAATGGGCTGCGGAAATAACAGCAGCCTATGAGACTCACTAAAATCCAATGTGAGGTGGTTCTGATATGAATTTCGTCATTATTTCTCCACACTTTCCACCCAACTACCATAATTTTTGGACCGCGCTGAAAACAAGGGGTGTCAACACCCTGGGCATCGGCGAAGATCACTACGATACCTTCTCACAGGAAGTTCGCAGTTCACTTACTGAGTACTATCAAGTGGACAGCATGATGGATTATGAACAAATGCTTCGTGCCTGTGGTCATTTTACCTTTCGATATGGAAAAATCGATCGCATAGAATCCCATAATGAATTTTGGTTGGAAACTGATGCAAAACTTCGAACAGACTTTAATGTGCCTGGACTGAAAACCCATGAAATGTTTCCACTGAAATACAAGTCCGGAATGAAACCAGTCTTTCAGGAGATTGGCATACCCACTGCTCCAGGTATGTTGGTTCAAGACACCGCTAGTGTTATAGCATTTATTCGTGATCACGGGTATCCGGTCATTGCTAAGCCAGACAACGGTGTTGGCGCTTATGCCACCTACAAACTGCACAATGATGAAGAACTAAATTTATTTTTAAAAAACAAGTTGCCCGTAGACTATTTCTTGGAATCATTTGTTGAGGGAGTCATACATTCCTTTGATGGTATGACAAACAGCGCAGGACAAATTGTCTTATCTTCAGGACTTGTGTATGGCATAAATGTGATGGAGTCTGTGAATGAAGATTTAGACATGTTCATTTATATTCCAAGAGAATTATCTCCAAAGATCGTGGATGCCGGAGAAAAAGCCATTGAAGCTTTTGGATTAAAGGAAAGGTTTTTCCATCTTGAATTTTTTGTCACCGAAAAAGATGAAATTGTGGCGCTTGAATTGAATGCACGCCCCCCTGGAGGCATGATCGTTGACATGATCAATTTTGCCAATGATATCAATGTCTATGAACTCTATGCTCAGATGATCACCAAGGGAACGATCCAGGCAAATATTCAACGGCCATATAGTTGCTTTTATTTGGGCCGCAAGCACAAATTCAACTATGTGCTCACGCCTGAAGAAGTGGCTGCAATGTACCCAGGACAGGTAGTCTTTCATGGCCCCATCTCGGATGCCTTTGCTGCAGCCATGGGCAATTATGCTGTTATTTACCGGGCCCTGACAGAAAAAGAAGGGTTAATGATACAGAAGAAAGCCATGGAAAAACGTTAATCTGAGGTTGCCTTTACTCTGATAAACCCGTATAGCAGCATAATGATTCCCACCACGACCATGATGACAACAGGCAATCCCAGTTCCGGTGAATTGAATCGTTTATAAACGATACCGACAAATGTCCATAATAATACACCGGCATAAATAACATCGCGTTTGGCAATCAACATCAGTAACCCAAGGATCATTGCAACAAATACCATTGTGGTTGCCCACACCATACCTGCCGTGGTCATGGCATCAAAACCACGATGAATCAAAAGCACCGTCAGGTTGGCCAGCGTTGCCGCTGTAATCCATCCCAAATATAGTCGGAACGGTGCATGCATTGACCAAAAATCCAGAAAGCTGGCGGCTCTCCTGCCTGCCAAATGACCATCCCGTAATCTTAGATAAATGATGATCAGGCTGGCAAGCAATAACAACATGATCACAAAAGACAAGGTGACAAATAAAAAGTGCCAGGCTACGATCCAGGCCATGTTCATAATACAGGAAAACAAAAATAAGAATCCGATTTTTTCCACTTCAACGGGCAGTCCCCCATAACGGAAGTAATAAACTGTCTGCCGCAAAATAAAAAAACCCAGGAAGAGATAAATAGCTCCCCATATGCCAAAAGTAAACCCTGCGGGAGTAAAATAGTTGGGGTATAGATCAGAAATCTCCCCTGTGGTGATACCGTTTAACGGCAAGGCATTGGCCAGTCCATTGACAACAATGACCAATAGGTAACCTATCATATTTAATACAACCATGTTACCACCATATTTTCTCACGCTGCCACCCCTTTATGCATATCTTCTATCCATTACATTGTAACGCATTGAGTCTATATTTCAAAGTGTTATATGCAGAAAACTATCTATTCTGTAAAATGACCCGCATTTTGTGCGGGTCATCTTATCTTTATTCATTCTCATGATTCAAATTCAATTTCCTCGTTCTCCGGACCAACCAGATAATTTTCACAGGATCCCCCAAAATCGAGCATCACCATCTCAGCAATAGCTGCCATGGCTTCAACGAGGGAATCCTCCGGATCCTCTGCCATACCCACCAGTTGAAAGATGATATGGTGGCTGTCCAGAGTGGTTTTCCCAAGTTCACTCTGCCGCCAAATCCACTTTCGTGTCTGCACCTGATCACCACTGGTAAACACCAGCTCTCCTTCTTCTACTGTCTCTTCCTCACTCTCACCGAAAGGTAGAAATTTTTCTTTACCTGTACTGAAACGAACCGCCAAATCCTCCCGGATATCGCCAAGATCATGAGCGCCCAGGGTGATAAGATTCTCCAGGGATACTGCATTACACAGGTCTACCAGTGCATTGATCATCGGCAGTTGGTCACCTTTAAGAACACGCTTTAACATTGCTTCAACAGAAACAGGAAATCGATTAGGATTAATGCCTGCTTGTTTCATGATCTCACGGTACAAAGAAATGTTGCTTACTTCCCTTAATTCTTCTGGTTTTATTCTTTCTCGCACACTATCTTCTGCCCTGCGCAGACGCATTTCATCCTCTTTGGTTGAAAGGCGATTTTTGATATCTTTTCCGATAATAATACCAAACCGCAGACGTGAATCCAAAGCAAAGACTTCCGATGAAACAGTATACTTCATATTGCCACCTCTCCCTCTTCCGTTTACAATCTGCTAATGCGAATGGTTACTCGAAACTCTGCAGAGTCACCCTCTTATCAATATAACCATAACTTCTGTTTCTGCCTTGTTCCTTTCCCCAATAAAGTGCCGTATCTGCTTTACGTATGTAGTCATCTAATTCCATTGATTCATGATCATACTCAGTAGCTCCCGCTGTGATGGTCAGACGGTGATCCGTCACCCCGTCATTGAAACCATGTTGTTCTACCATGTTTCTTATTTTTTCTGCCACTACCAACGTTCCCCTCATGTCCGTGTCTGGCAATAATATAATAAATTCTTCCCCACCCCATCTGGCAGCTGTATCCTGTTCTCGCTTGGATTTCAGTAATAATTCTGCCAATGCCTGTAACACATAATCACCACACTGGTGGCCATATTTGTCAGGGTTGAAACAGATAACAAAGCCAGGAACAATCATCTTAGAAGTCCCTGGTGAAGGGTCATGAGCACCACAGCCAAAAAAGGAATAAAATAGGGGAAGCCACCATAGAATCCATCGTGTGCCATCCAAACGTAAGGTACAACGCCCAGGCAGGTAAAAAAAGAAGCCAGGAAAATGGAACCTTTAAACCGTTTATATTGAACTGAATACCAGAAAAGTTCTTTTTTCCAACGTGTTATCATTTTCCCTGATATATTGATGGTTTTTGGGCTTTTGTTTTTTTATCAGCTGTCTCCCTGGTTGTTTGCTCACCAATAGCCAATCCACACTTAATAATTTACACATTACGTTTACTGCATACTCAGATCCGTTCTTATTAGCAGTTATTCGTTATAAAAAAAAATCTCCTTCTTTTCTGCAAAAAAACATAAAAACCCTTTCTCTGACACAATAATACCCAGCAGAACAGGATTGCTGTCATAGTGGGTAAATGGCTTGAAAAGGTGTATCAATTCCTGTTATCCCTGGTAGTGAATGATGTCTTTAATCATGTCCGGTCTTATTTCCCAGATATTGGCCTGTACCCGAAAGATATCCCGCTGATCAATGTCAAAAACTCGCACCCAGCTTTCAACAATTTGTTTCCGTTCCCGGGGGTAAAAGTGTGCCGTTCTTTTTTCAAAGAAGGAGTAAATATCTTTATGACCCCGGCGTTTCATTTCCTCCCGGTACGCATCAGCGTCTGCTTCATCTGTTGGAATATACAAATGATTCAGCACGTAATCCCATTTTATGCTGTCAAAGTAAATGATCTCCGACTCATCCACTTCGATGACATACACCACTGTTTCCTCCGTGGGTCTGAGCATGTTTTCCTCGCTGACAGAGCACCAGATGGGATATTCCACATCCTCCGGCTTCTGCACCCGTTGGCTCGCTGCTGTGATAAACCATTGGTATACCTCGGTGATGTAATCAGCAATAATGTCAAACTTTTTATCAATATGGTTTTGAGTAATACGCAGCACACTGTTCTTTTCCAGCTCGTCCAAACTTTTTATATCCTGCCTGGTCCACAAGTTCACTTTCTTTTGGGCCATGTTCATCTTCTCCTTCTGTTTAACGGTTCTGTGAAATTTTTAATTCTATTCAGTCTCTTCTCCCTGGTCTTTTGAAACGCTCCCAGGTCCCTTAAAGATGCCGGTAAACATATTTTTCCCATGATGATACATATTGCCTGCCCCTTTTTTAGAAAGGTTCATGGCCGCCCGTCGAATATAACCTGCGTTTTCTGACACGATAGACCCTAACAGCTTTGCCGCTTGTAGGGAAGCTGAACGCTTGATACGCCTACGTTCCACCCGAACCAAACTTCCCATGTATTGCTGGGCTATAAACCCGACCCGCAATGTTAAAAAGGCATTGGCTGTACCCTGTATGGCTGAATTGACCAGAATATTAACCGCTGCATTCACCCCTGGCACAAAGGAACCCAGCATGGATCCAAAGAGGGTGGTGATCATGGGTTCCATCTGCTCGTACAACACGTCCAAATCTTCGATTTCCCTGGCCAGCAGCACTGTGGCTGCCACATTGATATAAAGCCTTATAAAATCCTTAGGATTCGGCCGTTGATGGTAGATGGCGGCGATTTGCCACACCATTTTTGTGGCGCTGACCATGACAAAGAGGCCATCCAGGCTTCCGTTTTGAGACACGGCAGTGGTTAAAAACACCTGGGAGGCAGTCCGTTTGGTCAAACTCTCCGTCTCCTTGTTCAATTCCCCCAGTTTATCCAACAACAAAGCCTCATCAGCGTCTGCCGGGATGGGTAACAAACCCTTCTCCTCAAGGATTTTATTCCGGTTCAGATGCTGGACGAGCTGCTGCTGATACATTTTTCGGGCTACTTCATCCTCTTCAGGAGGCAGAGCCATGGCCCGGGGCAGTTTAATGTACATATAGACAGGATAGCCGATGGTGTAAACGGCTACTGCCGACACTGCCAACACAAAGAGCCACCCCACCCACGGGTGAATCAGGTTAATCCGTTGTTGCAACATCAGTACCTGGCTGATAAAAATGATGACCGCCAGAAACAGTAAGCCTGCACCAAATAATTTTAAAGAACGAAGGGTTTTATCCGTCATCATCAGGCTCCTTTCGATGATTCTGATATCTCTGGAAGGCACAATCGGGAAGCAGGCTATCATGTATCATTCGATTTTTCACAAGCTCTCAGGATTCTATGAAGAGCTCCTACTCCTTAAAACACACTCATGGCCTCAATAAAATCGTTAACCAGGTCATCTCCCTCCTCAATGCCCACCGACACCCTCATGAGCCCATAGGAAATGCCCATTTTTTCCAGCTCTTCGGGCGGCACATGATGGTGGGATGAATGCATGGGATGAGATAATGTGGTGCGCGTTCCGCCCAAGGTAGGTGCATAATGGGCCAGGTGTAAACGGTTCATAAATGCGTTAATTTTCTCCTTGTCATCCGGCATTTCAAAGCTGAACATAGCCGTCATGTTATCAGTATTTTTAAACAGTTTCATCGCCAGCTGGTGCTGGGGATGGGTGGGCAGTGAAGGGTGATTGACTTTTAACACCCTTGGATGATTTTCCAGCGCTTGTGCCAGTTTTGTTGCGTTGGCCATCTGCTTCCTCACCCGTAAGTCCAGGGTTTGAAGGCTACGTTGAATCATCCACGCTCCGAAGGGACTGCCTGATGTGCCTGTTAACATGCGAATGGCATGAATTTGTTCGTAGAGTTCTTCGTCATGTAAGGTAATTGAGCCTGCCAAAGTGTCACTATGGCCATTCATAAACTTGGTGAGGCTGTTGATGACAATGTCTGCACCCAGTGTCATGGGCTTCACTGCAATGGGAGTGGTAAAGGTGTTATCCACCATTAACAGAGCTCCTCCATCATGGGCGATACCTGCCAATGCTTCAATGTCTGCCAGGTGGTCCGTTGGATTGCTGACAACCTCTGCGTACACCATTTTCGTTTCCGGTTTCATTGCGGCACGGACTGCTTCCAGGTCTTCGAAATCAACCAAATCCACCGATACACCATATTCAATCAATAATTGGTTGATGACATCCAGGGTTTCTCCATAGATATGGGCGTTTGCCAGCATATGGTCCCCCGGTCTCAATAACGTTAAAAAAGTGGTGGTGATGGCACCCATGCCTGAGTTAAACAGGAGTGTGAATTTTCCCTGCTCCAGGTATGAAATGGCATCTCCCAGGGCTGTTCTGTTGGGATTTCGTGTTCTCACATAAGTGTAGCCTTTCTCGTCATAGGTTCTGTGGACATCGTCCAGGTCTCCCAGCACAAAGGCTGTCGTCATAAAAATTGGTGGTGACTCAGGTGTTAAGGTACAACCATCCAACTTCCTGCCTTGGTATAACAATTCTGTTGCCTCACTAAATCGTAATGCATCATCCATGTTTACGCCTCCCCTATATAATCTTCATCCTCCGGTACATTGTCCTCGCTGGTCTGGTGCGCGGGCGACCGGGCGCTGATCTACAGTCTCGCCAACGAACAATGGCGTACGGACAACGCGCGGCTGCACTGGCTGGGCCAGCCGGTAGCAGACGATGCCGAATTGTATCA